>NZ_JBIAMC010000009.1:0-370674 GCF_042873875.1 Streptosporangium sp. NPDC004379
ACCGAAGGCGGGTGGGACGGGGTTGTGCATCATGCACTGGCTTTTAGCACACTGTTGAGTTCTCAAGAAACGGACGCGTTCACCGTCGAACCGGACCCTCAGGCCCGTCTCTCCGGGGCGTTTCGTTCGTTTCGTTGTGCCTTTATTCTTTCAGACCGGCTTTTTCGTGTCAAACCGCTCTTTCGGAGCGATTTGCTTTGATCCAACCGTCCCGAAGGGAATTCGGGCGCCCGTTTCCGGGACAACCCCTCCAACTTACTCCATCATTCGATTCGAGTCGAATCGAATGCCGTCGGAACACAGAGATCCCAACGGGCGGATCAGATCAGTGGGGTGGCTCCGAGATCACGGCGGCTCCGCCGTCTCCCTCGGGCCTGGTGAACTTTATGAACACCGGGCCGCATCGTCAAATCGACCGTGCACCCGCTGCCGCCCCGTTCCACCGTCCCTCCGGACGAGGGGTGCCGCGTCGTTCCAGCCGCCCTCCGACGAGGGAAGGAGGCGTACCGAAGGAGGCGTACCTTCGACGCCTCCCATCGGCGTCCCGATCCACTCCCGCGAACCCGGAGCGGGAACGCCTCCCCCCGATCCGTTCCCGCTCCGGTGACGGGCGGCCGGCCCCGTAGGGATGATCGCCCCTTCCGGCGGAGGACGGAGCGGGGACGGGGACGCGGCTGTCCCCACGGGGACGAGTCAGTGGCTCTGCCACCGGTCTGAGCATGTTCTTCGCGTTCCCGGGCAACCAGGAGGCACGCGGAATGGTTCTTAAGGCTGTAAGAGCGATCACTTCTATACGAACCACTTCTACACGGGGGAGACACGAGTGACGGGGAGAATGCGCGTGGCGGTCAGGCGTGCGGGGGTACGCCTGCTGGAGACGGTCAACGAAAGGCGCGTGCGGCGCGCGCCCGCGGCCGACACCGGAACGGTTCGAATCCTGCTCCAGCACGCCTACGGCATGGGCGGCACCATCCGGACGGTGCTGAACCTGGCGGGATACCTCGCCAGGGAACGCGACGTGGAGATCGTCAGCGTGGTCCGCGCGGCCGAGCATCCGTTCTTCCCGATCCCGCCGGGGGTGCGGGTGACGTTCCTGGACGACCGGACGCGTCCGCGCGGCCCGGTGGCGCGCCTGCTGTCGCGCTTCCCGAGCGTTCTGGTGCCCAAGCAGGAGAACGTGCACGGGTCCGTCTCGCTGTGGACCGACCTCCGCCTGGTGGCCTATCTGCGGTCCATGCGGACCGGCGTGGTCATCTCCACCCGGCCGGGATTCAACCTGATCACCGCGCTGTTCGCGCCGCTCGAGGTGCTGACGATCGGCCAGGAGCACGTGGCGCTGGAGGTCCATGCCCCCGAGATGCGGCGGCTGATCAAACGGCGCTACGGCAGGTTCGACGCGTTCGTCACCCTCACCGAGGCCGACCGGGAGCACTACGCCAGGACACTGCGGAACGACCCTCCGGCCCGGCTGCTGTGCATTCCCAACGCCGTCCCGGAACTGGCCGGTGACGTCTCGGCCCTGGAGGAGAAGAGCGTGGCCGCCATCGGCAGGCTGGTCCACGCCAAGGGCTTCGACCGTCTCGTCAAGGCGTGGGCGCTGGTCGCGGAGGAGCACCCGGACTGGGTGCTGCGCATCTACGGCGGAGGCACCCAGAAGGCCGAGGATCGGCTCCGCGCCAGGATCGAGAAGGCCGGTCTGACGGACAAGGTGCTCCTCATGGGCAGTTCGAGCGAGATCGGCGTCGAGCTGTCCAAGTCGTCGATGTACGTCGTCAGCTCCCGCTACGAGGGGTTCGGCATGACCATCCTGGAGGCGATGAGCAAGGGCGTGCCCGTGGTGAGCTTCGACTGCCCGCACGGCCCCGGGGAGATCATCACCCATGGGCACGACGGGCTGCTGGTGCGCCCGCAGAAGCCGGAGTTCCTGGCCGGGGCCGTCTCCCGGCTGAT
The DNA here is from genome assembly GCF_042873875.1 of Streptosporangium sp. NPDC004379. Lineage (NCBI taxonomy): Bacteria > Bacillati > Actinomycetota > Actinomycetes > Streptosporangiales > Streptosporangiaceae > Streptosporangium > Streptosporangium sp. NPDC004379. The sequence continues at coordinate 1,951 of NZ_JBIAMC010000009.1, forward strand.
AGAGGACCCCGAGCTGCGCCGTGCCCTCGGCCGGAACGCCCTGAGCACGGCCTCCGCGTACTCCCTCGACGCGGTCGGCGCCAGGTGGGACGCGCTGCTCGACGATCTCCAGCGTACGGCGCGCGGCGACGTCGAGAAGCTCCCGGCCCGCGACGAACGCCGTGACGAGACCCGCGGCGAAACCCGTGACGAGACATATGACAAGACCGGCACGAGCCCGGCGACGAGGTCCGCGGCGTGACCCTGGACGGAACCGGCGGCACGGCGCCGCGGGAGCGGGGGATCCGCTTCGCCGGCGCGGGCGTGCCGAGTGCCTCGCCTCTTCCGCGTCCCGGAGACGAGCGGCATGCCGTGTCGCGCCTCACCCACCGGGCAGCGTGCCCCGGATGACGCTGTCGGAGGAGTGGCGGGGGTCCCCGTCCAGCGGTTCCCGGGAGATGTCCACCACCGGGTAGTCGGCGGTCGTGACCCCTTCGGGGAGTGGGTAGGAACCACGCCCGGAGGGGTCGACCGTTCCCAGGGAGATCATCCGCTTCGCATCCCGGTCGAGCAGCCACACCTCGTAGAACCCGTCGAAGGCGGGGAGGTCGTCGAGCCGGACCTGGAGCCGCTTCCCGCCGTCCCGCCCCGTCCGGATCTCGGCCACGCCGGTCCCCCGGTTGCCGGGCAGAGGGCCGAGATCCGTATGAGCCGCGACGACCTGAGGCGTCCGCTCCGATGTGAGGCGCTGGATCAGGAGTGTGCCTCCGGTTCCGGCGAGCAGTCCGGCGGTCAGGGCCGCGGTGAGCGCCCAGAGGCGGGTTCGCCGGACCGGCGTGTCGGCGTGCCGTACAGTCCGCCCGCGCGTGGAGCGTCGGAGGGGGGCGGCGGGCACGCCCGGGATGTCCCCCAAAGAACGGGAGAGGTCAGGAGAGCCGAAGGGATCGGAAGGGCCGGCGGGCGCGCCGGACACGAGATCCGGGGAGAGCCCGAGCTCGGCTCGCACGCCTTCCCACACGTGGGGTGCGGGGGCGGACAGAGGATCGTGCCGGGCCGCCGCGACCACCCGGCGAAGCTCGCCGAGCTTCGTCCCGCAGGCGGCGCAGGCGTTCAGGTGCTCCGGCTCCTCGTGTTCACCCAGGGCGACCAGGGCGAGCGTGTCAGCGTCCAGATGGCGCACCGTCCACCCCCAGTCGCCGGCGCAGGCGGTCAAGTCCTCGGGTGATGTGGCTCTTCACCGTTCCCAGCGGCAGGTTGAGTCTGCTTGCGATTTCCACGTGCGTGAGCTGCTGGTAGAAGGCCAGCTCAAGGATGGTACGCCGTGGCTGGCCCAGCCTGCCGAGCTCCTCTGCCAGCAGGACGCCGTCGGTCACCGCCTCCGCGGACGGAGCCTGCGGCGGATCGGCCTCCAGACTGACCAGACGCTGGGAGATCCGTTGTTCCCGCTGGATCAGCCGCCATCGGTTGGCGATCTCGTAACGGGCGATGCCGGTGAGCCAGGCGGGCAGGGAGCCCGACGCCGGGTCGTATCCGGTCCTGCTCCTCCACGCGGCGATGAAGACCTGCTGGGTGACGTCCTCGGCGTCCGGGACACGACGCAGGGAGCGCAGGGCGATCGTGTGGACCATCGGAGACCACCGCCGGTAGATCTCGGCCAGGCAGCGTTCGTCCCCGGACCTCAGGCCGGCGGCGAGTGACGCCTCGTCCAGTTCCGCGCTGTCGGGACCGGTGCTCTGTGGCATCTCCCGGTCGGGGGTTGGGGCAACCATCGTCTCTTCTTTCGAAGGGACGGCCGTCTCGGATGCGTCAGAAAACAACAATCTCCGGTGCATCCAACCGGTGCTCATCCCGAGAAGAGGAAGCGAAGACGCAAAGAGTCACCGGGAACACCGTAAAGAGAAAGAAGATCCCCATGCGCACCCTTCGTACGCTGAGCACCCTGGCCGTCGGCGGCTCGCTGCTCGCCCTCTCCCTCCAGGCTCCGGTCACTGCGGCCACCGCCGCGGCGGCGCCCATCTCCTCGGCGGCCTCCGTGTCCGCGAGCGCGCCCGTCAGGGGCGGTCAGACCACGGTCACCACCGTGCGGGGCCTGGGCGGGGTCCTGCTGGAGAACGGGCTCTCCGCCTATGCCACCTCCCCCGGTAAGACCGGCGTGCGGATCTCCGGCGACAACCTGTCGCTGTCGTTCGGCTTCCCTGTGACCGGCGGCCGCGCCACCGTGGACCCGCTGGCGGGCAAGGTCGAGCACCGCGGTGACCTGTCCTTCGTCAACGCGAAGAACGGTAAGCGGATCAAGGTCGGGGACTTCGTCATCGACCTGGCCAAGGGCAAGGTCACGGGCAACGTCAACGACGACCCGAAGGTCCGCGTCCCGGTCTTCGACCTGGACCTGTCGGCGGCGAAGCTGAAGGCCGAGGGGTCGGTGGTCCGAGCTCGCGACATCCGGGTGAAGCTCACCGGCGTCGCGGCGGGCGCGCTGAACAAGGCGCTGAAGACCCACCTGTTCAAGGCGGGTCTGCGGATCGGCACCGCGTCGACGACACTCCACCTCTGACGGCCCGGACGCGCCCTGACATCCTTGAACATAAGCCCCAAAACGTCATGCACGTCTTCAGGGAAGAGGTCGAAGGATGCCACAGGCGCATATCGGAGTCACCGGCCTGGCCGTGATGGGGGCCAACCTCGCGCGGAACCTGGCCCGGCACGGGCACACGGTGGCCGTGCACAACAGGTCGCGGTACCGGACCGACGCCCTGCTGAAGGAGCACGGCCACGAGGGTGAGTTCGTCGCCTGTGACACACCGGAGGAACTGGTCGCGGCGCTGGAGCGGCCCCGGCGTGTCCTGGTGATGGTGAAGGCGGGGGCGCCGACCGACGCGGTGATCGAGGAGTTCGCCCCGCTCCTGGAGCCGGGAGACATGCTGGTCGACGGCGGGAACGCCCATTTTCTGGACACCAGGCGGCGGGAGGCGGCGCTACGGGAGCTGGGGATCCACTTCGTCGGCACGGGCGTGTCGGGCGGTGAGGAGGGCGCGCTGCTCGGGCCGAGCATCATGCCGGGCGGGTCCAGGGAGTCCTACGAGGCGCTGGGCCCGCTGCTGGAGGACATCGCCGCCAAGGTGGACGGCGTGCCCTGCTGCACGCACATCGGCCCGGACGGCGCAGGGCACTTCGTCAAGATGGTCCACAACGGCATCGAGTACGCCGACATGCAGCTCATCGCCGAGGCGTACGACCTGCTGCGGCAGGTCCTCGGGCTGAGCCCGGCCGAGATCGCCGACGTCTTCGAGGAGTGGAACCGGGGCGAGCTGTCGTCCTACCTCATCGAGATCACCGCCGAGGTGCTGCGGCAGGTGGACGCCGTCACCGGCCGGCCGCTGGTCGACGTGATCGCCGACCGGGCCGAGCAGAAGGGCACCGGCCGCTGGACCGTCCAGAACGCGCTGGAACTGGGCGTCCCGGTGAGCGGCATCGCCGAGGCGGTGTTCGCCCGGTCGGTGTCCGGCCACACGGAGCTGCGGCTGGCCGCACGGGACCTGCCCGGCCCCGCGGGCGCGCCGCAGGCTCCGCCGGCCGGGGACCGCACGGGCCGCGGGGAGTTCGTGGAGGACGTACGGCGGGCGCTGTACGCGTCGAAGATCATCGCCTACGCGCAGGGGTTCGACCAGATCCGGGCCGGCAGCGTGGAGTACGGCTGGGACGTCGATCCGGGCGCGCTGGCCACGATCTGGCGTGGCGGGTGCATCATCCGGGCGGTCTTCCTCGACCGCATCCGCGAGGCGTACGAGCAGGAGAGCCCTCCGGTGACGTTGCTGACGGCGCCGCTGTTCGCCGAGGCGCTGGGCCTGGCGCAGGAGTCGTGGCGGCGAGTGGTCGCGACGGCGGCCGGGGCGGGCGTCCCGGCGCCGGGTTTCTCGACGGCGCTGGCCTACTACGACTCGCTGCGCGCGGACCGGCTGCCCGCGGCGCTCGTCCAGGGGCTGCGCGACTTCTTCGGCGCGCACACCTACCAGCGGTCCGACCGGGAGGGGACCTTCCACACGCTGTGGTCCGGGGACCGTACGGAGATCGGGGCCTGACCACGACGGGGACGGGCACGCCCCGGTGAGGTCCGGGGCTCACCGGGGCGGGTGAGGAACGCCCGCTCCGGTGGCGGACGCCGGACGGCACGGCCCGAAGACCTGTGGCGCGACCCGGAGAGCCGGGGCGCGGCCCGAAGCCGGACGGCGCGACCCGAAGACTGGAATTCCCGGGAAATCCCGGGAAACCGATGGGACTGCTGTTACGCTCCGTGCCGTGAGTGAGTCATTGGACGCGCTGGAACGGCGGATCGCCGACCTGCGCGCCGAGGTCCGCCGCGCGGTCAAGGCCAAGGAGCACTCCCTGGCCCGGTCGCTCCGCGGCGAGCTGCGCCGGATGGAACACGAGTGGGACCGGGCCGTCGGAGCCGAGGAGCTCCCGGCCCCCGAGCCGGAGGCGCCGCTGCTGCCCATCCGGGAGCAGGTACACCAGGCCCTGGCCCTGCTGGGCGTGCCCGCCGCCCCGAAGCTGATCGTCGCGGTCAACGACGCGTTCTTCTCCCGCGCGCTGCGCGGCTCGCAGCTCACCAGCCTGCGGCGGGACGAGGAGCGCTCGTTCCGGAGCGACCCGTACGCGCGGCCGTACTACCTGTGCGCGGCGCTGACCGACCGCCTCTCCCCCGCCCGCGGGCTGCTCGCGGTCAGCACGTGGGCCCCGGAGCTGCGGGTGCTGGGGCCGCTGAGCCCGCGCGTCGACTTCCTGACCTCGGCGGTGCGCGTCGCAGAGCACCTGGCCCGGCTGCCCGAGCCGCCGCCCGGCGCGGTGCGGCTGCTGACGCGGATGGCGCAGAACATCCCCGGTGCGACGGAGGGCTTCGCCCCGGCCGACCCTGCGACCGCGATCCGCGCGGCACGGGCCGAGCTGGAGGTGCACCGGGCGGCCGACACGGCGCAGCGGACCGAGGTGGCGGTCCGGGCGACCGGACGGCTGCCGGACGTGGAGCGCCTGTTCGGCGCCGCCGCGCTGGGCGCGTTGAAGGAGGCGGCCTGTTGAGGCACAGGCTCGACGAGCTGCGCGGGCCGGTGCCGCCCCGCGCCCACGACGCCAGGGCCATCGCGGCGCTGGCCGCGAACCCGGGCTGCGCCCGCCGGGCGGTGCTGGACGCCGCCGGGGTGGACAAGGACCTCACGGCACGGCACATCGGCTTCCCGGCCCCGTTCGGCCAGTCGCAGTTCGCGATCACCCGCGGGAACGTCTTCGAGGCGCTGGTGAAGGAGAACGGCTGCGCCGAGCTGCTGCGGCTGCTGCGCGAGCTGCTCGGGCTGCCGATCGCACAGGTGGGCTACCAGGACGTGGAGAGCGTCGGCTCCCACCTGCGCCACTCCCACACGCGCGCCCTGATCGACCGGGCGGCGCGCGAGGGCGACGACGCGGCGGTCTTCTACGACCATCCGCTGCTCAGCCTCCGCATCGCCGGCCAGACCTCCTATCTGGAGCCCGACGTGGTGGCCTTCCAGGTCGAGGGCCGTTTCCACATCGTGGAGATCAAGTCGTTCGCGGTGGTCGACGGCCAGGCCGAGCCGGAGAAGGTCGCGGCGGCGGCCCGGCAGGCCGCCGTGTACGTGCTGGCGCTGCGCGCCCTGCTGGCCGACCTCGGGCACGACCCGGAGCGGGTGTCGCACGACGTGGTGCTGGTGTGCCCGGAGAACTTCGCCAACCGGCCGGTCGCGACGCTGGTGGACGTCCGCAGGCAGCTCGCGGTGCTCCGGCGGCAGCTCGACCGGATGACCCGGGTGGACCACCTGGTGGAGGAGCTGCCCGCGGGGATCACCTTCGACCTGGCCCCAGACTCCGAGGGGGTCCCCACCCGGCCGGCGCGGGAGGTGGCCGGCGCGCTGCGCGAGGTCCCGGCCCGGTACGCGCCCGACTGCCTGTCCACCTGCGACATGTGCATGTTCTGCCGTGACGAGGCCCGCTGCGGCGGATCCACCGACCAGCTCGGACGTCAGGTGCGCGACCAGCTCGGCGGGATCCTGGGCGTGGACGAGGCGCTCGCCCTGGCCGAGGGTTCCGCGGAGCCCGCCGAGGGGCAGGAGGAGATCGCCCACCTGCTCCGCCTGGCCCACCGCCTGCGCGAGGAGTGCCTGGGATGAGCACGCTGACGGCACTGGCCCGCCTCAAGGCCGTCCGCGACGGGACCGCGCAGCGGATCACCACGGTCCGCCACTGCCACCTGGCCCCGCGCCCGATGGTGTTCGTGCCGCTCCAGCTCGCCGGGGAGGCCCTCGCCCCGCTGGGCGCCATGGTCGGCGCCGACCCCGACCATCCGCGGCTGCTGGTGGTTCCCCAGCCGCGCAACCGCGACCTGCGGTTCGCCTTCGCCGCGGAGCTGGCCGAGGTGCTGCTGCCGTACGTCGAGGGGTTCGCCAAGACCACCGAGACGGTGGAGCGCAGGGGCGGCGACCCGTACGAGCGGTGCCTGGACGCGCCGCAGATCCTGGTGCCGAACCGCTCGGCGGCGGCCTTCGCCGGGCTGCTCGGCCGCTCCACCCGGTTCCGCCGGGCCGACGGCCCCTACCCGGTGCATCCGTCGGTGCCGCTGCTCGGGCGGTGGCTGACGTATTTCGCCGACCGGTCGCGACGGCCGGGGTCGTGCCTGATGATGTCGATGACGGAGGCGCTGTCGGCGCACTGGGCGACCGGGCAGAGCGCCCTGGAGGACGCCAACCTGGCGGCGCTGGCAGGGTGGATCGACCCGCCCGCCGGGATGGACGGCAGGCGGGCCGCCGAGGAGGCCGAGGACCCGCTGCTGTGGCCGCCCGCCGGGCCGGCCACCGATCCGGGGTTCGACAACGAGGTGCTCGGCCCGGCCGTCCGCGCCTACGAGGAGGCGCCGACCGCGCGGGCGGTGGAGCGCGTCGCCCAGGCGCTGCGCACCCAGCTGGAGCCGACCTGGCGGCTGATGTGGCGGTCGGTGGAGCTGTTGCGCGCCCTGCCGGAGGGCTCGCGGGTGGCCGGCCGCTGGGAGACCGACCGGGGGTCGTTCACCCGGTTCCTCGAAATGATCGCCGAGGGCGGGCCGCCGCAGGCTCGCCGGGACGGCGCGGTCGGCGCCGCGGCGCGGCTGGCGGCCCTGGAGCGGGCGCGGGCGAGCTACGACGTGCAGCGCGCCTACGACGACCCGCTGGTGATGGCCGAGTACCGCCTGACCGGTGAGGCGTTCGCCGGGACGGTCGTCTCCTCCGATCCGGAGAACACCGAGGGCGAGGGCCGCTCGCGCAAGCTGCGCCCGCTGGTCACGGTCCGCACCGCCGACCCGGTGCGGCTGACGCCCGGCGCCGTGCTCGGCAGCCCCGACCGGCGCGGCCACGCCGCCGAGGTCGTCGGGATCGACGGCGACGAGATCACCCTGAAGGTGACCAAGGGGATGGGCCGCGGGAAGGTGGCCGCCCCGGGGGCGGTGCCCGAGCCGGGCGAGCAGGTCACCTACACCACGCTGACCGACGACTTCCAGTCCTCGGCGGCGCTGCCGGAGCCCGAGCGGACCCCGTGGACCCACGGCGGCCCGCCGGAGGAGTACGTGCCGGATGACGACGACGCGCGGGAGGAATGGTCATGAGCGTTCAGCGGGGGACGCCGGGGGCGCGCCGTACGGGGGTGCTCGGGGTGGTGCCGGAGGCGCGCCCGGAGGCGCTGCCGTACGGCCCGGCCGCCTCGCGTCTCGTGGTTCCCGCCGTGTCGCCGCAGCGGGAGGCGGCGGCCGTGGTCGAGGCGGTCCTGGCCGACCTGCCGCGCCACCGGGGCGTGGTGGTCGACTCCCCTCCCGGGGCGGGCAAGTCGACGCTGGTGGTCCGGGCGGCCGGGCACATCGCGGAGACCGGCGAGCCGCTGATGATCGTCGCGCAGACCAACGAGCAGGTCGACGACCTGGTGGACCGGCTGGCGACCGAGCACCCGGACCTGACGATCGGCCGGCTGTCGGCGAGCGGCTACGTCACGCCGGGCCGGGTCCTGGGTCACCCCAACGTGTCGGTGGCGGGCAAGCTGCCCGACCTGGGGGATCCGGCGGTGGTGGTGGCCACGGCGGACAAGTGGGCCTGGATCGGCGACCGCACCTGGCCGTGGGCGATCGTGGACGAGGCGTACCAGATGCGCTCGGACAAGCTGCTGCGCATCGCCTCGCTGTTCGAGCGGGCGCTGTTCGTGGGCGACCCGGGGCAGCTCGACCCGTTCTCGATCGTGGACGGCGACCGCTGGGCCGGGCTGTCGTGGGATCCGGTGCAGAGCGCGGTCTCGGTGCTGCTGCGGCACAACCCGGACCTGCCGGTGCACCGGCTGCCGGTGTCCTGGCGGCTGCCCGCCTCGGCGGCGCCGGTGGTGTCGGAGGCGTTCTACCCGTTCACCGGGTTCCGCGCCGGGACCGGCGACGCCGACCGGGCGCTGGAGCTGACGGTCGACGGCATGCGCACCTCCTACGACCGGGCGCTGGAGGAGGCGGCGGCCTCGGGGTGGGCGCTGTACGAGCTGCCGAGCCGCCACACGGTGCGCACCGACGCCGAGGCGGTTCAGGCGGTGGCGGTGCTGGCGGTGCGGCTGCTGCAGCGGGCGCCGGTGGCGCACTCGGAGCGGGGCAGCCACCGGGTCACGGCCGACCGGATCGCGATCGGCGCGGCGCACCGCGACCAGGTCGCCGCGATCCGCGCCGCCGGGGTGCCCGAGGAGATCACGGTGGACACCGCCAACCGGCTGCAGGGCCGGGAGTACGACGTGACGATCATGCTGCATCCGCTGTCGGGCCGCCGCGACGCCACGGCGTTCCACCTGGAGTCGGGGCGGCTGTGCGTGCTGGCCTCGCGGCACCGGCACGCCTGCGTGGTGGTGGCCAGGGCGGGCATCCCCGAACTGCTGGACGCCCACCCGTCGGCCGAACCGGTGCGGCTCGGGGTGCCGGTGAAGTTCCCCGACGGGTGGGAGGCCAACCAGGCGGTGCTGGCGCACCTGGCCAAGCATCGGGTGGCCGCCGACCGCTGAGGGCGCTCCGGCCGGAGGGCGGGGACGGCGCCGCGCGTGCGGGCGCGGTTCTCCCCTGAGGACGGCCGCCCGGCCGATGATGCCCTCGGGCACGCTCCCCCGAGGACGGCCGCCCGGCCGGCGTCTCCGGGTACGGCGTGCCGTGCCCGGAGACGGTCAGAGGGTCCGCCGCCAGACGTCGATGGCCAGCACCTGGCGCATGCCCACCGACAGGTACAGGTCCAGGGCGGGGGTGACGTTGCCCGCGTCCACGTGGAGGCAGGTGCCGATCCGGCCGCGCCGTACGTCGTCGGCGAAGGCGGCGCGCAGCATGAACCGGCCCAGGCCGCGCCCCCGGAAGGGGGGCGCCACGGCGAGCCGGCGGACGTAGCCGCAGTTCTCGTCCGCGGCGAAGGCGTCGGTGCCGAGGAGCATCGCCACCGGTTCGCCGTCGAGGCGGGCGACGGCGAGCTGCGTCCAGTCGGTGCTGGCGGAGGAGTCGAGCTCGGCGTGCCACTCGTCGTAGTCCTTGGGGACGAACCCGAAGTGCCGGGCGAATCCGACCTGCTCGACGGCGTGGGCCTGGCGGCGCGCCTCCTCGGTGGTCCCCCGATGCACCGTCACGCCGGGCGGCGGCTCCGGCGGGGCGAGGGACGGGCCGTGGTCGGCCCGGAGCCGGATGAAGCCGGTGGCGTGGGCGAAGCCGCGGGCGGCTGCGAGGGCGCGCTTGCCGCTGTCCTCGCGGTACACGGCGATGTCGGCCACGGCGTGGTCGTGGCCGAGCCCGGCGGCGATCCGGCGGGCGCGGTCGAGGACGGTGTCCCACAGGCGGCCGGTCAGCTCGGGGGCGGCGGGGTGGACGACCACGTCGAACTCCACGGCGCCGTCGTCGCCCCTGCGGCAGGCCCAGGCCCAGGCGACCAGGCGCCCGGAGGGGTCGTGGACGAGCCAGCCGTCGGCGTCGGGGTCGAAGGAGGGGTCGTTCAGCTGGTCGGCGACGTCGTCGAGGGTCATGTCGGCCTTGCCGATCACCTGGGTGTCGCACAGGGAGACCAGTTCGTGGACGGCCTCGGCGTCGCCGGCCTCCGGCCGCCGGATGGTGTGCCCGGCGGCCGTGACGGCCGGCGCGACGGCGCGGCCGGGCTCGGGTACGGGGGTCGCTTCGAGGGTGTCTTCCATGGCCCCGAGTGTGCCGGGCCCGACTTGCCTCCCGCTGGGCCGTGACTTGGCGCCCGCCCCCGGCCCCCACGGAGGGCGGGAGCGAGGCGGGCGCCGGAGGCTCGGGGGGTCCGGAGGTCCGGCGCCCGTCCCGGGAGCCCCGGGACGGGACCGGACGGCCCCTACTCCAGCACGGGGGCCGGGGTCTTGGCCTGCTCGGCCGGGCCGTCCTGCCCGGGAGCGCCGCGCAGCGGGATCTCCTTGATGAAGAAGGCCAGCACCGGCACCAGGACCGCGAAGAAGATCGCCCACCAGAAGACGCCGGCGATCGAGGAGGCCAGTGAATCCAGGAAGCCGAGGCGCACCTGGGCCGGGAGGTGGGCCAGGGTCGCGGCGTCGGCCCGCCCGCCGCCTCCGGCGAGCTTGGCGCCCTCCGTCCCGAACTTCTGGGTCAGGCTGTCGGACAGGTGGTGGTTGAAGATGGCACCGAACATGGAGACGCCGAACGAGCCGCCGATGGACCGGAAGAAGGTCGCGGCGCTGCTGGAGACGCCGAGGTCCTTCTGCTCCACGCTGTTCTGGGCGATCAGCATGGTGGTCTGCATGAGGAAGCCCATGCCGAGGCCGAGCACCGCGATGAACACACCGGTCTGCCAGGTGGGGGTCTTCGCGTCCATCAGGGACAGCAGCCACATGGCGATCGCCATGATCACGCCGCCGATGACCGGGTAGATCTTGTACTTGCCGGTCTTGGTGATGGCCTGGCCGACGAACAGCGAGATCACCATGGACGAGGCCATCATGGGCAGCAGGAGCAGGCCGGAGTTGGTGGCCGTCGAACCCTGGACCGTCTGCTGGAACAGCGGCAGGAAGGTGATGGCGCCGAACATCGCGAAGCCGAGCAGGAAGCCGACCAGCGAGATGAGCGTGAAGTTGCGGTTGCGGAACAACTGGAGCGGCATGATCGGCTCGGCGGCGCGGCGCTCCACCGGGACGAACAGCACCAGCGTCACCAGGGCCGTCACGGCCAGGCCGATGATCTGCGGTGAGGTCCAGGCGTAGTCGTTGCCGCCCCAGGTGGTGATGAGGACCAGCGCGGTGATGCCGATGGACAGCAGGACCGCGCCGAGCCAGTCGATGCGGTGCTCGGTGCGGAGCTTGGGCAGTTTCAGCGTCACCGCCAGCAGCGCCAGGGCGACGAACCCGACGGGCAGGTTGACGTAGAAGGCCCAGCGCCAGTCGAGGTGGTCGGTGATGAAGCCGCCGACGAGCGGGCCGGCGATCATCGCCAGCGACATGACGCCGGCCATGATGCCCTGGTACTGGCCGCGCTCACGCGGCGGGACGAGGTCGCCGATGATGGCCATGGCGTTGACCATGAGACCGCCGCCGCCGAGGCCCTGGAGCGCGCGGAAGGCGATGAGCTGGGCCATGCCGTCCTGGGGGCCGCCCAGGAGGTCGGATCCGGCCATGCCGCACAGCACCGACCCGACCATGAAGATGACGATGGAGGCGATGAAGATGTTCTTCCTGCCGTACAGGTCGCCGATCTTCCCCCAGATGGGGGTCGAGACGGTCGTGCCGAGGACGTAGGCGGTGACCACCCACGACAGGTGCGACAGGCCCCCGAGCTCCCCCACGATGCGGGGCATCGCCGTACCGACGATCATGTTGTCGAGCATCGCGAGGATGATGGCGAGCATCAGCCCCGGTAAGACGACCATGACCTCGCGCCGCCGTCCTGGTACGACCGCGGTCTCCGTCATTTCTCCAGCCCCCTAAGGATCTTGCTTACTTGCCGTCCGGCTAGTGTCGGATATGATGGGAATGTAGGACGATCACTTACCGGCCGTCAAGTCAATTCCGCCGCAAAGGGAACCATGAGCGAACACGCCGACACCCGCACCCGCATCCAGGAGACGGCTCTTCGGCTCTTCACCGAGCAGGGCTACGAGGCCACCTCTCTCCGGGAGATCGCGGAGGCCCTCGGCGTGACCAAGGCGGCACTCTACTACCACTTCAAGAGCAAGGAAGAGATCATCACCAGTCTCGTGGAGGATCGGATCCGCACGCTGGAGGAGCTGATCGCCTGGGCCGGGAGGCAGCCGCGCACCGAGGAGAGCCGCCGCGAGCTGGTCCGCCGCTACTCCGCGGACCTGCACCGGGGCGGCCACCGGGAGATCATGCGGTTCTTCGAGCGCAACCAGACCGCGCTCAAGGGCCACCCGGTGATGAAGCAGATGCACGAGCGGATGTTCAGCCTGTTCGACTTCCTCGTCGAGCCGGACGACCCGCCCGCCGCCCGGCTGAAGCACGCGATGGCGCTGTTCGCCCTGCACGCGGCCTGGTTCGTCCTGCGGGACGAGGCGCTCTCCGACGACGAGCGCCGGGAGGCGGCGCTGGACGTCGCCCTCGACCTCGTCCGGCGCTGACCCCGGGCCGGAGTCGCGTCCGGCACCGGGCCCGCGCCGAACCCGGAGCCTCGGCCGGGCTCGAAGCCTCGACCGGGCGCGGAGCCGATCCCGCCGCCCGCGCCTTCGAACGTGAGCCGTCGCCCCCGCGGCGGCTCGCATGTATCCCCGCACCCGGGGCATGGGCCCCTTGAAGCCCAAGAAAGCACGTCAAAGGGGGGCATCATGCTCAGCAACAAGACGATCGCGTTCCTCGTCGCCCCGGAGGGCATCGAGCAGGTCGAGCTCACCGAGCCGTGGAAGGCGGTCGAGCAGGCGGGCGGCACGCCCAGGCTGATCTCCACCAAGGCGGGCGAGGTCCAGGCGTTCAACCACCTCGACAAGGCCGACACGTTCCCGGTCGACGGGACGGCCGGCGACGTACGGGCCGCCGACTTCGACGGGCTGGTGCTGCCGGGCGGCGTCGCCAACCCGGACTTCCTGCGGACGGTTCCGGAGGCCGTACGTTTCGTCAAGGAGTTCTTCGAGTCGGGCAAGCCGGTCGCGGCGATCTGCCACGCGCCCTGGACGATGATCGAGGCCGACGTGGTGCGCGGCCGTACGGTCACCTCCTGGCCCAGCCTCCAGACGGACCTGCGCAACGCGGGGGCCACCTGGGAGGACAAGGAGGTCGTCGTGTGCACCGGGGGGCCCAACACCCTGGTCACCAGCCGCAAGCCCGACGACCTCAAGGCCTTCTGCCAGGCCGCGGTGGACGCCTTCTCCCGTTAGCGGTCGCCGGGGACGAGGGGCGGCGGGCCCCGGACACGGCCCGCCGCCCCTTTCCGGTTAAGGCACCGGAGTGAGGGCAGTGCACTGGAGAGTCATCTGTTGAAGGAGGAACCGTGGAGGCCACGATCTCGCTGCGCCTGCCGCGTGACGCCGCGAGCGTCCCGGTGATCAGGCAGCTTCTGGACGCCTCGCTCGGCGCCCTGGGGGTGGAGCCGCAGATCCGGGACGACATACAGCTCATGCTCTCGGAGGCGTGCTCCAACGTCATCCAGCACGCCGAGCCGAGCGACGACTACATGGTGAGCACCGAGCTGATCCGCGACAGGTGCGTCATCAAGGTGATCGACGCCGGGAACGGCTTCGACTCCTCCATGGCGCGCACCCCCTCCGCCACCTCCGAACACGGTCGCGGGCTGCTCATCATGCAGGCGCTGGCCGACGACATCAGGTTCGTCAACCGGCCGGAGCGGGGGTCGATCGTCCGCCTGGAGAAGATCCTCCACTTCGTGGACGACGCCCCCGGGCGCTCACTCCTGCTCAGCGAGGAGCTTGAGCTCGGAGAGGGAGTCCCGGAGGTAGTCGGTGACGAGCCACACGTCGGGGACCATCTCCCGGCAGGCGATCACGCCCACGTCAAGTGAGCCGTCGTAGGAGAAGACGGTGATGTTCAGGCCGCCGCTCACGTCGGTGACCACCGACACGGGGTGATAGGCGAGCAGCCGGACGCCGTCCACGTACAGCGGCAGCTGGGGGCCGGGGACGTTGGAGATCAGCACGTTGATCGGGCCCGCCGTACCGGCCAGCAGGTTGAAGGCCGCGCGGGCCGCCAGGCCGGTCAGCGCCGAGGGCATCATGTCGCTGACCTCCTGGATCCAGCGGGCCGGGGCGAGCGACGCACGGTCCTTGATCAGGGACATCGCGTCGTGCACGGCCGTCAGCCGCTCCACCGGGTCGGCGACCTGCGTGGCGAGTGTGGTGATCATCAGGGTGACCTGGTTGCCGTCGTCGCCGGCGTCGGGGACCTTCAGTGAGAACGGCACGCCGGCCACCAGCGGCTGGTCGGGCAGCGCGTCGTGTTTGATCAGCCACTGCCGCAGCGCCCCGGCGCAGACGGCCATCACCACGTCGTTCACCGTGACGCCGAAGGCGTTCTTGACCTGCTTGACGTCCGCCAGGGACAGGGCGGTGAAGGCGAACCTGCGGTGCGCGGTGATCCTCCCGCTGAACGGCGTGCGGGGCGCGATCAGGCGGGGCATGACCGGGGTGCCGGGTTCCCCGGTCAGGCGGCGGGCCAGATCGCGGGTGACACGGGAGATCGGGCGGGCCCCCGGCAACTGGGACAGTACGGGGATCTCGTCGAGGTGCGGGACCGCGTTGACGAGGAACCGCACGGTGTTCGCCGGGTTGAGGACGACGCCCGCCACTCCCCTGGTGATCATCTCCGCGGCGTCGACACCGCCGTCGGGCCCCGCCTCGGGCGCCGCCGGGACCTCGGCGGGCTCGGGTGAGGTGTCCAGGAGCGCGGCGAGGACGCCGGCACCGGTGACGCCGTCGATCGCGGCGTGGTGGACCTTCATGTACAGGGCCGTCCGGCCGCCCGCCAGGCCGTGGATCAGGTACATCTCCCACAGCGGGCGGCCGCGGTCCAGGGGGCGGGCGTGCAGCCGCGCGACCTGGTCACCGAGTTGTTCGTCGCCGCCCGGCGCGGGGAGCGCGATCTCACGCACGTGGTAGTCGAGGTCGACCCGGGTGTCGTCGGCCCAGTAGGGGCGGTCCAGGCCCAGCGGCACCGTGACGAGCCTGCGCCGGAACGGCGGGGCGAGGTGGAGCCGCCGGGCGAGCAGGGAGATCAGGTCGGCGCGGGTCAGCTCGCCCGCCAGCACGGCCAGCCCGGCGATGTTCGCGACGTTCGTCGGCGTCTCGAAGTTCAGGAACTGCGCGTCCACCGGGTTGAGCTGCCGCATCTCCTACCTCCCTGGTCCCCTGTCACCATCCTGCTCCCATACGGTCGCCAGGGCCAACACCGCGAGGCCGGCGAGCAGGACCACCGAGACGAACAGGAGCGCCAGCCAGACGAGCGCGAAGACGACCATGAGGGTGACGAAGTCGCTGATCAACTGCAGCACCCGCGGAACCGTGCCCCGATCCGCCCGGCGCCACACCGCGACGCGGCGGGCGGGCCGGGGCGGGAGAGGGAGTTCTCACCCGGAGGTTCCATGCCGGGCCCGGCCGGGCTCTGCCGGGGTCTGCCGGGCTCTGCGGGGGTCTGCGGGGGTCTGCGGGGGTCACGGCGCGGCCGGTACGGCCGGCGCATCCGGCTCCCGACAATCGGGAAAATTGATGTTATTGATCGATATACCTGAAAAGCGTCGCAAATATAGGAAGAATCTCTACTAAGGGATGGCGGTCCCCGGTGCCGCCGCAGCGCCGCAGCGCCTCACACGGTCGTCCTCCCGGCGGACCGCGGCGCGCCGCCGCGGCCGCCCCGCGAACCCGGACCGGCCCGCTCGACCCCCTGGGGCTCGCCCCTGGCGGGCCGGTCCGCCCTCCCCGCCGTGCGGCGCCGAGCCTCCTGCCCGGACGCGGGCGGGCCGACCGCGCCGCCCGTTCCGTCCCCGCCCGGTCTCCCGCTCGGGTGTGGGCGGGCCGACCGCGCCGCTCCCCTCGCGCGCGGCGCCGAGGTCAGCCGACCCAGACGGCCTTGAGGTTGCAGAACTCGCGGATGCCGTGCGCGGACAGCTCCCGGCCGTACCCGGAGTTCTTGACGCCACCGAAGGGCAGCTCCGGGTAGGAGGTGACCATGCCGTTGACGAAGACCGCCCCGGCCTCCAGGTCGGTGACGAAGCGCTCCTGCTCGGCGGGGTCGGCGGTCCAGGCGTTGGCGCCGAGACCGAAGTCGGTCACGTTGGCGAGCGCGATCGCCTCGTCGATGTCGGCGACCCGGTACAGCGCCGCCACCGGGCCGAACACCTCCTCGGAGAACATCCGCATCTCCGGGGTGACACCGGCGACGACCGTCGGCTGGTAGAACCAGCCCGGCCGGTCGGGGATGTAGCCCCCGCACAGCACCCGCGCCCCGCGCCCGACCGCGTCGGCCACCAGCATCTCCACGTCGTCGCGGCCCTGCTCGGTGGCGAGCGGCCCCACGTCGGTCCCCTCCTCCATCGGGTCACCGACCCGCAGGGCCTCCATCCGCGCCGTGAAGCGCTCGGCGAAGGCGTCGTAGACGTCGGCGTGCACGATGAACCGCTTGGCCGCGATGCAGGACTGGCCGTTGTTCTGCACCCGCGCGGTGATCGCGGTGGAGGCGGCGGCGTCGAGGTCGGCGGAGGGCATCACGACGTAGGGGTCGGAGCCGCCCAGCTCCAGGACGGTCTTCTTGACCTCCCCGCCGGCGACGGAGGCGACCGACCGGCCGGCCGGCTCGGAGCCGGTCAGGGTCGCCGCCACCACCCGCCGGTCCCGCAGCACCCGCTCGACCTGGTCGGAGCCGATCAGCAGGGTCTGGAAGCAGCCCCGGGGGAAGCCCGCCCGTGCGAACAGCTCCCCGAGGTAGAGCGCGGTCTGCGGCACGTTCGAGGCGTGCTTCAGCAGCCCCACGTTGCCCGCCATCAGCGCGGGCGCGGCGAAGCGGACCGCCTGCCACAGGGGGAAGTTCCAGGGCATCACCGCCAGGACGGGCCCGAGCGGCTGGTAGCGCGCGTACGCCCGCCGCGCCCCCACGGCCGGGGCGTCCGCCGGCTCGTCCGCCAGGAACTCCTCGGCGTGCTCGGCGTAGTAGCGCATCCCCTTGGCGCACTTGGCCACCTCGGCGCGGGCGGCGACGAGCGTCTTGCCCATCTCGGTGGTCATGAGCCGGGCCACGTCCTCCTGCTCCGATTCGAGGAGGTCGGCGGCGGCGCGCATCCACTCGGCCCGCTGCTTGAAACCGGTCGTCCGGTAGGTGGCGAACTCGGCGGCGGCGAGCGCGAGGCGTTCGTCCACCTCCTCGTCGCCGAGCGGGTCGAAGGTCTTCAAAGTCTCGCCCGTGGTCGGGTTGATCGTCGCGATCGGCATCGGTACCTCCTTTTCGGCCGCCGCCGCCCCGGGCGACGTCGGGCAGTCGGCGCTGCTGGGCGGGGAACTGGACAGGGAAGACCTATCCGCTCAGGACCGCGGGAAACAGGACGGCAGGGCCGGGGTCCGGCGATGTTTGGGAGCTCCGTAACGGGTACGGCCCCTTTCGTGACATCCCCGTTCCGGACGACCCGCGGCATCGCGCCGCGTTTTCCCTGACCGAGACGGACGTCTCGTGGATCTTCACACTGGAGGATGCAGATGAGCGCCGAACGTGGCAGCGCCAAGCACGGTCCGCAGATGGACGAGTACCAGAAGCACGAGAGCGAGGGCGCGATCCGCGGTGGCGGCCCCACCCACGCCGAGGAGTGGGCCGACCCGGAGGGCATCCGGGCCGCCGACGACGACGCCACGCCCAGGAGGTATCCGCCGGGGCACGAGCCGGGCGCCGCCGAGGGGATCAGCGCCGAGGGCGTGGACCAGCGCAGCGACATGGCCCGGTGGCTGACCGACGCCGAATGGCCGGCCGACCGCGACGCGCTGCTGGCGCACGCCGACGCCAAGGCGGCCCCCGGCGGGGTGGCCGCCGCCCTGCGGGCCCTGCCCGCCGGGGAGAAGTTCCACAACATCGGCGAGGTGGCCAGGGCCGCCGGTCTGGGCGGCGAGGAGCACCGCTTCTAGACGCCGGCCCGCCGCCCGCCCCGTGGACGGCCCGCACCCCACCGGTCGTGACGAGACGGCCGGCCGGGTGCGGGCCGTCCGCGTGTCCCGGGGTCCCGGAGTCCCGGTCATCGGCGCGGCCGGACCGCCGGAGGCCGGGACCCTCGGAGACGCCGGCCGCCGGAGACGCGGGCCGCCCGCGCGCCGTACCGCCCTTCCGGATCACGCCTTCCCGATCACGGACCGGACGCGGAGACCGGAGAGAGCGCTCTCCCATCCCTCTTGACCCGGCCGCCACCGGACGTCACGATCGGCGCAACGCCCCCGTGAGGGGGCGGGCGGCCCCCGCGTCTCGAGAACGGACTCCCCCATGGCCCGACGCTCCCCCCTCCTGCCGCGTCACAGGAGACGGTCATCGGCACTGATGGCCGCCCTCGCCCTGCTGGCCTCGGGGATGGCGGGGATCCCGGCGGCCGACGCGCGGGCCGGGCACGGCGGGGACCGGCCGGTGATCGGCCGGCCCGCCCTGGACGCCCGCGGCTGCGCCCGCACCGAGAAACGGCTGGAAACGCTCTCCGACTGGCCCCGGGTGGAGAGCCGGATCAAGCGGAACCCGGCCGACGAGAAACGCATCGCCAAGATCGTCGCCGGCATGACCCTGGCCGAGAAGGTCGGCCAGATGACCCAGCCGGAGATCGGCGCGATCACCCCCGCCGAGGTCCGCGAGTACGCCATCGGCTCGGTGCTCAACGGCGGCGGCTCGTGGCCGGGCCGCGACAAGCACGCCGCGCCGCGCGCCTGGCTCGACCTGGCCGACGCCTACTGGGCGGCGTCCACCGCCACCCGGACGAAGATCCCGGTCATCTGGGGCATCGACGCCGTCCACGGCAACAACAACGTCTACGGCGCGACGGTCTTCCCGCACAACATCGGCCTGGGCGCCGCGCACGATCCCTGCCTGGTCCGCGACATCGGCGCCGCCACGGCCGAGCAGATCCGGGCCACCGGCCAGGACTGGGCGTTCGCGCCCACGCTCGCCGTCGTCCGGGACGACCGGTGGGGCCGCACCTACGAGGGCTTCTCCGAGGATCCCAGGATCACCCGCGCCTACGGCTACGAGGCCGTCCGGGGCCTGCAGGGCAGGCACCCGCGCGGAATCGGCGCGGACGGCGTCATCGCGACCGCCAAGCACTTCATCGGCGACGGCGGAACCCTCAACGGCACCGACCAGGGGGTCAACCCCTCGTCCGAGGCCGAAATGATCAACATTCACGGGCAGGGCTACTACGGTGCGCTCGCGGCCGGCGCCCAGACCGTGATGGCGTCCTTCAACAGCTGGGCCAACGCCGACCTCGGCATCGACGAGGGCAAGGTGCACGGCAGCAAGCGCCTCCTCACCGACGTCCTCAAGGCGAAGATGGGCTTCGACGGCGTCGTCGTCTCCGACTGGAACGGCATCGGCCAGGTCGCGGGCTGCACCAACTCCAGCTGCCCGCGGGCGATCAACGCGGGCCTCGACGTGGTGATGGTGCCCAACGACTGGAAGGCGTTCATCGCCACGACGGTCGGGCAGGTCGAGAGCGGCGAGATCCCGATGGCACGGATCGACGACGCGGTCACCCGCATCCTGCGGGTGAAGCTGCGCGCCGGCGTGCTCGACGCGCCCAAGCCGTCGCGGCGGGCCCACGCCGGGTCGGCCGCCGCGCTGGAGGCGCGCGAGCTGGCCCGCCGGGCGGTCCGCGAGTCGCAGGTCCTGCTCAAGAACAACGGCGGGCTGCTGCCCCTCCCGGCCCGCTCGAAGGTGCTCGTGGTCGGCAAGAGCGCCGACAGCCTGCCGAACCAGACCGGCGGCTGGAGCCTCACCTGGCAGGGCACCGGCAACGTCAACGCCGACTTCCCCGGCGGCACCACGATCCTCGGCGGCCTGCGCGAGGCGCTGGGCGCGGCGAACGTCACCTTCAGCGAGACCGGTGAGGACACCGACCCGTCGGCGTACGACGCGGTCGTCGCGGTGATCGGCGAGACGCCGTACGCCGAGGGCGTCGGCGACCTCGGGCGGCGCTCACTGGAGGCGGCCAGGCTGTACCCCGGCGACCTGGCCGTCCTCGACCGGGTCCGCGGCAGGGGCGCGCCCGTGGCCACCGTGTACGTGGGCGGGCGCCCCCTGTGGATGAACAAGGAGCTGAACCGCTCCGACGCCTTCGTCGCGGCCTGGCTGCCGGGCACCGAGGGCGGCGGCGTGGCGGACCTGCTCGTGCGGGGCCGCGGGCACGGCGCCGGCTACACCGGCACGCTGCCGTACTCCTGGCCGAAGAGCGCCTGCCAGACGCCGCTCAACGCCGGCGACAAGGACTACGACCCGCTCTTCCCGCTCGGGTACGGCCTGCGCGACGGGCGGTCCCGGACGATCGGGACGCTCGACGAGACCGTGCCGCCGTCCGGCTGCGGCACGAACGGGGGCGGCGGCCAGGCGACCGAGGACCTGGAGGTCTTCAACCGCGCGGACGTCGCGCCGTACCGGAGCTTCATCGGCTCCGGCGACAACTGGGGCGGCACCGAGATCGGCGAGGACGGCGAGGCGGCGCACTCGGTCATCGCCGTGACGCGCTCCGACGTCAACGTGCAGCAGGACGCCCTCAAGGTCACCTGGAACGGCGGCGGTCCGGCCCAGGTGTACATGCAGGACCCGGCGGGCGGCACGGACCTGCGGGGCTATCTCAACTCCGGCGGGGCACTGGTCTTCGACACCGTGGTCCACCAGGCCCCGGCCGCGCGGACGGTGATCAGTGTCCACTGCGGCTACCCGTGCCTGTCGGAGGTGGTCGCGACATCGCTGTTCCGCGGGCTCCCCGCCGGGAGCAAGGCGACGGTGAAGATCCCGATCTCGTGCTTCGCGGACGCCGGCCTCGACCTGGAGAAGGTCAACACGCCGTTCCTCGTCTACACCGAGGGCGCGTTCTCCGCGTCGTTCGCGAACGTCCGGTGGGTGCCGCACGCGGCCGAGGACGCCGACGCCGTGGCCTGCGGCGACCTCACCTAGCTCATCCGGCGGCCTCCGTCCGTCCGGCGGGCCCCGCGACGGGGCCCGCCGGACGGGAACGCATGGTCAGCGGCGCGCCCCGGAGGAGCGCAGCAGCCTGGTCACGAACGTGACCACCACGGCCACCAGGCCGATGATCAGCGCCCATTTGACCAGTCCGACGAGGAAGCCCAGGATCGAGCCGAGCAGGAAGAAGGCGAGCACCACGGCCGCCACGATCAGGAGGATTCGTCCCATGGCCACCACGCTACGCCGGGACACCGGCCCGTGGCGGGTCCGGAGGACGATGTCAGGGGCGAGCCAGGGTTTTCCCTCACCTCGTGATCCGTGATCGGGCCCGGCACCTCACCGGGTGGGGACGGACGGCCGTCCGGCGGCGTGGTGCCGCGGGCCCGGGACGTCTACCGGGTGAGGGCGAAGGCGACGGCGAGGGCCCCGGCGGCGCCGAGCACGACGGCCACCGCCGGGGGCGGCCCGCCGGGCAGGGCCACCAGCGCGGCGAGGGCCGCGCAGACGGCGGCCGAGGCGGCCAGCACTCCCCCGGTACGGCCGGCCCAGGCGACCAGCAGCGGCACCGGGAGCCGGGCGCGCACCGGCACGTGGGCCGCCAGGGCGGCCATGGCGTGGTGGACGTACAGCAGCGACCCGATGGCCGACGCCGTGAACGGTGACGGGTCCTCACCGTAGGCGAGGGTGGTCACCAGCCAGGTCCCCGCCGTCGTGGCCTCCAGCGCGAGCACCCACACCCCCTCCGGCTCGGCGGCGGCCAGCAGGCCCAGCAGGGCGGCGAACAGCGGCATCACGGCCCCGGCACGGTAGTCCGGCGGCATCGCCGTGAGCAGCGCCGCCGTCCCGCAGGCCCAGATCAGGAACCGCCAGACCAGGGAGGGCAGCGCGGCCGTCGCCGACCGGGGCGGCGCGCCCGCCGCCCCGCGGTCCGGGCCTCCGGAGCGCGGTTCCGCCCGCCCGGACTCGGGACGCCCGGCGGGGCGCGGGGCGCTCATCGCCGCGCCGCCGCGATCCGGGCGACGTCCCGCAGGACCGCGTCCAGGCTGCCCGCGCCGCGCCAGGCCTCGACCGGGACCCCGGCCTCGCGCAGCCGGCCGACGGTGTTCTCGCGTTCCAGGCGCCAGAGCCGTTCGGCGACGTCCGACCATTCGCCGGTGACCCGGCGCCGCAGCCCGGGCGGCAGGGTGTCCACCGCGACCAGGGGACGGCGGGCGCGGGCCAGCGCGGCCAGGGCGGCGGCGCTGCGGGAGTCCAGGAGCGGGGTCAGCATGACGACCAGGGCGTTCGGCGGCAGCCCGGCCACCGGCGGCCGGTCATCGGACGCCTCCCGCCCCTCGGGCATGGGCCTGGTCTCGGCCAGCCAGGCGAGCTGGGCCAGGTGGTGGCGCCGTCCGGTGCCGGGGCGCAGCCGCCGCATCCGGGGGCCGAACTCCATCAGCCAGACCCGGTCGCCCTGCCGTACGTGGTGCTCGGCGATCGCGGCGGCGGCCCGGACCGCGGTGTCCAGCACGCTCGGCACGCCGTCCTCGCCGCCCGCCTCGTGCAGGACGTCCAGCAGCAGCACGATCTCGGCGTCGCGCTCCGGCCGGGTGGCGCCGACGTACGGCTCGCCGGTCCGCAAGGTCGTCCGCCAGTCGATGCGGCGCGGCCGGTCGCCGGGCCCGTAGGGGCGCACCCCGGCCAGTTCCCCGCCCTCGCCGAAGCGGTGGGAGCGGTGCACGCCCGACATCCCGCCGGGGCGGGGCACGGAGGCGCGCGAGGTGAACGGCCCGGCCAGCGGCAGGACCCGCACTCCGGGCGCGGACAGGGTCAGTGCGGGGAACGCCAGCAGGCCGTCGCGGGCGATCACGCGGACCCGCACCGGCCCCAGGGGGTGGACGCCCCAGCGGTGCGCCGTACCGGTGAGCTCCACCGCGGCGGGCGGCGCCGCGACGTGGTGGCCCGCCGTCAGGCCCAGCGCGGGGGAGGCGGCGGCGCCGACCACGCACAGCGTCGCCTCTTCGGCCTCCACGACGACCGCGGCCTCGACGGCGTCGCCCTCGACCGCGTCGGCGACGCCTCCGGTGACGTCGGTGCCGGCCAGGCGCAGGCTGGCGCGCGGCGGGTGAGCGGGGCGGGCGCGCAGCGTCCAGACGGTGCCCAGGGCGAACGGAACGGCCATGGCCAGCAGGTCCGGGCGGCCGAGCCCGACCGCGAGCAGGCACAGGCCGCAGCCGAACACGGCGGCGCGGCGCAGCGCGGCGGTGGGCGCCCAGCCGGGAGCCGGTTCGGGGGTCCGGCGGGCGTCGTCCCGTACGGCGCCGGCCCGCACGTCGGCCGATCCCGGGGGCGACCCGGACATCGGGCCGGGAGCGGGTACGGAGACCGGGCCGGGGGCCGGTTCGGGGGCCGGTTCGGGGGTGCGGCGGCGTAGCCGCATCACGTGCCGCCGGTGTAGGCGGGCAGCTGCTCCGACAGCGGGACCGGGACGCGGGCGCAGATCTCCTCGATGACCGAGACCGGGTCGACGCGGCGCAGCCAGGTCTCCGGGCGCAGCCCGATCCGGTGGGACAGCGCGGCCGGGGCGACGCGCTTGACGTCCTCGGGGACCACGTAGTCGCGGCCGTCGAGCACCGCGCGGGCGCGGGCGGTCAGCAGCAGGGCGAGCGAGCCGCGCGGGGACGCGCCGACCTGGATCTGGGGGTGTTCGCGGGTCGCGGCGACCAGCGCGACCATGTACCGGCCCACCGAGTCCTCCACGGCGACGTCCTCCAGCGCCCGCTGCATCTCGCCGAGCGTCCCGGCGTCCACGACGGGCTCCAGTACGGTCTCCTCCGTGCGGCGGGTCATCCGCCGCCCCAGCATCGTCCACTCCTCCTCCGGGGAGGGGTAGCCGAAGGACACCCGCAGCAGGAACCGGTCGAGCTGGGCCTCCGGCAGCGGATAGGTGCCCTCGTACTCGATCGGGTTGGCGGTGGCCAGGACGTGGAACGGCGCCCGCAGCGGGTGGGTGACGCCCTCGACGCTGACCTGCCGCTCCTGCATGGCCTCCAGCAGCGCCGCCTGGGTCTTGGGCGGGGTGCGGTTGATCTCGTCGGCCAGCAGCAGCTGGGTGAAGACCGGGCCTGGGCGGAAGACGAAGTCGCCCTCGCGCTGGTTGTACAGGAACGACCCGGTCACGTCGGCGGGCAGCAGGTCGGGGGTGAACTGCAGGCGGGTGAACCCGAGGCCCAGGGTCTGGGCGAAGCAACGGGCGGTGAGGGTCTTGGCCAGGCCGGGGAAGTCCTCGATCAGCACGTGGCCGCCCGCCAGGATCCCGGCGAGCACCAGCTCCAGGGCGTCGCGTTTGCCGACCACGACGGTGCCGACCCTGTCGAGCACCTCACGGGCGCGCGCGCCGACGTCGGCGAGCTCCATTCAGATCTCCTCGATGCGCGTGAGCAGGCGGGCCAGCTCGGCGCGGGTCGGGACCGCCGTCACGGGGGCGGTGATCAGTTCGTACAGGTCGGGGCCGAGGATCTCCGCGGCGCGGCCGGGGCCCGCCGGGCCGTGGCGGCGGCGGAGCCGTTCGGCGGCGATCTCGGCCAGGCGCGGCTGGACCAGCGTGCGGAACCGCTGCGGGTCGTCCCGGGTGGAGGCGAGCCGGTGCTCCCACCAGCGGGCCTCGGCGAACGCCCGGTCGGACACCTCGACGCCACCGGCCGCCGGGGGCGGCGGGGGCGGTTCGGGGGGCGGCGCCGGGATCCGGCGGACGATCAGGGCGATCGACGCGACGGCGGCGGCCAGCACGCCGAGATGCCACAGCAGGGCCGTCACGTCGGCGGCTCCGCGTCCGGCGCGGCGCCCGGCACGCCGGGGCGCCACCGCGGAGCCGTCACGGCACCGGCTCCGTGCCCGCCCCGGTGACGGCCGGGGTGTCGCGGCGGGGCCGTCACGACGCCAGCTCCGCGTCCACCTCGGCCAGCGCCGCCCGCGCCTCGGCGCGCAGCGAGACGGTCACCTCGTGCGGGGCGTAGCGGGCCCGGCGGTAGGCCGCGGCGAGGCGGTCCAGCGCCGGCCCGCCGACCCGGTGCCCGGCCAGCAGCCGCGCGACCAGTTCGGCGGGGGTGTCGGCGGCCATGCGGGGGGTGCCCGCGCCGGCGGCGGCGTGCTCCAGACGCAGCCAGCAGGCGATCACCGCGCGGCGCGGGTCGCCGCCCGCGTCCAGGTCGGCCAGGCCGGCCCGGAGCGCGGCCCGGATCTCGCCGCCGGTGGCGGCCGGCGGCTCCTCCCGGTCCTGGGCGGCCTTCGGCGAGCCGTACTCCAGGCGGTTGAGCGCCCGGAGGAAGGAGACCAGCAGGACGGCGGCGAACGCGGCGCCGAGCACCACCAGCGTCCAGAACGGGATCCCGTTCAGCGTGCCCTCCACGATGAACTGCGGCTCGGCGCCGCCGGGATCCGGATCGGCGCTCTCGGCGGCCGGGTGGGGCGCGAAGGACCGCAGATGGAACGCGGCGACGGGCCGGACCGCGTTCGCCGCGACCCCGGCGGCGAACAGGCCCAGCGCAACCAGGGTGAAGGACGCCCGGCCCGGCCACCACGGCCGCCCGGACCGCCGCGCCCCCATAAGCCGTGGGAGCCGTGGGAGCCGCCGCCCGGGAACGGTCTCCCGGGCGGCGGTCCCTGCGGGACCGGTGTCCGTCGTGCGCGGACGGGTCACAGCGCGGAGCGGCCGCCGACCAGGGGCAGCTTCACCGAGCTCGCGCCGGGGTCGACCGAGACGGTCGTCCCGGCGGGCAGGCGGAGGGTGAAGTCGTGGTCGGTGGAGATGAGCACGACGCCGATCCGGTGCCCGGCCTTGACGATGTAGTCGTTGGGCTGGAGGTTCAGGTCGAAGTCGTAGAAGCGGCCCTCGCGCAGCGGCTCGGTCCGCGCGGCCGAGTGGCGGTTGCGGACGTCGAGCCATCCCCTGGTGATGATCTTGTAGGGGGCGGTCTCCGGGACGTGCCGGGCCAGGCGGGCGCAGCCGGTGTCGCCGGGCACGCCCTGGCCGTAGCAGACCGGGGTCGCGTCGTAGGCGACGCGGCCGTAGGCGCGGGTGTCGGTGCCGTAGTCCACGAGCAGCGCCGTCAGGTACGGCGAGCGCCCCTTGGCGTAGGCGGCCCTGACCGACACCGCCGGGGTGCCGGAGATCCGGACGTCCTTGCCCAGGGCGGGCGACAGGTAGGCCAGGCGGTTGGGATCGGTGGCGGTGACGTCCGCGGCGAGCTGCTCGGCGGTGCGGACGTTCTGGTCGGTGAACGACTCGATCGCGTGGCCGCGCCGCCCTTCGGCGCCCAGGGCCCCGTTGCCTCCGTCCTGCCCGGCCTTCCCGGCGGACAGGCGCAGCGTCACGTCGCGGGTGCCGGGCAGCGGCCAGGAGGCGTACCGCCCCCACTGGCCGGGGCCGGACTCCACGTCGGCCTGCGGCTCGTCCATGATGCCGTTGCGCAGGCCGTACAGGTTGAAGTCGAACCAGCGATGCAGCTGGCGCAGCCACTCGGCGTTGCGGTCGGCGAAGGAGAAGGGGTTGAAGTGCGCGCCCTGGTGCAGCCAGATCTTGCGCGGCACGCCCCGCTTGGCCAGGGCGTCCCACCACTGGACCCCCTGGGAGGTCTTGACGTTCCAGTCGTTGAGGCCGTGGACGAGGAAGACGCTGGCGCGGACCCTGTTCACGTCGCGGAGGTAGTCGCGGGCGGCCCAGAAGGCCGTGTAGTCGCCGGTGACGCGGTCCTGGTCGCGTTCGATCGCGTCCATCAGCCGGCCGCACGCCTCCTGGCCGTTCTCCCGGGTGAGGACGTAGCGGGCGAGCACGTCGGCGTCCTCGCCCTGGAAGCCGCCGGGGGCGACCACGCCGCCGCCGGAGCGGTAGTAGTCGTACCAGGACGAGATCCCGGCGATCGGCACGATCGTCTTGAGGCCCTGGACGCCGGTGGCGGCCACGGCGTTGGGCAGGGTTCCGTTGTAGGAGACGCCGATCATGCCGACGTTCCCGGTCGACCAGTCGGCCCTGACCTCGGCTCCGGCGGCGTCGAAGCCGCGGGCGCGGCCGTTGAGCCAGTCGATGGCGGCCTTGGGGCCGGCGGTCTCGTTGGCCAGGCCGGTCGTCGGGCAGCCGGTCGCGCGGCCCGAGCCGAGGTTCTCCACCAGCGCGACGGCGTAGCCGCGGGGGACGAAGTAGTTGTCGTAGTAGCCGGGGAAGGGCGGCTGGTCGGCGCGGGCGACGCCCCGCTCCTCGTCGAGGCCGAACATCTCGTCGCGCAGCTCGTCGAACTTGTTGCGCCGGTAGTCCATGCCCGCCGGGTCGGAGCCGTCGAGGTCGACGACGTGGTTGGGCACGTCGTTGCCGCCGGCGTAGTAGGGGCTGGCCTCCATGATGATCGGGACCTTCAGCCCGGACTCGGTCTCCCTGGGCCGCATGATGTCGACGGCGACCCGGTCGGGCCGGCCGTCCGCGTCGCTGTCCGTGCCGGCGACCTCGACGAACACGGTCTGGGTCACGGCGTCGGCGCGCGAGTACACCGGCTGGGTCTCGTTGTTCTGGATCGGCGCGGCCGCGGATCGCGCGGCCGCCGCGGGCAGCGCGCCGGAGGGTACGGCCACCGCCAGGGCGATCAGGACGGTCTTCCATCTGTGCATGGAGGGAGACTCCCGGGGGGTGTGGAATCACATGACTCCGGTCAATCTCCTTCAGAGGTATCCATATGCGCAAGATCGGGGATATAACAAATCACGGTCCGGCGCGGACCGGGCACGGCGAGAACCGGCCGCGACCCGAACCGGGGTCTCCGCGGACCCGGACCGCCGCAGACTCGACCGCAGAGGCCCGGGACGGCACGGAAGCGGGACGCCGCGGCTCCGGACCCGCAGAGACCGGGGACGGTGCGGAAGCGCGGGGGAAACGCCCGGAGAGCGGGCCCCGGCGGGCGTCAGCGGGTGTTGCGCGCCAGGTCCAGGGCGTAGCCGTGGAACCAGTCGCCCGCCCTCGGCTCGCCCCGGCCGCACTCGCCGTCGGACTCCCCCGGCCGCTTGACCCACAGCAGGGCGTCCAGCCGCTCGTCCCCGGTCCGGGTGGTCGGCTCCGCGCCGAGCGCCCGGCCCTTCGGGTTGCACCAGGAGTCGCCGCCCTCGCGGAGCGGGCCGTTGCCGTTGCGCGAGGTGTCGATCACGAAGTGCGCCCCGCCGAGGCCGTCGGACAGGCGGCGGGCGACCTCGCTGCTCTCCTCGGTGGTGAAGAAGTTGCTGACGTTGAAGGCGAAGCCGTCGGCCTCCTCCACCCCGGCCTCGCGCATCGGCCCGATCCAGGCGGCGGGGTCGGCGATCCACCCGGCATTGCCCGCGTCGAGGTAGACCCGGGTGGCGGGCCGCCGCTTCAGCGTCTGGACGGCCTCGCGGAGCAGGCCGAGCCGTTCGGCGGCCCGGCCGCCCCGGGTGCAGTCGTCCAGGATGTGCGCCAGGGCGTCGGGCTCGACGACGACCCAGGCCGGCCGGTCGCCGATGCCCTCGGCGAACCGGGCGATCCAGGCGCGGTACTCGCCGGCGTCGGCGGCGCCTCCGGCGGAGAACTGCCCGCAGTCGCGGTCGGGGATGTGGTAAGCGACCAGGACCGGAACCCGCCCCGCCCGCTGCGCCGCCGTGGTGATGTCGCGCACCCGGTCGTGAGGGTCCCGGTCGCCGATCCAGATCGCGGCCGGCCGCTCGGCGATCCTCTTCAGCAGCGCCGCCTCCCCGGTACGGCCCTGCTCGGTGACCCGGCGCAGTTCTCTGGCCGCAGCGCCGTCGGCGTCGACGTAGAAACGCGTCGCCCCGCTCTTCGCTCCGGTCGAGGCCCCCGGGGAGGCGGCCGGGGGCTCCGTTCCGGCGGAGGCGGCGGGCGGGGCCGCGGAGGGCGAGGGGGGCGCGGGATCCCCGGAGCAGGCCGCCGCCGCGAGCGCGAACGCCAGCACCGCGGTGGCGCGGCCGTACCTGTTCATCCTCATCCTCCCTGGGCTGCCTGATCTTCCGGACCGGTCCGGGCCGTCCGGGCGCCCTGGTCGGCCGGGCCCGCCTGACCGGCCGGGTCCGTCTGCCCTGTCCGGCCCGTCTCACCCGTACGGTTCGCCTGATCAGGGCGGTTCGCCTGGCCCGTACGGCGGGAGCGGCCGGCCGGGGCCGGCTGGATGTGGACCCACCGGCCGTGGGACGGGGTGCCCTTGGCCGTGATCCCGAACAGCATGTACCAGCCGGGCGGCACCAGCGCGGGGTTCGACGGGACCGTGACCACGACGCCGCTGGGCACGCGGGTGAAGTCCAGTTCGATGGAGCGCTGCTCGACGTCGGTGACGTGGGTGACCGCGCTGGGCCGCATCAGACGGACCCGTGTGATGCGTGCGGCGTCGGGCGTCCTGAACCCGCCCCGGCCGCCCATCGTCAGCTCCCGGCGGCCGTCGGTGAACTCCGGCCGCTTCTCGCCGTTGAACAGGTAGGCCGGGCTGTAGACCTCGACCCTTTGCTCGAAGGTGCCGGGCATCGTGCCCGCCCTGTCGCCGAAGAGGGGGTCGGAGCCCATGCTGAGCACCCGGCCGTCCGGCAGCAACAGTCCCTCGGAGTGGTAGTTGCGGCCGACCGAGGGGGCCGCGGCCTCGTGGAAGGTGTTGGTGGCGGGCCGGTACACCTCCGCCCGCAGCACGTCGCTGCCGCCCCGGCCGCGGTAGTTGCCCGACCCGTGGGAGGAGAAGACGGTGTCGTCGGGCAGCAGGACCGCCGACGGGTAGCGGACGGGGTGGGAGAGGGCCGGCCCGCGCTCGTAGTGGGGGCCGGGGTCCTTGAAGTCGATGATGGCCGTCCGGTCGGTGGCGTTCTTCTGGCCGGGCTGGCGCTCGCCGACCGGGCCGCCGCCCATCACCATGATCCGCTGGTCCTGCGCCGGGGGCAGCAGCACCGAGGCGCCGGTCTCGTTGAGCTCCGGCTCGGGCAGCCCGGGGACGGGGGTGAACGCCTCCGTCTCGTCGGGCGCCTTGCCGCCGGGCGCGCCGGGCGTCCGGACCAGGCGGTCGGTGTCACGGCGGTAGTCCCAGATGCCCGGGGGGCGCAGCGCGAGCTGTCCGGGACCGTACCCGGCGTTCATGCCGGAGAAGAAGAGGGTGCCGTCGTCCAGCAGGAACAGCGCCGGGTAGGTGGGGAAGAACCGCTTGGGACCGGGCGACCAGGTCTTCGTGGCGGGATCGTAGATCTCGTTGTCCCGGGTGATCTGCCCGACGGTGTCCAGGCCGGAGACCGTCATGACCTTCCCGTCGGGCAGGGCGGTCATGGTGGGGTACCAGCGGCCCTCGGCCATGTCCGGGACCCGGATGTAGCGCTCGGCGACCGGGTCGAACTCGAAGGCGTCCCTGACGCCCTGGTAGTCCTGCTTGTCCATGGTCATGGCGCCGCCCATGGCGTACAGGTCGCGCCGCTCGCGGCGGGTCAGCCCCTGGATCTCGTACTTGACCATCCGGCCGCCGGTGTCCAGCAGGCCGGGCGCGCCCTCGACGGCGGCCTCGGCGAATACCTTGGTCTCGCTGGGCCTGACCCGGACCCGGCCGGGCGCGCCGGTCTCGGTCTTCGTGGCGGGCGGCACCGTGACGGCCGCGGTGGTGCGGTAGAGCCGTCCGCCGGGTGCGGCGACCAGCGCGCCGGCGCGCAGCACGCGGGGCTTGGCGTCGGGGTTCTCGTTCTTGATCACCAGAGGTCCGCCGGCCCGCTTCACCTTGCTCTTGAGCACCTCGAAGCGGAGGGTGCCGCCGCCGATGAGGAGGTTGCCGTTCGGCAGGAACACGTGCCCCGAGCAGAAGAGGTCCACCGGTGTCGGCACCAGCTTGAACTCCCCAGGCTTCCCGGGCCGGGACGGGTCCCAGAGGACGGTCTTGAAGGTGCCCTTGTCGAAGTTGGCGGCGTTGTTGCCCGACCCGGCGACGATGAGCACCTTGCCGGTGTGCAGCAGCGCCGCGTGGATGGCGTTGACCTTGTACTCGTCGGGGATGCTCAGCAGGTCCCAGTGGCCGTTGCGCGCCTTGTAGTCGTCGGTGTTGATCTTGTAGTCGTGCCACCGCCGGGAGGCGAACCCGGCCATGGCGGGGACGTTCACCCCCAGCACCGCGGTCACCACGGCGGCGGCGATGAGGTTCTTGCGCAGGCGGCTCAACGGGCATCCCGGCTGTTCCAGGCCCAGGTGGCCACGGGCCCCAGGCAGATCACGAGGGCGAGGATCGCCCAGAGGGTCATGACCAGGTGCACGTGACCGGTCCAGAGGGCGGCGAGCAGCAGCCCGGCGCCGAAGATCAGCGCCCACCACAGGTGGATGCGGAAGGTGGCGAGCCGGTCGGGGCTGGCGGAGTCCCCCTTGGGGGTGACCACGAACCTGCTCGGCCGGCGCAGCGCGGCCCCGATCAGCGACGCCACGTAGATGGGGGCCGACAGCGCCGACATCACCATCCCGGCCACCCCGGAGGAGCCCTCGGGCTCGTGCGGGCTGACGTTGTGCCGCCGGTTCCAGGTGTAGAGCATGACCTGCAGCAGGGCGGCGTCGCCGTACAGCATCAGCCACACGTCCATCGGCACGGTCACGCCCGAGCCGCCGACGGCCATGAACAGCGTCGCGCTGAGCCCGGCCAGCAGCCAGTTGAGCGCGGACATCGGGTAGAACGTCACCATCAGCGTGTAGTTGAACAGCCGTCCCGGCGACAGCCGGAAGGCCGCCTTCCAGAACTGGGTGAGCAGCGTCTCGTAGGTGCCCCGGCTCCAGCGCAGCTGCTGGCTGAAGAAGTCGGTCCACGACGACGGCCCCTCCCCCACCGCGAGCACGTCGGGGGTGTAGACCGACATCCAGCGCTCGCCCGTCTCGGGGTCGCGGGAGCGGTGGAACTCGATGCCGGTGGCCATGTCCTCGGTGATCGAGTCGTACAGCCCGCCGATCTGCCTGATCGCCCTGATCCGCACGGCGTTGTTGGTGCCGACGAACATCGGCGCGCCGTACCGGTTGCCGGCCCGCTGGATGAGGGAGTGGAACAGGAACTGCTGGCTCTCGGCGGCCTTGGTGACCGCCGAGGTGTAGTTGCCGTAGACCTGCGGTCCGACGACGAAGGCCACCCGGGGGTCGCGGAAGTAGCCGAGCATGCGCTCGCAGAATTCCGGCAGCGGTACGTGGTCGGTGTCGACCGAGACGAAGAAGTCGTAGTCGTCGCCGTGCGCGTCCAGCCAGCTGTTGTAGTTGCCGTGCTTGGTCTTCGCCCGGAACGCGCCCTTGGGCTGGTTCCAGTGGGGCACGCCCCTGCGGCTGAAGTGGCGGACGCCCATCCACTCGCACATCTCGCGGATCTCGGGGTCGTCGCCCTCGTCCAGCAGCCACACGTGCAGGACGCCGTCGTGGCGGACCCGCAGGGCGGCGGACAGGGTCTCCCGGACCATCTCCAGCGGTTCCTTGCCGGGCACGCAGGTGGTGATGAAGGCCACCCGGGTGCCCGGCTCGGGCGGGACCGGGACCGGGTCCCTGGCCGCCAGCATGGCGTGCACGTTGGAGACCACGCTGACCAGGCGGAAGATCTCGATCAGCGCGATCATGACCAGCATGGCCCTGTCGGCGGCCGGCACGTACCACGGGAGCATGCCGTAGGGGTCGAGCCGGACCGTCCAGTGGGACGGCAGCAGCAGCCACGTCATCATCGTGAACTCCACGACGATCGCGGCCGCCATCAGCAGCACGGCCCGCACCCGGTGCGGCTCCGCGGCCAGCATCGACCGGTAGGCCACCCGGTACGGCAGGCCCGGCTCGGGCTCGGTCACCGGTCCGGCCAGCCCGCTGAACCGCTCGTAGTCGTAGAGGATGATCTTCGTGGGTTCGACCGGGCGGATCGTCCCGGCCGTCCTGCGCCCGGCCTTCCGCATCGATCCGGTCATCCTCATCGGTCCGGCCGCCTCATCGCGGGCACAACGAAGCGCCTCCCCCGGGCTTGGTTCGCGTCGGCCGCGCGCACGGCGCCGTCAGGCCGGATCGAAGATCGGTGAACAGGGGCCATCATATTGCGATCGGCGACCCGGATCCCGCTCGCTTCCCCTCAGAGGGTGATTTTTCCGCCTTGGTCTAAATATTTACGGACCGGCTTCCGGCCTCCGCGGACCGTACGGCCGGGGGCCGAGCGGCCCGCGGAGGGACCGGACACCCGGCCGGAGCCGCACCGGCCCCGGACACCGTACGGCCGGCGGAACCGTACGGCCTGCGAAGGCCGGCCGGTCAGCGAGGGCCGGCCGGTCAGCGGGGGCCGAACATCTCCCACCAGCTCTCCACCAGCGGCACGTCGTCCACGTCGATCCGGTCCCCCGGACGCGGGACGGCGATGCCGACGCCGCGGGCCTTGCTCTCCCGCCAGAGGCGGTCGACCGGTTCGGCCCACGCGTGGAACGCCAGGTTGAA
The DNA here is from genome assembly GCF_042873875.1 of Streptosporangium sp. NPDC004379. NCBI lineage: Bacteria > Bacillati > Actinomycetota > Actinomycetes > Streptosporangiales > Streptosporangiaceae > Streptosporangium > Streptosporangium sp. NPDC004379. The sequence continues at coordinate 35,489 of NZ_JBIAMC010000009.1, forward strand.
CGTGGCCCAGTGGACGGGCAGGAACAGCCGTCCGCCCAGGTCCAAGTGGGCGGCGACCGCCTCCTCGGGCGTCATGTGGATGTCGGGCCAGGCGGGGCTGTAGGCGCCGATCGGCATGAGCGTCAGATCGAAGGGGCCGTGCGCCGCGCCGATCTTCGCGTAGCCGTCGAAGTAGCCGGAGTCCCCGGCGTAGAAGACCCGGCGGTTCTCGCCGATGACCGCCCACGACCCCCACAGGGTGTCGTTGCGGGTGAGCGTGCGCCCGGAGAAGTGCCGGGCGGCGGTGGAGACGAACCGCAGCCCCGCGACGCTCGCCTCCTCCTCCCAGTCGAGCTCGACGATCCGCGACGCGGGGACGCCCCAGCGCTCCAGGTGGGCGCCGATGCCGAGCGGGACCAGGAACGGCGCGGTGTGCGTGGCGGTGAGCGCGCGGACCGTCGCCCGGTCCAGATGGTCGTAGTGGTCGTGGGAGATCACGATCGCGTCGACCGGCGGCAGGCTCTCCAGCGGGGACGGCACCGGGTGCAGCCGTCGCGGGCCCACCAGCCGGGACGGCGACACCCGCTCGCTCCACACGGGGTCGAACAGGACCCGCCGCCCCTCGATCTCCACCAGCGTGGTGGCGTGACCGTACCAGACCGCGCTCAGGCCGTTCTCCGACGGCGGTACGGCCGGCGACGCCACCAGGGGCACCGGGGCGCTCGGCCGCCGCCCGTCACCGCCGGCGACCATGTCCCTGAGCATCTCCGGGAAACTGCTCGGCGGCGGGGTGGTCGTGCTCGGCACGGGATTGTGGAAGGCGCCGTCGCGGAACCGCGGCGAGCGCCGCATCCGCTCCAGCCGCTCTCCCCCGGCCCGCCCGCCCAGTTCGGCCGGCACCTCCCTGACCGCCCACCCGAGCGCGGCCAGCGCCAGTCCGCCCGCGACGAGCCTTCCGGCCGATCCTCTTCCCGCCATCGGTCACCACTTCCTGGAACGCGCCTGAACCGTCTTTCCGGGGTCATTTTTCCGCCTCGCCGTACGGGATCGGCAGCGGGGTCGGCAGTCGGGTCCTCGACGGGGGCCGGCAGCGGGGTCCGCTCCCCGCCCACCTGGCTATGTTGACATCAAGTATCTTGACATCAAGTTTAATGTCGTGCAAGATCTCGCAGGTCTCTTGACGTCGAGAGACCTTTGCGACGACATGGAGGCCGGGAATGCGGCGGGGCACGGGGGCTGGGGCCCGGGAGAACCGGCGGAACGGAACCGGCCTGATCGCGCAGATGCGCAACCCGCCGGGCGGCCGCGACGCCCGGATCATGCTGCTCGCCTACTTCCTGGACCGGACCGGGTCGGGAGTGTGGGGCGCGTCCTCGATCCTGTACTTCACCTTCGTGGTCGGGCTGGACGCCCGCAGGCTGGGACTGCTGCTGGGCACGGCCGGGGTGCTGGGCATCGCCGGCTCACCGCTGGCGGGCCGCCTGGCCGGCCGCCTCCCGGCGCGCTCGCTGCTGATCGGCTGCCACCTCCTGCGCATCGCGGCCCTCTGCCTGACGGTCGCGTTCACCCGCTTCGAGGTACTGCTGCCCGTGGTCACCGTCACCTACATGGCCGACCGGGCGGCCAAGCCGCTGGAGATGCTCTACGCCACACGGGTGGCCGGCGAGCGGCGCTCCACCTATCGGGCCCTGTCGCGCAGCGCGGCGAACGCCGGTTACGCGCTCGGCTCGGGCATCGCCGCGATCGGTCTCGCCGTGGGCACCCGCGACGCCTACCACGCCCTGATCCTGGGCGACGCGCTGTCGTTCCTCGTCGCCGCGGCACTGGTGTGGCGCACCCGGGAGCCGCGCGGCCCCGGGCACGGCCCGGAGCACGCCGCGGCGCGGCCGGACGGGACGGCTCCGGCGGACCGGTCAGGCGACGCCGTCACGGCCATGGCGGGCCGGTCGGGCGACGCCGTCACGACGGCCCGGCCGGCCGCGCCGAGCCCGTGGCGGGACCGCGGATACCTGCTGTTCGCGCTGCTCGACGTGCCGATGTACCTCGACGACTCGATCCTCAACGTCGGGCTCCCGGTGTGGCTGATCGGCCACACCGCGGCGCCGCACGTCCTCGTCCCCGCCTTCCTGGCGGTCAACACCGTGCTCATCGTCGTCCTGCAGATCCACGTGTCGGCGAGGATCGAGGACCCGCGCCGGGCCACGACCGCGGTGGGCCTGTACGGGCTGGCGGTGCTCGCGTGCTGCGCGCTCCTGGCGACCGCCACCGCGGGAGGGGCCTGGACGGCCTCGATCGCCATGCTCGCCGCGGCGGTGCTGCTCACCGCGGCGGAGCTGATGCGTTCCGCGAGCTCCTGGGAACTGGCGGTCTCCCTCGCGCCCCAGGAGGCGCGGGCCGCCTACCTGGGTGTGTCCGCCATGTCCCAGGGCGTGCAGAAGTCCGCCGGACCGCTGCTGCTGACCGGCGCGGTGATGGCCGCCGGACCGGCGGGCTGGCTCGCCCTCGGCGCGGCGGTCGCGGGGCTGTCGGCCGTACAGCGGCGCGTCTGCCTGCGACGGCTGGCCTCCACGCCCGCGACGGCCGCCTCCGCGGCCGCGGTGACCGGTTCCGCGGCCGCCCGCGAGACGACCGGGTGAGACACCCGGCGGCGGTCCACGGGACGACCGGGGTGAGACGCCCCCGCGGTCACCCGCCGAACGACCGGGCTCACGCCAGGTGCCGCTCCACGGTGGCGACCTTGCTCTCCATCCGGCCGCCCCCGCCCGCGCGGATGTCGGCCTTCAGCACGAGGCTGACCCGCCCGCACCGGGCCTCCACCGCCGCGACCGCGTCCCCGACGACCCCCATCACCTGGTCCCAGTCGTCACCCTCGACCGTGGTGAACATGGCGTCCGTGCGGTTCGGCAGGCCCGACGCGCGGACCACCCGCACCGCCTCGGCGACGAACTCGCCGACGTCCTCCCCCACCCCGATCGGCGTCACACTGAACGCCACCAGCACCGACATGCCCTTCTCCTCCCCTGGATGAAAGCCTCGCCCCCACCGGACAGCTCATTCTGCCCACCCGCCCGTGCATGCCCGACCGCGCGGGTGCGGACCGGCCCGCGTCGGCTCCGAAATGACGTCCGGCGGCCGAGGCGGTCCGGCGGCGCGCATGGTGACCTCTCGGAGACGGGCGCGGGCGGCGGCGATGGACCGGTCCCGGTGCGGCGGCTCGGCGTCGCGCTGCACCGGAACGGCTTGGATCGCCTGGGAGGCGTGGATCTCGGCGTACGGCGGCGGCGTCGGCGTCGGCGTCGGCGTCACACGGGAGACGGCGCGTTCCCCGGCGCGGACCCGTTCCAGAAGAACACCCAGGGTGCCGTTGCCCTCCATACGGGTGAGGTAAGCCGGGAGCGCCCGGATCCCGGGGTTGTCCGTCCTGATGATCTCGATCATCTCTCTCGCCTCCTCGGCGGTCGCGCCGACGGCCGTCATGACCTGCCGCATGGCTCTGTTTAGGAGAGATGAGGTGTTCTCTTGGGGAGATTGAGGAGAAGGGGCCCCCGAACGGAGGACCTTTGAGGACCAGGCGGGGGACCTTTGGGGACCAGGCGGGGGACCTTTGGGACTCCGCAGGGGACCTTCGGCGTTTTTGGTCCTCCGAGCGGCGGAGCTTTCAGGTGTGCTTTGGTCCCCCTCTTGGGAGACCTTCAGCACGGGGCATTCCTCAGACAGCGGAACATAGAAGTTCAGCTCATGTCCCTTGCAGGCATAGACCGTTCTTCCCCGGCTGTCCACGACGATCCGGCCTTCCTTGTCGCGAACAGGGACACGCAACTCGATGCCGTTCGCGCTGAGCTTGCCCAGCACCTTGCCGAGTTGCTTCTCATCTGCGTAGCCGGTCCGACGGACCACCGTCTTCAACATGCCTCTGCCGTAGGCGCGGCGAGTCTGCTCATTGGCCTGGTCGGCGATCTCCAGCGCGACCAACCGCTCGCCCGAAGACAGTCCCGCAGGGAGACGGTCGGCAAGCCAGCGGCGTAGTGCGTAGCCCACAGGGCTGTTCCTCCTGGTGGTAGCAGGGGGTGAATCAACGGCCAGCCCGGTGTTCCCGCACCGGACGGCAGGTTGTACTCGACTACGGCAGCACACGCTGCCGGGACGTCACGTCGACGGCCTTCACGGCCCAGGCGACGCCTCCTTGATGCGGCCGGTGCGCTGAGCCCATCCCAAGATGTCGAGATCCCACCAGTAGTCCACACCGGCGACCTTGCCGGCGGCAGGAGGGAACGGCTCGACTCTCTTAGCGTGCGCGGCACGCTGTCGCCACTGATTGACGGTATGAACCGACACAGCCAGCAGCACCGCTATGTCGCCCACCGCAACAGGGTGGCGCTCGGTGACAGGTTCACTCATGCGATCACCTTCCCCAGGTGAACATAACTCGCGCACACCCACGCAGCGCTCACTGTACAGACAGCAGGTACAGATGAGGTCGCCTTTAACGACAACGGGTCTGCTCCAGTGCGGGAACACCGGAACAGACCCTTGACCAGCCACCCGCTATCACCAGGAGACGGTCCGCGCGCCACCCTACCGAGTCGTCGACGGGCGATCCAACGGGTGGAAGACCGATCCCGTGGTTCTGCTCATCACCTCGATGTCGTCCGCCGTACTGCGGTCGCGCCGACGGCCGTCATGACCTGCTGCACGGCCGTGCCGGAGAGAGAGGGATTCTTCACAGGATTTTTCATAAGGATTATTTGGGTGGCATCCATGCCGGAGGTCTCTCCGGTTGGCGAGGCCCTCTCGACAAGACCGTTCTCCGCCGGAACCACGATCAGGGGCCGGAGTGCGTCACCAGGTCATCCAGATCGCGGTGGCGTCGTCGTGGGGCTTGGCGGTCGGGTGCGGCGCGCCGTGCTCCAGTTCGGCGGCGCGCACCTCGGCGATGAGCCGGCCGGGCCCGTCGGCGTCCGCGACGGCGACGAGCCGCTCCCACGTCCAGCCGTACGCCTCGACCAGGCGGGTCACACCGTCGGTGGCCAGCAGCGCGCCCGACACGTCCGCCAGCGGCACCGACCCGGCCCGCGCCTCGTACGCCGCCTCCGGGACGACGGACGCCACCCAGAACCCGCCCGGACGGTTGCGCAGGCCGCGGACCAGCTCCAGGCCGTACGGCCGGCCTCCCGGCAGGTGGTCGAGGCGGTCGTCGTCGAGCACGGTGACGGCGCCGCCGGTGTGCCGCAGCACGATCGGCGAGTCGCACAGCACCAGGTAGTCCAGTGTGCCGCCGCGCCGCCGCAGGACTGCCATCGTCGACGAGGGGCTGTCGGGGCCGGTCAGGTCGCAGGCGTCGCCGTGCGCGGTCATCGTGTCCCGGATGACGGCGGCCACCAGGTCGGGCAGGCTCTCCCGCGACCCCGTCGCGAGCCGGTGGGCCAGGGCGCCGCCGAGCCGGGCGACCAGCCACGGCACGTCGTGCACGCAGCCGGAGACGACACCGGCCGGGGCGGTCGCGCCGTCGAGCACGACGGCCCAGTCGGGGCCGGTGACCACGAAGTCCTCGTTGCGCGGGCGGTCGGGAGCCGCGGCGGTCTCGTGGGTGATGCGCATCCGGTGCGGGTCTCCGTCGGTGTCGGGCCCGGCGGCCGGGGCCGCCGGAGCTTCCCTCGGGGACTCAGTCCTCAGTCCTCGCCCTCCCGCGCCTCCGGGGGCGCGGGGCTCGCGGTCACGGGGTCGTCCCGCCGTACGGTGCCGGGGCGGGTGACCCGCATGATGACGCCGAACTTGTTCGCGTGCTCGGCGATCAGCCATTTCTGCAGTTCGGGCCGGCGCTCCCGGCCGTGCGGGTCCCAGCTCGGCACGGCGCAGCGGATGCACGGACCGGTGTGGGGGCCGGTCACCGTGAGCTCCGCGTCTCCCGCGGTGATCACGGTCCCCGGGCCCCAGTCCTCCTCGGCGAAGGCCGGCGCGTCGAGGTCGAGGTGCAGATTCGGGCGGAACCGCAGCACGTCCAGCGGCATGCCCAGCTCCTCCTCCAGCGCCGCGCGGGACGCCTCGCAGGTCACCAGGACGGTCGGCCCGCGGTCCTGCTGGCCGTCGGCGGCGCGCAGGCTCAGCGGAACGCCCAGGGACTCCCGCAGAGCGGCGGTCAGGCCGGGGTCGTCCCAGTGCCAGACGGTGCCGTCGGGGGCGGTCAGCAGGGGCCCGCCCGCCGTACCGCCGGGACCGTCGGGATCACCGGGATCACCGGGGCCGTCCGGGGCGTCCGGGCCGGTCCCGGCGCCGGCCGTCGTGAGCAGGGCGCCGCGCCAGTGGAGCATCTCGGCGCGCTGCCGCACGGTCAGCACCTTGCCGCCGTGGTGCTCGCGCTCGTCGACCAGCGAGTAGGCGCGGTCCCCGGCCAGGCCGCGCCCGTCGAGGAGCGCCTCCCCGAGTTCCTCGCCGCGCAGCGACTTCACCGGCCACCTGAGAACCCGCTGGACACGACCCCGGTACACACTCATGCCACAAAAATACCGATCATAGGTTCATGAAGACACGAACCCCCCGGTCCGTCGCCGAGGCCGAGGCGATCCAGGACGAGTTGCGGCCGCTGCTGGACCTCACCGGGCCGGGACCCCGGCGGCCCGCCCTGGTGGCCGGGGTGGACGTGGCCTACGCCGGGGACCGGCTGGCCGCGGCGGTGGCGGTGCTGGACGGCGGCACGCTGGAGGTCGTCGAGCAGGTGGCGGCCGGCGGATCGGTGGCGTTCGACTACGTCCCGGGCCTGCTGGCCTTCCGGGAGCTGCCCGCCCTCCTCGACGCCCTGGGCCGCCTGACCGTCACCCCGGACCTGGTCGTGTGCGACGGGTACGGCCTGGCCCACCCCCGCCGTTTCGGTCTGGCCTGCCACCTGGGCGTGCTGACCGGCCTGCCGGCGATCGGGGTCGGCAAGACGGCCTTCGTCGGCTCCTACGCCGATCCCGGCCCGGAGCGGGGCTCGGCGAGTGATCTGACGCTGGACGGCGAGGTCGTCGGCCGCGTGCTGCGCACCCGGGACGGGGTCAAGCCGGTCTTCGTCTCGGTGGGCCACCGCGTCGACCTGGACACGGCCTGCCACAACGTCCTCGCGCTGACCCCCTCCTACCGTCTCCCGGAGACCACCCGCGTCGCCGATCGGCTGTCCCGCCGGGCCCTGGCGGGCTTCTGATCCGGACGCTTGATCCGGACGCCGAGGGAAAATGTCGGCTTAGGCTGGTTTGATCCTTCAGTGTGATGAGATGGGATCGGAACGTGAGTGACGACCAGTGGAGCGGGGACGTCGGCGTCTGGCGTGACACGAACCTGGAGGAGATCAGGGCGCGTCTGGCGGGCGGGTTCGATCCCGGCCGGCGGCTCTTCTGGCTGCGCTCGACGCCGCTGCACCAGGCGGCGCAGGAGGGCGCGACGCGGGTGATCGAGCTGCTGCTCGCCGCGGGCGCCGAGGTCGATCCCGCCGACCGGTACGGCGCGACCCCGCTGTGGGAGGCCGTACGGCACGGCCAGGAGGACGCCGTGCGGGTGCTGCTGGACGCGGGCGCCGACCCGTGGCGGCCGTGCATCGCCGGGCGCTCCCCCGGCGTGCAGGCCCTCTTCACCGAGCTGGCCGGAATGTTCGCGGACCTCCCCGGGGCGCCGCGCATCGGGCACCGGCTGCGCGACCTCCAGGAGACCGTCGACGAGATGATGTTCTCCTACGAGGACTACGCCGAGGGCTTCTGCCTGGCCTTCGTGGGCGGGGTGAGCGAGGAGGAGGTCGTCCGGCGCCTGGGGTCCTCCCCCGGTCTGTGCCCGCCGATGGCGGCCGGCGCGCTGCGGGAGGCGGAGCGGGCCCGCGACGGCGAGGTGCTGCGAGTGGCCTGCCCGCCCGGCGGCGGGGTGGTGCTCGCCCAGCCCGAGGGCTCCCTGCCGGTGCGGGACGGCGTCGCCCGGATGGTCACCACCGGGGGCGGAGTGCTGGCCGGGGCCTTCCCCGACTGCGGCTCCTCGGTGGACATCTGGCGCGACGGGTTCAACGTCGGACGGCCCTCGGTCTACGACCAGCTCAGCGACGACAGCCCGCTGGAGCTGTGGATGTGCCACTTCGGCGACTGCGGCGCGCACCCCTCCACCTCCGCTGAGCGGATCCTGGCGCTGATGACCCTGCTGACCGGCGCCTACGTCACCGAGGAGTGGCTCTGGAGCGCGCCGATGCGGCTGGTCCCCGTCACGCCGGCGGCCTGACGGGGACGCGCGGCGGGCGGCGCGGGACCGGGCCCCGGGCGGGCGCGGAGCCGGTCCCGCGCGGGTTCCGCGGGCGGCACGACGCGGGGAACGGGCGGGTGCGAGGCCGAGATCGGTAGAGTCGCACAACCATGGAAAAGCACACGATCACCGCGACGTGGAACGAGATTCCCGAGGACGCCGACGACCTCGCCCTGGTCGGGGGCGGCTACCGGACCTATCTCTGCTTCTGCGGGAAACGGCTTCCCGACCGGGCCGCGGCCGAGCTGCACGCCCTGGAGACGAAGCAGTGCACCGCCTGCCTGGGCTCCACCACCGAGGACATCGTGCCGGGCTACTCGCAGACGTGCACGGCCTGCGCCGGCACCGGCCGCCGCAAGGTCCAGGTCACCTGGAACCTCGCCTACGCCGAAGCCGAGAGGATGATCACCCCCGAGGTCGTCCGCACGCTCATCGCGCCGATGAGGGAGCCGTTCCGCCTGTCGCAGGTGGCCGACGCCGTCCGCGACGCCCTGGGCCTTCCCGTGGGCCGTCTGCCGGTGGGCCCGCGGGTCCGGGAGATCCTGCGCCGCCTGGAGGCGGAGGGCGAGCTCATCCTGGTCTCGGCCCCCGACGAGCTGCTGCGCGGGCCCTCGGTGGTGCTCTATCGCGACCCCTACTGGCAGCACGCCTCCGGCTGAGGGATCCGGCGGCGTCCGGCCGTGTCCGGTGGGGTCCGGGCCGGATCCGCGACGGCCGCGTCCCATGCGTCTCCCGGAACGCCGCCGCGTCGTCCCCCATATCGCCGGAATACCTGGAGGGGGTATCCGGTTCCTTGGAGGGCGGGCCGGACGGTTCGCGATCAGGGAGGAAGGGAAGTGGCGAGGAGTATGGACCGCACAGACCACACCGGCCACGGTGACGGCGCGCGCCCCCACGATGACACCCACGACCACGCGGACGTCTCCACCGGCGGGCACGACGGCGCCCGGGGAGGACCCCACGACCACGGCCGCGCCCACGGCGACGCCTCCTGGCGCACCGCCGTACAGGCGACGCTGCACTGCCTGACCGGATGCGCCATCGGCGAGGTCCTGGGCATGGTCATCGGGACCGCGGCCGGGCTGCACTCGGGCGCCGTCGTGGCGCTGTCGGTCGCGCTGGCCTTCGTCTTCGGCTACGCGCTCACCATGCGCGGCATGCTCCGGGCCGGGCTGACCCTCCGGCAGGCACTGAAGGTGGCCCTGGCCGCCGACACCGTCTCCATCCTGGTCATGGAGATCATCGACAACACCGTGATGGTCGCCGTCCCCGGGGCCATGGACGCCGGTCTGACCACCGTGCTGTTCTGGGCGTCGCTGGCCTTCTCCCTTGCCCTGGCCTTCGTGGTGACGGTGCCGGTCAACCGCTGGATGATCGCCCGCGGCCGGGGGCACGCCGTCGCCCACGCCCACCACCACTGACGACCGGGGACGCCAGGCGGGACGACGTCCTGATCCGGACAGGCCGCGAGCGGCCACGGCCTCCCATCGCTTGGAACTCTGTGTAACCATTCATTACCCAGAGTCACCGATCGGAAGGGGATCACCCATGCGCGTCCGCCTCTCCCTCGCCGCCGCCGCCGTCCTGGCCGCGGTCGCCTCCGCCGCTCCGGCGGCCCCCGCCCTGGCGTCCTCGGCGGCGGCCGTCGAGCCGGGCACCTACCGGATCGTCGACGCGGGCGGGTACTGCCTGCGGAGTGACAGCGAGCCCTCCGCCATGGTGCGGACCGGCGAGTGTGACACCTCGTGGGAGCTGATCTCCTCCGAAGAGGAGGGGGGCCGCTACGTCATCAAGCAGGCCGGCACGGAGAACTGCCTGACCATGAGCCGACTGCGCATCTATCCGCCGTTCGTCGGCACCGCGCCCTGCGGCTCCGGCACGGACATGACGTGGACCGTCGCCGACGCCGGTGGCGACCGGGTCGTCATCGCCCTGGGCTCGTCCTTCTACATGACCGGTGAGGGCGAGGACACCCCCGTCAGGCTGCTCCCCTTCGGCGAGGGCGAGCAGAGGTGGACCCTCCGGCAGGTCTGACCGGCGGGCCGCGACGGACCCGGTGGCGCGCCTCCCCTTGGCGCCGCCACCGGGTCCCCCGTTTCCGGGACGCCGTACACGCGCCCCCTCCCGGGCCACCACGCGTACGGCCGGCCCCGGCCGTCTCGCCGCCGGACCGGAAAACCGTTTCTGACCCCGGTCCCCCTCCTCTACCGTGGCCCGGTGACGACACAGATGATCATTCTCAACGGCGGCTCCAGCTCCGGGAAGTCCGGGATCGTCAGATGCCTGCAGGCGGTGCTGCCGCACCCGTGGCTGGCCTTCGGGGTGGACTCGCTGATCGAGGCGATGCCCGCGTCCATGCGGACCTCGGCGGCGGGCATCGAGCTCACCCCGGACGGCGGGGTGAACGTCGGACCGGCGTTCCGGGAGCTGGAGAGCGCATGGATGGCCGGCATCGCCACGATGGCCCGGAAGGGCGCACGGATCATCCTCGACGAGGTCTTCCTCGGCGGCGCGACGTCCCAGCGGCGCTGGCTGGACGCCCTGGACGGCATCGAGGTCCTGTGGGCCGGGGTGCGGTGCGAGGGCGAGGTCGCCGCCGGACGGGAGATCGCGCGCGGCGACCGGGTCATCGGGATGGCCGCGTCGCAGGCGCGGATCGTCCATGACGGCGTGCGCTACGACGTGGAGGTGGACACGACGCGCACCGAGTCCGTCGTGTGCGCCCGCGCCATCGCCGCCCACGTCCGCTGACCGGCCCTCACCCCCATCCGGAGCGACCGGCCGGACGGGCGGCCGGCCCCCGGAGCGCCGACGGCGCCGCGGCGGGGACGCCCTGCTCGGCGGGCCGTTTCCGGCCGTTTCCACCGAAGGGCTTACCGGAAAGGTTGTTTACTATTAACCTGCCGTTGTGGACCTGGAAGTACGTCATCTGCGCGCGATCTGCGCGATAGCCGACTCGGGCAGCATCTCCAAGGCGGCGACCGCGCTGAAGATGTCCCAGCCGGCGCTCGCCACGCAGCTGCGGCGCATCGAGCGGATGTTCGGCGGGCCGCTGTTCGAGCGGGGCAGGGACGGGGCCCGGCCCACCCAGCTCGGCTCCTGGGTGCTGGTGCGCTCGCGCTCGCTGCTGCCGGCCTTCGACGAGCTGCGCCGGGACGGCATGCGCTACGCCGGGCAGGCCGCCGAGCGGGTCACGGTCCGGGTGGGCTGCATGTCCAGCCACCTGGCGATCAACGTGATCAAATGCCTCGGCGAGCTGCTGCCGGGCGCCGACGTCGTCGTCCGCACCGAGGAGGCCATGGACCTCCTCCCGGGGCTGCTGGAGTCCGAGCGGCTGGAGCTGGCCACCCTCGGCGACTACCCGGGGCACGAGCTGTCGCCGCCCCCGGGCGTCCGGTACGCGGGCGTCGCCGTCGAGCCGATCTTCGTGGGACTGGCCGAGTCCCACCCGCTCGCCCGGCGGGAGGAGATCGCGCTGCGCGACCTCGCGGCCGAGGACTGGAGCCTGCACGCGCTGGCCGAGACGGGGCACCGGGAGCACTTCTGGTCCGCCTGCGCCGGACAGGGCTTCGCACCGCAGGTCGCCTACTCCGCCGACCTCGGCCTCGCCCTCGACCTCATCGCCTCGGCCAGGTGCGTGGGGATGTTCCAGGCGACGAGCAAGGGCTACCCCGGGATCGCCATCCGGCCCCTCGCCGGGACCCCGCTGCGTTTCCGTCACATGATCGGGTGGACCGAGCGGGGTCCGGTGGCCCCGCACTCCGCCTCGCTGGTCCAGGCGGTCACCGCCGCCTACTGGGCCGGGGTGGGCCGCTCCCCGGTCTACGCGGCGTGGCTGGACCGCCACGGCCCCCTCGCCTCGCTGACCTGAGGGGCCCGGAGCCCGCCGGGCCGGCCAGGCGACTCCCCGGGTTCCCCACGGCGGTCCGGGCTCATCCGGGACGCTCCGACCCTGCCACCGCGCCCTCCCCATATGGCCGGGTTATGGAATTTCGTGGGGTACTCCGCCCGCCGCGGCGATGTCAGTTTTGGTCCAGCCCGAACCGTCGGAACGCCTCCCGGCGGGCTCCCTCACGGGGTCCGCCACCGGGCGTCCCGGGCTCCTCGCGTCCCTCCACCCCCCAGGGGAAACCGAGAAGGAGTCACCCCGCGTGAATTCCAAGGCCAGACTGGGCGCGGTCGCCGTACTGGCGGCCGCCGCCATGACCACGGGCCCGGCGGCGCACGCCGCGGCCCCAGCCTCCCCCGCCACCGCGGCGCAGGCGGTCCCCGCCGCCCGCACCGCGCCCGCCGACCCTCCGGCGTTCGCGCCGCCCGGCCCCGAGGCGCGCAGGCGCGCGGCCGCCAGCGCCGCGGACGCCCTCGCCGCCAGGTCCGGCGCGCTGTTCAAGAGCCCCGACGACGCCTTCACCCTGTCCAGGACCGTCAGCGGGACCCGCGGCCTGCAGTACCTCACCTACACTCGCACCCACCGCGGCCTGCCGGTCTACGGCGGCGACGTGATCGTCGCCACCGACGGCACGGGAGAGCGGGTCGGGTCCGTGGTCTCCGGGCAGCGGGCCGAGATCAAGGTGGACGTGACGAGCAAGGTCGGCGCCGACGCCGCGGCCGCCACCGCCCGCGGCCTGATGTCGTCCGTGGAGGGCACGGACACGCCCCGGCTCGTCGTCCACGCCGCCGGGCCGCGGCCCCGCACGGCGTGGGAGGTCGTGGTCACCGGCGCCACCGCGGACGGCGTCCCGAGCGTGCTGCACGTCTTCGTGGACGCCAGGGACGGCTCGGTCGTCGACTCCTACGACGACGTGCGCGCCGGCACCGGCAACGGCTTCTACAACGGCAACCCGGTGACCATCCAGACCTCCGGCTCCGGCGGCTCCTACTCGATGACCGACGGCACCCGGCCGGGCCTGCGCTGCGGCGGGCAGAACGGCTCCGCCTACACCGGCCCCGACGACTCCTGGGGCAACGGGCGGGGCACCGACCTGGAGACCGCCTGCGTGGACGCGCTGTACGCCGCCCAGCACGAGTGGGACATGCTGCGCTCCTGGCTGGGCCGCAACGGGTTCAACGGCTCGGGCGGCGCGTTCCCGGCCCGGGTCGGGCTGACCGACGTCAACGCCTACTGGAACGGCTCCTACACCAACTTCGGGCGCAACCAGGCCGGCACCCAGCAGGCCACGCCGATGGACGTGGTGGCCCACGAGTTCGGCCACGCGATCTTCCAGTTCTCCGGGTCCGGCGGCGCGGGCAGCGGCAACGAGGCCGGCGGCCTGAACGAGTCGACCGGCGACATCTTCGGCGCGCTGACCGAGCACTTCGCCGCCAACTCCGCCGACCCGCCGGACTACACGGTCGGCGAGGAGGTCAACCTCGTCGGCAACGGCCCGATCCGCAACATGTACAACCCGGGCGCGCTGGGCGACCCGAACTGCTACAGCTCGTCCATCCCGAACACCGAGGTGCACGCGGCGGCCGGCCCGCAGAACCACTGGTTCTACCTGCTCGCCGAGGGCACCAACCCGCCGGGAAAGCCGTCCAGCCCCGTCTGCTCCGGGCCGTCCGCCCTGACCGGCATCGGCGTCCAGAAGGCCGGACAGATCTTCATGGCCGGGCTGAACAGCAAGACCGTCCCGTGGACGCACACCAAGGCCCGCGCCGCCACCGTGGCCGCGGCCCGGCAGCTCTTCCCCGGCGGCTGCGCCGAGGTCGACGCGGTCAAGGCCGCCTGGTCCGCGGTCAACGTCCCGGCGCAGAGCGGTGAGCCGTCCTGCACCTCCAACCCGCCCGGGAACGACTTCTCGGTCACGGTGAACCCGTCCTCGGTGACGGTGCAGCCCGGCGGCTCGGCGACCGCGACGCTGTCCACCCAGGTCACCTCCGGGAGCGCGCAGAACGTCACGCTGAGCGCCTCGGGCCTGCCCTCCGGGGCGACCGCGTCCTTCAGCCCCGCCTCCATCAGCTCCGGCCAGTCCGCCACCGTCACGGTCGCCACCTCGGCGGCCACCCCGGCGGGGACGTACGCGGTCACCCTCACCGCCGACGGGGCGAACGCCGACCACACGGCGCGCCTCACCCTCACCGTCGGCGGCGACGGACAGGGGGGCGGCACCTGGGCGCCCTGGACCTCCTACGCCGTGGGCGACACGGTGACCTACGACGGCGTCACCTACCGGTGCCTGCAGGGGCACACCTCGGTGCCCGGCTGGGAGCCGCCGAACGTCCCGGCGCTGTGGCAGCGGACCTGACCGGCTGACGGCTCCGCGACCCGGTACGGCGGGCGGCCACGGCCGCCCGCCGTACCCGTCTCTCCTCTCCCCCACCCGTAGATCTCCCCCGTCTCTCCCCCACCCGTGGATCTCCCCCGTCTCTTCCCCGCCCGTGGACCTCCCCCGTCCGCGGATCCTCCGCCTCGGTCCGTCGCGGACGGTCGGTATGGTGAATGACCTGACGAAAAGGGGTAGGTACGCGCTCCTGGACAGCGGAAAGCGCTCCCCGACGGAGAGAACGAGGCGGTAACGATGACTCCCACCCCGCGGCGGACGCCGCTCGGAACCCGGCACGGCGCTGGACGGACCGGCACCCGCCGGCTTCCGGTCCTGTGAGCGCCGGGGCCCGGCAGGGAGGCACCTCGACCGCGCAGGACGACCAGGCGGCCGACCCGCGCCGCTGGAAGGCGCTGATCGTCTGCCTGGTGGCGGGTTTCATGACGCTGCTGGACGTCAGCATCGTCAACGTCGCCCTGCCCGCCATCCGCACCGGCCTCGAAGCCCCGCAGAGCGACCTGCAGTGGGTGGTCTCCGGCTACGCGCTCACCTTCGGGCTGATCCTGGTGCCCGCCGGGCGGTTCGGCGACATGTACGGCCGGCGCAACGCCTTCGCCTTCGGCGTCGCCCTGTTCACCCTGGCCAGCGCCGCCGCGGGCATCGCGCAGAACTCGACCTGGCTGGTCGTCGCCCGCCTCATCCAGGGACTCGCGGGCGGGCTGATCAATCCGCAGGTCAGCGGGCTCATCCAGCAGCTCTTCCGGGGCGCCGAGCGTGGCAAGGCGTTCGGGCTGCTGGGCGCCACCATCGGCATCTCGACGGCGATCGGCCCGATGCTCGGCGGGGTGATCATCCGTCTCGGCGGCGAGCAGGACGGCTGGCGCTACGTCTTCGACGTCAACGTGCCGATCGGCGTCCTCGCCATCGTCCTGGCCTACCGCTACATCCCCAAACCGGCGGAGAAGCGGCCGCGCAAGAGCATGGACCCGGTCGGCGTGCTGCTGCTGGGCATCGGCGTGGTGCTGATCCTGCTGCCGCTGGTGGAGGGCCAGGAGTGGCAGGGCGCGGTGAAGTGGGTGCTGCCGGCCGCCGGGATCGCGGTGATCGGCGCCTTCGTGGCCTGGGAGCGCCGGTACGCCCGGCGCGGTGAGCCGGTCGTCGACCTGGCGCTGTTCCGCAGGCGCTCCTACGGCCTCGGCTCCCTGATCGCGGCGCTCTACTTCGCGGGCTTCACCGCGATCTTCTTCATCCTGACCATCTACCTCCAGGAGGGCCTGCACTACTCGCCGCTGGCGGCGGGCCTGGCGAGCACGCCGTTCGCGGCGGGGTCGGCCGCGGCCTCGGTGTTCGGCGGCCGGATCGTCACCCGGATCGGCCGCCCGCTGGTGGCGGTGGGCCTGACGCTGGTCGGGGTCGGCCTCGTCGCCGTGGAGATCGCCGTACGGCTGGTGCCCGGCCAGCACGTGGCCTGGGCGATCGCGGTGCCGCTGCTGGTCGCCGGCGTGGGCAGCGGCCTGGTGATCTCCCCCAACCAGACGCTCACCCTGTCGGAGGTGCCGGTGGCCCACGCCGGGAGCGCGGGCGGCGTGCTGCAGACCGGGCAGCGCATCGGCACCGCCGTCGGCATCGCCGTGGTCGGCTCGGCCTTCTTCACCCAGGTGGCCTCCTCCCACGGCGACTACGCCACGGCGTTCCGGCACGCGCTGTACGTCACCATCGGGTTCGTGGCGGTGACGCTGGCGGTGGCCCTCTCCGACGTCGCCGCCGACCGCCGCGCTCCCAAGCAGCGGCCCTCCCCCTGACCTCACGGCGAGGCACGAAGGAGGATCCGACGAGCCGGCTTCCACGGCCGATGCCGGGCGATCGAGACGTGGCGCCGGCCCACGTGGAAAAGGCCGCTCTCCAGAGATTGGAGAGCGGCCTTTTCCCGCGGTTCAGGCGAGGTCGAAGCGGTCGAGTTCCATCACCTTGGTCCAGGCCGCGACGAAGTCGGTCACGAACCTCTCCCGGGCGTCCTGGGAGGCGTAGACCTCCGCGAGGGCTCGTAGCTGGGAATTGGAGCCGAAGACGAGGTCGACCGCGGTGGCGGTCCACTTCACCGCATCGGTGGTCACATCACGGATCTCGTACACGTTCTCCTCGGACTCCGAGACCTTCCACCGGGTGCCCGGAGAGAGCAGGTTGGTGAAGAAGTCGTTGGTGAGCACGCCGGGCCGGTCAGTGAGAACTCCGTGCCGGGTGCCCCCGAAGTTGTTCCCGAGGGAGCGCAGGCCGCCGATGAGGACGGTCATCTCCGGCGGAGTGAGGTTGAGCATGTAAGCACGGTCGACCAGGAGCACCTCCGGAGGGGTCTTCTCGCCGGAACGCACGTAGTTGCGGAACCCGTCGGCGCGCGGTTCGAGGACGCGGAAGGACTCGACGTCGGTCTGCTCCTGGGCGGCGTCGGTGCGGCCTGGGCGGAACGGCACCGTCACCGGTACGCCCGCCTCACGGGCGGCCTTCTCGACGGCGGCCGAGCCGGCCAGCACGATCAGGTCGGCGAGCGAGATCTTCGCGCCGCCGCCCTGGTTGAATTCACGCTGGATGCCCTCAAGGCGGTCCAGGACCGTCGCGAGCTGCTGGGGCTGATTGACCTCCCAGCTCCGCTGCGGCTCCAGACGGATCCTGGCGCCGTTGGCGCCGCCACGCTTGTCGGTGGCGCGGAAGCTGGCGGCGGAGGCCCAGGCGGTGGAGACCAGCTGGGCGGTGGTGAGGCCGGACTCCAGGATCTTCGCCTTCAGCGAGGCGATGTCGCCGTCACCGACGAGTTCGTGGTCGACGGCCGGAACGGGGTCCTGCCACAGCTGGGGCTCGGGGACCCAGGGGCCGAGGAAGCGGCTGACCGGGCCCATGTCACGGTGCAGCAGCTTGTACCAGGCCTTGGCGAAGGCCTGGGCGAACTCGTCGGGGTTCTCCAGGAAGCGGCGGGAGATCTTCTGGTACTCCGGGTCGACGCGCAGCGACAGGTCGGTGGTGAGCATCGTCGGCCTGTGCTTCTTCGCCGGGTCGAACGGGTCCGGGATGATCTCCTCGGCGTCCTTCGCGACCCACTGCTTCGCGCCGCCGGGGCTCGTGGTGAGTTCCCACTCGTGACCGAAGAGGATCTCGAAGAAACGGTTGCTCCACTGCGTCGGCCGGTCGGTCCACGTCACCTCGAGACCACTCGTGATCGTGTCGGCGCCCTTGCCGGTGCCGTACGTGCTCAGCCAGCCGAGCCCTTGCGCCTCCAGCGACGCGGCCTCGGGCTCCGGACCCACGTGGTCGTCCGCGATGCCCGCACCATGGGTCTTGCCGAAGGTGTGGCCACCGGCGATGAGGGCGACCGTCTCCTCGTCGTTCATCGCCATCCGTGCGAAGGTCTCACGGATGAAATGTGCCGCCGCGACCGGGTCCGCGTTGCCGCGAGGGCCCTCCGGGTTGACGTAGATGAGCCCCATCTCGGTCGCGCCGACGTCGGGTGTCATCGTCTTGTCGTCGGTGTAGCGTTCGTCGCCGAGCCAGGTGTCCTCAGGACCCCAGAAGATCTCCTCAGGCTCCCAGATGTCCTCGCGGCCGAAACCGAAGCCGAAGGTCTTGAACCCCATCGACTCCAGGGCGACGTTGCCGGCCAGGACGAGCAGGTCGGCCCAGGAGATCTGCTGACCGTACTTCTGCTTGACCGGCCACAACAGGCGGCGGGCCTTGTCGAGGTTGGCGTTGTCCGGCCAGCTGTTGAGCGGGGCGAACCGCTGGGAGCCGTCACCCGCCCCGCCGCGACCGTCATGGATACGGTAGGTGCCCGCCGCGTGCCAGCTCATCCGGATCATCAGGCCGCCGTAGTGGCCGAAGTCGGCCGGCCACCAGTCCTGCGAGGTGGTGAGCACCTCGGCGATGTCGTGTTTGAGGGCTTCGACGTCGAGCTTCCCGAACTCCCTGGCGTAGGAGAAGTCCGATCCCAGCGGGTTGCTCTTGGACGAGTGCGCGCGCAGCATCGACAGGTCGAGCTGGTTCGGCCACCAGTCCCGGCTCGTGCGCGGACGACCTCCCGTCTTCGGAGCCGGCGAGTCGATCGCCGGGTTCTCGCTCTCACTGCCGTGCGCGGTCACGGAGTCGTGCGCGACCGGGCAGCCGCCCTGCGTGCCGTCGTTCTCGGTCATGGGAATCCTTCCGGATCAGCTGGCGGTGGAACAGGCGGGGCACTCGCCCCAGTAAATGACCTCGGCCTCGACGATCGAGAAGCCATGGTCGTCGGATGCTGTCAGGCAGGGCGCCTCTCCGACCGCGCAGTCGACGTCGGCGACGACACCGCACGATCGGCAGACGATGTGGTGGTGGTTGTCGCCGACCCGCCCCTCGTACAGGGCCGGGCTGCCTGGCGGTTCGATGCGGCGGGTGAGCCCTGCGGCGGTGAGCGCGTGCAGGGCTTCGTACACGGCTTGAAGTGAGATGTGGCCGACCCGCGCACGCACTCCTGAGGCGATCGCCTCGACATCGAGGTGATCGCCGTCACGGACCGTCTCGAGTAGCGCGACACGAGCGGCCGTCACCCGCAGGCCGACGCCACGCAGCTCCTCGGCGGTGGTCAGGGGCTGGGATGAGGTCATGGTCTCAACCTACCCCGGCACACACGAACTATTCAAGTTTACGAGTAGTACAGGTCTGTTGTGCGGCCGTGACATCCTCGCCCGGATCCGCCGGTACCGTCGGCAAGGCCGCCGCCTTCGCCCTCCCCGTCACCTCGGGCACCCGCCTGGCCTTTCCGCCCCCCGCCAATGAGCGAGGACGAACTCGTCGGCGAACCGGGCCTGAACCGGTAGACGTCACCGGCCGGTCAGCCCCCGGGCGGTCCCTGCCGGGTCACGGCGTGGGAGTCGTGGGCGTGTGGTGCCCGATCCAGCGGGCCAGGGTGGCGAGGTAGCGGGACGCCAGGAGACCCTCGCCGTCCGTCTGGACGCGGTGGTCGGCTCCGGGGAACACCTCCACGGTCAGCCGCGCCCGGGGATGACGGTCCGGGCAGCACGCCGCGGCGCCGAACAGGCGGACGCTCTCGGCTACGGGGACCAGCTCGTCGGCGCCACCGAAGATCGCCAGATGCGGGCAGCGCAGGCGCTCCACGTCCGGGACGGGGTCGTGGTCCTGCTTCCGCCTGAGGAACTCCCAGAGGCGCTCGTCCACCTCGGCCCAGTAGGAGGCGAACGCGGGTGACGGCCCGGCCGCGTCGACGAGTCCCGCCGCCGCGGCGAAGTCCGCACCGTCCCGGCCCTCCTCGATGAGGCGGTCGTACAGGGCCAGGGTCCGGCCGGTGTCCCTCGCGTCCGCTCCCACCCTCCGCAGGACGCCGGTCAGGGCGTGGCGCTCCTGGACCGCCGGGGTGGTGGCGGGGCAGCTGTTGGTGATCACCCAGGGCAGGTCGTCCCGGACGGCGGCGGCGCGCAGGACGACCCAGCCGCCCTCGCTGTGACCGAACAATCCCACCGCGCCGGCGCGTACGCCGGGCGTCGCGCGCAGGAAGTCCAGCGCGGCGGCCGCGTCCGCGGCCAGGTCCCCGATGGTCGCGTCACGCCAGTCACCGGACGATCCACCGACGCCGCGTTTGTCGTAGGACAGCACCGCGACGCCGGCGTCGGCGAGGTGCCGCCGGATCGGGGGGAAGTAGACGTCGTTGTCCCGGTCCGACGGCCCGGACCCGCCGACCATGACCACGCCCGCCGCCTCCCCGCCCCGGTCGGGGACCGTCAGCGATCCGGCCAGCGTCACCTCCCCGTTCGGGAAGGTGACGTCATACGGGCGCGGACCGGTCGGCATGAGACCAGCCTATTGATCAGAGCCCGCTTCCGCGCCGGCTCCGCCCGGCGACGGCCGGGCCCGCGGCCTGGATCCGCTTGATCGTCGCGAGCCAGGCCGGCGCGCCATCGTCGTGGTATCTCGTCTGGATCCGGTCCGGCTCGACGGCGACGACGTCCCATCCACCGCCGGGCTCGAACACCGCCTCCAGTTCCTCCCGCCTGACGGGATGCGGGCCGGCGCCGGGGCCGGCGCCGAAGCACAGCACGTACAGGGTGCCGCCGGACTCGGTCACCGACGCCAGGCTCGCCACGTACCCGGGTCGCTCGGCGGCGTCGAAGGTGTGGAACAGCCCACAGTCCAGCACCGTGTCGAACCTGCGTCCCAGGCGCTCCAGCCGGAAGGCGTCGGCTGTGGCGAACTCGGCGTCGATCCCGCGGTCCGCCGCCCTCTCCCGGGCGATCGCCAGTGCCGTCTCCGCCACGTCGACGCCCAGGACCGGCAGTCCCAGCGCGGCGACGTGCAGGGCGTTCTCGCCGGTCCCGCAGCCCGCGTCGAGCACCGTTCCGGTGAATCCGCCCTCGGCCGCCAGGCGCACCACGGCCGGCTGCGGCCGTTCGATGTCCCAGGGCGCGGGACCATCATGGTACGACGTGTCCCAGGGCTGTCCGGTCATCCGTTCGTGGCTGGTCGGGCTGCGGTCACCGAACGGTTCGCCGGTGACGGTCTCTGATGGCGTCTCTGATGGCTCGGACACCTTCGTCCCCTTCCCTCGGCCGGCTCCACCGGCTCGCTGCCGGTTCCACCGGTTCTTCAGGGCGATCCCAGCGGAAGGATCGGGGACCCGCAAGGGTTCGCGGCCGCACACCCGCCGGGGCCCGGCGTCACGGTCCGGGTATCCCCCGGACCGGCGGCCGTACCGGCGGACCGGGGGACGCGGGAGCTCGGGACGCCGGCCGCGGCGGGCGGTCAGGAGGAGAAGGGACGTCCGTCGAAGGTACCGGAGAGCGGGGGGCGTTCCTCCGCCACGAACACCGGCCACGAAAGGGTGATCTCGTGCGGCGTGCCGTCATCCCCGGTGACGGTCAGCCGCGCGACGGCCTCGCCGCCTCCGTCCGGGTCCTCCGGGAGGGTGACGCGGCCGCTGACCGCGAGGTTCCCGACGAACCTGACGTCCTCCAGGGAGATGGCCCTCGCCGCGTCGTCGAAGGCGAGGCGTCCGCCGCGCAGTCCCGGCTCGGTCTTCAGCAGGGAGTGGAGCAGGGAGTACGGGTTGCGGCGGGCGCTCGCGTCCTGGACCGTGGCGAAGGCCGCTCCGGCGACCCTCCGGTCCCGGGCGGAGAGGCCCGGGGCGCGGATCGGCGTCGCCTCCTTCACCGTCTCCGGGAACTCCCCGGTCGCACGGTAGTTCTCGGCCGTGCACCGCGCCGCGGGGAGCGGGCGGGACGGGTCGTCCAGGAAGGACCGCATGAGCGAGCGGACGCACTCGTTGACCGGCCGGCTTCCCCAGGCGAGGCTGTGACCGCCGAAGGGGACCCGGACGAAGACACCGCGCGGGAAGCGCCGCACCTGCTCGGCGACCTCGGCCGGGGTCTCGGTGTCGAAGTCGCCGCCCACCGCCAGGACCGGCACCGCAGGGTACGCGGCGTCCGGCGGCACCGGCGGGCTGGGCCGAGGGGTCGGCCAGTTCACGCAGAGGTCCAGGGGCGAGGTCCCGCCCAGTTCGGCGACGGTGAACGGCCGAAGCGGGCGCTTCTCGCGGTAGTGGCGGTCGAGCTGCTCACGGCGCTCGGCCGGGGAGGCGTCCCGGTCGAAGGGAAGCGCGCTGTCGCCGCATCGGTAGGCCAGGTAGCCCGCCCACTGCGACCCCTTCAGCGGCGGGACGGGGCCCGCGGTGACGGCGGTGACGAGCCGGTGCAGCGGGGCCGGGTCACCCCGCAGGTAGGCGGTGGCGGCGGCCCCGGCCTCGCGGCCGAACACCGGCTGGGAGACGTTGGCCACGACGGCGGCGAGCCCGGTGGGCGGCGCCTTCGGGTCCGGGCGGGCGCGCAGGCGCTCCACGAGCCGCGTCCAGGTGCCGCCTGCCGTGCCGGGCAGCGACCGGCAGTCGCGTGAGGCCCGGCAGACGAGGTCGAGGAGGTCGAGGCGGGCTCGTAGCGGCCAGGACGCGTACCCGTCACGGTTCGTGGTCACCGTGCTGTCGAGGAACAGCGCGGCGGTGCTCCCGGGGTGGCGGGTCGCGTACGCCTGGGCGAACAGCGTGCCGTAGGAGGTGCCGTGGAACGTCACCTTGGGAACGCCCAGTGCCCGGCGGACCGCGTCCATGTCGTCCACCGCCTGGTCGGCGGTGAAATACCGCAGGCGGGGGCCCAGCCGTTCGGCGCACCCGGCGATGGTCTCGGGGACGCCCAGGTCGAGGTCGGGGCAGAGCAGCGGGCTGGACTTCCCCAGCCCGCGGGGCTCGACCACCAGCAGGTTGCGCCGGTCGAGCACGGGGCCGAGCACCTCCGTGAGGGCCGGCACGTCGGGCAGCGCGGCGGCGGGACCGCCGGGGTTGGCGAGGACGGTACCGCTCGCGCCCGCGCGGGGCAGCCAGGCGAACGCCACCGTGATCCGTTCGGAGGACGGGTCGTTCCAGTCGAGGGGTACCGAGATCTCACCGTCGCAGCGCGCCGTCGCCCTGGCGCACCCGTGCAGAGGTTCCGCCGTGGCCGTGGGGGTGCCGGTCGTCACGGTCGCGGGGACACCAGGCAGGTGGGTCGACGTGAGGGCCGCGGCGATCACCAGATTCCTGATCTCCATCCGTCCAACGTAACTCCGGCATCCCCTTTGCGCGCCCGCCTCCGGTCCTCCGCCCGGCGCCTGTATGGTGCACCCGGCGGACGACCGCCGTGGCGTGGTCTCGGGACTGACCGCGTGGTGTGGACCGTTCGGCCACGGCAGGCTGGCCGCCGGGCGGGCCGTCCTGATCCACGGTGCCGCGGATCGGGATCCGGCGGTCCGATGAGAAGGTGGACCCATGTTTCCGGAGACTCCCGCCGCCGCGGCGGCCCTGTCGGTGGCCACCCGCTTCTGCTCGCCCGCGCTGCTCAATCACTCCGTCCGCTCCTACCTGTGGGGGGCGATGTACGGCGCGGCGCACGGGATCGCCTTCGACGACGAGCTCTACTACGTTTCGGCGCTTCTCCACGACATCGGACTGACCGAGGCCTTCGACAGCCACAGGTTGCCGTTCGAGGAGGCGGGAGGGCAGCTGGCCTGGGTCTTCGGTGTGGCGGCCGGCTGGCCGGTGGAGCGGGCCGGCAGGGCCGCCGAGATCATCGTCCTGCACATGCGCGACGACGTGTCCCCGTCGGCCGACCCCGAGTCCCACCTGCTCCAGGTCGCCACGAGCTGGGACGTGTCCGGGCGGCGGCCGGAGGAGTTCTCCGCGGACGCCAGGGCGGAGACGCTCGCCCGCCATCCCCGGCTGGGATTCGGCGCGGAGTTCCTGGCGTGCTTCGAGGACCAGGCGAGGCGCAAGCCGGACAGTGCCGCCGCCGAGTCGGTCAGGAACGACGTAGCGGGGCGGATCGCCGCCAATCCGCTCGAAGGCCACCCATCCGCCTGAGTCCTCCGGTTCGGCACGGTCCGCGCGCCAGGGCGACGGCACGCCGGGACCGCGGGCGATCCCTTTGGTCCCGGCTCCGCGCGGGCCGTCACAGCGTTGCACCATCTCGCGTCAGTGACTCCGAGTCACTTCACTGTTACCTTGCGTGGCGAACGGCCGTGGACGCGGCCCGACAGCACCGGAGCTGCCATGCGACGCACCATCACCACCAAGATCGGCATCCTCGCGGCGATCGCGATGCTCGCCCTCGCCCAGCCCGCCGCGGCGGAGCAGGCCGACACCGTGAGCCCGCGCGCCGACGATGGCGACGCCTACTTCGAGTTCGACTACCCGCCGACCCCTGACAAGTTCATTTTCAAGCTCAGCGACCCCGCCAAGATCAAGGAGGCCCGGGACATCCTGAGCGGCGCGCAGCGGGACCGCACCCACGTCATGGGCAGGATAGTCAAGCGTCCCTCGCCCTACAACCCCGGCTGGGACTTCAATCTCGACCCGGCCTCGACCGCGTTCTTCGAGGTCGCCATCGAGGTGTGCGACTCCTCGATCCAATACCTCGAGGACCACCTCGACGAGGCGGGCGGCGCGTTCCTGCCCGGCGGCTACTGGTGCCCGTGGAGATCACGACTGCTGAGAGAGGTTCACATGCCCACGGGCTGATCTCCCGGAAGGCCCCGGCGCGATGGCGTCCGGGCGCCGCCCCGTGCCCGCCCGGTCCTCCCGCCGGGCGGGCACGGCCGTCCACACCGTCGACGCCGGACCGGTTACACCGTCGATGCCGGGCCGGAACGACCGTCTCATCACCGGCGCCGGACCGGCACGGCCGTCTCCGCGCCGTTCCGGTCACGCGGCGGGCTTCGCGCGTGATAATCCCGACATGACCGGCATGATCGGATACTCCCGGAGGTCACTGCTCCGCCTCGGCGGGACCGTCGCGGCCGGGGCGCTGGTCCTGCCCCCGGCCGAACACCCGTGGACCGAACGCCGGACCGAGCGCCGGGCCGGAACCCGGGACGACGCGCGGCCGGGAGATCCGGGCCCGGAAGACGACCCCTTCGCCGCACTGCGCCGCGCCTGGCGGGATGTCACGGCGGGGTCGGGGTTCGACGCGGAGGCCGAGCCGTACCGCAGCCGGCTGGCTGAGCTGGGCGCGGCGGCGGCGCGGCACCGGGACTCCATGCGCCCCGGCGCGTCGTCGCTCTGGCCCGGCCTGCCGTTCCCCTCCTTCACCGCCACCCCGGCCCGGCTGCGAGCCATGGCCCGCGCGTACGCGCTGCCCGGGACCGGCCTGACCGGAGACGCGGGCCTCGCCGGGGCCGTCGCCGACGGCGTGGACCACTACCGGCGGCGGGTGTACGCGGCGGGCGCCGAGGCGACCGGCAACTGGTGGCACTGGCGGATCGGCGTCCCGCGGGCGCTCCTCGACGCGGCGCTGCTCACAGACCCCCACCTGGGGCGGCAGCGGGCCGCGGCGCTGCTCGCGGCGGTGGACCACTTCGCGCCCGAGTCCGTCCTGGACGACTACGACGGGACGAGCACCGGGGCGAACCGGGTCGACCTGTGCACGGTGCGGCTGCTGCGCGCCGTCCTCGCCGCCGACCCGGGCGGGGCCGCGCGGGCCGTCGCGGCGCTGTCGCCGGTCTTCCCCCACGTCACCGAGGGCGACGGGTTCCACCGCGACGGCTCGTTCATCCAGCACACCTGGGTCCCCTACCAGGGCACCTACGGGGCGTCGCTGCTGTCGGGGCTCGCGGCCCTGTTCGCGGTGCTGCGCGGTTCACCGTGGGAGGTCACCGACCCGGCCCGGCAGGTCGTCCTCGACGCGGTGGAGAGGTCGTTCGCGCCGTTCGTCCACGACGGCCTCTGCATGGACCTCGTCAGCGGGCGCGCCGTCGGCCGCGGGCCGTACGGTGACCACGCCCGGGGGCGCGCGATCGCCGCGGCGATCCTGCTGCTGGGCGAGACGGCCTCCCCCGCCGAACGGGCCCGCTGGCGGAGCCTGGTCAAGGGATGGGCGCTGCGTGACACCGTCCGGCCCATGCGGGGGGCGGCCGAACGCGAGGACCTGGGGTTCCATGCCCGGCTCGCCGCGCTCCTCGACGACGACGGGGTCCTCGCCGCCGCCGAGCCCGCCGGGCACCGGCTGTTCCCGGCGAGCGCCCGCGCCGTCCACCGGGGCCGCGGCTGGTGCGCGGGGCTCAGCATGGCCTCGGACCGGATCGGCCGCTACGAGCACGGCAACGGCGAGAACCTCCGCGGCTGGCACACCGGCTCCGGGATGCTCCACTGGTGGGCCGAGGGCCACGGCGACCAGTACTCCGACTCCTTCTGGGAGACCGTGGACCCCTACCGCCTGCCCGGCACGACGGTCTCCACCCGGCGGCTCGCCGACGGCGCGGGCGCGGCGTGGGGCGAGGTCCGCCCGCCGGTCCGCTGGGCGGGCGGCGCGACCGACGGCCGGTACGCGGCGGTCGGCCAGCACCTGACCGGCCTGGAGAGCACGCTGGAGGCGTTCAAGTCGTGGTTCTTCCTCGATGACGCCGTGGTCTGCCTGGGCGCCGGGATCGGCTGCTCGGACGGCGTTCCGGTGGAGACCGTCGTGGACAACCGCCGGACCGCCGCGCGTCTCACGGTGGACCGTACGGCGGGCTGGGCGCACCTCGAGGGGCACGGCGGCTACGTGCTGCCCTGCGCCCGGCTGCGCACGCTCCGTGAGGAGCGCACGGCCGGCCCGGGGCGGCCGCCGGCCGGACACGCGGCGACCCCCGCGGACGGAGGGCCCTCGGCGGCGGCCGTCCCGGGACGGCCGGCCGCCGGACACGCGGCCGGAGGCGCCGCAGCCGGAGGCGCGGTGACCAGGAGTTACGTGACGCTCTGGCTGGACCACGGCGTCGATCCCGTCTCGGCCGGCTACCTCTACCTGCTGATGCCGGGGGCGAGCCGGGCCGTGACGCGGGCCCGCGCCGCCGATCCCGGCTGGGTGCGCGTGCTCGCCAACGACCGCCGCCGGCAGGGCGTCCACGTGCCGTCGCTGGGCCTCACCGCCGTCAACTTCTGGAACGGCGGGACCGCGGGGCCGCTGACCGCCTCGGCCCCGTGCGCGGTGCTGGTCAGGGAGCGCGGCGACGGCACGGCCACGCTGACCGTCGCGGATCCCCGGCGCGACCTGGAGGAGCTGACCGTGACCTGGGAACGGCCGGTGGCGGCGGTACCGGTCGGTCACCCGCTGCTGACCGCCGCGGCGACCGGGCGGAGGCTCGTCCTCACCTGGGGCCGGCTGGCCGGCCGGGAGGGCGCCTCGCACACGGTCACCGTACGGCTCGGCTGACGTCCTCACCGCGGCGGGGACGCCCGGGGCGGCCCCGGGCGCCGCGGGAGGTCAGCGGCGGGTGAACACCATGGTCCAGTTGGTCAGCCAGGTCTTCTCCCCGTCCACGGAGAACGCCTGCTCCCAGCGGGCGGAGTCCCCGGTGATGTCCGACCAGATGAAACGCGCCCGGATGGGCGTGCCCTCGTAGGTGTCGTCGCCGTAGAACTCGCCCCGGCCGCCGGAGAAGCGGCCGACGACCGGGGGGAAGAGCGTGCCGGTGCGCTTGCTCGCCCAGTACAGCGACCACTGCCCGGTCTCCTGGTCGTACAGCCGCAGGGTCAGCCCGGCGGAGCCCTGCTCCGGGAACTCGATCTCGTCGAAGTTCGCCCCGCCGCCGAAGTGCCGGGAGGCGTGGCTGACCGCCGGGAACTCCTCCCACTCGCTCGCCGCGTCGAGGAAGTCCGTACGCCGCCGGTTGGCGACGTCCCAGGTGCCGATGAAGAAGTCGAAGTCGTTCACGAACGGTCTCCTGTGGTGTCTTCGGGAAGGGGGCGTCGAGGTCTCCGCCCCGGTACCGCTGGACCATAGGGCCGCTCCCCTGACATCTTGTGGCAGTGAAGTCGAGCCGCCTTCTTTCGATCATCCTGCTGCTCCAGACTCGGGGCCGGATGACCGCCGCCCAGCTCGCCGGGGAGCTGGAGGTGTCGGTGCGCACCGTCTACCGCGACGTGGAGGCGCTGCACGCGGCGGGCGTGCCGCTCTACGGGGACGCCGGGCACTCGGGCGGATACCGGCTGCTGGCCGGCTACCGCACCCGCCTCACCGGGCTCAACGCCGCCGAGGCGGAGGCGCTGTTCCTGGCGGGCGTCCCCGGGCCCGCCGCCCAGCTCGGGCTCGGACAGGACCTCGCGGCCGCACAGCTCAAGCTGCGCGCGGCCCTGCCACCGGAGCTGCGCGGGCAGGCCGACCGGATGCGGGCCCGCTTCCACCTCGACGCACCCGGCTGGTACGCCGACGACGACGATCTCCGGTTCCTGCCACGGGTCGCGGACGCGGTGTGGCAGGGCCGGATGCTGGAGGTCCGCTACCGCCGCTGGAAGGAGCCGACCGACGTCGAGCGGCGGCTGGCGCCGTACGGCCTGGTGCTCAAGGCGGGCCGCTGGTACGTCGTCGCGGCGGCGGACCCCGGCGCGGAGCCGCGCACCTACCGGGTGGACCAGATCCTGGAGCTGACCGTGCTGGAGGAGGAGTGCTCGCCGCCCGAGGGCTTCGATCTGGCCGCCCACTGGCGGCGCCACCAGGAGGACTTCCACGCCCGCCTGCACCGGGGAGCGGCGGTCGTCCGCCTCTCCCCGCGCGGCGCGGCGGGCCTCGACGGCGCCGCGGCCCGTGCGCTGGCCGCCACCGGGGCCGCCGAGCCGGGCGGCTGGATCCGCGCGACGCTGCCCATCGAGTCGCTCGACCACGCCCACCGGACGTTCCTCGCGCTCGGCGTGGACGCCGAGGTCCTGGCGCCGCCCGAGCTGCGCGCCCGCCTCGCCGGGACGTCCCGCGCTCTCGCCGCCCGCTACGCGGGTTCCTGAGCGGACGGCCCGCCGGACGGGTCAGGCTCGCGAGTCGCCCAGCGCCCGGAACGTGACGACCGCGCGACACAGCCGGTCGGGTCAGGCGCGTGAGTCGCTCAGCACGCGGGTTCCTGAGCGGACGGCCCGCCGGACGGGTCAGGCGCGCGAGTCGCTCAGCACCCGGAACGTGATGCCCGCCCGGCGCAGCCGGTCGATCAGCGCGTCGCCCATCGCCGCGGCCGGGGTGAGCTGGCCCGCCGCCTCGGGCAGGTCGTCGAAGGCCAGGCACAGGGCCGACTCGGCGAGCATCTTGGCGGTCTCGTCGTAGCCGGGGTCGCCGCCCGCGACCTCGGTGACGACGCGCTCGCCGCCGCCCCGGCCGAGGAAGGTGACCTTGAACCAGCCCTTGGCCCGCTGCTCGGGGGTGGGGCCGTCGCCCGCGGCGATCCGGCCCGCCAGCCAGGAGCGGGCCGGGGGCACCTGGGCGAGCGCGGCGAGGGCCCCGGCGCCCGCGGCGAGGCCGAGCGCGGTGGGCAGCCGCCGGACGGCGACGTGGTGGCGGTAGGTGAAGTCGGGGCCGTAGCGTTCCAGCGCGCGGGCCGAGCGGGCGATGATCTGCGGGTCGAGCGTGGGCAGCGGCAGCGCCCAGCCGCCGACGTTGCGGAGCGTCCCGGCGCGGCCCCGGGCGCGGCGGTCCGCTGGGCGTTCCTCGATCCGGCGGCGGGCCAGCGCGGTCTCGGCCGTACGGCGGGCGCGGGAGAGCACCAGGAGCGCGGAGGCGAGGGTGCCGCCGGACGGCCGGCCGCCGGCCCGGACGAACCCGTCCACCTCGATCGGTACACCCTCAGGGAGCCGCCCGACGGTGAAGTAGGCGCCCAGGTCGTGCGGGATGGAGTCGAACCCGCAGGCGTGCAC
Source organism: Streptosporangium sp. NPDC004379 (assembly GCF_042873875.1). Lineage (NCBI taxonomy): Bacteria > Bacillati > Actinomycetota > Actinomycetes > Streptosporangiales > Streptosporangiaceae > Streptosporangium > Streptosporangium sp. NPDC004379. The sequence continues at coordinate 65,180 of NZ_JBIAMC010000009.1, forward strand.
GAGCTTCGCGCCGGTCCGCCGCGCCCGGTCGTGGTGACGGAGGTACATCAGATCGACGAACTCCGGTTCGCCGGTGATGTCGGCGTAGTGGGTGCCCGCCTCGGCGCAGGCGGCCACCAGGCGCTCGCCGTACAGGGTGAACGGGCCGACCGTGGTGGCGACGACCCTGGTCCGGCGGGCGACGGCGGCGAGCGAGACGGGGTCGGTGGCGTCGGCGTGCAGCAGCGGCAGTCCGGGCAGGCCGACGCGCTCGGCGAGCGCTTCGAGCTTGGCGCGGTCGCGGCCGGCGACGGCCCAGCGGACGCCGGGACCGGCGTGGCGGGCGAGGTATTCGGCGGTGAGGCCACCGGTGAAGCCGGTGGCGCCGAGGAGCACGATGTCGTACGGGCGGTCTTCGGGCATGGGATGAGACTCCCCTGTCCGGGGACTCCCATGCGACTTCCGGCCACCCCGTCCCCGTTCCCGTTCCCGCACGACCCCCGCCGCCCCGTCCCACGATCCACCCTCGTGCCCGTACGGCCTCGCCGCCCCGTCCCACGTCCCGCCCACACTCCCGTACGGCCCTCCGGAGGCTCCCCGCCGGGCCACGCGCTCCCGTCTCCCCGCCCTTTTCCGGCGTGTCCCTCCCGGGCGGGCCCGCAGGTTAGGCCAGGGAACGCCTCAGCCGATAGGTTCGTTGCGAAAATCAGACATTTTCCTGAACGAGCGAAGGGTTGGGAACGGTGGAGGTCGAGCAGACGGCGCTGCCCGGAATCGGTTTGCGGCACGAGTTCACCACGCGGTCGGGACGCCGGGTCGGGGTCGTCTCCCACCGGACGGGACGCCGTGACCTGGTCATATACGACAAACACGACCCCGACCGGGCATGCGAGACCGTGAAGCTCAACGACGAGGAGGCCGACGCGCTGTGCGAGCTGCTCGGCGCCCCGCGCATCGTCCAGCGTCTCAACGCCCTGCACCGTGAGGTCGAGGGCCTGGTCAGCCTCCAGCTCCCCGTCCTGGCCGGCACGCCGTACGTCGGGCGGCCCATGGGGGACGCACGGGTCCGCACCCGCACCGGCGCCTCCGTCGTGGCCGTGGTCCGCGGGGGCCAGGTCTTCGCCAGCCCCGGGCCCGAGTTCGGACTCGCCGCCGACGACGTGATCGTCGTGGTGGGCAGCCCCGAGAGCACCTCCGCCGTCGCCGACATCCTCACCAACGGATAGGCCACCGGGTGCACGACATCGCGATCCTTTTCCTCGAACTGGGCGCCGTCCTCCTCGGACTCGGCATCCTCGGCGCGCTGGCCATGCGCGTCGGCATCTCTCCCATCCCGCTCTACCTCCTCGCCGGACTGGCGTTCGGCCAGGGCGGCATCCTGCCCCTGGCCACCAGCGAGGAGTTCATCTCGGTCGGCGCCGAACTCGGCGTCATCCTGCTGCTGCTCACCCTCGGCCTGGAGTACAACGCCGACGAGCTCCTGACGAGCCTCAAGGGCAACGCCCCGGCCGGCCTCGTCGACCTGGTGCTCAACGCCGCGCCGGGCGCGATCTGCGCGCTGCTGCTGGGCTGGGGCCCGGTCGCGGCGCTCGCCATGGCCGGCGTGACCTACGCCACCTCCTCCGGCATCACCGCCAAGGTCCTGTCGGACCTGGGGTGGATCGGTAACCGCGAGACCCCGGTGGTGCTGTCGCTGCTGGTCTTCGAGGACCTCACCATGGCGATCTACCTGCCGGTCCTCACCGCGATGCTGGCCGGGCTGACCCTCGCCGCCGGCGCGGTGACCGTGGCGATCGCCCTGGGCACGGTCAGCGTCGTCCTGCTGGTGGCGCTGCGCTTCGGCCGGTTCATCGAGTCCTTCGTCTCCAGCCCCAACTCCGAGGTGCTGATGCTGAAGGTCGTCGGGCTGGCGCTGCTGGTCGCCGGGGTGGCGCAGCAGCTCCAGGTGTCGGCCGCGGTCGGCGCCTTCCTGGTCGGCATCGCGCTGTCCGGGGAGCTGGCCCACGACGCCCAGGCGTTGCTGAGCCCGCTGCGCGACCTGTTCGCCGCGGTGTTCTTCGTCTTCTTCGGGTTGCAGACCGACCCGACCAAGATGGGCCCGGTCGCGGGGCTGGCGGCGCTGCTCGCGCTGGTCAGCATGATCACCAAGTTGCTCACCGGCTTCTACGCCGCGCGGCGGGCGGGGATCGCCCGGGCGGGCCGGGCGCGGGCGGGCATCGCGCTCATCCCGCGCGGCGAGTTCAACATCGTGATCGCGGGTCTCGCGGTCTCGGCGGGGGTCCATCCGGACCTCGGCCCGCTGGCCGCGGCCTACGTGCTCATCCTCGCGGCGTTCGGCCCGCTGGCGGCCCGGCTGGTCCAGCCGCTCATCACCGCCATCGCCAACCGGGCCTGAAGGCCCGGCGGCACCTGTGTACGGCCCGGCGCACCACGCGCCGGGCCGTACGCGCGCGCGGCCCCGGTGGTTCCAACGGGTCACGCCGTTCGCCGCGTTCCGGTTGCCGGGACGTCGTCCTTCCAGGAACCTGGTGTGCACCCCCTGTAACGCATTGATTCCAGACGGCGGCCACCATGTCGGAAGATCAGCGTCCCCACGCCGGCGGTACCCATGCCGCCCGGCCGGCGACCGGCCGGGCGGCCGGGGAACCGCCGGAGGAACCCGCCGGGGAACCGGTGGGGGAACCCGCGGAGACGTCGGCGGAGGCCCCGCCCCCGCTGCTCACCCGGATCCTCCGCAGTCCGCTGGCATGGCTGGGCGGCGTGCTGAGCGCTGTGGCGGCCGCCGTCCTCGGGCCCTGGGCGCAGGGCGGCGGACAGGACCTCCTGGAGAACGTTCTCGGGCGGCCCCCTCTCGCCGTGCCGGTCGTCGAGGAGCACGCGCCCGGACCGGGCCCCGTGGCGTTCCGCTCCCGGCCGTCGTCGGCCGCCGACCGCGCCGTGCTGCTCACCGCCCCGTCGGACGAGGAGTTCGCCGAGCTGTCGCGCCGCCACGACGGCGGGGCGGTCGAGCGCCTGGACGTCACCATCACCGTCGAGAGCCGGCGCAGCGACCTGAGGATCGTCGACATCCGCCCCCGGGTACGGCGCAGCACCGCGATCCTCACCGGCGCGTACTTCCTGCCGGACACGTCGGGCGAAGCGCCCGTCATCTCGCTGAACGCCGACTTCGACAGGCCCCCCGTGCTCCTTCTCTCCGGCGAGAAGGGGAAGAAGCCCTACTTCACTGGCAAGCAGATCGACCTGAAGCGCGGCGAGCGCGAGACGCTGGTCATCTCATTCCTGTCCCACCGCGCGGCCGTCGAGTTCGACCTCCAGGTCCTCGTCGTCACCGGCGGGCGGCGGATGACGCAGACGATCGGCGGCACCGACGGCGGGCTGTTCCGCGTCACCGGGGCGGCCCGTGACCACCACGCCTACCGGGCCGTCTACGCCGAGGAGGGGCGGACCTGGCACAGAGCCGGCGGGAAGACGCTGTGCGCCGCCTTCCCCGCGTCGCGGGGGTGCCGGCGGTGATCCGGCGGCTCGCCGCGACCGCGGTCCTCCTGCTGTCCGTACTGGTCACCGCCGGCGACCTCCCGCCCGTCCCCCTCCCGCCTCCGGGAGTGTTCACACCGGTCTGGGAGACGTCCGCGGACGAGCCCGGCAACCGCTACGACGGTGCCCGGCCGTTCGCCGTCACCGGCGACCTCATCCTCTCCGTGACGGGACCCCCCGGGGACGTCCTCCTCCGCGACCTGCGGACCGGCCGTCCTCGCGCCGTGCTCCGCGGACCCGCCGGGCACCGGCTCGAAGGGGCGTGGCCCGCCGGGGACGTCGTGGTCGTGCACCGCAGCACGCGGGACGGGGCCGTCCACCGGCTCACCGGCTACGGGACGGGCTCCGGGCGCGAGCTGTGGGAGGCCGACGTGCCGGCCGCGCTGTACGGCGGGCCCGGCCAGGTACCCGCGGACCTGCGGGTGGACGCGACGCCCGGCGGCGTCACGCTGGTGAGCGCCGGGAGCGGTGCGGCGGCCGGCATCAGCCCGCGCGACGGGAGCACCGCCTGGCGCGTCTCCCTTCCCCGTGGCGACGCGTGCGCGGGGACCACGGGGGCGGGTCCGATCCTCCTCGTGGCGGTCGTCCGCTGCGGGCACGGCCCGGCCACGCTGTGGGCGATGGACCCGGCGACCGGGACGACGCGGTGGCGCGACACCCTCCCGCTCCGGCCGGACGGGACCGGCGATGACCCGCAGGAGGAGGGGGCCGGCGAGCCGGACGCGGTGGAGGTGGGCCGGGACGGGACGGCGCTGGTCTCGGCGGACGGCCGCCACCGGCTCTACGCCCCCGGCGGGCGGAGGATCGACGTGGACGGCCACGGCCCGGCCTACGGCCTCGCCGTCGCCGGCGACGTGGCCGCCTACACCGTCCGGTCACCCGGCGGTTCGCCGCCGGTCACCGTCGCCGTGGAACGCGACGGTGACGTGCGGTGGCGGCGGGAGCTGCCGGGATACGAGATGCACGACCTCGGGGAGCGGAGCCGTCCAGGCCTGGCGGTCCTCCAGGACGACGCCGGGAAGGAGGGAGGCCGGCCGGGCCCCGCCTTCCTCGTGGTCGCCGACGTCGGCCGCGGTGACGCCGCGTGGCGTCCGCTCCCGACGGCCGCCTCCGCCTCGACACTCCTCGGCGCCGCCGCCGGGCTCGTCCTCGTCGGGCACGTCGACGGCCGCGGAGGCGACGCGGACGGCCGGATCACCGCCTACCGGCTCTCCCGCCCGCGAGGCGCCGGGCCCGCCGCGCTCGCCGGGACCGAACCCTCCGCCTGGCCTGACGCGTGCGGGCTGCTCAGCGTGGACGACCTCCGTATCCTGGGCCCAGGCTACAGTTCCCACCCCCGCCACCGGCGGGTCGGCGGGACGGGTCTCCCCCGCCCCACCGGCTGCGACTACGTCCCGCCCACCGATGACGGCCCCGCCGTGGCGGTGACCGTCGCGTGGGTCGCGCCCTCCCCCGACGCCGCCCGGCTCCTCGTGTCCACCGCCCTGGCGCACATGCGGCGGGAGATGTCGCCCGTCGAACCGCGCGGCGAGGGGGTCTGGCTGGTCGACGGTCCGGGGATGGCCCCCGTCCCCGACTCCGCCCTGGTCGGCGTGGGCGGAGTCGTCGTCCATCTGAGCGTGTTCGGCGACCCCGGCGGAGCCCGGAAGGTCGCCGGCGTCGTGGCGCGCAACCTGCGCCGCGCCCACCGGTGAGACACGGAGGAGACGCCGCCGTACGGCCCGGCGCGTCGTCCCGTCCCGCGTCCCCGGGCCGCCGGGCCCACCGGGACCCGCTGATCTGGTAGGCATTTGCGCATGATCCGTTCCCTGGCGCTCCTCACCGCGGCCCTCCCTCTCCTGGCGTCCGTCGCCCCCGCCTCCGCCGCGGGCCCCGCCGTACCGCGCGTCCCGGCCGGGGTGGCCGCCGGCTACGCGGTCTTCGACCGGCAGACCGGCAGGCTCACCGCCCACCGCGACGTGCACCGGAGGTTCCGGTCGGCGTCCGTGGTGAAGATCATGATCGCCATCGACTACCTGGAGTCGCACCGGAAGATCCCCGACCGGGACCTCGCCCTGCTGAAGGTGATGCTGCGGGTCAGCGACGACGACGCGGCGTCGGCGTTCTGGGACCGCGGCGGCAAAGGGAAGATCGTCGAGCGGATCGCGCGGCGGCTGGGACTGACCGACACCGCGCCGCCGCCCGCCGACAGGCCGGGGTTCTGGGGCTACACCTCGCTGAGCGCGCTGGACATGGTGCGCGTCTACCGCTACCTGCTCGACCGGGCCGAACCGCGCGTCTCCGAGCTGATCCTCGGCCACCTGCGCCGGGCCGGGCAGTGCGGCTCCGACGGCTTCGACCAGTACTTCGGCATCCCCCGGGGGGTCGCCCGGCCGTGGGCGGTCAAGCAGGGCTGGTCGGGGTACGGCCTCAGGCCGCCGGTCAGGTGCCGGCCGTCGTCCCCGTCGTCCCCGGGGACCCCGGGGTCCCTGTCGCTTCCGGTCTCCTCGGCCGCGGCCCCGGGCCCGGCGGCCTCCGGGCGTACGGCCGGCGCCCCCGCCCCGGCCGGTCCCCTCTCCGGCGTCCCGGTGCCGGCCGCCCCGGCCGACGCCGCCGCCCCGGCCGCCCCCGGGTCAGCGCCCAGGGTCGTGCCCGACTACGGCCGGCCCGTCCTGCACACCACCGGCCTCGTCGGCCCGAAGGACCGCTGGATCATGGTCCTGCTCACCGCCTACCCCGCCGGGACGTCCTGGCAGCGCTCGACGTCCCAGATCACCCGTCTCGCCCGGGAGGTCCACCGCAGCGGGACCGCCTGAGCCTCTCCGGGAGCGCGTCCGGGGTGTACGCGCGGCGGCGCGACCGTGGACCTTCGGCCACCCCGACGTGGACCCAGGTCGCTGGGGAGCGGGTCCGCACGGTGCATAGGCTGTGGGGCCGTGGACGACCGTACGGAGAACCAGCCGCCCCTGACCCGGCGGGACTCCGCGCTGCGCTACCTGTGCGCCGCGGTGCCGATGCTGTTCCACGGCACCGTCCTGGCCGTGGTCGTCTCCCGGGAGCACGACCGGCTCGGGTTCGCGCTGACCGAGGCGGGACTCGGCCTGGCCGGGCTGGTCCTGCTGCGGTGGCGGCGCCGCCTGCCGTGGCAGACCGCGCTGGCGACGGCCCTGCTGACGACGTTCTCCACCGTCGCGACCGGCCCGGCCTACGTCGCCTACGTGTCGCTGTGCACGCACCGCCGGTGGCGCCGGATCGCCCCGGTCGCGGCCGTCCTCTGGCTGTGCACGGCGTTCTACGCCTTCATGAACGGCGTCGGCCAGGCGACGGTCGTCTCCCTGGTGACCGGCACCGCCGTCCTCGGCGGGCTGACCCTCCTCGGCCTGTACCTGCGGGGGCTGCGCGACCTGGCCGCCTCGCGGCGGGAGGCGGCGCTGGCCGCCGGGCGCGAGCAGGCGCAGCGGATCGAGCAGACCAGGCTCGCCGAACGCGCCAGGATCGCCCACGAGATGCACGACGTCCTGGCGCACCGGCTCTCCCTGCTGGCGATGCTGGCGGGCGGCCTGGCGTACCGGAAGGACCTCACCGCCGGGGAGACCCGCGAGGTCGCGCTGGCGATCCAGGAGAACGCCCACCAGTCGCTGAACGAGTTGCGCGCCGTACTCGGCGTCCTCCGGTCCGAGGGCGCCTCCGCCGGCCCGGAGACGCCGGAGGCGCCGCAGCCGGGACTGGACCGGCTGGGCGACCTGTTCGAGGAGGTGCGGGCGGCGGGCCAGTGGGTCGAGGTGACCGACGCCGTCGAGGGCCGTGAGTCGCTGCCGGCGCAGACCGGCCGGCACGCCTACCGGATCGTGCAGGAGGCCCTGACCAACGCCCGCAAGCACGCGCCGGGCAGCCGGGTGCGGGCCGAGATCGGCGGGCGTCCCGGCGACGGCCTGCGGATCCGGGTGAGCAATCCGGCGGTTCCGGGGTCGCCCGCCGGTCCCGGCGGGCGGCTGGGGCTGGTGGGCCTGGCCGAACGGACCCGGATGGCCGGCGGCACCCTCAGCCACTCCCTGCGGGACGGGTGCTTCGTCCTGGACGCCGGACTGCCGTGGGAGGCTTGACGGGTGATTCGGCTGGTGATCGTGGACGACGACCCGATGGTGCGGACCGGGCTGCGCCTCATCCTGGGCGGCGAGCCCGACCTGGAGATCGCGGGCGAGGCCGGGGACGGCCGGCACGCCATGGAGGTGATCCGCGACCTGCGGCCCGACGTGGTGCTGATGGACATCCGGATGCCCGTCCAGGACGGGCTGGCCACCACCGAGCTGCTGCTGAGGCGGCCGGACGCGCCCCGGATCCTCGTGCTCACCACCTTCGACGCCGACGACCTGGTCCTGCGGGCCCTGCGGCTCGGCGCGGCCGGGTTCCTGCTCAAGGACACGCCGCCGCCGAAGATGGTCGAGGCGGTCCGCGCCGCGGCGAGGGGCGAGCCGGTGCTGTCGCCGAGCGTCGCGCGGCAGGTGATCGCCGCGGCCACCGGCGGTCCCGAGCCGCGGGGCCCGGAGGCGCGGCGGGAGCTGGACAGGCTCACCGAGCGCGAGCGCGAGGTCGCGGTCGAGGTGGCCCGGGGCAGCTCGAACGCCGAGATCGCCGAACGCCTGCACATGAGCGTCGCGACCGTGAAGGCGAACGTCACCCGGATCTTCGCCAAGCTGGGGACCGACAACCGGGTCCACGTCGCCATGAAGGTGCGCGACGCCGGCCTTCTTTGACTCTGACCGCCTGCCGGAGCCGCGTCGTCCCGGCTGCGTCCGTCCCGGCCGCGTCCTCCCTACCGGTTCGGGGGCCCTCCACGCCCATCCGCGCACGCCCACGCCTTCCCGCGTCGTCCGCGCCGAGTCTCCCGGGGACCGCGTCGTTCCGCGCCGCCTGTCCGCCTGGAACCGGTGCCCCGGAGGAATTCGTCAGCATATGCTGACAAGCGGGCTGTGTCAGCATATGCTGACAGCATGACGACGGTAACCGAACTGGCCGAGGCCACCACCGGCGAGGACCCGGTGACGGCGCTGGCCGCCGTGGCGGCCCTGCGGCGGCTCCTGGAGGAGCTGGAGGCCGCGCACGTCACCGAGGCCCGCGCCCGGAACGTGTCGTGGGAGACCATCGCTGCGGCACTCGGCGTGAAACGGCAGACGGCGCACCGCAAGCACGCGCACCGGATCATCGACGGCGGGAGACGCTGATGTTCGAGAGGTTCGCCCCCGAGGCCCGGAGGACCGTGGTCCGGGCCGGCCTGCTGTCGCTCGACGCCGGCCGCACCGTCCTGGACGACGACATGCTGCTGCTCGCCCTGGCCGAGGCGTGGCCGGTGGACGGCTTCGAGGTGTCCCCGGACGCCGTCCGCGCGCTGCTGCCCGCGGGCCCGCCGGATCGCCCGGGTGACCGCGACCTGCTGGCCGGTCTGGGCGTCGACCTGGACGAGATCCGCCGCAGGCTCCCGTCCCGCCGCGCCGACCCGGCCGCGTGGCGGCTGCGCCGCCCCCGGACGCGCCCGCTGCGCGTGACGCTCTCCGGCCCGGCCGGCGACCTCCGGCTCACCGTCGCGGCCCGCAAGGCCGTCGAGGTCGCCCTGTACCACGCCGCCCGCCGTACCCGGGGCGGGGTCGTGGACGAGGACCTGGTGAGGGGCCTGCTGGCCGACGGCTCCAACGCCTCGGTGGCGATCCTGCGCCGTCTCGGCGCCGACCTCCCCGCCCTCGCCGGACGGCTGTGGCCCCTCCGCGCGTCCGCCTGACCGCCGTACCCGGGACATGGGACCGGCCGGTCCGCCACCGTGACGGCGCCGAGCGGAGTGCGGGGGTCGGCCGGTCCGGCACCGCGGCGGCATCGGGCAGCGCACGGGGGCCGGCCGGTCCGCCGCGGTGACGGCGCCGGGCAGGGCGCGGGGACCGGTCAGTCCGCCGCCGTGGCCGCGCCGAGCAGGTCGCGGATCCGGCCGGTGGCCTCGGCGAACGGGGGCTGCGACATCGTCTCGGAGTAGTCGCGGGGGCCGGGCAGGTCGACGTCGATGATCTCCGCGACGGTCCCCGGCCGCGCGGTCATCACCAGGACCCGGTTGGCGAGGTAGACCGACTCGGCGATGGAGTGGGTGACCAGGAGCACGGTCGTGCCGGTCTCCCGCCAGATGCGGTGCAGCTCGACGTTCATCTGCTCGCGGGTGAGGGCGTCGAGCGCGCCGAACGGCTCGTCCATCAGCAGGACCGGCGGGCGGTGCAGCAGCGCCCGGCACAGCGCCACCCGCTGCTGCATGCCGCCCGACAGCTCGTGCGGCAGGGCGTCCTCGAAGCCGGTGAGCCCGGTCATCTCGATCAGCTCGTCCGCCCTCCGGCCGGCCTCGGCGGCGGGCATCCCGCGCATCTCCGCCTGGAGCAGGATGTTGCGGCGCGCGGACCGCCACTCCAGCAGGGCCGCGCGCTGGAACACGTATCCGATGTCACGCCTGGTGCCGCCGACCGTCTCCCCGAACAGGCGCACGCTGCCCGCCGACGGCCGCAGCAGACCGGAGACCAGCTTCAGCAGTGTCGACTTGCCGCAACCCGAGGGGCCGACGATCGAGACGAACTCGCCGGGCGCGACGCTCAGCGACACGTCGCGCAGCGCGGTCACCTCCTTCTTCTTGGCCCTGAACCGGACCGCGACGGCGTCGAGCTCCACCGCCGCGGTGGTCGCGCCGCCGGGCCTGCGCTCGGCCTCCAGCTCGCCTTTCATCGTGCTCATCCCTTCGGAGTGACGCTCTCGTCCCAGTAGGCGGCCGGCGCCTCGGCCTTGGCGATCACGCCCGCCTTGACGAAGGTGTCGATCGTCGCCTGCCAGTCCGCGGCGGTGTTGACCCCCGGGGCCATGCCCTTGGTCGCGTCGGTGTGCAGCAGCGTGACGGTGGTCTTGAACTGGTCGAGCAGCACCTGCGCGCTGGGAAGCTGCTCGGAGGCGCCCTGCATCGCGTCCACCGCCGCCTGCGGGTCCTTCTCGGCGGCGGCCCACGCCTCGCTGGTGGCCGCGGCCATGCGCTTGACCAGGTCGGCCCTGCTCTCCAGGTTCTTGGTGGAGGTCAGCAGGCCATTGCTGTAGAAGTTGAGGCCGAACTCGGAGAAGCGCAGGTAGGAGACCTTCTTGCCGGCCTTCTCCTGCATCGTCGGCCCCTGGTCGGAGGCGTAGCCGAGCAGGGCGTCGGCCTGACCGGAGATCACCGCGGCGATCTTCCCCGCCGGGTCGGTGTTCTGCAGCCGCACGTCGCCCTCGGCCATGCCGTTCTGCTTGAGGAAGGCCGGGAACGTCTTGGACAGCGCGTCGCCGGCGGTGATGGCGATCTTCTTGCCCTTGATGCCGGCGGGCTCGGTGATGTTCTTCTCGTCGAAGAACTGCACGGAGGCCGGGGTGGTCTGCAGGTAGACCCCGAGGCTCCTGACCGGGACGCCCTGGGAGACGGAGGCCAGCAGCGCGGGGGTGTCGGCCCAGCCGAAGTCGGTCTGCCCCGCCCCGGTGGCCTGGATGGTCTTCTGCGAGCCCTGGCCGGCCTGGATCTTCAGGTCGATGCCGTGCTTCTCGAAGACGGCCTGCTTCTTGCCGAGGTAGAACGGCGCGTGCTCGCCGTACGGGTACCAGTTGAGCGTGAGCGTCACCTGGTCGAGCTTCTTGCCCGACGCGCTGGTGGTCGTGCCGCCGTCCTCTCCGCCGCAGGCGGTGAGGAGGAGGGCCGGCAGCAGGGCGGCGATGGCGATCCGGGATTTCACGGGGTGCCTTCCTTGGGATGGTCGGTGGCCGGTTCCAGGCTTCAGAGGGTCGTGGTCGCGGTCTCGCCCCGCCGGCTGGCGTGCCAGGGCAGCATCAGCTGCTCGGCGATCTCGACGAGGACGAACAGCACGACGCCGATCAGCGACATCACCAGCAGCCCCGCGAACAGCATGGGGGTGTCGAGGTTGCCGTTGGCCTGCAGGATCACGAAGCCGAGTCCCTCGTTCGCGCCGACGAACTCGCCGACCACGGCGCCGGTCACCGCGAGGGTGACGGCCACCTTCAGGCCGGAGAACAGGTGCGGGAGGGAGGCGGGGAAACGGATCTTCGCGAAGGTCTTGAGCGGGCTCGCGCCCATGGTGGCGGCGAGCTGGAGCATCTCGGGATCGACGGACTTCAGCCCGGTCACCATGGAGATGACGACGGGGAAGAACGCGATCAGCACGGCGACGACGACCTTGGGGGTCAGCCCGAAGCCGAGCCAGACCACGAACAGCGGGGCGATGGCGATCTTGGGGATGACCTGCGCGAAGAGCAGGACGGGATAGAGCGTCTTCTCCACGGTCGCGGAGTAGACCATCACCACGGCCGCCAGGACGCCGATGACGACGGCGATGACGAAGCCCAGGACGGTCTCGTAGGTGGTCACCCAGGTGTGCTGCCAGAGATATGACGACTTCTCCGTCATCACTCCCAGGGTCGTCCCCGGCGACGGAACGAGGTAGGGCGGCACCAGCTGGGTGGAGGTGATCGCCCACCACACGGCGAAACAGGCGACGAGCAGCGCGACCGGCCGCCAGCTCCGTTCGAGGACGGCGAGCAGCCGCCCCTCGGACCCGCCGGGGTTCATGCTCATGATGGGCGCCCTCCTTTCGCCCGCGTACGGGCGGATCTGTATGCAAGCGCTTTCTGGTGATGTGAAAGCGCTGTCTGAAAGCGCTTTCCGGTGTACGGTAGGGGCCGTCTCACATACGGGTCAAGAGGAGGTGAGGGAGGAATTGGACAAATGGTCCCAGGTGACCCTCAATGACGTCGCCCGCGAGGCGGGGGTCTCCTCCGCCACCGCCTCCCGCGCGCTCAACGGCACCACCCGCGTGCGCGCCGACCTCCGAGAGCGGGTCCTGGCCGCCGCGGAGCGGCTCGCCTACACCCCGAACGCCCACGCCCAGGCCCTCGCCCGCGCCTCCAGCCAGGCGGTGGGCGTCATCTGCCACGACGTCAGCGACCCCTACTTCGCGGCGGTCTCCGGCGGGATCATGCGGGCCGCCGCGGAGCACGACCTCCACGTGATCATGGGAAGCACCTTCCGCGACCCGGCCCGTGAGCTGTCCTACGTCTCCATGATGCGCGGCCAGCGCGTCCGGGCGATCCTGCTGACCGGCTCGGGGTTCGAGGACCGCGCCTGGCAGGGCGCGATGCGCGAGGAACTGGCCCGGTGCGCCGCCGCGGGGACCCGCATCGCCGCGGTCAGCCGCCACCGCGGCCTCCGCGTCGACTCGGTCCTGCCCGAGAACCGCGCCGGCGCCGCCGCGCTGGCCAGGGCGCTGCTCGGCCTCGGTCACCGCGACTTCGCCGTGCTCACCGGCCCGCCGGTCATCACCACCGTCGTGGACCGCCTGACCGGCTTCCGGGAGGCTCTCGCCGAGGCGGGGGTGATGATCGCCCCGGACCAGATCGTGGAGGGGGCCTTCAACCGCGACGGCGGCCACCGGGCCGCCTCCGAACTGGTCGCCCGCGGCCTGCGCGCCACCTGCGTCTTCGCCTCGACCGACATCATGGCGGTCGGCGCGCTGGCCGCCTTCCGCGACCACGGCCTGACCGTGCCCGGCGACGTCTCGCTGGCCGGGTTCGACGACATCCCGGTGGTCGGCGACCTGACCCCGCCGCTGACCACCGTGGCGCTGCCGCTGGAGGAGATCGGCAGGCGCGTCATGGCGCTGGCCCTGCGGCCCGCCACCGCCGGGCGCAGCCGCGTCGAGCGCGTCCCGGGAACCGTCGTCCTGCGCGCGAGCACCTCGGCCCCCGCCGTACGGCCGCCGCCGGGAAGGGCTCCGCGCCCGCTCACCGAGACCCCGCGCTGACGCTTCGAGGCCCCCCGCCCGCACTTCGAGACCAGGCGCCGACGCCTGTCGAGGCGCCGCACCGACGCCTACCGGGACGCCGTGCCGACCCCCGTTCCGGCCTCGTCGTGCTCGTCACGGTCCCCGTCGGGGTCGCTCCGCCCGTCACGCCCTTCACCGTACTCGTCACGCCCTTCACCGTGCTCGTCGCCGCGCTCGTCCAGGAGGGTCGCCTCGTCGAAGGGGACGCGGCCGGAGAGCACCTCGGCCGCGCGGTCCCGGTCGAACTCGCCGGTCCAGGTGCCGACCATGACGGTGGCGACCGCGTTGCCCGCGAAGTTGGTCAGCGCTCTCGCCTCGGACATGAAGCGGTCGATGCCGACGATCAGGCCGACGCCGTCCACCAGGGCGGGGCGGTGCGACTGCAGGCCGCCCGCGAGGGTCGCCAGACCCGCGCCGGTGACGCCTGCCGCGCCCTTGGAAGCGATGATCATGAAGGCGAGCAGGGAGACCTGCTCGCCGACCGAGAGCGGGGCGCCGGTGGCACTGGCGATGAACAGGGTGGCCATCGTGAGGTAGATGGCGGTGCCGTCCAGGTTGAAGGAGTAGCCGGTCGGCACGGTGATGCCGACGACCGGGCGGCTCACCCCCAGGTGCTCCATCTTGGCGATCAACCGGGGCAGGGCCGACTCCGAGGAGGAGGTCGACAGGATGAGCAGGAACTCCCGGCCGAGATAGCGCAGCAGGGACAGCAGGTGGACCCGCGCCACCAGCCACAGAAGCGGCCCGAGGACGCCCAGCACGAACACCAGGCAGGTCACGTAGAAGGCGAGCATGATGAGGCCGAGGCTGCGGAGCGCGTCGAGCCCGGTGGCGCCGACCACCGCGGCCATCGCGCCGAAGGCGCCGACCGGGGCCGCCCACATGATCATGGCGAGGATGCGGAAGACGAGCCGCTGGATGTGGGCGACACCGTTCAGGACGGGGACGCCGCGCTCCCCCATGGCCTGCAGCGCGAACCCGGCGAGCAGCGCGACCAGGAGGGTCTGCAGCACCTGCCCCTCGGTGAACGCCGACACCAGCGTGGTCGGGATGATCCCGACCAGGAAGGAGACGGTGTCGCTCTCGCCGCCCTTGGCGGCCTCGGCCTGGGCCGACTTACGCAGTTCGTCGGTGAGCTGGAGGCCGTGACCGGGGTCCACCAGGTTGCCCACGACCAGACCGATGGCCAGCGCGACGGTGGACATGACGAGGAAGTAACCGATCGCCAGGCCGCCGACCCGGCCGACCTTGGCGGCCCGCGCGACGGAGCCGACGCCGAGCACGATGGTGCAGAAGATGATCGGGCTGATCATCATCTTGATGAGGTTGACGAAGGCCGTGCCCAGGGGTTTCAGCGCCGTGCCGAGATCGGGCGCCAGCAGTCCGACGGCGATGCCGGCGATCACCGCCAGGATGACGGCCAGGTACAGGTAGCGGGTCCGGTCTCGGGACATGGAGAGGAGCCTCCGATCCTCGGCGCGAAGTCGTCAGACGACTATGCACCTCAGATGTGACCCATGTCACCCTCGAACCGCCATTCCGGACATCGAACCGGGCGACGGCCTCAAGGACCGGGAAACGGCCCGGAGGATCTTGCGGCGACCCGGAGACCCTGCGGCGGCTCTGCGGCGGCTCTGCGGCGGCCCGGCCGGCCCTGCGGCGGACGACGGGTCCGGGCGATCCGTCAGATCGCCCGGGGCCGGAGCTCCGGGAGTGCGGGAGCCTCCGGGTCAGCCGCCGTGGTTCAGCGGCTCACGGGGAGCGTCGATGATCACGTCGGAGAAGATGTCCACCACCAGGGCGATCAGACCGCCCACGACGATGATTCCGGCCCCCGCCCAGAACATGATCCAGTTGGGCCCGGTGCACAGGCCCACTCCGCCGACCATGAACCCGGCCAAAATAACGAGCACCGCAAGCCAAGACTTGGGGCTTCCTCCGTGGCTTCCAGCCATGAGCCTTATCTGTCCTTTCTGTGCATCAATGATGCGTGTCGTCCGCGGCGGCGATCACCCGGGTCAGCACCCGGTGAAGCTCCTGCAGCTCCTCCAGGTCCATACCCAGTCGCCGGGCGACGGACGGCGGGATCCTCTCAGCCTCGCTCCTCAGCCTCCGGCCCTCCGGGGTGAGCGTGATCGCCAGGACGCGTTCGTCCTGACTGTCACGCCGCCGCCGGATGTAGCCGATCGCCTCAAGTCTTTTGAGGAGCGGTGACAGCGTACCGGGGTCGAGTCTCAGTAGCTTGCTCAGCTCCTTCACCGAGAGCTGGTCGTGCTCCCACAGGGCGAGCATGACGAGATACTGCGGGTGGGTCAGTCCCATCGGCTGCAGCAGCGGCCGGTAGACCCCGATGACGCCGCGCGAGGCCACCGCGAGGGCGAAGCACACCTGTCGCTCCAGGCGCAGCGCCTCGGATATGTCACTCACATGCACCTCCAATCGACATAGTAAGGTAATTGGTGCACAAAGCATTGCGGCACCAAGCGTCACCGGTCCCTGAGGAGCCCCATGTTCAACCGCAAGCCGATCGAGGAGCGGATCGCCGAGCGCCAGGCGGGGCGTTCCGAGCTCCGCGAGGGCAAGTACTTCGAGCACGGCCCCGCGCGGTTCGTCTTCCTCTTTGTGATCATCTTCGTGGTGGTCGGCCACCTGGCGGGCCTGATACTGCTGATGGCCATGGACCTGGGCTGAGCCCGCTCCCCCGCCCCCGGCTCCCCACCCGCAGGCGACCCTCGGCCCGCGCCCCGGTGCCCGGCCCGGAGAGGACCGCGCGGCCAGCCGTACGGCGTTGCGGACATGAGAAGATGATGTTCCGGTCGGCCGAAGCCGGACCGTCCAGAGAACAGGAGGTTCGCATGCCTGACGTCACGCCGAAGCCGGAGGACGCCGAGAGCACCCAGACCCTCGAAGGCGCCGAGGGCACCGAGACCACCGACGACGAGCTCAAGCGCAAGTTCCGCGAGGCCCTGGAGCGCAAGAAGGTGGCCCAGACGGAGCTGAACGCCGCGGGCCGGGGGAAGGGCGCCTCGAAGATCCACGGCTCCCAGGGCCCGGCCGGGGGCAGGCGCTCCTTCCGCCGCAAGAGCGGCTGACCCGAAAGATGACGGCCGATCCCCCCTACGCCGTCCTCGTCTTCTCCAGGACCGCCGGGTACCGGCACGACTCCATCCCCGACGGCCTCCGGGCCGTCGGGGAGCTCGGCCGGCGGCACGACTTCACCGTCCACGCCACCGAGGACGGCGGCGCCTTCACCCCCGCCGGCCTCGCCCGGTACCGGGCCGTGGTGTTCCTCAACACCAGTGGCGACGTGCTGGACGACGCGCGGCGCGCGGCGTTCGAGTCCTACGTCCGGGGCGGCGGCGGCTTCGCCGGGATCCACTCGGCCGCCGACACCGAGTACGGCTGGCCGTTCTACGGTGAGCTCGTCGGCGCCCGTTTCCGGTGCCACCCCGAGCCGCAGGAGGCCGTCGTCCGCGTGGAGGATCGCTCCCATCCCTCCACCGCGCACCTCGAACCCGTCTGGCGGCGGTACGACGAGTGGTACGACTACCGGACGAACCCGCGGCCCGGAGTGCGCGTCCTGATGTCGCTGGACGAGGCGTCGTACTCCGGCGGCGGCATGGGCGACCACCCCATCGCCTGGTGCCACGACCACCTGGGCGGCCGGTCCTGGTACACCGGCGGCGGGCACACGCGCGAGTCCTACGCCGACCCGGCGTTCCGCGCCCACCTGCTCGGCGGCATCCGGTACGCCGCGGGCGTGGCGGCCCATCCCGCCCCGTGACCGGCGACGGCCCCCGTACCGTGACCGGACGGCGGCGACCCGCGGCCCGGTAACGCCCGCCCGCGGTCCCCGGCCCTGAAGAACGCCGGGAGACCGGAAGGCCGCTACAGGCCGAGCTCGCCCACCTGGTCCGTCACGGCCGCCAGGAGGGCGGTGAGCGCGGGAGCGGGCGGCGTGTCCCGGGTGACGGCGACCAGACGGCGCTTGAGAGTGGTCTCGGCGATGTCTCTGATCGCGAGCGCCGGATCGTCGCCGGGCAGGGTCAGGGTCGGCAACAGGGCGACGGCCGCCTCGGCGCGGACGAGTTCGAGCTGGACGTCGGCGTCGCTGGAGCGGTGCCGTAGATCGGGCTCGTAACCGCCGAGGGCGCGGCAGGTCCCGATGACCATGGCATGGTGGCCGGTGCCTTCGGCGGAGGCGGTCCAGACGTCGGACCGCAGCCCGATGACCGGGACGGGCCCGCCGGGCCGGGCGAGGGGATGCGCGGCCGGGAGCACGACTTTCAGGGGCTCTTCGAGCAGGAGCGTGAAGCGCAGGCCGGCCGGGCGGGGGCGGGGGTGGCTGTCGTACTCGTCGCCGATGACGAGGTCGACCGTGCCGAGGCGCAGGCCCGGCAGGGATTGTTCGAGTTCCAGCTCGGAGATCTCCACCCGGACCCGCGGGTGGTGGGCCCTCATGCGGGCCACCGCCGGGATGAGGAGGCGGCGGGCGGCCGACTGCAGGCCGCCGGCGCGGACGGTGCCCCGGATGTCGCCGCCGAGACCGGCCAGGTCGGCCTGCGCCGCCTCGGCGGCCGACAGCAGCACCCGCGCGTGCTGGGCGAGCAGACGTCCGGCGTCGGTGAGCCGCACACCCCGCCCCGCCTTGTCGAACAGCCGGGCCCCGACCTCCTTCTCCAGCAGGGCGAGCTGCTGGGAGACCGTGGACGGACTGTAGCCCAGAGCCGCCGCGACCGCGGCCAGGGTGCCACGCTCCTCGAACTCCCGCAGGAAGCGCAGTCGCCGGAGGTCCAACTCGATCATTCGAGAATTCTAATGATTCACCTCCAGGAATCATCGCTGGACCCGATGATTCAGGCCCCGGATCCTTGGACGCATGGGTGCAGCACTGTGTCTTCTGTCCGCGGCCTGCTTCGGCGCGATGGCGATCTTCGGCAAGCTCGCCTACGACGCCGGCGTCTCACCCGGGGCGCTGCTGCTGGTGCGCTTCGCCCTGGCCGCCGTCCTGCTCGGGCTCGCCTTGCTCGTGCGACCGGGACTGCGTCGCGCCGCTTCCGGCCCTCCCCGAAAGTCGCCGGTCGGCGCCCGGCCGGTGACTTCCGGCCCTCCCCGGAAGCCGCCGGTCGGCGCCCGGCCGGTGACGGCGCGCGGCCGGGTGCCGGCCATCGCCATCGGCCTGGGCGCCATCGGGTACGCCACGCAGGCGAGTCTGTTCTTCTCCGCGCTGGAGCTGATGGACGCCTCGCTGCTGGCCCTGATCCTCTACACCTACCCGGTCATGGTCACCGTGGTGGCGGTGCTGCTCGGCCGTGACCGGCTCACCCCCGCGCGCGGAGCCGCGCTGGCGGCCGCCTCGGGCGGGACGCTGCTGGTCCTGCTCGGCGCCGGCGGCATGAGCTTCCACCCGCTCGGGGCGCTGCTGGCCTTCGCCTCCGCGACCACGTACACCGTCTACATCCTCGTCGCCGACACCGTCGTGCACCGGCTGGCGCCCGTGGCGCTGTCCGCGCTGGTGATGACCGGCGCGGCCGGCACCCTCGGCGCCCGCGCCCTGCTCACCGGCGGCGTCGATCTCGGCTTCGGGGCATCGGGATGGTTCTGGCTCGCCGCCATCGCCGTGATCTCCACCGTCGTGGCGATGCTGACCTTCTTCGCCGGGCTCAGGCGCACCGGCCCCTCGACCGCCGCCATCCTGTCCACCTTCGAGCCCGTGGTCACCGCCGCACTGGCCGCGCTCGTCCTCGGCGAGTCCCTGACCCCGGTGCAGCTCGCCGGCGGCACGCTCGTGCTGTCCTCCGTCGCCGTCCTCCGGTTCCGGCGCGCCGGAACCCGGCCCCGGAACTGGAGCCGGCGCCCGGCGCCCGGCGGCCGATCCCGCCCCGTGACCGGACGGCGGCGCCCCACGGTCCGGGACGGCCGTACGGCGGGCGGGGCCGCAGGTCAGCCGACCGCGGCCAGCCGGGCGTCGAGCGCGTCGAGGTCGGGGAGGAACCACACGTGGTCCCCAAGGTTCGACTCGTGGACGAGGGCGCGCAGGGCCGAGCTGGACGCCAGGTGCCGGGAGATGTCCCCGATGACGGCCAGCCGCAGCCGGTAGTTGACGAACTTCTGCAGGACCTCCCCGGCGAAGCGGGTGCCCAGGGAGAAGAACCGCTCGTCCAGCCGGCTCGCGGGCACGGCCACCACCTGGGCGCCGAGGAACGCCGCGCCGACCAGGTCGAGCGCGTCCTGCGTGGTCGCCACCGGCGGCCCGTCCGGATCGCACACCAGCACCGTCGTCCCGGCCCGCTCCTGGATCACGTCAGGCATCGCGGGCCTCCGCGCCGAGCTGACCGCCGGCGTCGGCGGGCACGGCCCCGGCTCCGGCTCCGGCTCCGGCTCCGGCTCCGGCTCCGGCTCCGGCTCCGGCTCCGGCTCCAGTTTCGGTTCCGGCATCGGCGTCGGCGTCGGCGTCGGCGTCGGTCGAGAGGAACGCCGAGACGGGCTCGGCCTGGCCCAGGATCGCGTGCCCGACCTCGGGCAGAAGGTTCACGGTCGCGTGCGGGACGCAGCGGCGCACCCGCCGGGCGGTCTCCGTGGAGTCGAACATGACGTCACGGCCGCCGACGATCACCAGCACCGGCACGGCCAGGCGGCGCAGCGCCTCGTCGGGGAAGACCGGCAGCCGCTCCATCCGCGGCTTGAACTCCGTGAACGTCAGCGCCAGGGCGTCGAGGACCGGTCCGGCCAGCGGGGACTTCAGGCCGGTGGCGATCCGCGCCGACCGGTGCAGCCCCCGGCGCCCGAACAGACGCAGCGGCAGCGCCCTGATCATCCAGCCGGTCTTCTGCCGTCCCAGCCCACCGGGGCACAGCAGGGCCAGGCGCTCCACCCTTCCCGGACGCCGGACGGCGTAGTCCAGTGCCACCCAGCCGCCGAGGGAGGTCCCGACGATCGAGGCGGCGGTGATCCCGAGGCCGTCCAGCACGTCGTCCAGCCACAGCGCGTGGGCGTCGGAGTCCAGGGGCGGGCGCGACGGCGCGCTCAGGCCCGGCTCGCCGATGAGGTCAACGGCGTGGGTGCGGAAACGCCGCGTCCAGACGGCGACGTCGTCCTGCCACATCGTCGCGTTCGCCCCCGCGCCGTGCAGCAGCACCACGGGTGGCGCGTCCGGCGGGCCGGAGACGACGACGAAGGTCTCGCCCTGGCGGGTGGGCACCCGTACCTGCTCGGCGGGGACCGGCCAGGCGTCCAGCGCCTCCCGGTACCGCCGCCGGATCTCCTCCGCGCCGGCCTCGGACCGGTAGATCACGCTCATGACGTGAGGATTCCTTCCATGTAGTCGAACAGCCTGGCGGTGTCCCGCAGACCGCCCAGGACGATGATCTTCATCCGGGCCCTTTCCTCGTCGTAGACCGTCTCGATCCGCAGCGGCTGGTCGCCGGGGCGGCGGTCGGTGGCCGCGACCATCAGGAGGGTGGACAGTCGGTCGGCCGTCTCCCGGCTGACCGCGTCGATCTCCACGATGCTCGACACGTCGGTGTGCCGCTGCCGCCGTACGGTCTCCCGGGGCGGCGGGGGCACCGGGCGGCCGGTGAACGCCTCCAGATCCTCGTGCGCGATCCGGTACTGCTTGCCGATGCGGACCGCGGTGAGCCGTCCGTCCCGCACGTAGTTGCGGACGGTGCGAACGTGCAGACCCAGGTGTTCGGCGACCTGCTCCACGGAGTAGAAGCGATCTGACATGAAACTACCGTATCTTTCTGCTTGATAGGGAGCAATAGGGTATTTTGCGGAAAACAGGGGTGCCGTGGGGGCGTCGGCGGACCGGGAGGGCTAGGCATGGGCTTCCGGGGCAAGGGAGACGGAGGACCCCTTTTTCACATTCCCCCTGAGGACCGGAGGTGGCTGACATGGCAGACACGGAGGCGGACGTCCCGATCGTGGTGGTCGGTCTGATGGGCGCCGGCAAGACCAGCGTCTCGGAAGTGCTGGGCGAGGCCCTGGACCGGCCGGTGCGCGACAGCGACGACTACCTCGAGAAACGCTACGGCGTCACCGCGGCCGCCATCGCCGAGACCGCCGGCGTCACCGAGTTGCACGCCCGCGAGGCCGAGCACCTGCTGGACAGCCTCGCCGAACGGCCCGCGCCGATCATCGCCGCCGCGGCCAGCGTCCTGGACGACCCGCGGTGCCGGGAGGCGCTCAAACCGGCCCTGGTGGTGTGGCTGGACGCCACCCCTGAGTTCATCGCCAAGAAGATCGAGGAGAAGCCGCACCGCCCGCGGTTCGGCAAGAAGCCGCTGGACCTGGCGAAGGAACTGCACGAACGCCGGGCCGCGGCCTTCGCCGAGGTGGCCGACCTGCGCTTCGAACGGCCGAAGATGTCCAAGCGCGAGGTGGCCCACGCCATCCTGGACCACCTGAAGGAGCAGGCCGGCTGACGAGAGCCCGGCGATCCTGCGGGGCCGGCGGGCCGGACGATCCAGACGGTACGAGTGGCCGGGGTGATCCGGACCGTCGAACCGCGCGGGTCGAGCGGCGGGGACGGCCAGGGCCATCGAACCGCGGGTCGAACGGCCGAGACGGTCCGGACCGTCGAACCGCGCGGGTCGAGCGGCCGAGACGGCCAGGGCCATCGGGACGGCGCGACGAGGTCTCCGGTGGACGGTCTTGCCGGTCGGATGATGGGCGGGCATGGTCATCCCATGCCGACTCCCCCCGATTCCCTCGAATCCGCCCGTCCGGATCACTCCGGATCCATCCGTCCGGATTCCTCCGGGTTCACCCGAGGCCGCCGGATGGCCGCCGTGGTGCTCGCCCTACTGTGCGCGGCCGTCGGCACCGCCGCGATGATCCGGGCCGACGACGGCCTGCGACGGGACGGGACGGTCTTCCGAGGGGTGCCACTGGAGACCGTACGAGCCGCTGAGAGCGAGAAGCGGTCGCCCGGGGTGGTGGTCGCGCACGGATTCGCGGCGAGCAAGCAGATCATGCGGGGATTCGCGGACACCCTCGCCCGGCACGGTTACGTGGTCGTCCTGCTCGACTTCGCGGGCCACGGCGCGAACGGCCGCCCCTTCTCCCGCGCTTCCCAGGGCTCCTCGGGCCCCTCTGGCTCCCGAGCCTCTCTGGGTGACGGCCTCACCGACGACCTCTCTGCCGCCCTGGCCTTCCTGCGGGCGCTGCCGTACGTCGACACCGCGAAGATCGGGCTGGTGGGCCACTCCATGGGAGCGGGCGCCGTCCTGCGGCAGGCCGCGGCCGACCCTGGCGTGGCCGCCACCGTGGCGATCTCCACCGGCTCGGCGGACGGCGGCGCGACCGGCGTGCGCGACCTGCTGGTGCTGGCCGGAGGACTGGAACTCGGCGGCATCCGCGCCGCAGGTCCCGCACTGGTACGGTCCGCGCACCCGGACGCGGTCCCGGGACGCACCTACGGTGACTTCACCGCCGGTACGGCCCGCCGCGCCGAGGAGATTCCCGGGGTTGAGCACATCGGTGTCCTGTTCGCCTCCGCCACCCATCGCGCCACCCTCGACTGGCTGAACGCGGCCCTGGGAGCGGTGCCGGGGCGGGCGGCCTCGGAGGTGTACCCGCTGCACCGCGTGGGCCCGGCCCTGCTGCTGCATCTGGCGGCCGTCCTGTCCTTCGGCGCCCTGGCCTCCCTCCTCCTGCCGGGCCGTCCGGGCCGTGATCCCCGTCCGGAGCCGGTCGGCGGCACCGGACTGCCACGAATCGCACTCCTCGCCGGGCCGGTCGTGGCGGGTGCGGCGGCCATGCTGGTCATGCGGGTCGCACCACCGGGCTGGCTGCCGGTCGAGGTCGCCGACTACGCCATCGGGTTCATCGCCGTCCACGGCCTCGTCCTGTCGGCCGCCGCTCTGGTCGGCCGTACCGGGACCGTACGGCTCAACCGTGCCTGGGCCATGTCGCGCGGCCGTACCGCGGACGGGCAGGACCGAGCGGGGACCGGTCCGTCGCCCCGGACGCCCGTCTCCTCCGCCGCCCGGTCGGCCCGGCTGGTCGCGGCGGCGGCCGGGCTGACGGCGTTCACCGTGCTGGGCTTCGCCGTGCCGGCGCACCTCGGCTGGGCGAACTCCGTCCCCTCCGGGGTGCGGCTGTGGCTGCTGGCACCCGCGCTCCTCGCCGCCGGAGCGCTGGTCAGCGGCCTGGAGATCCTGGCCCGCCGCCGCTCGCCGAGTGGGGCGGTCCTCGTCCACGCCTGGGGAGCGCTCTCCGTCGTGGCGGCGATGGCCGTCGCGGTGGTCGCCGCGGGCGCGCCGGGATTCGTGGTGTTCGTGATCCCGCTGTTCGCCGTACTGCTGGCCTGGCAGGGCGTCACCGCCGCCGGCCTGCGCGCGGCCGGCGCACCGGTCTGGGTCACCTCCGTGGTCGGCGCCGCACTGCTCGCCTGGCCCCTGGCGCTCACCTTCCCGGTCACCACGTGAGCCGACGGTTCCCCTGCTCCCAGCGGCATGAACCGGCGGTTCTTTGCTCACGGCGGCATGAGATGGCGGTTCCCCGCTCACGGCCGCGTGGAACGGCCGGTCAGGCCCACAGGCCGGTGGCCTCCAGCGCCTCCTCCGGGGAGGAGACGTGCCTGACTCCGGGAACCGGCCGCCCCTCGCGGTCGAGGATCCGCCAGCCGCCGAGCTGGACCACGGGGACGCGGCCGTGACGCATCGCGAGTGCCAGCTCCGACAGCGTCCCCCATGAACCGCCGATGACGATCACGGCGTCGCCCGAGTTGGCGATGACGGCGTTCCGGGCCTCCCCCATGCCGGTCGGGATGACGACGGAGAGGTCCGGGTTCGCCTGCTCCCGGTCCGGCCGGGACAGGACGCCGACCACCGTACCGCCCGCCGAGCGGGCCCCGGCCGCCACCGCGGCCATCACCCCCGTGTAACCACCGCAGATCACCACCGCGCCGCGCCCGGCCAGCAGCCGGCCGACCTCGCGGGCGTCGGCCTCGTCTTCGCCCGTGCAGTCACGCGGCCCGCACACCGCCACCTGGATCGCCACGATGAGATCATCCCACCCGGCCGTCGTCACCGGTCGCCGGACGGATCCACCATCCCGGTCCGGCCCCTTGAGCCGCGCCGCCGTCGAGACGGGCCGCGGCGACGGCTCCGCATCCGCCTTCGCCGACTCCAGGTGTCATTCCGAGGTGCCGGATAGGGGATCTCGGCGAGCAGCGCGCAGGTGAGCCAGGGCGATCTGCACGTTGCCGGTCAGCGGAGCGGTGGAGTCGAGGACGAGGCGGTCCTCACGCCATGCGTCGAAGTTCGCGCGCCGCACCTCCACCGACGCCCAGGCCGGCTCGACGAAGCCGTCGATGTCGCGCCGGCGACCTTCCAGCCGTCGCCGGTGCAGGGCACGATCGGAGCAGGTCACCTCGATGTGGCACAGCACCACGCTCCGGCGGCGGGCGAGGCCGCGCCACTGCTCCCGCGCCTCCCGCGCGTCGTTCACCGCGTCGACGATGACCGTCTGCCCGAGCGCGAGAACGTCGGAGGCGAGCGCCTCCACCACGACGTAGGCCGCCAGCCCGGTCGGCTGGCCGCGGTCGATCCCCGCTCGCCACATCGCGGCCTCCACCGGGTCGACCGACAGCACCGGCGCCGGAAGCAGACGGCCCAGTTCCTGGGCGATGGAGCTTTTGCCGGCACCGGGTAAGCCGCTCATCACGATCAGCATGCCCGGAACACTGTCATAGGGTCGCATCTCCTGGGTCTCCCGCCTCCGGGCACTCCACCTCAGGGCCTCCCGTCGTCGGTGCCTCGGAGGCACCGAACCGACGATGCGCGGGACCGGTCTGTCCGCCGGCCGCGGGACGGCACCGGCGGGTCCCGGTGAACGGCCGGGTGGGCGGTCCAGGTCTTCGGGCCGCCCAACCCTGCCGGCCCGGCTCACATGTAGCGCACGCCCCACATGCGCGCGGGCTGCTTGTCGCAGGTGTACTGGACGGCGGTGCTGCCGTCCGGACCGATGGTCAGGCACTTGCCGGTCTGCACGTTCTTCAGCTGGTACTGCTGGGCGCCGGCCGCACCCCAGAACATCCAGCGGAACGCGGGGTGGTCCATGCAGGTGTACTGCACGGCGGTGTAGTTGTTGGCGGTGCTGGCGCCTCCGGCGATGGTCAGGCACTTGCCCGTCTGGGCGTTCCGCAGCGTGTACTGGCGGGTGCCCGTCGCGTCCGTCATGGTCCACTGGCGGGTCGGGTAGGCGTCGCACTCGTACTGCGCGGCCCGGAGGTTGTCGGTCACGCGCCCGCCGCCGGCGACGGTCAGGCACTTTCCGGTCTGCCCGTTCACCAGCATCCCGGTCAGGGCCGTCGACTGCTGCCCTTCCGGGGAGAGGCCGGTGGCGGGGTCGGTCCGGGCGTGGGCCGCGGCCGGGAGCACCGGAACGAACAGGGCGGCGGCCGTGACGAGGGTCAGGGCGGAGCGGTGGGCTGGGCGGAGAACGGCCATGGGGTTCCTCCCGTGGATGAGCTGGTCGTTGTCGTGGTCACGGCGTTCCGGCCCGCGTCCGTGGATCCGCCGACGGCGCGGCGGCGGAGGTCTCCGGCAGCCCGGTGCCCGCGCCCGCGGGGAAGCGGGCGCGGGCACCGGGTACGCGGAACCGGGTCGCCCCGGCCTGCCGGGCCCGGGAGGATGCCCGTGGATCGTGTGGTCGGGCGGCCCCGCAACCGGGCGACGCTCCGTTGTAACACCCGAAGACGATCTTTCAGTTGACGACATGCCGTGACCAGGGCAGACGGGCGAACATGAACCCGGTCGGCGGTCACGGGACCACCGTGGTGGTCCTGGTCGCCGGACCAGGGCTCCCGGCCGCGGAATCGGCCGACGCGTTCTCCTCCCACGCGGCGGCCGACGCCTCTCGCCGGTGCGAGTCACCGACCGCCGATGAAGTATCGGGCGGGAATGAACAGTTCGTGGCCGGTGTCGAAGACCGTCCGAACCCCGGCGGTCGTCCACTCGACCGTCCTGACCGAATCGGCGGACGTCTCGATCTCCACCTGGTGACCGTAGGAGAAGCTCGGATCCCGGCCGGCGACGATCAGGTGTGACTCCCCGAGAAGGGTGCTCCTGCGCACCAGGCCCACCATGTGTTTCGAACCGTCGCTGTAGGCCACGGTGGTCGGCTGATCACTGCGGTAGACCACCTCGAACCGCGGCCACCACGCCGCGACGAACAGCGCCACGCTCAGTATCGCCCCCAGTACGGCGCCGAGAACGATCAGCCCGAGGCTCTTCCGCCCGGACCTGTTCGGACGGCTCGGCGGCGCTCCCCCGGCATGGGATGAGATCATCAACGGCCTCCACAGTGGTCGACTACATGGTTCGTCGCTCCCACACGGTGAAAGGTTCACGGGCTGATCCTCCGTCGCGCCCCTTCGGCTGAGCGCGAGGATGCATCGCGGCCTCTCATAGGGGCGATGAGGACACGTACGGCCGCATCGACCGCGTCCACATCCCCGTGTTGCGGCCCTTCGCAGGGGCGGGGAGGACCTGTCCGCACTACTCCTGGTTCCGTGCGTACTACAGTCGCGACCCCTCATGGGGACGATGAGGACCCGTTCGGCTCCTGGGTTCAGAGGTTCGGCGGAAACGCGAAAGGCCCGCGCCCCCTCGTGCGGGGAGCGCGGGTCTCCGAGGTGGGATTCCAGTGCCGCGCGCCTGCGATGAGGCCGCCGATGATGCGGCGGATGTCGGCCAGCGTGTTGTTCTGGTGGAACAGCACGGCGGCCTCGTCCTCGGCGATGCCCAGGATGTGCCGGGCGCGGCCGGCGATGGAGACGGCGTGCCCTCATCGCCCACGAGAGGGGCCGCAACAGGAGCAGCGGTGGTGCCGGGTACAGGCTTCGGCCTGCACGCCGCCGGCCACATCGGAATGACCACACCGGACTGGAAACCCGCCCCGTACGGCACGCGCGTCCTGGGTGATCGATTTCAAGGGATCGGCGGGGAAACGCGTCGCTTCGATACGTGGAGGTCTGTACCGTCGCGCGTATGAAGCTGCTCTCCGTCAACGTCGGCAGGCCCCGGCCCAACCCGTGGAAGGGCCTCGGCGCGACGGGCATCGACAAGCGGCCCGTCGACGGACCGGTCGCCGTCACCGCGCCCGGCCCCAAGGGCACCGGCGAGGTCGGTCTCGCGGGCGACCGCGTCCACGACGTGAAGAATCATGGTGGTTACGACCAGGCCGTCTACGCCTATGCCCGCGAGGATCTCGACGGGTGGGAGGCCGAGCTGGGCAGGCCGCTCACCAACGGCGTCTTCGGGGAGAACCTCACGACCCTCGGCCTCGACGTCAACGGCGCCCTGATCGGCGAACGCTGGCGCATCGGGCCGGACGTGGTCCTGGAGGTGTCATGCGCGCGGATCCCGTGCGCGACGTTCCAGGGGTGGCTGGAGCAGAAAGGCTGGATCAAGCGGTTCACCCGGGCCGCGGTGCCGGGCGCCTATCTGCGGGTGATCGAACCGGGGGACATCCGGGCCTCCGACCCCGTCGAGATCGGGCACCGGCCCGACCACGACGTGACCGTCGCGCTCGTCTTCCGCGCGATGACCCTCGAACCGGACCTGC
Organism: Streptosporangium sp. NPDC004379; assembly: GCF_042873875.1. Taxonomy (NCBI): domain Bacteria; kingdom Bacillati; phylum Actinomycetota; class Actinomycetes; order Streptosporangiales; family Streptosporangiaceae; genus Streptosporangium; species Streptosporangium sp. NPDC004379. The sequence goes on from NZ_JBIAMC010000009.1 coordinate 93,121, forward strand.
TGCCGCGGCTGACGGCCGCTGACGCGCTGCCCGAGGAGAGCAGGGACCTGGTCCGCAGACGCACGACGACATAGGCGATCGGTTTCAGGGCGTCCCCGCGCGCATGCGACGAGGGAGCCGGTACGGCGATCGCACCGATCGGCCGTACGACCACCGAACATTCTGGAATCGATCGTCTAGAGGGCGCCCGTCAGGTTCAGGGTCCAGCGGCGGGAGGGGTGGTCGTCGCAGTCGTACTGCACGGCCGTGACGTTGTTGGCCGTGCTGACGCCTCCGGCGATGGTGAGGCACTTGCCGGTCTGCGCGTTGCGCACCTGGTACCGGCCGTTGCCCGTGACGTCGATCAGGGTCCAGCGGCGCGATGGGTTGCTGTCGCAGGTGTACTGTACGGCCGTGACGTTGTTGGCCGTGCTGACGCCTCCGGCGATGGTGAGGCACTTGCCGGTGTTGGCGTTGCGCACCTGGTACTGGCCGGTTCCGGTCACGTCGTTGAGGAACCAGCGGCGGGACGGGTGGGTGTCGCAGGTGTACTGCACGGCCTGGACGTTGTTCTCCGCGCTCACGCCGCCGGCGATGGTCAGGCACCTGCCGGTCTGCAGGTTCACCAGCAGCACGGTGAGCTGCGCGGGACGGGCGGAGGCGGGGAGCGCCGGGGGCAGGGAGGCCAGGGCGGGAAACGCCGAGGCGAGAAGGGCCGTGACGGTGAGGGCGCGGCGGTGGACGGTCATGGATTCCTCCCGTGGACGAGCGGTCGTTTCGTGTTCCGGCCGCGTGTCCGCATCCGCCGGGAGCACGCTCGCGCGGGACGGGGAGACGGGCGCGCGTGAGGCCGAGCCGCCCGGGGCGCGGGACAGGGAGGAGGCCCCGGCGATCGTGGATCTCGGCGTGGCGGTCCCGCGACAGGACGACGTCTCTCGTTGTAACAGGTGACGGTGCCCGCCCGGTGACGCCATGCCGTACCGGGTCGTGAGGACGATGGACGCGTCCTGGGCGCGGAGCCGGGGGCGGATGCGGCATGGGAACGGGCCCGGACGTGATTCGGGAGCCCTGGGGAGGAGACGGCCCGGCGGGTGGGCACAAGGATGTACACCGGGTTCCCTCCCGAGGAGGAGGGCGGCCGGATACGGCGGGTGCATGATTGCCCCATGTCCACCGGTCTGCTACTCGCTCTCGCCGCGCTGGCCCTCGTCGACGGCACGAGCTTCGGGACCCTCGGCATCCCGGTCTATCTCCTTCTCACCCTGGAGAGGTCGCGGGTGGCGCCGCTGCTGGTCTATCTCGGGACGGTGGCGGTCTTCTACTTCGCGGTGGGCGTCGCGTTGATGCTGGGGCTGTCCGCCGTGATGGAGCACTTGGGGGAGGCGGTGAACAGCCGCCCGGCGTACTGGGCGCAGCTCGCGCTGGGTGTGGGGTTGTTCCTGCTGAGCTTCCGGCTCGATCCCAAGCGGCGGCGCAAGCGGGGTCTGCCCGAGCGCCGGTTCGAACCCGAGGTGGGCGGGCCACGGGTCATGGTGGCGCTGGGGCTGACCGCCGGGGTGCTGGAGGTCGCGACCATGGTGCCCTACCTCGCCGCGGTCGGTCTGATGACGACTTCCGGCCTGTCGTCCGGGCAGTGGGTGCCGCTGCTCGCGGCCTATGTGGCCGTCATGATCTGTCCGCCGCTGGTGCTGCTCGCCGTACGGGCCGCCGCCTGGGAGTGGGTGGAGCCGAAACTGGAGCGGTTACGCGCCTGGATCTCCAGGCACGCGGCGTCGGCGGTGAGCTGGACGATGGCGGTCGCCGGTTTCCTGCTGGCCCGCGACGCGGCCGGCCGGCTCTTCCTCTCCTCGTTGTCCTGAGGGTGCAGCCCCTGGTGGTCCTGAGGATGCAAGCCTCTGCCGGTTCCGGCTGCGGCCCCCGAAGACCCGCGCCGCGCGGACCGGTGGGCCCGCCGTGCCGGAGGTCCGGTACGGCGGGCCCACGCGGGAGAGGGCGGGGTCAGGCGAGGTTGAGCTGCCAGGAGACGCCGAAGCGGTCCGCGACCCAGGCGAAGCGCTTGCTGAAGCCGTAGGAGTCGAGCGGCATCATGGTCCCGCCCTTCTCCGACAGCGCCGCGTACAGCCGCTCGATCTCCGCGTCGGAGTCGCACTGGACGTACAGCGAGACCGCCGGGGTGAAGGTGAAGGCGTGTGCCGTCGGGCTGTCGATGGCCATGTACTCCTGACCCGCCAGGCTGAACGTGGCGTGCTGCACGGTGCCCTCCTTACCGGGGCCCTCGGAGCCGTAGCGGGTGATGTCGAGGATCTTCGCGTCGTCGAACAGCGAGATGTAGAACGTCATCGCCTCCTCGGCGGCGCCCTCGAACATCAGGAAGGTCGTGATCTTCTGCGTCATCGGGTGAACTCCTCATGAGTGTTGAACGAGCCGCCGTCGTCCGGCGGGCTCGGGGGTTGGGGCCTGAGCTTCCGGGACGGCTCTCAGGGGGTGTAGAAGGCGATGGTCCGTTCGGCCGCCGCGGTGGCCTCCTCCCCGGTGGCTCCGGCGGCGCGGTGGGCCTCGCCCCAGGCCCGGCCGCTGGCCGCGATGAAGGCCGCTCCCTCGGGACTGCGGCCGAAGCCCTCGGGGTCCGATACCGGCTCGCCCGTCCGCAGGTGCAGGACCAGGCCCAGCAGCGCCAGGTCCCAGCCGAGGCCGACGGCTCCGGGGCCGTACTCGTCCCACATCTCCGGCGGGACGGCGGCGGTGTGGCGCAGTTCCAGCCGCGTGGCGTCGCCGTCCTCGGCCAGCCGTACCTCGACCTCCGAGGTTCCGCCGCCGAAGACCCAGGTGAGCCTCAGGTGGCGGGGCGGCTCGCAGGCGAGGATCTCACCGCCGGCGTTGCCCTGGATCTGGTAGTGGCCGCCTTCCCGCAGGTCGCCGGTGACCGGGGAGAACCAGCGGGCGATGCGGTCGGCGGTGGTGATGGCGTCCCAGACGTCCTTGACCTCGGCGTCGTAGCGGCGCCGGACCAGGATCGACTTGGTCTCGCCGTCGGCTCCCACCTCCCGGTGGGCGAGGCCGACCTCGTCGATGATGTCCTTCATCGGTTCTCCTCGTGTCCGGTGGGATCTTCGGGGCCGTCTGCGGCACGGCGCCGCTCGCGTCTGCCGCGGGCCAGTTCGGTCGCCAGCGCGTCGAGGCGCTGCTCCCAGAACCGGCGGAAGGGCTCCAGCCACATGTCGACCTCCCGCAGCGGCTCCGCTTCGACGGCGTACAGCCGTCTGGTGCCCTCGGCCCGCACCCTGGCGAAGCCGTTGTCACGCAGCACCCGGAGGTGCTGGGAGACGGCCGGCTGGGAGATCCCGTACTCGTCTCTGATCACGGCGGTCACCTCGCCGGAGCTCAGCTCGCCGTCGGCCAGCAGCTCCAGGATCCGGCGCCGGACCGGGTCCCCGAGGACGTCGAATGCGTGCACGCGACAATGATTCAGCCAACGCTTATATAAGTCAAGCCGTATGCTCTGGTCTCTCCGACGGTTGCGGGCCCGGTCCCGCCGCGCCGGAGGAACCGCCCGGCCCGGAGGCGATCATTTTCCGTTCCCGAAAAGTGAATCTGACCCGGGGCCGCCGCTCGAATGACCCTGCATGGGGCACAGCCAACAGGTGAACAGGGGAAGATCCGGTCTCGGCGCGGTGAACGGCGACGCGGCGGAGGAGGCGAAGCCCACCGGGAAGGACGGACCGCTCACGGGTGGTCCACGGGTGCTCGGTCTGCTCGGCTGCGCCCTGCTCCTGGTGATGATCGCCGCCCAGGTCGCGTCCGGGCTCCAGCCGCGGCCGATCCTGTTGACCAGCGTGGTGGTGCTCCTGCTGGCGGCGAGCGCCGTGGCCTTCGCGGGAAGGGCGCACACCTTCCCGAGGGCTCTCACGGCGTTCGCCGCCGCGGTCGTGACCGGGTACGCCGCCGAATGGGTCGGCATCCGGACCGGCCTGCCGTTCGGCGCCTACCACTACACCGGTGTGCTGCGGCCGCAGCTCGGCTCGGTGCCGGTCATCGTGGCACTGGCCTGGGGCGGGATGGGGCTGGCGGCCCACGCGACGGCCGCGGCGATCTTCCCGGCGGCGACGGCGTACGGCAGGGCCGCGCGGGTCGCCGCCGGGGCGGCGGCGCTGACCGCCTGGGACCTGTTCCTCGACCCGCAGATGCTCCGGCTGGGCCTGTGGGTGTGGCACGACGGCGGGCCGTACCGGGGAATCCCGCTGAGCAACTTCGTCGGCTGGCTGCTGGTGTCGGCGCTGGTCATGGTGCTGATCGACGTCATCGTGGCCGACCCGGCGGCGCGGAGCACAGGGCTGCGGTCCGTCTACGCGGTGATGGCGTTCATGGAGACCGTCGGGTTCGCGGCGGTGTTCGACCCTCCGGACCGGCTGGTGGCGGTGACCGGAGGGGCGTGCATGGGCGTGTTCGCCGTACTGGCGTGGTGGCGCGGACGCCGGGCCGGACCGGCGTGACGTCCCGGGAACCGGCCCGCGGAGGGGACGTTCCAGCGCCCGCCCGTGAACGTGGGGAGAACGGGACCCGGGGCAGACGGCGGCCGGGAGAGCCCGCGAAGGGAACGGGATCCGGAAGAGGACCGGCGGAGAGCACGGAAGGGCGGCGGGAGCGGCGGTGAACGCGGAAAGGGCGGCCGGGGTGGCGGGAACGGCGGAGCGGGCGGCCGAGGTGGTCGTGGTCGGCGGCGGGGTCGGCGGCATGGTGTCGGCGCTGCTGCTGGCCCGGCGCGGGCACCGGGTCCGGCTGTACGAGCAGCGGGACCGGCTGGGCGGCAAGCTGGCCGAGCACGTCCGGGACGGATTCACCTTCTCGATCGGCCCGTCCCTGCTGACGCTGCCGGAGGTGTTCACCGGTCTCGGCCTGGAGCTGGACCTGGTCGAGCTGGATGAGCTGTGCCGCTACCGCTTCGCCGACGGCTCGACGCTGTCGGCCCGGCGCGACCCGGGCCGGATGGCGGCGGAGGTGGACCGGCTGGCCCCGGGCGAGGGCCGCAACTGGCTGGCCTTCCACGACTGGGCGCGGGGCTGTTTCGAGGCGGCCCGGCGGGCGTTCTTCGCCGGGCCGCTCCTGCCCTCCTGGCCGCCGGTCCGGCCGCCGTCCGGCGGGGCGAGCCTGTCGGACCTGACGGCGGTCGCGCCGGGCCGTACGGTGGCCGGGCTGGCCCGGCGGTTCTTCGCCGACCCCCGGATGCGCCAGTACGTCGGCCGCTACGCGACCTACGCGGGCTCCAGCCCCTACCGGGCCCCGGCGGCGCTGGCCTGCATCCCGGGGATCGAGCACGGCGAGGGCGGCTGGTACGTCCCGGGCGGCCTGCCCCGCATCGCCGACGCGCTGGCCGCGCTGCTGGACAAGGCGGGCGTGGAGGTCCGTCTCGGCGCCGAGGTGCTCGACGTGCTGGACGACGGCACGCGGGTCACGGGCGTACGGCTGGCCTCCGGCGAGCGGGACCGCGCCGACGTGGTGGTGGCCAACACCGACGCGGCGGCGCTGTACGGGCGGCTGATGCCGGACCGGCGGCGGCTGCGGCGCGTCGCCCGGCTGGGCACGTCGTCGTCGGCGTTCCTGCTGCTGGCGGGGGTGGAGGGCCGGACCGAGGGGCTGGCGCACCACTCCGTCGTCTTCTCCGCCGACTACGAGCGGGAGTTCGGCGACATCTTCGACCGGCGGGTGCCGCCCGCCGACCCGACCGTCTACATCGGCTGTTCGGCGGTGGACGACCCGGCGCAGGCGCCGGAGGGCGCGGAGAACTGGACGATGCTGGTCAACGTCCCGGCCCGCGATCCGGGCCGGTGGCCCGTGACGCCGGAGGCGTACCGCGACCTGGTGCTGGAGCGGCTGGCCGCCCGGGGGTACGACCTGTCGGGACGGCTGCGGTTCGTGGACCTGTTCACCCCGGCCGACCTGCGGGAACGCTACGGATACTGGGGCGGGTCGATCTACGGCGGCGCCTACTCCGGGCGGCTGTCCACCTTCCGCCGGCCGGGCAACCGGGGGCCGCGGCGCGGCCTGTACCTGGTCGGCGGTTCGGCGCATCCGGGCGGCGGTCTGCCACTGGTGGCGATGGGCGGGCGCATCGTCGCCTCCCTGGTGGAGGAGGATTTCCCCTGTTGAGCATCGTGCCGGAAGCCACGCCGGAAGTGACGGCCGAAGCCGCGCCGGAGCTCGTGCCGGGAGTCGTGCCGGGAACCATGCCGGGAACGGCCGTATCGAAGGGATTCGCCGGATGAGGCTTCTCACCGCGGCGCAGGCCGCGGCCGCGCTGGTCGTCGCGGTGCGGCTGGCGCGGGGGCGTGACCGGCTCCCCCCGCTGGCGCCCGTCGCCGACGCCGCCGGGCGGATCTCGGTGGTGATCCCCGCCCGCGACGAGGAGCACCGCCTCGGCCCCTGTCTGGCGGCGGTGCTGGCCGACCCGGCCGTGGCGGAGGTGATCGTCGTCGACGACGAGTCGGCCGACGGCACGGTGCGGCTGGCCGCCGGGATGGGGGCGAAGGTCGTCGCGGGCGAGCCGCTGCCCGCGGGCTGGGTGGGCAAGCAGTGGGCGCTGCGGCAGGGCGTCCGGGCGGCCTCCGGGGACGTCGTGGTGACCCTCGACGCCGACGCCCGGCCGGGGCCGGGCCTGTTCGGCGCGCTGTCGGCCGAGCTGGACCGCTACGACCTGGTCAGCGTGGGCCCGAGGTTCGTCTGCGACGGGGTCGCCGAGCAGGCACTGCACGCGTCGTTCCTGGCGACGCTGGTCTACCGGCTCGGTCCCGTCGGCCCGTCCGCTCCCCCGCCGCCGCATCGCGTGATGGCCAACGGCCAGTGCATGGCCTTCCGCCGTACGGCGATGCTGGCGGCGGACGGGTTCGCCCGGGTGCGCGGGCACATGACCGACGACGTGGCGCTGGCCCGCGAGCTGGCGACCGGCGGCTGGTCGGTGGGGTTCCTGGACGCCGGGGGCCTGCTGGAGGTGGACATGCACTCCTCGGCGGCGGAGGTGTGGCGGGAGTGGGGGCGGTCGCTGCCGCTGCACGACGTCACCTCTCCCGGGCGGCGGGCCGCCGACCTGGCCGTGGTGTGGCTGACCGCGGCGCTGCCGGTGCTGCGGCTGGCGGCCGGGCGGCCGACCCGGCTGGACGCGGGGCTGCTGACCGTACGGCTGCTGCTGACCGGGGCGCTGCGCGGCAGTTACGTACGGCCGGGGCCGGGCGTGCCGCTGTCGCCGCTGCTGGACCCGCTGGCGGCGCTGCGGCTGACACGGGCGACGCTGCGGCCGGTGCGCCGCTGGCGGGGCCGCGTCTACCCGGACGGCGCCGGGGCCGCCGAGGCGTGGGCCGGGGACGGAGCCGGGAGCGCGCCCGGTGACCGGGAACGGGACACCGCCGGGGTCAGGACGGCCGGGGTGACCGTTCCGCCCGGGACGCCTGGCCGAAGCGCAGGCCGATGAGGCACATCAGCGCCCCGGTGGCCGCGACGTACCCGACCGGGGCGAGCAGGAGCTGCAGCACCGGCAGGCCGAACACGCCGACCCGCGCGCCGGCGGCGAAGGACCGGGTGACGAGGGTCGTCACGAGCAGGGCCGTGACGCCGAGCAGGAACGCGGGCGGGCAGATGACCGCGAAGCCGCCCGCGAAGGTGAGGATGGACCGGCCGCCCCGGAACCCGGCGAACACCGGCCAGGCGTGGCCGGTCATCGCGGCGGCCACCGCGAGGTACACCGGCAGGACGCCGCCGCCGGTCACCCCGCCGGGCCAGGTCAGCGGCCATCCGGTGACCGCCAGGGCGAGCAGCCCGGCGAGGGCGCCCTTGAGCATGTCACCGGCGAAGACCGGCACCGCGGCCCGCCGTCCCAGCAGTTCCATGACGTTCCAGAAGCCGGGGTTCCGGTCGCCCGCCTCCCGGGGGTCGAGGCCGTGCGCCCGGGTGACGAGCACCGCGACCGGCACCGAGCCGAGAAGGTAGCCGCCGATGACCGAGACGAGCACCGCGAGCGCGACGGGCAGGCCGGGCGGAGGAGTCATCGCTTCCTTCCATCTCACGAGATATGCGGATATAGGCGCTATGAAGTACATGGCGTTCGACCGGCCGGTGCTGGGGCGCACCCCCGGGCTGGTGTTCTGGCGGCTGCTGGGGACGGGCCGGGGCACGTCGATGAGCCTGGGCGCCGACCTGCGCCGCTGGGCGATGCTGGCGGTCTGGCGGGAGGAGGCGGCCCTGGACGGCTTCCTGGCCGGCTCGCCCGTGGCGGCGCGCTGGCGCACGGAGGCGCTGGAGTCGTGGCGGGTACGGCTCCGGCCGGTGTCGTCGCGCGGCCGGTGGGGCGGGACCGACCCGTTCGGCCTCCCGCCCGTGACCGCCCCGGGCCGGCAGGACGGTACGCCGGTCGCGGTGCTGACCCGGGCGGCGATCCGGCCCTCCCGGCTGGTGGCGTTCTACCGGTCGGTCCCCCGGGTGGACCGCCTGCTGGCCGGGCAGGAGGGATGCCTGGCCTCGGTCGGCGTCGGCGAGTGGCCGCTGGCCCGGCAGGCGACGTTCTCCCTGTGGCGGGACGCGGACGCGGTGCGCGACTTCGCCTACCGGGGGGCCGCCCACCGGAAGGTGATCGGGCGGACACGGGCCGAGAACTGGTACTCGGAGGAGCTGTTCGCCCGGTTCGCCCCGTACGGCAGCGAGGGCACCTGGAACGGCGTCGATCCCCTGGCCGGGTACGACGGTCCCTGAGATCCGGGCGGGACCGTGGGACACCCCTTCCCGGCCGTCGGCCACCCCGTGGCCGTCGCGGACGGCCTGTCCCGACGGGAACCGGTCCGGCGGGAGGCCGGCGGGGGGGGGGGGGGGGGGGGGGGGGGCCCCCCCCCCCCGGGGGGCGCCCCGGGGGGGGGGGCCCCGCCGGCCGGGCCCCCCCCGCGGGCGCCCCCCCCCGCGGGGGCGGGCCCCCCCCGGGGGGGGGGGGGGCCCGCCCCCCCCCCCGGGGGCGGGGCGGGGGGGGGGGGGGGGGGGGGCCCCCCACCCCCCCCCCCCCCCACCGCCAGATGGTCGCCGACGCGGTCGGTGACGCCTCCGTCGGCGAGGTCCCGCGCGACGGCGCAGGCCCGGGCGACCGTGGCCGCCCGGGACGCGCCGTGGGCGACCACGACGGTGCCGGTGAGGCCGAGCAGCGCGGCACCGCCGTGGGTCTCGGGGTCGTAGAGGCGGGCCACCTCGCGCAGCGCCTCGGGCGTCGCGGCGCCGGTCCGCGCCACCAGGGCGAGCGTGGCGCGGACGGAGCCCTCGACGTTCTTGAGCACGACGTTGCCGGTGAAGCCGTCGGTGACGACCACGTCGACCGTCCCGGCCAGCACGTCGTGACCCTCGACGTTGCCGTGGAAGCGCAGCGGCAGGGCCGGCAGCAGCTCCCCCGCGCGGCGGGTCAGCCGGTTGCCCTTGCCCGGTTCGGAGCCGATCGACAGCAGGCCCACGGACGGGTCGGCCACGCCGAGCACGAGCCGGGCGTAGGAGGCGCCGAGCAGCGCGAACTGGGCGACCATCTCGGGCGTGGGGTCGGAGGTCGCACCGGCGTCGATCAGCACGGTCGCGCCGCCGGACGTCGTGGGCAGGGCGATCGCCAGGGCCGGGCGCAGCACGTTCGGGGCGCGGCCCATGCCCCGGATGGCGCACGAGACGACCGCGCCGGTGGAGCCGGCCGACACCAGCGCCGAGGCCGTGCCCTGCCGTACGAGCTGGCAGGCCACGCCGAGGCTGGAGGTGGCGGAGACCTCGGAGGCGGCGGTGCTGACGGCTCCGGCACCCCGTTCGGCCATGGGGACGACGTCCTCGGCGTGCACCACGCCGATCTCACCGGCGGCGCCGTGGCGTGCCAGCTCGCGGCGGATCTCCCCGGCGCGGCCGACGAGCACGACGGGGACGCCGTACTCGCGCGTGGCCGTGACGGCCCCGCCGACCGTCTCGGCCGGTCCGTGGTCTCCGCCCATGGCGTCGACGGCGACAGGCTGGGGCATCACGTTCTCCTCCGCGGGGGTGTCATGTCGTTGTCCGGCTCGGCGGCCGGGCGATGACGCCGGGCCCGGAGCCGGCCCGCTCCGCCGGCGTCACCACCCAGGCCGGGACGCCCGCCCGGTTCAGGGCATTCGTACGGTGACCCGGCGTTCGGCCCGGTCCGCGGCGGACGCCGCGAGCAGGTGCCGGGTGAAGATCGCCACCCTGCGGCGGCGGGACACGGCCACGCGGGCGCGCAGCACGTCGTGGCCGGCCGCCTCGATCCGGCCGAGGATGCCGCCGTACAGCTCGTAGGCCGCGCGGATGCACGGCCTCGACGAGGGGACGAGCAGGTCGATCCCCTCCATCGCGAGGCGGTAGTGGGCGTGCGCCCGGTCCGCCTCGAAGGCCAGCAGCTCGCGCAGGGCGGGAGTGGGGGCGGGCCGCCGCAGGTCGTCGACGGAGACGCCGAACCTGTCGAGGTCCTCCAGCGGCAGGTAGACCCGGCCGCGGGCGATGTCCTCGGCGACGTCGCGCAGGAAGTTGGTCAGCTGGAAGGCCAGGCCGAGCTGGCGGGCGGGCTCGCGGGCCTTCTCGGCGGCGCCGGGCAGGGTCTCCAGGACGGGCAGCATCATCGTGCCGATGACCGCGGCCGAGCCCTCCATGTAGTCGAGCAGGTCGGTGTAGGTGGCGTAGCGGGTGACGGTCAGGTCGGCGCGCATCGACCGCAGGAAGGCGTGGACGTCGGCGTGGTCGACGCCGAACGAGCGGACGGTCTGGGCGAACGCCGGCAGTATCGGGTCGTCCACCGGGTCTCCGGCCAGCGCGGCGGAGGTCCGGTCGGTGAGGGCGTCCAGCGCGGCGGCCCGGTCGCCGGTCATCGTGAAGGAGTCGACGATCTCGTCGGCGTAGCGGGCGAAGCCGTACAGGGCGTGGACGTGGGGGCGTTTCCAGGCGGGCAGCAGCAGGGTCGCCAGGTAGTAGGAGCGGCCGTGCCGGGCGTTGAGCCTGCGGCACAGCTCGTAGCTGCGGGTGAGGGTCATCGGGGGCTCTCCAGGATGCGTTCGGCGGCCAGCCGGCCGGAGATCAGCACCGGCGGCACCCCGACGCCCGGCGCGGTGTGCATGCCGGCGAAGTGCAGGCCGGGGACCCGCCTGGCGGCTCCGGCCGGACGGAACCAGGCGGTCTGGGAGAAGCGGTGGTCCAGGGCGAAGGGGGTGCCGGCCGAGTGGCCGAGCCGGGCCCAGGCGGGCGGGTCGAAGCGGAGGCGGGGACGGCCGGACAGGTCGCCGTAGCCGAGGTCTGCCATCCTGCCCAGCAGGCGGTCCTCCAGTTGCGGGGTGAGGCGGTCCCAGTCGGCTCCGCCGTCCAGGTTGGGCGCCGGTTCCAGCACGGTCAGCGTGGCGTGGCCGGCGGGCGCGGCGGCGGTGTCGGTCGCGGGGTAGGTGACCAGCAGGCTGGGGTCGGGCTGCGGACGTCCGGCGGCGAGGGCGGAGAACGTCGAGCGCCACCCGCGGCCGAAGTGCAGGGTGTGGTGGGCCTGGTCGTCCAGCCGCCGGTCGAGGCCGACGTGCAGCACGAGGCAGGAGGGCGAGTAGCGGGGACGGCGCAGCCGCCAGTCGCCCGCCGTCTTCGGCAGCAGGCCGTCGTGGGCGCCGGGCAGGTCGCAGGCGACCACGACGTGCCGGGCGGGGAGGCGCTCGCCGGTGTCGAGCCGGACCGCGGAGACGCCGTACGGGTCCGTCTCGACCTTCAGCGCCCGCGTGCCGTACCTGATCTCGGCTCCGGCCTTCTCCGCGGCGGCGGCCATGGCCTGCGGGATGGCGTGCATGCCGCCGTGCCGGGGGAAGAAGACGCCGCCGACGGTGTCCATGTGGGCGATGACGGCGTAGATCCCGAGGGCCTGCTGCGGGGACAGCCCCACGTACAGGGCCTGGAAGGTGTGCGCCCTGACGAGGCGGTCGTCGGTGAGGTGGGAGCGCACCAGGCCGTCGAGCCGCCGGAAGCCGCCGAGCGCGGCCAGCCGGGCCAGGACCAGCGGCCGGACGAGGTGGCGCAGCCGGGTCATGTCGCGGTCGATGAAGGCGGGCCACTCGGCGGCGAACAGCTCGCCGAGACGGGCGCGGAACCGCCGGTAGCGGTCGGCCTCGGCCGCCCCGCACAGCGCGCGGACCTGCTCGATCATGGCGTCCTCGCCGGGGACCACGTCGAGGTGGGTGCCGTCGTGGTAGCGCATCCGGTAGTACGGGTCCAGCCTGCGCAGCGGCAGGCGGCTCTCCATGTCCTCGCCGGCCGCGGCGAAGGCGTCGGCCAGCACCTCCGGCATGGTCAGCACCGACGGCCCGGTGTCGAAGCGGTAGCCGTCCAGACTCGCGGTCCCGCAGCAGCCGCCCGGCACGTCGCGGGCCTCCACGACCGTGACGTCACGCCCGGAGCCGGCCAGCCGCATCGCCGCGGCGAGGCCGCCGAGCCCCGCGCCGATCACCACGGTCCCGCCCGCCCCGCTCATCGGGCGCCCCCGTCCGTCCCCGGCGGCGCGCCGGTGCGGTGCTCGGTCTCGCGGGTGCCGGTGGCCATGGGCATCGCTCCTCTGCGTCGGTGAAGATGACTTCGGGAACGGGAGCGTGTCCGGATGCGCATTCGCGGTGAAGATTCGAAACCTTCATCCGCCGCCGGCGAGGCCGTCCGGCCTGACGGCGTCCTGCCCGACAGCGTCCGTCCTGACGCCCTCCGGCCCGACACCCTCCGCACCTGCGGTCTCCGCTCTGGCGGCGCGCTCCTCCAGGAACGCCCTGCCCTCCTCCAGCAGGCCGCGCCGCACGTCGGAGTCCAGCCAGGCGTTCAGCTGGCCGGGGCTGGAGAAACGGAACACCACCATCCACGTGTTCTGCTCGCCGGAGCCGGGCGGATATGTCTCCGTGCGCTCGAACCCGGGAAAACGGCGAGCGGCCTCGTTGGTCCTCTCCTGCCATCGGCGGTATTCCTCTTCACATCCCTTACGGACCCGCGAGGAGATCATGACAATGGCGCCTTCGCCGCTTTTCCTGCCACTCACGCTCGGTTCCACCCCGACAACTCTATGCAGTTCACCACGGAGAAGGATGAGTGCGACACACAGGGTGACGTGATCACCCGGGGCGGATTCCGTCAATTCTTCTTTACGGGCCCCGGATCCACCGGGACGCCCGAACCTTCTCCGGAAACGGGCACCGGCGTTTCCGGAGAAGGACCGCACGCGAAACGAGCCGCGGGCCAGGCGGGCCGGGCCGTCAGCCGGCCTGGTCGCCCGGCGGCAGGTAGGGGCTCTCCTCCTCGGCCGTCTTCTGCGGCGCGACGCCGGTGGCGTCCTCCGGTTCGGAGGTCCCGTACGGCCTGCCGGTCCGCTCGTCGACGCCGGCCTCCCGGCGGCCCTGCTCGCGCTCCCGGGCCGCGAGCTCCTCGGGGCCGCGGGTCTCGCTGACGCCGACGCCCATCGGCCCCACGGGGGCGGGCTCGGTGGAGGAGATCCCCTCGCGCTCCGCCCGCGACGCCTCCCGTTCCGGCCCCAGGCCCTCCGGCGGGGGTCCCCAGGCGCGGTCGCCCGCCTGGACCACCTCCTCGCTCGCCCGGCCCACGGCCGGTGAGAAGCCGTGCCAGACGGCGCCGCCGGGGGCGGGGCCGGAGGGGCCGCCGTCCCGTGCCGTGTCCTGTCGCCTCTCGCGGTGTCTTCCCATGTCCGCCACCCCCGTGGGTCTCGGTCGATCAGCAGGTTCTCGATGGGTTCCGGGTCCCCTGGACCCCTGGACTCCGGGGCCCGGGATCCGTGGTCCCGGGCTTACGGCGGGGTCGTCAGCAGATCCTCGGCAGCGGGTCGCCGACCAGCAGGTCGACGATGCGGGTGCCGCCGAAGGACGTCCGCAGCAGCACCAGCCCCGGCGGGTCGTCGGCGATCCGCCCGATGACCGCCGCGCCGGAGCCGAGCGGATCGGAGCGCAGCGCGGCGAGGGCCGCGTCCGCGGCCTCCCCGTCGACCACGGCGACCATCCGGCCCTCGCACGCCACGTACAGCGGGTCGAGACCCAGCAGCTCACACGCCCCGCGCACGGCGGGCCGCACCGGGATCGCGTCCTCGTCGAGCACGACCGCGACCCCGGAGGCTCCGGCGATCTCGTTGACGACGGTCGCCACCCCGCCGCGGGTGGCGTCGCGCAGGCATCGCACCCGGCCGTCGCAGGCGTCCAGCAGCCGCCCGGTCAGCCCGTTGAGGGGCGCGGTGTCGGAGGCGAGGTCGGCCTGGATGTCCAGCTCGCCGCGGGCGATCATGACGGTGACGCCGTGCTCGCCGATCGGGCCGGACACGATGACCGCGTCCCCGGGCCGGGCCGCGGCGGCGCTGAGCCGTACCGGGTGGTCCATCGTGCCCACCCCGGCGGTGGTGATGTAGCAGCCGTCGGCCTTGCCCCGCTGGACGACCTTGGTGTCGCCGGTGACGATCCACACGCCCGCCGCCCGCGCCGCCGCCGCCATCGAGGCGGTCACCCGCCGCAGGTCGGAGACGGGGAAGCCCTCCTCGACGACGAAGGCCGCCGACAGGTAGCGGGGGTGGGCCCCGCACATCGCCAGGTCGTTCACGGTGCCGTTGACGGCCAGGTCGCCGATGTCGCCGCCCGGGAAGAACAGCGGCGTCACCACGAACGCGTCGGTGGTGAGGGCGAGGCCGTCGAAGACCGCGCCGTCCTCCAGGGGCTCCAGCAGCGGGTTGCGGAACTCTTCCAGGAACACCGCCTCGACGAGGGTGTGCGTCGCCTTGCCGCCCGCGCCGTGCGCGAGGGTGACGCGGTCCTCCCGGACGCGGGCGGGGCGGCGGCGCGCCCGCTCGATGCGCTCCAGCACCAGCGCCTCGCGGTCCCGCTCCGCCCTCTCCGCCGGTCCCCCGGAGACCCCCGGCCCCCCGGAGACCCCCGGTCCCGGGGAACTTCCCGGCTTCTCGAAGACCTCAGGTCCCCGGGGACCCCCCGGCCTCCCGGATGCCTCAAGCCCCAGGGAACCTTCCGGCTCTCCGGAAGCCGGAGCCGGGGAGTCCGCCCGGTGGCCGGGACGCGCCGCCTCGCCGGCTCCGGTGGTCACGTCGGTGTTCACGCGCGGGTCGCCTCCCTGACCCGGTCCCGGGAGAACCGGCCGAAGTTGTAGTAGGCCGCGCAGGCGCCCTCCGACGACACCATGCAGGTGCCGATCGGCGTCTCGGGCGTGCACGCCGTGCCGAACACCTTGCACTCCCAGGGCTTGAGCACGCCCTTGAGCACCTCGCCGCACTGGCACGCCTTGGGGTCGGCCACCCGCACGCCGGGAAGGTCGAAGATCCGCTCGGCGTCGAAGCCGGCGTGGCGTTCGCGTATCGCGAGCGCCGAGGAGGAGATGAACCCCAGGCCCCGCCACTCGAAGTACGGCCTCGGCTCCATCACCTCGTTGATGACGTCGAGGGCTCTGGCGTTGCCGTCCCAGGGCACCACCCGGGCGTACTGGTTCTCCACCTCGGCCCGCCCGGCGGCGAGCTGCTCCAGCAGCCGCAGGACCGTCTGCAGCACGTCCAGCGGCTCGAACCCGGCGACCACCAGCGGCTTGCCGTAGTCGCGGGCGATGAACCCGTACGGCCTGCACCCGATGACGGCCGAGACGTGGCCGGGCCCGATGAACCCGTCCAGCCGCAGGTCGGGCGAGTCGAGGATCGCCTTGATCGCCGGGATGATCATGACGTGGTTGCAGAGGACCGAGAAGTTGGCGATCCCCTCGGCCCGCGCGCGCAGGACGGTCATCGCGGTGGAGGGCGCCGTGGTCTCGAACCCGATGCCCATGAACACCACCCGCTTGCCGGGGTTGTCCCGGGCGATCCGCAGGGCGTCCAGCGGGGAGTAGACCATGCGGATGTCGGCGCCGCGCGCCTTGGCGTCCAGGAAGGAGCCGTCGCCCCCGGGCACCCGCATCATGTCGCCGAACGACGTCATGATCACGTCCGGCTGCATGGCGACGTGGATCGCGTCGTCCACCCGTCCCATCGGGATCACGCAGACCGGGCAGCCGGGGCCGTGCACGAGCGTGACGGCCTCGGGCAGGTGGTCCTCCAGCCCGTGCTTGTAGATGGTGTGGGTGTGGCCTCCGCACACCTCCATGAACTTGTAGCGGCGGCCGGGTTCGCACAGCCCGGCGATCCGCGCGGCCAGGGCCCGTGCCCGGCCGGCGTCACGGTACTCGTCGACGAAACGCACCGGTCCTCACCCCTGCTCGATCATGGATTCTCGGAGGGCCGCGATCTCCTCGTCATAGGCCTCGCCGATGCTTTCGAGGAAGTCCAGCGCGGCGCGGGCCTCGGTCTCGTCGATCTTCGACAGCGCGAAGCCGACGTGGATGAGGATCCAGTCGCCGGCCGCCAGGGGCTCACCCTCCAGCAGGCCGATGTTGATCGCGCGCCGTACGCCGCTGACGTCGACCATGGCCAGGTCAGGCCGGTCGGTCAGGATTTCCGCGATCTCCCCCGGGATTCCCAGGCACATGGGTGGCCTCCGCCATCTGGATGGATTCGAGGACGAGGTCGTCGCCGCCCTCCACGTCGAGGTCGACGCCGCCGCACTCCGGGCAGGTGGCGTAGGGGTCGAGCGACGCGGCCGTCTGGCCGCAGGAGCGGCAGATCAGCTGCACGGGCACGACGACCAGGTCGACGTGGGCCCCCTCTGCGGCCGACCCTCCGGCGATCATGGCGAATGCCTGGTTGATCATCGGTTCGGTGACCCGGAGCATGGCGCCCGCCTGCACCCGCGCCCGTTCCACCCTGCGGCCCCTGGCGCGTTTCTCCACCGCGTCGAGGATCGCCTCGGCGATCCCGAATTCGTGCATGTCCGCCTCACTGGTATTTCCGGTCCCACTGCTCTTCTGCTCTTCACTGGTTCTCGCCGGGCGTCACATCCTGCGGATCCGCAGGTAGCGCTTGAGGTCGGGGATCGACTGGTAGACCAGCACGCCGATCCCCACCAGGACGGCTCCGACGAACAGGCGTCTCAACACGGTCTCTCCTCCCTGTGGGCGGCTACGGCGAGCGGGCGCTCGCGGGCGCCGCCGCCATCTCCTGACGGACCAGGTCGGCGACCAGGTCCGCGGCCGCGCCGACGGCCGCGGCCACCGGCGGGCTCAGCTCCATGCCGGGCGACAGGTCGGCGGGCTCGCACCCGACGAGCAGCACCCGTGCCGTCCCGCCGCCGAGCGCGCTGGCCAGGGCCAGCACGGTCTCCGGGGTCATGTCGTGGGCGTCGAGGACCGGTCCGGACACCTCGCCGGGCGTGGGCTCCAGGACGTACAGCGTGCCGGGCGGGCCGCCGCGGGCCACGGCGTCGACGAGGATCGCGGTGTCGTGGCCGCCGCCGGTGAGCTCGTAGGCCAGGTGGACGCCGCGGATGCCGAAGTCGGCCACCGAGACGCCGGCGGGCAGGTCGCGTTCCGCGAGGCGCCCGGCCACCGCGACGCCGAACCCGTCGTCGCCGAGGAAGACGTTCCCGACGCCCGCGACGAGGATGCCGCTCATGGGGCGTCCCGCCCCTCAGGCGTGTCCCGCGCGTCCGTCCCGGTGCCGGCGTCCTCCGGACGGCCGGGCCGGCCCGGCGTCCGTCCGGAGAAGCCGGGGAGGCCGGGGAGGCCGGGGAGGCCGGGGAGGCCGGGGAGGCCGGGGAGGCCGGGGAGGCCGGTGCCCGCCGTACCGTCCGCCGGGCCGGGGGCGTCGAGCGGCTCGACCTCGTCGGGGGCGAAGTAGAGGAAGCGGCCGTGGGAACGGTGCAGGTCGGCGCCGGGATCCTCGTCCAGGGTCACCGCCAGGTGGCGCGCCCCGTCCAGGTCGGTGAGCACGGCCTCCACCCGGGCGGTCCGGCCGGCCAGGAACATGTCATGGGCGTCGGCGCGCCGCCTGCCGGGCGCCAGCCGTACCCGGCTGCCCCTGGCGACCTCCACCCCGGCGACGGACACGGCGTCGGTGTCCGGCGAGGAACCGGGCCCGTTCGCGAGGTCGCTCCAGAAGTCGGCGCCGGGATCGCCCCACGGCGCGGCGCCGGGCATGCGGCCCGACACGAGGTCTGCGGCGAGGTCCGGTACGGAATCCGGCGTGAGGCCCGGCACGGGATCCGGCACGGGGCCCGCGGGCGGACCGGCCGGGGACGCGTCGTCCCACGGGACCGCGCCGGGACCGGCCGCCGAGCCCCAGCGGGGCGCGGCGGCGTCGCGGGCGGGGGTCTCCAGGTGGCGGATCGCGCCGTGCAGCCGTTCGGCCAGCTCCGGCGGCAGGGTCGCCACCATGTCGAGGAGACGGGCCACCCGGGGGTCGGTCGCGCGGGCCTGCCGCTGCTCCTCCTCGGTGAGGGTGAGCGTCCGCAGGTGCAGCATCTCGTCGATCTCGGTGGCGTCGAACATGTCACCCGGGCTCTCCGGGGCGGTGTCCGGGTAGTCGTAGAGGATGATCGGCGACGACAGCAGCACGTCGCGGTGACCGGGCTCGCCGACGAGGACGGGCCAGGTGCGCTCGTTGCGGCAGGTCTCGGCGGCGGGCCGGGCCCATTCGGGCGGGTCGAGCAGGGAGACGAACGCGCCGCCGGTCACCTCGATGATCAGGTGGGCCGAGATCAGCGAGCGGCGCAGCGCCTGCTCGCGGGTGGCGTCCGGGTCGTCCCAGCCGGTGACGTTCTCCACCCGCACGCGCAGCCGGACGAGATCGTACGGCCCCGCCACCCGCTCGGCGCGGGCCCGAACGACGGCGTGCAGCGGCAGGTGCTCGCGGACCACGCGGCCCCGGGCCCGGCCGGACGGCCCGGTGATCGTCTCGACGGACCGGTCCCCGGGCAGGCGCACGTCGGCGGCGCGCTCGCCGTCGAGCAGTCCGGCGACGGGGAAGACCACCTCCGTCTCGCGTTCGGTGGCCTCCTCGAAGGACAGGTAGGTCACCGCGTCGCCCGCCGTCCCGGGCCCGTCGCCCGCTTCCCCGGAGCCCGCCGTTCCAAAGCCCGTCTTCCGGTCCGGGAATCCCTCCGGAGCCCCGCCCGCCGTCCCGGGCCCGTCGCCCGCTTCCGCGGAGCCCGCCGTCCCGAGGTCCGCCTCCCGGACCGGGAACCCGCCCGCCGTCCCGGTTGCCGGAGCGGCCGGTCCGGCCGTCTCGACGGTCAGCTCGGGGACGGGCCGGTGGCCGTCGTCCCCGGCCCGTTCGACGACGCGGGTCCTGACGTGCAGGAAGCGCAGCCGCAGCCGTACCTCGGCGTCGTCGGCGCGTTCCAGCAGGCACTCGGTCACGCTGGAGGGGTGCTCGCAGGTGGCGTCGAACCCCGGCGGCACGAGCACCCCGAACTGCCAGCGCACCCGGTTCTTGGCGGCCGACGCCCGGTAGGGGTAGAGCAGGTAGCCCTCGTACAGCACCGCGTCGGCGACCCGGCGGGCGATCTCCATGGGAGCGGTCATCGCCGGCTCTCCTCCAGCAGTAGTTCCACGGCCTCGTCCCAGGTGGCCAGGGCGCGTTCGGCCTTGAGGCGGCGCAGGGCGCGCAGCGTGCCGCGGTTCAGCCGCAGCCATCCGCTGTCCGGGAAGTAGCGGTCCATCAGCTCCCGCCACACCCCGACCGGCAGCCGGTGCCGGGCCTCCCGGTGCCAGGGGATCTGCGTCACCGAGAAACCCCTCTCGGCGCGGGCGAAGACCGTGCCGCCGAACAGCAGGATCAGCGGGATCTCCCCGTCGTCCAGCGCGGCGAAGTACTTGCCCGCGGCCACCTCCAGGTCGTAGCTGCAGGGCACGGGCAGGTCGATCTCGGTCGCGCCGTGGAAGGCGGGGACGGTGGCCGAGACGGTCGCGAAGTGCATCGGCCTGAGCGTGTCGCCCCATCGGGACGGGTCGCCGAACAGGTCGCCGAGCAGCTCCGCCTCGGCGGGGCCGTACCGCCGAAGGTGCGGCTCCACCCGGATCTGGCAGCGCAGCAGTACGGCGTGCACCCCGGCGGGCGACGGCTCGGTGACGCGCAGCCGGAAGAGGAGCGTCGGGAAGGCCGCGTACGGCTCGGCCCGCGCGCCCACGCAGGTGAAGGCGATCTCATCCACGGCCGCCCCCGCGCGACTCCGGGGCGCCGTGACCGTCCCCGCCGCACTCCGGGGCACCGCGGCCGTCCGGCCACGGCACCCGGCGGCCGCGGCGGCGCAGGTCGGCGAAGAAACCGTCGATGGCCCGCCAGACCTCGGGGCCGCCGTCGAAGCCCTTCCAGTGCAGCCGTACCAGGCCCACCAGGCGGTAGCAGGCGTCGATCGGTGCGAGGTGGCAGGCGAAGCCCCCCTGGGGGCGGCGGTCCACCAGCAGCGCCTCGACGTCGGGCAGCACCCCGGCCATCTCCGGGACGGCGGTCAGGACCCGTTCCCAGGTGTCGTGCGGCAGCAGGGACTCGGTGGCCCCGGCGGGGCTGGGGTAGCAGGCGACGATCCGGCCGAGCGCGGAGTTGCGGAAGAAGAACGCGGTGCGCACCGGGATCCGCATCTCCTCCCAGTCGGCCTCGGTCAGGGGGAACGAGGGCGCGTGCAGGTGGCGGCGCGGCACCCCCCGGTAGCGCCGCCGCGAACCGCCGTAGCGGGCGCCGCCCTGATCACCGCCGTCGCGGTCACCGCCGTCGTGGGCACCGCCCTGATCACCGCCGCCCTGATCACCACCGTCGTGATCACGGCCGCCGTCGCGGTCGCGGTCATCGTGGTCGCGGTCGCGGTCACCGTCATCGTGGTCGCCGTCGTGGGAGAACAGCAGGTGGCAGCAGGCGCAGGCGCACAGCAGCGCCCGGGTCTCCAGGTTCACCACGTGCCCGTGGTCCTCCCCGGCCGGCTCGCCGCACAGCTCGCACCGGGTCGCGGCCCCGGCGTCCGGCGTCCGGAAGCGGCGCAGCCCGGTGGCCGCCGTCACGGCGCTCCCCCGCCCGCGACGGCCGGGCGGCGGCCGATCTGCAGCAGGGGCGACCGGCCCGCCGCCGGCCCCGCTGTCCGCCCCCCGGCCTCGGTGATCTCGACGCGCGCCGCCTCCGGCGCGGCCCGCGTCACGGCGTCCTCGACGGCGCGCAGCAGGGCGCGCCGGGAGGAGGGGCAGCCGTGACCGGCGCCCGTGAGGCGGAGCCGTACGACGCCCGCCTCGTCCACGCCGAGCAGTTCGGCCCTCTCCTCGCGGCCGGCCAGGACCTCGTCCAGGGCGGCGGCGACGCGTTCGGCGGTGCCGAGCGGGTGCAGGTCGTGCAGGATGAGCAGGCCGGAGACGAGGTCGTCACCGGTCAGGCGGTGCAGGACGCCGGCGGCTCCGGCCTCGACGACGGCCTCGACGACGCGTTCCAGGCCGGCGCCGTACAGCTCGACGAGGGCGCGGACGAGCTCCTCGGCCCTGGCGCGCGTCGCGGGGTCGGCGTGCTCGCCGAGGTCGGCGAGCAGCGCCTCGACGCGCTCGCCCACCGCGCGGACGTCGCGCCCCCGGGATCCGCCCGCCCGGACGGCGCGGGCGGTACGGACGGCGCGGGCACCGTGCCCGTCGTGCCCGTCGTGCCCGTCGGTGAGCGGGTCGGTGAGCGGCCCCTCCCCGGGTGGCTCCCCGGGGGTCGCCGGGCCGGTCATGCCGGGCCGAAGGCGTGCGGGCTGTGCAGTTTGCGCAGCTCCTTGCCGCCGCCGAGGTACATGTGGACCCCGCACGGCAGGCACGGGTCGAAGCTGCGTACGGCGCGCATGATGTCGATGCCTTTGAAGTCCTCCGGCGGGTTCTCCTCGAAGATCGGGGTGTTCTGCACCGCGTCCTCGTACGGGCCGGGCGTGCCGTACGGGTCGCGGACGCTGGCGTTCCACGGGGTGGGCGGGTACGGGTGGTAGTTGGCGATCTTTCCGTCCCTGATCACCATGTGGTGCGACAGCACGCCCCGGACCGCCTCGGTGAACCCGCAGCCGATCGCCTCCTCCGGCACCTCGAACGGCGCCCAGGTCCGGGTGCGCCCGGCGCGGACCTCGGCCAGGCCCTGCTCGGCGAAGTGCAGCGCGCAGGCCGCCGCGTACGCCTGGAAGTAGGAGCGGGCCCGGTTGCGCTCCAGCGCGTTGGACAGCGGCTGGCCGTCGTGGGTGGGGATGGTCCACTCCAGCGTCTTCTCCGGGCGGGTGGCGGTCTTCGGCAGGTTGATCTGCACGCTGTGGCCGGTGGCCTTGACGTAGCCGATGTCCACCCGCCCGGACAGGGCGGTGGACCACAGGCGGGCGATGGGGCCGCCGCCGGTGTCCAGCGGGAGCATGTCGGCGCCGTCGAACCAGCGCGGCGACATCACCCAGCTGTACTTGCCGGTGAAGTCGCGTTTCTGCGGGTGGGGGATGGTGTGCTGGTTCCACGGGTGCCGGATGTCGACGGGGTTGCCCAGCGGGTCGTGGGTGACGAACGGCTCCTGCCCGGCCCAGTCGTCGTAGTAGGAGCTGCCCAGCAGGATGCGGATGCCGAGGTTGATGTCGACGAGGTCGTTCGTGACGAGACGGCCGTCCACGATCACGCCGGGGGTGACGAACATCCGCCGGCCCCAGTCGCTCATGGTGCGGTAGTCGAAGTCGCAGTGCTCGGGGTCGTTGAAGCTGCCCCAGCAGCCGAGCAGCACCCGGCGGCGGCCGACCTCCTCGTAGCCGGGCAGGGCCTGGTAGAAGAAGTCGAACAGGTCGTCGTGCATGGGCACGACCCGTTTGACGAACTCGACGTAGCGCATCAGCCGGGTGAGGTAGTCGGTGAACAGCTGCACGGTGGCGACCGTGCCGACCCCGCCGGGATACAGGGTGGAGGGGTGCACGTGCCTGCCCTCCATCAGGCAGAACATCTCCCGGGTGACCCGGCTCATGGCCAGGGCCTCGCGGTAGAACTCCCCCTCCAGCGGGTTGAGGGAGCGCATGATGTCGGCGATGGTGCGGAAGCCGTGGTCGGCGGCGTGCGGGGCCTCGGTGGTCTCGGCCAGCGCGAGCACCCCGGGGTTGGTCTCGCGGACCATCTTCTCGCAGTAGTCGACCCCCACCAGGTTCTCCTGGTAGATGTTGTGGTCGAACATGTACTCGGCCGCCTCGCCGCAGTTGACGATCCACTCCCCCAGCGCCGGGGGGCGGGCGCCGTAGGCCATGTTCTGGGCGTAGACCGAGCAGGTGGCGTGGTTGTCGCCGCAGATGCCGCAGATCCGGCTGGTGATGAAGTGCGCGTCGCGGGGGTCCTTGCCCTTCATGAAGATGCTGTAGCCGCGGAAGATCGACGAGGTGCTGTAGCACTCGGCGACCTCCCGGTTGGCGAAGTCGATCTTGCAGTAGATGCCGAGGCTGCCCACGATCCGCGTGATCGGGTCCCACGACATCTCCACCAGCTCCCGGCCGCCGGGCGGCGGGGTCTCCTCCGTCTTCTCAGGTGAGGTCTTCATGCTCAGCTCCAGGGCGCCTTGTAACCGGTGAGCAGGGCGCGGCCCTTGGTGCGCCACTTCGGTTCCTTGTCGACCGTCTTGAGGGTGATGCCGCGCAGGCCGCGCACGACGCCGCCGTAGGCGCCGCTGACCGTGGACGACAGCCGCGCTCCGGGCGGTTCGTCCATGAACGGCATGAACTTGTCGGGGAAGCCGGGCATCGTGCAGGCGATGCAGATCCCGCCCACGTTGGGGCAGCCGCCGATGCCGTTCATCCAGCCGCGCTTGGGCACGTTGCACCGTACGACCGGCCCCCAGCAGCCGATCTTCACCAGGCACTTCGGCGAGCCGTACTCGGCGGTGAACTGGCCCTGCTCGTAGTAGCCGGCCCGGTCGCAGCCCTCGTGCACGGTCTGGCCGAACAGCCATGTCGGCCGCAGCGCCTCGTCCAGCGGGATCATCGGCGCCTGCCCGGTGAGCTGGTAGAGCAGGTAGAGGATCGTCTCCGACAGGTTGTCCGGCTGGACCGGGCAGCCCGGCACGTTGACGATCGGCAGGCCGGCCTTGGAGCGCCAGTCCCAGCCCAGGTAGTCGGCGACGCCCATCGCGCCGGTCGGGTTGCCCGCCATGGCGTGGATGCCGCCGTAGGTGGCGCAGGTTCCGGCCGCCAGTACGGCGGTGGCCTTCGGCGCGAGGATGTCCAGCCACTCGCTGGTGGTCCGGGGCTGCCCGGTGGCCGGGTCGTTGCCGAACCCGCACCAGTAGCCCTCCTGCTTGATCGACTCGTTCGGGATGGATCCCTCCACGACCAGCACGAACGGTTCCAGCTCGTCGCGCGCGGCCCGGAAGAACCACTCGATGAACACGTCGGAGCCCTGCATCGGCCCGGACTCGAAGTCGACCAGCGGCCAGTGCACGGCCACCCTCGGCAGGCCGGGAAGCGCCCCCAGGGCGATCTCCTCGATGCTGGGCTGCGTCGCCGCGGTCAGCGAGACCGAGTCGCCGTCGCAGCTCAGCCCGGCGTTGATCCAGAGGATGTGGACGAGCGGCTCCTCCTCCGGCGGCCCGGCCGCGCCCCGGCTCTCCTGCCGCTGTTCCTCCTGCGGCTCCGCCGCGCCCTGGCTCTCCCGCCGTCTCTCCTGCCGTTTCTCCTGCCGTTTCTCGTGCCGTTTCTCCTGCCGCGCCCGGCCCGCCGGTGCCGTCATGCCGTCCTGCCTTCCCGGGGCTCCCCGCTCCTCGATGCCGGTGGTCGATGGTGGTGGGGGAGGTCTCGTGCGGTGCGGATCATGACGCGTCTCCTCGGGTTCCTCGGGTTCCTCGGGTTCGCCGGGCTCCTCGCGTTCTCGTGCTCTCGTGCTCTCGTGTTCTCGCGGCGGGTCCGGGCCCGGGTCCGTCAGCCGACGTTGTGGACCGGCGGGGCCGGGGCGGCGCCGAGGGCGTGCTGGGTCAGCTCCCACAGCACGTGGTAGACCGTCGTCTGCGCCTCCTGGATCCGGTGCACCGAGGAGGAGGGGATGACGAACAGGTAGTCCAGCAGCTCCAGCTCGGACAGCCTGCCGCCCCGGTCCCCGGCCAGGCCGATGGTGAGCATGCCCAGCCGGGCCGCCTCCTCGAAGGCGCGGACGACGTTGGCGGAACCGCCGCTGGTGGTCAGGCCGAAGGCCATGTCGCCGCGCCGCCCGAGGGCGGCGAGCTGGCGGGCGAAGACGACGTCGAAGCCCACGTCGTTCGACAGGGCGGTCACCACGGCGACGTCGCTGGTCAGCGACAGCGCGGGCAGGGAGAGCCCGTAGCCGGGATGCAGGAACGCCGTCGCCACCTCCTGGGCGTCGGTGCTGCTGCCGCCGTTGCCGAAGGCGAACAGCCGCCCGCCGGCGGCGAACCGGATGGCCATCTCCCCGGCGCACTCGACGAGCTCGTCCGCCATCGACTCGGCCAGTTCCCGGCGCAGCCGGACGATCTCGGCGGCCTTCTCTCCGGTGGAGCGCAGCGCCTCGGTCAGCACCGCGTCGAGGTCGCCGGGGCCCGGGTAGAGAAAGGGGTAGAGCCCGCCCATCCCCTCGGGGGGCCGCTCACCGGTGCTCATCGCCGTTTCCTCTCCTGGTCACCGCGTTTCCCGATGTCTGCCGATCGCGGCGCCTTGGACCGCCGCGTCCCCGATCGCCGTCTCTCCGGTCGCCGTCTCTCCGGTCGCCGTGTCTCCGGGCATCGTTTCCCCGGGCACCGCGCCTCCGGGTCCTATGTCTCCGGGCGCCGCCTCCTCCGGCGCGCGCCGGTGCCTGCCGACGACCGCGATGGCCTCCCCCGCGTGGACGAGGACCGTGTCGCCCTCGGCGGCGTCCACCAGGGCCACGCTCACCTCGGTGGTGACCGGGCCCGCGCCGGCGACGGCCAGCCCGCCGTACCTGATGCTGATCACCCGCATCGGCACGGCCTCGTCGGCGCACGTGACGCACGGCCCGGTGTCGCAGCAGCCGTCCTCGTCGCTCATCGTGTCTCCTCTCCACCGAGCAGGCCGGGCCTGTCGTGGAAGACGTGAACCAGCTCCCACAGCACGTGATAGACGGTGACGTGAATCTCCTTGACCACCGCCGGGTCGTCGGAGGCGGCGATCAGGATGTGCTCGGCCGCCCGCTCGCGCACCACGGCGCCGCCGTCGCCCCCGACGAGGGCGAGCGTGAACAGGCCCAGCGCCCCGGCCTCCTGCAGGCCGCGCAGGACACCCGGGCAGTCGCCGTCGCGGGAGATCCCGAGCGCCATGTCCGCCGGGTCGGCCCAACGGCGCAGCTGGTGGGCGAACGACTCGGCGGGCCCCTCCCGGGCGCTCACCCCGCTGACGGTGGCGGCGTCGTTGCTGAGGGCCAGGGCGGGCAGCGCCTTCTTGCCCATGATGACCGGATGCATGAACTCGACCGCGATGTGGGCCGCGTCGGTGCCGCCCCCGCCGCTGCCGAACACGATCAGCTTTCCACCGCGGTGGAACCGGTCCGCCATCTCCCGGCACGCGCGGGCGATGCGCAGGGAGTCCTCCGCGAGAGCGTGACCGGCGGAATCCCGGCGGGCGAAGGCCTCGCTGACGGCCAACTGCATGGTCGATGTCACTGGCATGTGAACACTCCGTCATTTACGGTAGTCGTCAGATTACGTTCCGTGTTCGGCGAATCGACACCTTCGACGCCACAAAGCGGAGTAAAGATCTGATCACTCGCCCGACCGGCCGCGGCGGCCGCCGGCGACGGGGATCCACCGGGATTCCCGCGTCCCGCGGGGTTCCCGCCCTTGGTGATGATCAACGTTCCCCGTTATCGTCTCGCAGTGGGGTCGTCTCGCGGCGGGGCACGGGCGGGACGGCGCGCCTCGGGCACCCCGGGCCGCCGCCGTACGGCGCGGGTCCGGCACGACGGCCGCCGTACGGCACGCGTCCCGCGGGACCGTCGCCGTACGACGCGCGTCCAGCCGGGCCGCCGTACGGCACGCGTCCGGCACGACGGCCCGCCGACCGACCGAAGGAGAACGACCTTGACGGCAGCCGCCCGCTGGATCCGGCGCTTCCACCCCTCCCCCGGAAGCGACGTCCAGGTGGTCTGCTTCCCGCACGCCGGGGGCACCGCGAGTTACTACCACCCGCTGTCGGCGGCCCTGGCGCCCGCCGCCGAGATGCTCGCCGTGCAGTACCCGGGCCGGCAGGACCGGTTCGACGAGCCGCTGATCGACGATCTGTCCCTGCTCGCCGACCGGACGGCCGAGGCGCTCGGCGGAGGCGACCGGCCACGGGTGTTCTTCGGGCACAGCATGGGGGCCGTCATGGCCTTCGAGGTCGCCCGGCGGCTGGACCGCGGCGGGCCGGTCGCACTGTTCGTGTCCGGGCGGCGCGCCCCCTCCACGACCCGGCTGGAGACCGCGCACCTGCTCGGTGACGACGAGCTCGTGGCCCTGGCCGAGATGCTCGGCGGATCGGATCCGGAGGTGCTGCGGCACGAGGAGCTGCGCGGGCTGATCCTGCCGAGCCTGCGCGCCGACTACCGGGCGGTCTGCACCCACAGCCCCGACGGCGAGGCGCGGCTCGCCGTACCGATCACCGCGCTCACCGGCGACGCCGACCCGGTGACCAGTGTGGCCGAGGCCGAGGCGTGGGGCCGGCACACCACCTCCCGGTTCGAGTTGAAGGTGTTCCCCGGCGGCCACTTCTTCCTCACCGGCCACGTACCGGAGATCGCCCGGATGATCCTCGGCTCAGTGAGGGCGGTTCACGCGTGACGGCGCTGCTGGCCGTCAGCGACCTGCATGT
This sequence comes from Streptosporangium sp. NPDC004379, assembly GCF_042873875.1. Lineage (NCBI taxonomy): Bacteria > Bacillati > Actinomycetota > Actinomycetes > Streptosporangiales > Streptosporangiaceae > Streptosporangium > Streptosporangium sp. NPDC004379. The sequence continues at coordinate 120,780 of NZ_JBIAMC010000009.1, forward strand.
CGGCTACCAGGAGAACCGCCGGATCGTCGAGGAGATGCGGCCGTCGTCCGGGTCCGACTGGCTGCTGGTCGCCGGGGACGTCTCGGAGAAGGTCGCCGACATCGAGTGGGCGCTCGGCCTGCTGGCCGGACGTTTCGAGAAGGTCGTGTGGGTTCCGGGCAACCACGAGCTGTGGTCCCACTCCAGCGACCCGGTCCGGCTGCGCGGCGAGGAGCGCTACCGGCACCTGGTGAAGGTCTGCGGTGACCTCGGCGTGGTGACCCCGGAGGACCCCTACCCGGTGTGGGAGGGGCCGGGCGGGCCGGTCGTGATCGCCCCGCTGTTCGTGCTGTACGACTACACCTTCCGCATGCCGGGGGTCGCCACCGCCGAGGAGGCGCTGGCCCTGGCCTACGACAGGGGCGTGGTCTGCACCGACGAGGTGTTCCTGCACCCCGACCCCCACCCCTCCCGCGCGGCGTGGTGCGAGGCCAGGGTCGCCGAGACGGAACGGCGGCTGGCCGAACGCCCGGGTGGCCTGCCGACCGTGCTCGTCAACCACTATCCGCTGGTGCGCGAGCCGACCCGGGTCATGCACCACCAGGAGTTCACGATCTGGTGCGGCACCGAGCTCACCGCCGACTGGCACCTGCGGTTCGACGCCCGCGCGGTCGTCTACGGCCACCTGCACATCCCCCGCACCACCTGGTACGACGGCGTGCGCTTCGAGGAGGTCTCGCTGGGCTACCCGCGCGAGTGGCGGCCCCGCCCCACCCAGCCGGGCCGGTTGCGCCGCATCCTGCCCGCTCCCCCGGCGGCGGCGCCGTGATCGAGGAGATCCTGCCGTCGTGGGTGGCGAGCGCCGAGGCGTTCGCCGACCCGCCCGACGCCGGGCTGTTCCCCGAGGAGGCGGCGGTCGTCGCCCGCTCGGTGGAGCGGCGGCGGCGCGAGTTCACCACCGCCCGCCACTGCGCCCGCCGGGCGCTGGCCCGCCTGGGCGTGCCGCCCGCCCCCATCCTGCCCGGCGAGCTGGGCGCGCCCGTCTGGCCCGCCGGGGTACGGGGCGCCATCACCCACTGCGAGGGGTACCGCGCCGCCGCGGTCTCCCTCAAGGCCCTCACCGTCGGCATCGACGCCGAGCCGCACGAGCCGCTCCCCGAGGGGATCGCGGGCATCGTGGCCCTCCCCGAGGAACGGGCCGAGCTGGCGCGCCTCGCCGGCGGAACCCACTGGGACCGGCTGCTGTTCAGCGCCAAGGAGAGCGTCTACAAGGCGTGGTTCCCGCTGGCCCGGCGCTGGCTCGACTTCGACGAGGCCCACGTCACCTTCGATCCGGCCGGGACGTTCACCGCCCGGCTGCTGGTGGCCGGGCCCGTGGTGGAGGGCCGGGAGCTGACCGGCTTCACCGGCCGCTGGCTCGTCTCCGGCGGCCTGGCGCTCACCGCCATCGCCCTGCCGCAGGGGTGACGCCCGGCGGGGCCGTCCAGCCGCGCAGCACGGCGAGCACCGTGAGCGGCACAGATGACGAGGATCGGGCGGCGTCGGCGAGGTCCTGCGGGCTCCCGGTGCGGTGTCACCGAAACCACGGCCGGGCGTCATTTCATGGAGCCTCGCGGGAGCGGGATGATCGCTTCAGGAAAACCTGAACTCTCCTCATTGACCAGGCCGATCGCATCACCGTCGATGGACAGATGCGAGTGAGCGCGGCTCCGGAGGGAAGAGCCGGCCTCACATCGATGGGTCCGGGCGGTGGCGAGGTCAGAAAACAGCCAGCGGAGGGTCTTCCGTCGGCTGGGGCGACTCGACCACGATGATGGGCTCGATCGCTTCGGCCGGCACGACATCGTTCTCTTTCCAGAGCGGATCGCCGATCCGCGCCCAACCGCTGGTGATCTCCACAGCCGTGCGGAAGTAGCCGTTTGGCCCCGCGCTGTCAGACCACGGTGCAGCGGCATGCTCATGCCGCCTGCGCTGCTCGATCAGGTCGGAGTGAAAGGCCGCCGCCGGGTGGCCGTGGCGGTCGGCCAGCCGGTAGAAGAACATCGCGACGCCGATCCGCGCGGCACGCTCGTAGTGCCGCCCGTAACGGAAGGCCAGTTCGGCGGCCGCCTCGGTCAACGAGGAGGGACGCAGCAACCTGGCCGCGTCACCGGCGCGGTGCAGCCACAGATACGCCGACGAGTGCTGGTTCCTCAACCAGGCTATGACCGCCATCCGCATGCAATCCTGCGGATCCCCCATCTCGATCTCCCCCAGCAGCCGGGCCCCTATCCTGCCGTAGACCTCCCGATCACCCTGCCTCTCCCGCCAGAGCGCCACCGCGTCGGCGACGTCGGGCTCAGGCGGCTTCGTCTGCACGGTGACGGGAGACGCGGGCGTCGCCTCACCCGTCCGGCTGTCCGGCGGTCGTGCGGGCGGCCGGGCGGCGTCGGACAGGGGATCCTCGGCGTCCTCCCGAGCGACGCGAGCGGCCCGCCACCGGGCGTTCCAGTCAGCGCGGCCGCCCAGGGGCTCGACGGGCAGTCCGTTTTCCACGGCCGCCGCATGGCAGGCGGCCACGAACATGTCGACCCACGGCCAGGGCGGAAGGCGCTTTCGCTTGCCACTCAGAATGTCGTGTGTGGTGCTGGGTTCGAGCGCCGCGTATTTCTCCCTCTTCGCGTTGGCGATGGACAGTCTTTTGATCTGGGACAGCGTCGGACCCCCGGCTTGCTCACGCAGTTCCTTGAGCTGGTCGATGAAGCCGTGGTGCGCCGCGACGCGATGTTGACCCTCCATTGCACCTTTAGTCCGATTCGGTAACTAGTGATCAACAAAAAGTGACGGAAGCCATAGTTACACCAAAGGACTGTCAAGCTGGGGCAGATCGCACATCCCGTCTCGTCCGGAACACGCGCCCCCCGGAAGAACGGGTGACCAGGGGAATCAGAGAACGGCCCGGATGACTCCGGATGATCCCGGATGAGAACGGATGCGGATTCCGGATGAGACCGGACGGCGCCGAAGGGCTTCCGGACGACACCGGACACCGGCCGACGCATGGCGTCGCGGAGAGATCACCACCAGGAAAGCAGCGGCTTGTCCGGGTTCATTCGAGGATGCTGGAAGTGGTGGCAGCCGTCGCCACAGCCCCCGCATCGTTGACCGCGCACCCCCTGCCACCGACGACGGAGGCGAGAGCCCCATGCCATGCGCCAGTGCCCACGCCTTCCTGCGCGTCAACGGCACCCGGTCCTGCCGCCCTTTCCCACCTCAGGTCACCGACGACGACCAGCTGCTCATACTGCTGGTCACCACCTGGGCGCTGACCACCGGACGTATCCCGCCCAACCGCCCATCCGACCGGCTCACCCGCGAAGAGCTGATCGAGTTCTGGGCCGATGAACACACCGCCGGCACGGTGCCGGCACCACCGCAGGAGTGAAACCCGCATGTTCTCCACGACCGTCCTGATCGTGCTCACCATCACCACCCTGGTCGCGGCCATCGCCTGCGCCCTCACCCTGGCGGCCGGCGCCCCCTGGCCCACCGCCCTGCTCAGCGGTGGCGCAGCAGCCGGTGTCGCCCTGGGCCTGCTGCCCCGTCTACTGGACGACCGTCACGACCCGGAATGAGAAGCCATGAAGACAAGCACGCCGGCGAACACCGCGCGGCTGAAGTCGCCGCCGTCGAACCGGGTGGGAAGACTTCCCTGGGCTCGGGCGCTCCGGCTCAGACGGCGAAGGGGTAGGTCTCGGGGGCCTCGCCCCGCTCCCAGCGGGCGGTCCGCTCCAGCGGCTCGACGGCCCGGGTCTCGTCGATGTGGATCACCGCGTCGAACTGCCCGGCCAGGCGGGCGTGCAGGTAGTGGCTCCGCCGTTCGGTCCGGGGGCGGTAGACCACGCCGATCGCCCGCTCCAGCAGGGGCGTGCCGAGTCCCCCCGCGGGATCACCGGCGCCGGGTCCCCCCGCGCCGCGCTCACCGCCACCCGGCTCGCCCGCGCCGTACTCCCCGGAGGGGGGTTTCCCGGAGGCGGGTTCCCCGGCGGCGCGCAGGTCGAGCAGGAAGTCGCCGCGGCCGGTGCGGTGGAAGAGCTCCTCGGCCGTTCCGGGGAAGGCGGGCCGTACCCGCATGCGGTCGGCGGGGGCGCCCCAGTCGCCGGCGGCCGTCACCGTGCCGGTGTAGGTGGTGAGGCCGATGAGGCGGCACTCTCCGGGGAAGCACTCGCGGGCGAGCTGCCCGAGCGTGACCTCGCCCTCCTCGCCGGCCTCGGTGGCCCGCGCGTCGCCGACGTGGGAGTTGTGCGCCCACACCACGATCCTGGCCGGCCGGCCGCGCTGCCGGGTGAGGTGGGCGGCGAGGGCGTGCAGCGTCTCGGCCATGTGGGTGTCGCGCAGGTTCCAGGAGGAGACCCGCCCGCCGAACATCGTGCGGTAGTACTCCTCGGCGGCCACGACGTCCCTGGCGTTCCGTTCGGCGTAGAAGACCTCGTCGCGGGCGAGCATCCCGTCCCTTCGGACGTGCTCCAGCGTGTGGGCGCGCAGGTCGGCCAGTTGCTCGACCGCCTGTTCCTCGCACGACTCTCCGGCTCCGAACGCGGCGGCGAAGCCGTACGCCCGGCTGTCGTCGGCGCCGTAGTGGTCGAAGCAGGCGTAGCGCTCGCGGGCGCGCGCCGCGGCCTGCGGGTCCGTCCTGTCCAGGAAGGCGACGACCTCGTGGATCGACCGGTACATGCCGTACAGGTCGAGGCCGTAGAAGCCCGCCCTGGCGCGTTCGGCGCGGCCGGCCCGGTCGTTGTGGGCGCGCAGCCAGCCGACGAAGTCGAGCACCACCGCGTTGCGCCACATCCACGTGGGGAAGCGCTCGAAGCCGCGCAGCGCCTCCTCCGCGGTGAGATCGTCGCTGCGGCCGTGGACGTAGCGGTTCACCCGGTAGGCGTCGGGCCAGTCGGCCTCCGCCGCCACGGCGCAGAATCCCCGCTTCTCGATGAGCAGCCGCGTCATGTGGGCACGGGCCTCGTAGAACTCGTGGGTGCCGTGGGACGCCTCCCCGATCAGTACGAAGCGGGCGTCACCCACCAGATCCAGCAGGTCCTCCTCGCGGGGCGTCCCCTCCGCCGCGGGCAGCGCCCGGGAGGCGATCGCCGAGGCTCCGGGACGGAGCGCGGTGCCGCCGTCCGAGGGGCGCGCGACGGCGCGGGGATTCGCGGGCAGCCGATCCGTCATCGCCACCAACTCCCAGGTCGGAGCGGGTCGCCGCCCCGCCGGGGCGGTGTTGACACCAGCTTAGACCGCCGTACGGCGCGCAGCCTCGCCTGCCGCCGCGGTTACGGCAGCGCCACCCCCGGGGCAGTTGCCGACGCCGTACGGCGGGCGGAGACTCAAGGCACCCCTCCGCCACAGTGAGCCTTCATGCCCGGTCTGGAATGACTGGAATGTCCGGGAGATCCGGCGGCTCCACCGACCGGAAAACCGGTTGACGGCTGCCTTAGCCTAGGCGGGTTCTGTGCGCCGGTCGGCGACCAACCACCCCTAGACCGTGAGGAGAGTGCTGCCTGCTGATGCCCCCTGATACGGACCCCCTCGAACAGAAGGACTCCAACGACTCGACCGGAGACGACACCGCCGGGCCCGCGGAGGACCCCCGCCCGGCCCCCGCTCCCCCGCCGCGCCGCCGCGGCCTGACCTCCCTGTGGCGGATGAGGTCCTACCTCCGCCCCCATGTCACCCGCCTGGTCTTCATCTGGCTGCCCGCCCTCGTGGCGACCGGGATCGCGATCGTCATCCCGATGGTCGCCCGGAAGATCATCGACGGTCCCGTCGCGGACAGGGACACCGGCGCCCTGGTCCCCCTCGCCCTGCTGGCCCTGGCGCTGGGCGTGCTGGAGGCGGGCCTCATCTTCGCCCGCAGGTGGCTGATGTCCGACGTCGTCCTGGACGTGGAGACCAGGCTCCGCGACGACGTCTACCGGCACCTGCAGCGGCTGCCGATGGGCTTCCACGGCTCCTGGCAGTCCGGCCAGCTGCTGTCGCGCGTGACCACGGACCTGTCGGTGATCCGGCGGTTCCTCGGCTTCGGCATCCTCTTCCTCGTCCTGATCACCGTGCAGATCGTGACGGTGACCGTGCTGCTGCTGAACATGTACTGGCCGCTCGGCCTGCTCGTCGCCCTGTCCGCGGCGCCGGTGGTGATCACCTCGCTGCGCTTCGAACGGGGGTACATCGACGTCTCCCGGCGGGTCCAGGACGAGCAGGGCGACCTCGCCACCGTGATCGAGGAGTCCGCGGTCGGCATCCGGACGATCAAGGCGTTCGGCCGCGGACGGCACATCGCCGGCCTCTTCGGTGAGGGGGCGGACAAGGTCTACCGCTCCTCGATGGAGAAGGTGCGGCTGTCGTCGAAGTTCTTCACCTTCCTGGAGGTGGTCCCGAACGTCACCCTCGCGCTGGTGCTGCTGCTGGGCGCGCTCGCGGTCGGCTCGGGCGCGCTGACGCTGGGCACGCTGGTCGCCTTCACCACGCTGATGCTGCAGCTCGTGTGGCCCATCTCGGCCCTGGGCTTCATCCTGGTGCAGGGCCAGGAGGCGATGACCGCGGCGGACCGCGTGCTGGAGGTGCTCGACACCGAGCCGGAGATCGTCGGCGGTTCCGGGGAGATCGAGCGGCCCCGGGGGCACCTGCGGTTCGAGGGTGTGGAGTTCCGCTTCCCCGGCGCGGCCGAGCCGGTGCTGCGTGACGTCTGGCTGGACGTACGGCCCGGCGAGACGGTCGCGGTCGTCGGCGCGACGGGCTCGGGCAAGACCACGCTGACCTCCCTGGTGCCGCGGCTGCACGACGTCACCGCGGGCCGGGTCACGATCGACGGGCACGACGTACGGGACCTGTCGCTGCCCGCGCTGCGCTCGCTGGTCGCCACGGCCTTCGAGGAGCCGACGCTGTTCTCGATGAGCGTCCGGGAGAACCTGACGCTGGGCCGGCACGACGCCACCGAGGAGGAGATCGAGGCGGCGATCGAGACGGCCCAGGCCGGGTTCGTCCACCGGCTGCCGTGGGGGCTGGACACCAGGATCGGCGAGCAGGGGATGTCGCTGTCCGGCGGTCAGCGCCAGCGGCTGGCCCTGGCCCGCGCCGTGCTGAGCCGGCCGAGGATCCTCGTGCTGGACGACACGCTCTCGGCGCTGGACGTCGAGACGGAGATCCTCGTGGAGGAGGCGCTGCGGCACGTGCTGCGCGACGCGACCGGGATCGTCGTGGCGCACCGCGCCTCCACCGTGCTGCTGGCGGACAAGGTGGCGCTGCTGCTGGACGGCACGATCGCGCACGTCGGCCGGCACCACGAGCTGCTGGCGAGCGTGCCGGAGTACCGCGCGCTGCTGTCGGCGGCCCTGGACGACGAGATCGGCCCGGACCCGGACCCGGACTCAGGCCCGGACTCAGGCCCGGACGAGGGGGCCGGCCTGGGCGCCGGCATGGACCTGGACAGCGAGGGGGCGCTGCGATGAGCACGACGGACCACGCGAGACCGGCGGGCGCGGCCCGCCCGGACCGGCCGGAGCACGAGCGGGACGAGCGGGACGAGCAGGACGAACGGGCGTGGCGGGGGGTCGCCGCCGAGAAGGACGACGACCTGCCGCCGCAGGAGTCGCTGGCGCTGCGCTCGCAGTCCAGGCGGTTGCTCGGCGAGCTGCTGCGCCCCTACCGCAGGCAGATCGCGCTGCTCGTCGCGGTCATCGTCGTCTGCAACGCCGCCGCCCTGGCCATCCCCTTCCTGGTCAAGGTCGGCATCGACTCCGGCATCCCGCCGATGGCCGCCGGGCACGGGCCGGGGACGCTGGTGACCGTCGTGGCGGCGATCCTGGTCGCGGCGGCCGTGCAGGCGGTGAGTCGGCAGGTGTTCCTCAGGATGGCGGGCCGGATCGGCCAGAACATCCTGCTGGAGCTGCGGCGGCGGGTGTTCGGCCACTTCCAGCGGCTGTCGCTGTCGTTCCATGACGACTACACCTCCGGGCGGGTCGTCGCGCGGCTCACCTCCGACATCGAGGCCATCTCCGAGATGCTGCAGTCGGGCTTCGACGGGCTGGTCACCGCCGTGCTGACGCTGGTCGGCACCGCGGTCCTGCTGCTGGTCCTGGACGTCCCGCTGGCGCTGGTCGCCCTGCTGCCGCTGCCGGTCCTGCTGCTGTTCACCCGGTGGTTCCGGCGGCAGTCGAGCCTCGCCTACCGCCGGACCCGGGAGACGGTCGCCCTGGTGATCGTCCACTTCGTGGAGTCGATGACCGGCATCCGGGCGGTCCAGGCGTTCCGCCGGGAGCCGCGCAACCAGGAGATCTTCTCCGAACTCAACGTGGACTACCGGGACGCCAACCTCCGCAGCATGCGGCTGATCGCGATGTTCATGCCGGGGGTCAAGCTGATCGGCAACGTCACGATCGCGGCCGTCCTGCTGTACGGCGGCTGGCGGGCCATCGGCGGTGACGTCCAGGTGGGCGTGCTGGCGGCCTTCCTGCTCTACCTGCGGCAGTTCTACGAGCCGATGCAGGAGATCAGCCAGTTCTACAACACGTTCCAGTCGGCGGCGGCGGCGCTGGAGAAGCTCGCCGGCGTGCTGGACGAGCGGCCCGTGGTGGCCGAGCCGCGCGAGCCGGTGGCGCTGGAGCGGCCGCGCGGCGAGGTGCGGTTCGAGGGGGTGGAGTTCTCCTACCTCGACGGCACGCCGGTCCTGCCGGAGATGGACCTGGTGATCCCCGCCGGGCAGAACGTGGCGCTGGTCGGCACCACCGGGGCGGGCAAGACCACGCTGGCGAAGCTGGTCGCCAGGTTCTACGACCCCGTCGCCGGCCGGGTGCTGCTCGACGGCGTCGACCTGCGCGACCTCGCCGAGGAGACGCTGCGCGGCGCGGTGGTCATGGTGACGCAGGAGAACTTCCTGTTCACCGGTACGGTGGCCGACAACATCCGGTTCGGCCGCCCGGACGCGACCATGGACGAGGTCGTGGCGGCCGCCCGGTCGATCGGCGCCCACGACTTCATCTCGGCGCTCCCGGAGGGTTACGACACCCAGGTCGGCAAGCACGGCGGCCGGCTGTCGGCGGGCCAGCGGCAGCTGGTGGCCTTCGCCCGCGCCTTCCTCGCCGACCCGGCGGTGCTGATCCTCGACGAGGCCACCTCCAGCCTCGACGTGCCGGGTGAGCGGCTCGTTCAGCGGGCGATGCGCACGATCCTCGCCGACCGGACCGCGCTGATCATCGCCCACCGGCTGTCGACGGTCGAGACCGCCGAGCGGGTGCTGGTGATCGAGGGCGGCCGGATCGTGGAGGACGGCTCCCCGGACCGGCTCATCGCGGAGGGGGGCCGCTTCGCCGGTCTGCACCGGGCCTGGATGGACAGCGTGTCGGAGGGGTCCGGAGCCCCGGCCGGCCACGGGTGAGGCGTTCCGGCCGGACCGGGCAGGGCCCCGGTCCGGCCGGGAGGTTCAGGAGCGCTGCGGCGCCGGGGCCTTCCTGTGGGCGGTCCGCACCGGCAGCGGGCAGGTCTCGCCGCGGGCGAGGTAGCGCACCCGGTCGGACAGGCCGCGCCGCTCGACCTCCTCGCGGAAGTCGTCGAGGCCGGAGGAGAACGCCTCGTAGTCGTCGTAGTGGATCGGCACGGCGTGCCTGGGGCCGATGAAGGAGAGCCACTCGGCGCCCTGCGCGCCGTCCATGGTCACCATCATCATGCCCAGGATCATGGTGCCGCCCAGGTGGACGACGCCCACGTCGATGTCGGGGTAACGCTCGGGGATGGGCGCTAGGAGCTCGCGGTCCATCAGCGTGTCGCCGCTGATGTACATGCGCAGGCCGACCCGGCCGTCCCGGCGGCCGAACTCCAGCATGCTGCCCATCACCGGCGGCAGCAGCACCTGGGCCGCCCCGGGCGCGTGCCGTCCGGGCAGCGCGGTGATCTTCAGCGTGCGGCCGTCGCGGCGGAGGATCCGCTCCTGCCAGGTGCTCAGGCCCGCGGCCTCGCCGAAGCCCTGGCGCCGCAGCCGCCGCGCCGCCTGCCGGGTGGTCACGATCGGCACGGACCGGTCGAGCCCGCGGCGGGCGACCCGGTCCCAGTGGTCGCCGTGCATGTGCGACAGCACGACGGCGTCGAGCGGGGGCAGGTCCTCCACCTGTATCGCCGGATCGGTGCGGCGCCTGCTGCTCAGGCCGTAGCCGAGGTAGGCGCGCCGGCCCCGGTGGAGGAAGTTCGGATCGGTGAGCAGGGTGAACCCGTCGTAGCGGATGAGCATCGTGGCGTTGCCGACGAAGAAGACGCCGGACTCGGGGAAGTCGACCATGACGGGCCTCCAGCTGGTGCGGAACCCGGGCCGCGACCCCGGTCACGCTTCGGGTGCTTCCTCGTTCTCAGCGAGCCATGCCCGTTTCGGGCGTTTTCTCACCGGGCTCGCCGTACCGCCGCTTCCCACCGGATCCTCACGGGCCCGCCGTATCGCCGCGCGCGGCCCCGGGCGGCGACACATGATGGGGATCATGGAAGCGAAGCGCATCTACCACGGCACCGGTCCCGGCCCCATCACCCCGGACGGCTGCGCCGTCGACTACTACGCGATGCTGACCCCGAACGGCGAGCCGGAGCTCGTGCACGGCGCCGTCCCGGCCGGCGCGAGCATCCTGGAGCTCGGCTCGGGGGCCGGAAGGGTCACCCACGGCCTCCTGGCCCTCGGCCACCCGGTGGTCGCCGTCGACGAGTCGCCGGAGATGCTCGCGCACATCGAAGGCGCCGAGACCGTCTGCTCCCCCATCCAGACGCTCGCCCTGGGCCGGACGTTCGACGTGGTCCTGCTCATGTCGTTCGTGATCGAGACGGCCGACGACGAGCTGCGCCGGGCGTTCCTGCGCACCTGCCGCGACCACGTCGCCGACGGCGGCCTGGTGATCCTCCAGCGCAAGCCCCCGGAGTGGTACGACACGGTCGGGCCCTCCGAGCGGGTGACCGACGACGGCCACGTCATGCGCATGACCGAGGTCAGCCGGCCGGAGCCCGGCATGCTGGCGGCCACCATGGAGTACACGGTCGGTGACCGGCGCTGGACCCACTTCTTCCTCAGCAGGCGCCTCGACGACGACTTCCTGGCGCGGGAGCTCGACGACGCCGGCCTGGCGATGGACGGCTTCGTCGACGGGGACCGCGGGTGGGTGCGGGCCGTACCGCGCTGACCCATCCGGCGGCGTGCTCTGTTCGGCCCTCCGGCCGAGGGCACGCCGCCGCCGGGCGGGGCGTGCCGGGGCGGCCGGGGGCGGCCGGAGCGCGACGGCGGGACGGGACGTCCGCGCAGGTCACGATGGGTGACGCGGGCCACACGGTTGGGGCGGAACCGATTCAGGCGGAGGGGAACGGGGCAGAAGACCGAGGTGGTCCCGGGCCGCGGGCGGGGTTCCGCGTGTCCGCAGCACGCCGGCGCGGGACGTACGTTGAAGGAGAAGGAGCGGGTGTTCGCCCTGCTCGGCTCACGAAGGGTGTGATCGCGGTGACGGCCCCGGTTGACAACGACACGCTGGTCCTGGCCGACGATGACGACGACTTCAGCGGCGTCTCGGCGTCCGCGACCTCCGACCCGGTCAAGGACTATCTCAAGCAGATCGGCAAGGTCCCCCTGCTCAACGCCGAGCAGGAGGTGGAGCTGGCCAAGCGCATCGAGGCCGGTCTGTTCGCCGAGGAGCAGCTCGCCACCGACGGCGACGGCCTGGCCCCCGACGTCCGCGCGGAGCTGGAGTGGATCGCCGAGGACGGCCGCCGGGCCAAGAACCACCTGCTGGAGGCCAACCTCCGGCTCGTGGTCTCGCTGGCCAAGCGTTACACCGGCCGCGGCATGCTGTTCCTGGACCTCATCCAGGAGGGCAACCTCGGCCTGATCCGCGCGGTGGAGAAGTTCGACTACACCAAGGGTTTCAAGTTCTCCACCTACGCCACCTGGTGGATCAAGCAGGCCGTGACCCGCGCCATGGCCGACCAGGCACGGACCATCCGCATCCCGGTCCACATGGTCGAGGTGATCAACAAGCTGGCCCGCGTGCAGCGGCAGATGACGGCCGACCTGGGCCGCGACCCCACCCCGGAGGAGCTGGGCCGCGAGCTCGACATGCCGGCGGAGAGGATCGTCGAGGTCCAGAAGTACGGCCGCGAGCCGATCTCCCTGCACAGCCCGCTCGGCACCGAGGGTGACAGCGAGTTCGGCGACCTCATCGAGGACTCCGAGGCGCCCACCCCGGCCGACGCGGTCAGCTTCACGCTCCTGCAGGAGCAGCTGAGCTCGGTGCTCGACACGCTGTCGGAGCGCGAGGCGGGCGTGGTATCCATGCGGTTCGGCCTGACCGACGGTCAGCCCAAGACGCTCGACGAGATCGGCAAGGTCTACGGCGTGACGCGCGAGCGCATCCGGCAGATCGAGTCCAAGACCATGTCGAAGCTGCGCCACCCGTCCCGGTCCCAGGCCCTGCGCGACTATCTGGCCTGAGGATCCGCTATCCGGCCTGAGGATCCGCGGGACCGTCCTCGGGGCCGTCCTCATCGTGGCCGGCCGGTCCGTGCGGGGGCCGGTCACGCGGGCCCGTGTGGAGCAGGTGCCGTACCGGGGAGTTGTCCAGCACGGCGGCGAACGCCTCGATCACCCCCTCGCCCAGCGGGCGGACCGCCTCCACCACGGCCTGGGTGCGGGCGCCGACCTCCTGGATGATCCCCTCGACGATCTGCGGCAGGGGCGGCGCCGGCAGGCCGAGCCGCTGCCGCGGCGGGGCTTTCTCTGGTGGCGCCCAGCGCATCGAGTCCTCGCTCATGGTGAGCCATTCGTCGACGACTCCGTCGATGGCGTCGAGCACGTGATCGGGATCGCTTGCCATAGCGGCCCCCCGGGTGGCTTATGTCCTATGACTCGACGGTACCGCGCCGGGTCCGGCGGGGCCACGGCGAGCCCGGGCCGATCCTCGGGGAGGCTCGCATAGCCGCAGGTGAAAGAGGGTAAAACGGGGGCCGGGCAGGCGGCGGCGCCCAGCCGCCGGGCGTCGCTCGGGGGAGATGGGTCGTGGCCGGACTGCGGACGGGAAAAGGCGTGCTGCGCCGCAAGCCCTTCGAACAGATCGAAGAGGCCGGGGGCGGCGGGACGGGGCAGCTCACCCGTGTGCTGGGGGTGTGGCAGCTCACCGCGATCGGGGTGGGCGGCATCATCGGCGCGGGCATCTTCACGCTCGCGGGCGCGGTGGCCAACGGCAAGGCCGGTCCCGCCGTCGTGCTGTCGTTCCTGGTCGCCGGGATCGCGAGCGCGGCGGCGGCGTTCTCCTACGCCGAGTTCGCCGGGCTCATCCCGAAGGCGGGGTCCGCCTACACCTACGGCTACGCGGTGCTCGGCGAGCTGCCGGGCTGGTTCATCGGCTGGGACCTGCTGCTGGAGTACACCGCGATCGTCGCGGTGGTCGCCATCGGCATCTCCGGCTACTTCTCCTTCCTGCTGGGCAGTCTCGGCGCCGATCTCCCGGCGTGGATGCTGGGCGCGCCGGGGACGGGCGGCGGGCACCGGGTGGACCTGTTCGCCGCGCTGCTGTGCCTGCTGATCGCCTGGCTGCTGAACCTCGGGATGCGCAACGCGGCCCGGTTCGAGATGGCCGTCGTCGGGCTGAAGGTCGCCGTGGTCATCCTGGTCATCGTGGTCGGCGCCTTCTACGTCAGGTCCTCGAACTACGTCCCCTTCTTCCCCTTCGGCGTCGGGGGCGTGTTCGCGGGCGCGGCCACGGTGTTCTTCGCGGTGTTCGGCTACGACGCGATGAGCACCGCCGCGGAGGAGTCCAAGGACGCCACGCGGCACATGCCGAGGGCGATCATGTACTCGCTCGCCATCGCGATGACGCTGTACGTGCTGGCCTGTCTGGTGCTGACCGGCATGCAGAAGTACACCGAGATCGATCGGGAGAGCGGCTTCTCCACGGCGTTCCAGTCGGTGGGCCTGACCCGGCTCGCGGACGTGATCGCGGTCGGGGCGATCATCGGCATCCTCACCGTGATGTTCACGTTCATGCTCGGGGTGACCCGGGTGTGGTTCGCGATGAGCCGCGACGGGCTGCTGCCGAAGTGGTTCGCCAAGACCCACCCGGTACGGCACGTGCCGTACCGGGTGACCTGGATCGTCGGCGTCCTCTCGGCGCTCATCGCCGGGTTCCTGCCCATCGTGGAGGCGGCGGAGCTGACCAACATCGGCATCCTGCTGGCGTTCGTGGTGGTGTGCGCCGCGGTGATCGTGCTGCGCTACCGGCGGCCCGACCTGCCGCGGACCTTCCGCGTCCCGGGCATGCCGGTCGTCCCGGCCGTCGGCATCGCCTTCTCGCTCTGGCTGATCACCTTCCTGGCGTGGCAGACCTGGGTGCGGTTCGCGGTGTGGTTCGTGATCGGCCTGGTGGTGTACTTCGCCTACTCCTACCGGCACTCGGAGCTGGCCGGGGCCCGGGACGGGGAGGGGACGCCGGAATAAACGCGGGCCGGGGCGGGTTCGCCGCTGACATGGCTCATGACATCTCCGGCGACGGCCCCGGTGACATCCGCGGCGCGGCGCGCGGCTCCGCCGAGGTCCCGCTGTCCATCCTCGACCTGGCGCCCGTCGGCAGGGGCTTCACCGCCACCCAGGCGCTGGCGGGCAGCACCGAGCTGGCCAGACGCGCCGAGGAGTGGGGCTACCACCGCATCTGGGTGGCCGAGCACCACGGGATGCCGTCGGTGGCCAGCTCCTCCCCCGCAGTGTTGATCGCCCACCTTGCCGCGGCGACCCGGACGATCAGGCTGGGCTCCGGCGGCGTGATGCTGCCCAACCACGCGCCGCTGATCATCGCCGAGCAGTTCGGCACCCTGCACGCCCTGCACCCCGGCCGCATCGACCTCGGTCTCGGTCGCGCCCCGGGCACCGACCCGGCCACCGCGCGGGCGCTGCGCCGCGGCGACCTGGGGCCCGACGACTTCCCCGAGCAGCTCGCCGAACTGACCGGCTTCCTCGACGCCTCGTTCCCGGCCGACGACCCCCTGCACCGGCTCTCGGCCGTCCCCCGCTCCCCGGAGTCGGGCCGCCCGCCGATCTGGCTGCTCGGCTCCAGCGGCTTCAGCGCCCAGCTCGCCGGCCTGCTGGGGCTGCCGTTCGCGTTCGCCCACCACTTCAGCTCCGCCAACACCGTCCCCGCCCTGGAGCTGTACCGGTCGGCGTTCCAGCCGTCGGAGGCGCTGGACCGGCCGTACGCGATGATCGGCGTCGCCGCCGTGGCGGCCGGGACCGCCGAGGAGGCGCTGCGCCTGGCCCGGCCGGGCGCGCTGGCCATGCTGCGCCTGCGCCGCGGCGCCCCGGAGCCGATCCCCACGCCCGAGGAGGCGGAGGCCTACCCCTACTCCGCGGCCGAGGCGGCCTTCGTCCACGACCACCTGTCGAACGTGGTGCTGGGCGACGCCGCCGCGGTGCGCGCGGGGCTGGAGGAGCTGCGCAAGCGCACCGAGGCCGACGAGCTGATGATCACCTCGCAGGTCGCCGACCCCGGGGCGCGGATCCGCTCCTACGGTCTGATCGCCGAAGCGTACGGCCTGCCCGGCGCCTGACCGTACGGCGCCCGGCCCGCGTGGCCGCGTGGCCCGCGCGAGCGGTCCTGTGCCCGGCCGTACCCGGTGCCCGGCGTCTGACCGGGCGTCAGGGCGCGCAGCCGCCGAAGGCGACGGGCAGGTGGCGGGGGCCGCGCAGCACCGGGTTGCGCCGGTAGGGCGGCGGATCCTCCACCAGCCGGGGCTCGACGAGCCGGCGGGCCAGTTCGGTGAGCGCGACCTGTGCCTCCAGCCGGGCCAGCGGCGCGCCGAAGCAGTAGTGGATGCCGCCGCCGAACCCGAGGTGCTCGTTGCCGGTCCGGCCCGGGTCGAACCGGTCGGGGTCGGTGAAGCGTCTGGGGTCCCGGTTGCCGGAGGCCAGGACCAGCCAGACGGGCGCCCCCCGGGGGATGGTGACGCCGCCGACGTCGATGTCGGCGAGGGCGGTGCGCTGGGGCAGGAGCTGCACCGGCGGTTCGAAGCGCAGCAGCTCCTCCACCAGCGGCACGGCCAGGCCGGGCTCCTCCCGCAGCCTCCGCAGGGCGTCGGGGTGCCGCAGCAGGGTCAGCATGCCGTTGGTGATGAGGTTCACCGTGGTCTCGTGGCCGGCGATGAGCAGCAGGACCGCGGTGACGACCAGCTCCAGCGGCGACATGCGCTCCCGGTCGCCGTGCCCGGCGGCCAGCGCGGACAGCATGTCGCCGCCGGGCGCGCGGCGGTGGTCCTCGATCAGTCCGGCCAGGTAGCGGCCCAGCTCCCCGCGGGCCCGCTGGGCGGCGCGCCGCCGTTCGACCGGGCCCTCCCCCTCCTCGCCGGGGTCGAGCCCGGCGACGATCGCCTCGGCCCAGACGTGGAAGCGCGCCTCGTCCTCGTGCGGCACCCCGAGGAGCTCGCAGATCACCATCACCGGGAAGGGGTAGGCGAAGTCCTCGACGAGGTCGGCCTCCTCCCGGTCGTGCAGGCCGTCGATCAGGCCGGAGACCATCCGGGCGAGGTCGCCGCGCATGTCGCTGATCCGCCGGGGGCTGTCCGGCGGCCCGAACGGCCGGTTCGCCAGCCGGCGCAGCCGGTCGTGCTCGGGCGGGTCGAGCCGCAGGAAGGCGGGCGGCAGCCCCTCCTGCTCCTCCTCCAGGAGGTCCTCCTCACCGGCGGTGGGGACCCGGTTGCGGGGGTCGGAGCTGAGGCGGGGGTCGTGCAGCAGGGCGGCGATCTCCCAGTACGTGCTCACCGCGTAGACGCCGTCCTCCTGCCGCGCCACCGGCGTCCTGCGCAGTTCGGCGTAGAGCGGGTAGGGGTCGGCGCGGCTGGCGTAGTCGGTGATCCGCCGCAGCAGGGTGGCTGAGGTCATGACGGGCTCCTCTGGGCGGACGGCTCCCGGAAGGCGGGTACGGTTCCCGGGGTCGGCGGGCGGTTCTCGGTGGTTCTCGGTGGTTCTCAGCGGTTCCGTGAAGCGGCGGACGGCTCTCGGAGCGGCGGATGGTTCTCAGAGTCCTCAACGGTCCTCAGAGTCCTCAACGGTCCTCAGAGGCGGGCCGGGACGAACGTGACGCGCCGCTCGTCGGGCGCGTAGCCGCTCAGGGTGACGGTGGGGCCGTGGGTGGGCAGGGCGGGGTCGGGGAACTCCGCCGGGATCGCCCGCGCACCCCCGGGGGCGCGGTCCACCTGGGCGAAGTCCGGCGGGAAGGGCGCGGCCGACTCGATGAGCCGGCCGTAGAACGGCAGCCACCTGCCGTGGTCGAAGGTGACGGCGGCGATGACGCGCCCCTGGTGGCCGTAGGCGGCGGCGAACCGGCGCGTCGCCAGAGACCCCTGGACGACGGCCAGCTCGCGGCCCATGGGCGGGACGCCGACGGACTTGATGTTGACGCCGAACTGGGCGGACCAGAACGCCGGCAGCCACAGGTGCGGGCGGCGGTCCGGGCCGGGGCTGACCATGTTGTGCGCGGCGACCTCGGCCTGGGCGACCGCGTTGCCCCAGTGCTCCAGCGACAGGAACTGGTAGCCGAACAGCGGGTGCGGGGACCGGGCGACGTCCCCGGCGACGAAGACGTGGTCGGTGACGATGCCGTGCACGTCGAAGGCCCGGCACCCGGCGTCGCAGGCGATCCCCCGCGGCCCGGCGGCCAGCCCGGATCCGGCGAGCCACTCGGTGTTGCGCACCGCGCCCAGCGCGACGACGGCCACGTCCGCCTCCAGCGCGGTGCCGTCGGACAGGTGGGCGCACCGCAGCCGCCCGGCCTGGTCGCCCTCCAGCGCGGTGACCGTGATGCCGCAGCGCAGGTCCACGCCGTGCTCGCGGTGCAGCTCGGCCGCCACCGCGCCGACGACGCCGCCCAGCGCCCCGACGAGCGGTGCGGGGCCGCGCTCGGCGACCGTGACGTCGATCCCCCGCTCCCGGCAGGCCGAGGCGATCTCCGAGCCGGTGAACCCGGCGCCGATGACGAGCACCCTGCGGGGCCGCGCGTCCATCCGGCGGGCGAGACCGGCCGCGTCGTCGCTGGTGCGCAGGGTGAAGACGCCGTCCAGGGCGGCCTCGGCCTCCCTGATCCACGGGCGGGCGCGGGTGCCGGTCGCGATCAGCAGGCGGTCGTAGCGCACCTCGTCCCCGCCTGCCAGCCGTACCAGCCGCCCGGCCGGGTCGAGCCCGGTGGCGGCCTCCCCGAGCAGCCAGCGCGCCTCCAGCGCGCGTCGCCGCGGCAGGAGGGTGTCGCCGGCGCCGGTGAGGCCCAGCAGGACCTGCTTGGACAGCGGCGGCCGGTCGTAGGGCTCGTGCGGCTCGTCACCGATCATGGTCAGTGTCCCGGTGAAGCCCTTCTCGCGGAGCGTCTCGGCGGCCCGCAGGCCTGCCAGGGACGCGCCGACCACGACGGCGTGGCCGCGCCGCCGGAACTCCTCCGCCGCTCCGTCAGCCGCGGGCACCGGTCCCCGCCCCCTCCGGCGCGGCCGCCTCGCCGGGCCACTCGACGAGGACGGCCTGGACCGGACAGGACGCGGCGGCCCGCATGACCTGCTCGCGCCGCTCGTCCCCGGGGCCGGGCTCGTACATCAGCGCCTCCTCGCCGTGCATGGCGAAGACGTCGGGTGCCTGGAAGACGCACTGCGCGTACGCCTCGCACCGGTTGAGGTCCACGACGATCCTCACGAGAGCTGCCCCCATTCGGCGGGTGCGGCGTCGGACGCTGCCAGCCTAGGGAGCGGACCTGGGGAAACATCATCCGGAAACCGGGGTGTTGCGGCTTTTGGCGGGGTCTTTGCCGCCGTCCGCCCCAACGGAGGGGAACGCCCGCGCCGCGGCCCGTCCGGCCTCGGCGGTGCCGGCGCCCGGCCCTTCGGAGCCCGCTCCCCGGCCCCGTCGAGGGGCCCGCTCCCCGACCCCGTCGAGGGGTCCGCTCCCCGTCTCGTGGGTGAAACCAGGTCAAAGGCGGGTAGAGCACCTGCGATGAAGGCAAACGACTGGTTCCTCACCCCCGAGGAACGGGGAAACCCGGCGACGTCCATCGACGGCCGCCACGATCCCGGTGTCGCCTGGTCGGACGGCAACACGGTCCGGCCCATCCCGCACGGCGCGCCGTACTTCGCCGAGCTGCTCGCCCGGGTCCGCGAACTGCGCGCCGGGGACCTGCTGCTGTTCACCGACTGGCGGGGCGACCCCTCCGAGCGGCTGGACGGCCCCGGCACGGAGGTCGCCCGGGTCTTCGGGGAGGCGGCCAAGCGCGGTGTCGTGGTCAAGGGGCTGCTGTGGCGCTCGCACTGGGACGGACTCCGCTTCAGCGAGGCCGAGAACCGCCACCTGGGCGACGAGATCGAGGCCGCCGGCGGCGAGTGCCTGCGTGACATGCGGGTCCCGCCCGGCGGCTCCCACCACCAGAAGCTCGTGGTGCTGCGGCACCGGGACCGGCCGGAACGCGACATCGCCTACGTCGGCGGGATCGACCTGTGCTGGAGCCGCCGCGACGACGCCTCGCACGACGGCGACCCGCAGGCCGCGCCCATGTCCGGGGTGTACGGCGAGCGCCCGCCCTGGCACGACGTGCAGGCGGCGATCCAGGGTCCCGCCGTGGGCGACGTCGAGGCCGTCTTCCGGGAACGCTGGGAGGACCCCGGCCCGCTGACCCGCAACCCCGTGCACCGCCTGGCCGACCTGCTGCGCCGCGAGGACACCCGCCCCGACCCGCTGCCGCGGCAGTTCCCCGACCCGCCCGCCCGCGGGCCGCACGCCGTACAGCTCCTGCGGACCTACGCCCACCGGCTGACCCGCTACCCGTTCGCGCCGCGGGGCGAGCGGAGCATCGCCCGCGGCTACCTCAAGGCGCTGCGCCGCGCCCGCGCCCTGGTCTACATCGAGGACCAGTACCTGTGGTCGCCGCAGGTCGCCGAGTCGTTCGCCGACGCGCTGCGCGACAACCCGGACCTGCTGATGATCAGTGTCCTGCCGTTGCACTCCGACGAGGACGGCCTGCTGGGCGACGTCCCCCAGGTGCTGGGCCGCAACCGGGCGCTGTCGGTGCTCCAGGAGGCCGGCGGCGAGCGCTTCGCGGTGTACGGGCTGGAGAACGGGAACGGCACCCCGGTCTACGTCCACGCCAAGGTCTGCGTCGTCGACGACGTGTGGGCGACCATCGGCTCCGACAACTTCAACCGCCGCTCCTGGACCTACGACTCCGAGCTGACCTGCGCGGTGCTCGACGAGACCCCGGACGGCCGCGCGCCGCTGGACCCCGCCGGTCACGGCGACGGCGCCCGCCGCCTCCCCCGGGACCTGCGGCTCACCCTCGCCCGCGAGCACCTCGAACTGCCGGAGGACGACGACGGCGTCCTGCTGGACCCGCGGTCCTTCTTCGACGCGTTCGCCGCCTGCGCCGCCCGCCTCGACCACTGGCACGAGGAGGGACGGCACGGCCCCCAGCCGCCCGGCCGGCTGCGCGCCTACCGGTCGCCGGGTCTTTCCCGGTGGACCGCCCTGTGGGCCGACCCGCTCTACCGGATCGTGCACGACCCCGACGGGCGGCCGCGCGCCCTGCGCCGCGCCGGCTCCTACTGAACGGCGGAAACCGGACGACGGAAACCGGACGGCGGAGAATCCGCTCCGCGCCGGCCGCCGGGACGTCCGCGACCGCCGGGACGTCCCGGCGGAGCACGACGGTGCGCGCACCGGATCTCCACGGAATCTGCACCGGCGCCGGTTACGCTCCCACACCATGATCAGGTCAAGGGCGGTCGGTCTCCTGGTGTGGCTCGCGGTGCTGCCGGTCGCGGCGTGGGCGGTGGTCAGGACCGCCGGGTGGACCCCGGCCTGGCAGTGGGTCCCGCTGGTGGCGTTCACGCCGTACGTGGCGGCGCTCTCGGTGGTCACGCTGCTGCTCGCGGCGGTGCTGCGCCGCCGGGCGTCCGCCGCCGTGGCCCTCGCGGCGAGCGTGGCGCTCATCGCGGCCGTGCTCCCCCGGTACGTCGCCGACGGAGGCCCGGCCGCCGGGCCGTCGCGGCTGCGGGTGCTCGCGGCGAACCTGAGGGTGGGCTCGGGCGACACCGCGTCGCTCATGAGGCTGGTGCACGACCTGCGGCCGGACGTGCTCGCCCTCCAGGAGCTCACCCCCGCCGCGCTCGGCCGCCTGGACGGGGCGGGCCTGCGGGGCCTGATGCCGTACGTCGTGGACCGCTCCCGGCCCGGGGTGTCCGGGTCGGGCATCTACTCCCGCCACCCGCTCACCGAGGCGCCGATGATCGAACTGGGCCGCTTCCGCCAGTCGCGGGCCGTCGTCGCGCTGCCGGGCGGCCGGGAGGTCGAGGTCGTCTCGGTGCACCCGTGCGCACCCAGCCAGACCGGCGAGGTGCCCTGCTGGGGTGCGGGCCTGGCGGCGCTGCCGCGGGCGGGCGGCCGTCCGCGGGTGCTGGCCGGCGACTTCAACGCCACCCTCGACCATCCGCCGGTGCGGGACCTGCTGGCGAGCGGCTACCGCGACGCGGCCGACGCCGCCGGGCGGGGGCTGACGCCGACCTGGCCACGGCTCGGGTGGAGGTCCCTGCCCGGTGTGACGATCGACCACGTGCTCGCCGACCGGCGGATGCCGGTGAGCGTGTTCAGCGTGCACTCCCTGCCCGGCAGCGACCACCGCCCGGTCTTCGCCGAACTCGGCCTCCCCTGACGGACCGGCCCCGCCGTACCCGTCACGGCCGCCCGGCCAGGTCCGTCCCCGGTCCCGCCGTGACCGGCGGGACCGCCCCGGCTCAGCCCGCCGTACCGGCCGTGACGGGTACGGCGGAGCCGGCCGGGTCCGCGACGGGGCCGGCGGGTTCCTGGTCGAACTGGGTCCGGTACAGCTGCTCGTAGCGGCCGCCCGCCGCCAGCAGCTCGGCGTGGGTGCCGCGCTCCACGACCCGCCCGTCCTCGATCACCAGGATGAGGTCGGCCGCGCGGACGGTGGACAGCCGGTGCGCGATCACCACCGCCGTCCGGCCGTCCAGGGCCTCCCCCAGCGCGGCCTGCACCGCGGCCTCGGAGGTGGAGTCCAGGTGCGCGGTGGCCTCGTCCAGGATCACCACCCGGGACCGGGCCAGCAGGACCCTGGCGATGGTCAGCCGCTGCCGCTCGCCGCCGGAGAGCCGGTAGCCGCGCTCGCCCACGACGGTGTCCAGACCGTCGGGCAGCGCGTCGACGATCTCGGTCAGGCGGGCGCGGCGCAGCACGTCCAGCAGCTCCTCCTCCGTCGCCTCCGGCCGCGCCAGCAGCAGGTTCGCGCGGATCGTGTCGTGGAACAGGTGCCCGTCCTGGGTCACCATCCCGACGGCCCCGCGGACCGACTCGGCCGTCAGGTCGCGCACGTCCACCCCGGAGAGCCGTACGGCGCCCGCGTCGACGTCGTAGAGCCTCGGGATGAGCTGCGCGATCGTCGACTTCCCCGCCCCCGAGGAGCCGACCAGCGCCACCATGCGGCCCGGCTCGGCGCGGAAGGACACCCCGTGCAGCACCTCCACGCCGCCGCGCGTGTCGAGCCGGGCGACGTCCTCCAGGGAGGCGAGCGACACCTTGTCCGCCGACGGGTAGGCGAACCGGACGTCGTCGAACTCGACCGACACCGGCCCGTCGGGCACCGCGCGGGCGCCGGGACGCTCGGCGACGAGCGGCTTGAGATCGAGGATCTCGAAGACCCGCTCGAAGCTCACCAGCGCGCTCATCACCTCCACGCGGGCGCCGGCCAGGGAGGTCAGCGGCGCGTACAGGCGGGTGAGCAGCAGCGCGAGGGCGACCACGGCGCCCGGGTCGAGCAGCGACCGCAGCGCGTAGGCGCCGCCGACGCCGTAGACGAGGGCCAGGGCCAGCGCCGAGACCAGCGTCAGCGCGGTGACGAACACCGACTGCGTCATCGCCGTGCGCACCCCGATGTCCCGCACCCGGCGGGCCCGGGCGACGAACTCGGCCGACTCCTCGGCCGGGCGGCCGAAGAGCTTCACCAGCGTCGCCCCGGGCGCGGAGAAACGCTCGGTCATCTGCGTGCTCATCGTCGCGTTGTGCGCGGCCGCCTCACGCCTCAGCCGGGCCAGCCGGGAGCCCATCCGCCGGGCGGGCAGCACGAACACCGGCAGCAGGATCAGCGAGAGCAAGGTGATCTGCCAGGAGACGCCGATCATCACCACCAGCGTGAGCAGCAGCGTGACGAGGTTTCCGGCCACGCCGGAGAGGGTGTCGCTGAACGCCCGCTGCGCGCCGATCACATCGTTGTTCAGCCTGCTGACCAGCGCGCCCGTGCGGGTCCGGGTGAAGAAGGCCACCGGCATGCGCTGCACGTGGTCGAAGACGGCGGCGCGCAGGTCGAGGATGAGCCCCTCGCCCAGGGTCGCCGACAGCCACCGCGTCGCCAGGCCGAGCCCGGCCTCCGCCAGCGCGATCACCGCGATCAGCGCCGAGAGACGGACCACGGCCTCCACCGGGGCGCGGTTGACGATCGCGTCGACGACCTGGCCCGCGAGCACCGGCGTGGCGACCGCCAGCACCGCTCCCACCACGCTGAGCAGCAGGAACAACACCAGCTTGCGGGTGTGCGGCCGGGCGAAGGCTCCGATCCGGCGCAGCGTGGCCATGGAGAACGGCCGTTTGTCCTCCTGCGCCTGCATCGTGGCGTACATCGAGTGCCACGCCGCCATTTCCATGTTCATCAGGACACCACCGGATTTCTTTTAGGATCGAGGGGTCGATCCTAAAACCTCAACTAAGGTCGAGGTCAAGGTGGCGTCCGGGACGGGTCAGCTCGGGCTCTCGCTCGGGCTCTCGCTCGCGCCCTCGCTCGGACCTTCGCTCGCGCGGGCCTCGCGCACCAGGCGCAGGTGCTCCCGGATGACCGGCAGGGCGTCCTGCGCCAGCTTCCTCACCGCCGAGGAGGAGCCGTTGGTCAGTTCCCGGTCGAGGCGCTTGAGCGTCATGCGGTGGTCGGCGGCCTGCGCGGCCAGCCACGCGCTGTCGAAGGCCGGGCCGCTGAGGTTCGACAGCTTCTCGATCTGCTCGCGCTGCATCCGGTTCGGCCGGTCCGGCAGCTGCACGTCCGCCTGCTCCGCCACCGGCCGCAGCTTGTCGTCCAGGGCCGTGTGGTCGGTGATGAGCTTCTGGGCGATGTCCTTGACGTCCTGGGAGTCCGACCTCCTCAGCGCGAGCCTGCTCGACCGGATCTCGGCCAGGTTGCCGCGGTGCGCCTGGACCAGGAACTTCCTGTCCTGCTCGTTGAGGTTCGGCTGGGCCACGGCGGCCTGTACGGCGCCGCCCATCACGACGAGCATGGCGGCCAGCAGGACGACGATCCTTCTGATCATTGGGTCCCCCGTTCGGTGTGCGACTGAACAACCACCTCCTGACGACGTGCTCCGTTATCCACATTTATAGCTATATGAAGGAACAAATGGTCAGGAAAGGCTTCGAGGGATTCGCCGGGGTGTCACCCGGTGACGGGCACGTCCCGCATCGGGGTGAAGCCGGAGATCTCGACGTCCACGCTCGTCACCCCGGGCGGCGGCGCGGTCATCAGCACGGACATCCGGATGCGCTCACCGGCGCGCAGCTTGGTGAACACGATCTCCGAGCAGACGCAGTGCCGCGGGAACCCGTTGTCGCCGGGCGTCGTCATCGGGAGGTAGCGCGTTCCGGACCGGTCGGCCAGCGCCAGCCAGAAGAAGTCCGTCTTGTAGCCGTAGACGAACCCGCCCTTCTCCACGTCGCCGTCCCAGGCGCCGTCCTCCAGGGTGACCTCGCCGCCGCCGGTGTGGGCGAGCTCCACGGTGGCGACGAGCGTCCGGCCGCCGACGCGCCGCAGCTCCAGCAGGTTCGCAGTGAGCCCGGTCATCTTGCGCAGGCCCCGCGCGGTGGCGGCCGCCGCCTCGGACGGAGCGGGAGCGGGGACGGCGGACGGGGAGGCCGCGGGCGGCGGCGGGACGGCCTTGCGGGGGAAGGCCACCTCGACGCGGCGGTTGCGCGCCCTGGCCCCATCCGAGGTGCCCTTCTCCGCGGGGTCGGTCTCCCCCTTGCCCTCGGTGGCGAACTCCGCGTCCGGAACGAGCCCGCGCAGCGCCTTCTCCACCGCCCTGGCCCGGCGCAGCGACAGGCCCTGGTTGTAGGCGTCGGAGCCGACGTCGTCGGTGTGCCCGACGACCCGGACCTCGCCGTCCGCCTCCGCGCGGATCCGCTCCGCCGTCCCCTGGAGCGTCCGCCGGGCGCGGCCGGTCAGCGTCGCCTTGTCGAAGTCGAACAGGACGTCGGTGTCGAGGGCGATGTCGATCCGCTCGCCCGACTCGGTGACCGAGGAGCCGGTCCCGTCGGTCCGCGTGGCGAGGGCGATCGTGTTGGGCGTCGCCGCGGCGATGGCGGCGGCGTCGGGCTCGCCGTCGAGCGTGCCGCCGCCACCGGCCGGAGCGATGGGCAGCGTCGGGGTCAGCCCCGCGCCGTGGAAGCCGACCGCCACGCCGGTCGTGTCCGGCGGCACCCGGTAGACCGCCCACATCAGCGCGGACTCGCCCGCCCTGACCTTGGCGAACGGCTCGGGCTGACTGCACAGGCAGCGCGCCGGGGGGCTCTTCATCGGGTAGTAGGCGGAGAAGCGCGTGTCGTCGAGGAGGTAGAAGCCGGAGAAGGCCGAGTTGTGGTCGTAGGGGGTGCTCCCGGCGAGCCCGGAGGCGTGGAAGCCTTCGAGCCTGACCTCGGACTGCTCGGCGCTGATCCGGAACCGCGCGGTGACGGCATCCGGCGCGCTCCGCTCCAGCGCGATGACCTCGATCTTCGCGCTGCCGTGGTCCCCGCTGTGGCCGTCGCCGTACAGGGTGGCGAGCGGCGGGGGCCCGGCGGACGGGTCCGTGCCGGGGGTGGTGGCCGGAGTCGCGCTGGGAGCCGCCGGCGCGGTCGTGCCGCGGGCGGGGGTGGAGGCGGCCGAGGGCTCCCGTCCGGCGGGAGCCGTCGAGCAGGCCGCCAGGACCAGCGCCATCAGGAGGGCTTCGCATGCGTGCCGACGTCTACCGCGGATCATGAAAATTTATATATACCGCGCTTTTTCCAAGAAAGCAGGGATTAACCAGAATCATCGGCGTTCGTTCGGCCGCGCCTCCGAGTTCGCGAACCGACCCGACCCGGACCGACCCGACCCGGACCGACCCGACCCGGACCGACCCGGATCGGACCTGACTGGCGCGGCGGCGACGGCCGGTACGGCGACGCCCGGGCCCGAGCACCGGCCCCCGCACTCCCGGCACCCCGGCCTACCGGTGGAGACGGCATGACGTGATTGTTATGTTCATTACATCTTGGAAATCATGGAGCGTATCTGTAACATCCAGACCACCTCAGCCCCCGATCCCCCGAGGTGTGACGTGCGCAGACACCGCCTTCTGCTGACCGGCCTCTTCCTGTTCGGCGCCGCCGCGTGCGGCCAGACCACCTCCGGCGCGCCCGCGGACGCCGGCGGCGCCTCCGCCGCGGGGACCGAGCCGAAGCCCCAGACGGTCGCCGGTGTCTCCATCACCGCCGACCCGGCCCTCACCGCCCTGCTGCCCGACGCGATCAGGAGCGCCGGCAAGGTCCGCGTCGCCACCGACGCGCCGTACCCGCCGTTCGAGATGTTCGTCTCCGAGGGCGGCACCGAGCTGACCGGCATCGACTACGACCTCGGCCAGGCGCTCGGCGCCAGGCTGGGCGTGCGGTTCGAGTTCGGCCAGCAGAAGTTCGACGGCATCATCCCGGCCATCCAGGCCGGGCAGTACGACGCGGTCATGTCGGCGCTCACCGACAACAAGGAGCGCCAGCAGGTGCTCACCTTCGTCGACTACTCCGTCTCCGGCACCGGCATCCTCGTCAGGAAGGGCAACCCGGAGAAGATCACCGCCCACACCGACCTGTGCGGCAAGGCCGTCGCCGCGCAGGCCGCCACCAACCAGTCGAAGCTGATCGACAAGTGGCAGTCCGACTGCAAGGCCGCGGGCAAACCGGAGATCTCCAAGAAGGAGTACCCCAAGGACACCGACGCCCAGCTCGCCATCAAGGCCGGCACGGTCGTCGCCAGCCTGCAGACCAAGCCCGCGGCCATCTACACCGCCGAGACCGCCGACGGCGGCGCCGCCTTCGAGGCCGTCGACGACCCGGCCGCCATGGGCGGCTACAACGCCTCCCCCAACGGCATCGGCGTGGCCAAGGCGAACCAGCCGCTCGCCCAGGCCGTCCAGAAGGCGCTGCAGTCCCTCATCGACGACGGCGCCTACGGGAAGATCCTGGCCGGGTACGGCGCCGAGTCGATCGCCGTGAAGACCGCCACGATCAACGCGGCCGTGGACTAGGCCGTGCAGGACACCTCATCCCGCCCCGCCGCCCCGGAGGCGGCGGGCGACGCCGCCGGCGTCAGGGCGGTCCCCGTCCGGCACTACGGCCGGTGGGTCGCCGCGGCGGCCGTGCTGTTCCTGCTCGCCGCGCTCGTCAGGTCACTGCTCGCCAACCCCAACCTCGGCTGGCCGACGATCAGGTCCTACCTGTTCAAGGACGTGATCCTCCAGGGCCTGGTGACCACCGTCTGGCTCACCGCCGCCGCGATGGCCCTCGGCCTGGTCGGCGGAACGATCATCGCCGTCATGCGGCTGTCGAGGAACCCGGTGCTGTCGATCACCTCCGGGGCGTTCGTCTGGCTGTTCCGCGGCACGCCGCTGCTGGTGCAGATCCTGTTCTGGGGGTTCTTCGGGATCTTCTACGCCGACATCCAGCTCGGCGTCCCCTTCACCGGCATCGTCTTCTGGTCGGCCCCCACCAACCAGGTGATCACCCCGATGGTCGCGGCCCTGCTGGCGCTGGGCCTGAACGAGATGGCCTACGCCGCCGAGATCATCAGGGCCGGCATCCAGTCGGTGGACCACGGCCAGACCGAGGTCGCCCACTCCCTGGGCATGTCGCCGCTGCTGACCATGCGCCGCGTGGTGCTGCCGCAGGCCATGCGGGTGATCGTGCCGCCGATGGGCAACGAGACGATCAACATGCTCAAGACCACCGCGCTGGTGTCGGTGATCTCCGCCGCCGAGATGATGACGCAGATCCAGCGGATCTACAGCCAGAACTACCAGACGATCCCGCTGCTCATCGTGGCGAGCGTCTGGTACCTCGTGCTGACCACCCTGCTGTCGGTCCCGCAGTCCTACCTGGAGCGGCGCTTCGGCCGGGGCGTCACCGGGAGCGGACCCGGCGTGTTCCAGCGCATGATCGGAGGAACCCGGTGACGATGGTCCTGGCCGAGAACGTGCGCAAGCGCTTCGGCAGGCTGGAGGTCCTCAAGGGCATCGACCTCGCGGTGGAGCAGGGCCAGGTCATGTGCCTGCTCGGGCCGAGCGGTTCGGGCAAGAGCACCTTCCTGCGCTGCGTCAACCACCTGGAGAAGATCGACGGCGGCCGGCTGTCGGTGGACGGCGAGCTGGTCGGCTACGCCGAACGCGGCGGACGGCTGCACGAGCTGCGGGAGAAGGAGATCGCCCGCCGGCGCCGCGACATCGGCATGGTCTTCCAGCGGTTCAACCTCTTCCCCCACATGACCGCGCTGGAGAACATCGTCGAGGCCCCGATCCGGGTCCGCGGCGAGTCGAAGGCCGACGCCCTGCGGCACGGCCGCGAACTGCTGGCCAGGGTCGGCCTCGCCGACAAGGAGCGCGGCTACCCCGGGCAGCTGTCCGGCGGCCAGCAGCAGCGGGTGGCGATCGCCCGCGCCCTGGCCATGCGGCCCAAGCTGATGCTCTTCGACGAGCCGACCTCCGCCCTCGACCCCGAGCTGGTGGGCGACGTGCTGGACGTCATGCGCGACCTCGCCCGCGACGGCATGACCATGATCGTGGTCACCCACGAGATCGGCTTCGCCCGCGAGGTCGCCGACACCGCCGTGTTCATGGACGGCGGCGTGGTGGTGGAGGCCGGCGACCCGCGTCAGGTCCTCGCCGAGCCCCGGCACGAGCGCACCCGCGCCTTCCTGTCGAAGGTCCTATGAACCTCGCCGACTACCTCAGCGACCTGGAGACCCTGGTCAACATCGACTCCGGCTCCTACGACGCGGCCGGCGTCGACAAGGTCGGCGACTTCGTGGCCGCGCGGCTGACCGCGCTCGGCTGCCGGGTCGAGCGCCGTACGGTCTCCCCCGGTACGGGCGACATCGTGATCGGCCGCAGGCGTGGCGCGGGCGGCCCGCGCGTCCTGCTGCTCGCCCACATGGACACCGTCTTCGAGGCCGGCACCGCCGCCGCCCGCCCGTTCTCCACCGACGGCCGCCGCGCCTACGGGCCGGGCGTCTGCGACGACAAGGGCGGCCTGCTCGCCGGGCTGTACGCGCTGGAGACGGTGCTGCGGCGCGGGCGGGAGCCGTACGGCGAGCTGATCCTCTGCTGCTCCCCCGACGAGGAGGTCGGCGGCGCGGGCAGCCGCGCGGTCATCGAGGACCTCGCCCGGGAGAGCGACCACGCGCTCTGCCTGGAGTGCGCCCGGGAGAACGGCGACCTGGTCAGGGCCCGCAAGGGCGTCGCGGACCTGACGATCACCGTCGAGGGCCGGGCCGCGCACGCCGGCATCGAGCCGGAGCGCGGCGCCGACGCCGCCCTGGCCGCCGCACACCTGGTCATCGGCCTGCACGCGCTCAACGGCCTGGCCGACGGCGTGACCGTCAACGCCGGGGTCATCCGGGCCGGCGCCCGGCCGAACATCGTCTGCCCCGAGGCGACGATCGAGGCCGAGATCCGGGCGGGCGCCCTGCGCGACCTGGACGCCGCGCTGCACGCCGTGGACCTGCTGGCCGCCGTACCGCAGGTGCCCGGCACCCGGGCCACCGTACGGCGCGGCACGGTCTGCCCGCCGATGGAGACCACGCCCGCGTCGCTGCGCATGCTCGACCTGGCCCGCGCCATCGCCCGCGACGCCGGTTTCACGCTGGAGGCGGCGGCCACCGGCGGCGTGGGCGACGCCAACCTCACCGCCGGGACCGGCACCCCCACCCTCGACGGGCTCGGCCCGATCGGCGGCGCCGACCACTCCGAGGACGAGTGGCTCGACCTGGCCAGCGTCGAACCCCGCGTCACCCTTCTGGCCGACCTCATCGAACGACTCGCGGAGGCATCATGATCACTGCTCTCATCAGGGGGGCCGCCGCCGTGCTCCTCGCCGGCGCGCTGGCCGCCACGGCCGCCGCCGCGCCCGCCGGGGCACAGGCGAAGGCGCAGGACCGGGAACGGGACGGCGGCGGCACGCTGGTGCTCGTCGGCGGCGGCCTGAAGGACGGCAACGCCGAGATCTACGGCGAGATCGTCCGCCGCGCGGGCGGCCCGGCCGCCCGGTTCGGGGTGATCACCGCCGCCTCGCTGCCGCCCAGCCAGGACCCCGACGCCGGCACGCCCGACGCGGCCAACAGCGAGGCCAACGGGGCGTTCTACGCCGGCCTGCTGACCCGGTACGGCGCGGGCTCGGCCGAGTGGCTGCCGATCGACCTCGACCACCCCTCCGCCGCCGACTCCCCCGAGCTGGCCGCGAAGGTGCGGACGATGACCGGCTTCTTCCTCGGCGGCGGCGACCAGTACCGCTACGTGCGGACGATGATCCGCGACGGCCGCGACTCGCCCGTCCTCGCGGCCGTCCGCGACCGGCTGGAGCACGGCGCGGTCGTCGCGGGCAGCAGCGCCGGCGCGCAGATCCAGGCCGGGCCCGACATGGTGACCGGCGGCGAGTCCTACGAGGGCCTGCGCGACGGCGCCCGCCCCGGATACTTCGACGACGCGGCCGTCCTCGCCTACCACCCGGCCGGCGGCTTCGGGTTCTTCCGTCACGGCCTGCTCGACACCCACTTCTCGGTGTACGGCAGGCAGGGCCGGGCCGTCCGGCTGGCCGCCGACACCGGCCACGACCGGGTGTTCGGCCTGGACGAGAACACCGCGCTGCTGGTCACCGGCGTCGGCACCCGCCGCGAGGACGTCCGGGTGATCGGCGAGCACGGGGTCTCGGTGCTCGACCTCTCCCGGGCCCGCGTCACCCGGAACCCGTGGTCGATCGACGACGTGAGCTGGAGCCACCTGACCCGGGGCGACCGGTGGACGCCCCAGGGGGTGCGCACCGCCCCCGGCAAGCGGCCCGACCGGCCCGAGGACCGGACCGCCCGCCCGGCGAGCCAGGACGTCTTCGACTCCCCCGCGGGCGCCGGTGACGGCTACGAGCTGTTCGACGTCGCCCGGGACCTCGCCACCGCCGGGCGCTCGCGCTCGGTGACCGGCTACACCCTGGAGACCGGCCCGCGCTTCGCGGTCACGCTGACCAAGCCGCACGGGTTCCGCTCCCGCACCGACGGGTCCTTCACCGGGCTGCGCCTGGCCGTCGCACCGGCCTGACCGCGTGGCCCGCCTGCCGTGGCGCCCGGCAGGCGGGCACCACGGCGGGCGGGCGTCCGGCCGACGGGCACCACGGCGGGCCGTGGGCGGACCCGCGTCCGGCCGCGGGTGGACACCGGCGCCGGACGGCGAACATCATCTTCACGGCGGGGGCGTCGCGCCCCCGCCCCGTCACCCGGGGAAAGGAATCGCGGCATGGCGCGGATCAGCGACATGATCAGGGAGCGGCTGGGCGAGTGCAGCCCGGCCGAGCGCAAGGTCGCCCGCGCCCTGCTCGCCTCCTATCCCGCCGCCGGGCTGGAGACCGTGGCCCGGCTGGCCGAGCGCGCCGGGGTGAGCGCGCCGACCGTGCTCCGGTTCGCCGGGCGGCTCGGCTTCGGGGGCTTCCCCGAGCTGCAGGACGCCCTCCGCGCCGAGCTGGGCGAGCGCGACGCCTCCCCGGCCACCCTGTACGAGGCCACCGGGTACGGCTCGCGCGACTCCTCCTCGGCCGAACTGCTGCAGCGGGCGGGCCGGGCGTTCGGCGAGTCCGTCGCCCAGACCTTCGCCGCCATGCCGCCCGGCGACCTGCAGGCCGCGATCGACCTGCTGGCCGACCCCTCCCGCAGGATCCTCATCACCGGGGGCCGCTTCAGCCGGCTCCTCGGCCACTACCTCGCTCTGCACCTGATCCAGATGCGCGGCAACGTCTGTCCGCTGCCCGAGGCGAAGGTCGAGCGTACGGCCGTCCTCGCGGGGACCGGGCGCAGGGACGTCCTGGTCGTCCTCGACTACCGCCGCTACGAGCCGGAGTCGCTGGAGCTGGCCCGCTACGTCCGCGACCGGGGGGCCCGGGTGGTGCTGCTCACCGACCCGTGGCTGTCGCCGATCGCCTCGATCGCCGACGTCGTGCTGCCCGGCCACGTCGGGGCGCCCTCGCCGTACGACAGCCTGGTCCCCACGCTGGCGGTGATCGAGACGGTCGTCGCGGGCGTCCTGACCGCCCTCGGCCCGGCCGGGCACGACCACCTGCGCCGCAACGAGGAGGTCGCCCGCGCCGCCGGCCTGTACGGCTGACCGGCGCCGCCGCGTCGACCGGGAGCGGCGGGATCGGCGTTCACCCGCTGTCCTCCGCCGATACACCGCTAAGGTGGCCGGTGATCCCCACCCCCTCCGGGCGGGTGACGTCTTCCGCGCGCCGAGCGCCGAGCCATGTACAGGAGAACCGATGACCGGCCCGACGGCCACCGTCGACGTGGTGGTCCTCACCATGAACGACCGGCCCGCCGAGTTCCCCAGGGCGATGGAGTCCCTCCTCGCCCAGCGCGGAGTCGATCTGCGCGTGGTCATCGTGGGCAACGGGGTGGAGCCCGACCACGTGCCGGACGGTGTGCGCACCGTCGCCCTGCCCGCCAACGTGGGCATCCCCGGGGGCCGCAACGTCGGCGCCGACGCCCTCTCCGGCCCCGGCGCCGGCGAGTTCGTCTTCTTCTTCGACAACGACGCCGTCCTGCCCGCCCCGGACGTGCTGGCGCGGCTCGTCGCCGAGGCCCGCCGCCGTCCCGGGGCGGCCTACATCCAGCCGCGCATCGCCGATCCCGGCTCCGGGGTCACCCTGCGCCGCTGGGTGCCGCGACTGCGGGCCGGTGAGGCGACCCGGCCGGGCGTCGTCACCGTCATGGCCGAGGGCGTCGTCCTCGTGCGCCGCGCCGACTACGAGGAGGCCGGGGGCTGGCCGGGCCGGTTCTTCCTCTTCCACGAGGGGGTGGACCTGGCCTGGCGACTGTGGGACCTCGGCCGCACCGGCTGGTACGCGCCCGGCGTGGTCGTCCACCACCCCGCCACCGACCCCGCCCGGCACGCCGGCTACTACCGGCTCGTCGCCCGCAACCGGGTCTGGCTCGCCTACCGCCGCCTGCCCGCCCCCCTGATCCCCGTCTACCTGCTGGTCTGGACGCTGCTCAGCGTCGCCCGGATCCGGTCCCGCGCGCACCTCGCCGTATGGGCCGCCGGTCTGCGGGAGGGTCTGGCGGGCGGGCACGGGACTCGCCGTCCGATGTCCTGGACCACGGTGCTGCGTCTGCTCCGCGCCGGCCGCCCGCCGATCGTTTAGCGCCGGTTCCCGTACGGCGGGACGGGCCGGCCGTACGGCGCGGCGGCGTCCGTTCCGCGGCTCACGCCTGGCGGGTGGGGTTCCGCGGCTCACGCCTGGCGGGTGGGCAGGACGACGATCTGGCGCAGGTTGACGTGGCGGGGGCGGCTGGTCACGTAGGCAACGAGGTCGGCGATCTCGCCGGCCGACAGCGAGCCGAGCGCGGCGGCCATCTCCTTGAGCAGGCCCTCCTCCCCCAGTTCGGGGTTGTCGACGTGCGAGCCCAGCTCGGTGTCGGTCAGGCCGGGCTCGATGTTGGTCACCCGCACGTCCCGCGGCCCGAACTCGGTGCGCAGCGACGCCGACAGGTGGGTCAACGCGGCCTTGGTCGCGGCGTAGACGGTGTAGCCGGGGAAGAGTGAGTGCGCGCCGATCGAGGAGATGTTCACCAGGTCGGCGACGTCCCCGCGGGCCGCGGCGGCGACGAGGTCGGCGGTGAACGCGCGGATGATCCGCAGGGCGCCGGTCACGTTGGTGTCGATCATCCGGGTCCACTCGTCGGCGCGGCCGTCGTCGATCGGGTTGGCCAGCATCACGCCGGCGGCGTTGACCACCAGGTCGGCCGCGCCCAGCTCGGCGTGGACACGGGCGGCTCCGGCGTCGACGGACGCCTGGTCGGTGACGTCCACGGCCACGGCGATCGCCCGGCCGCCGTCCCGCTCGATCTCGGCGGCGAGCTCCTTGAGGCGGTCCTCGCGGCGGGCCAGCAGCGCCACGCGGGCGCCGTGCGCGGCCAGCAGCCGGGCGGTCGCGGCGCCCATGCCGCTCGCGGCCCCGGTGACGACGGCGGTGCGGCCGGAAAGGGAGGTGTAGTCCACGGTGTTCTCCAGGTTCTGCCAGGTTCTGCATGGTTCGGTGAAGTCCTGCGAGGTCCCCGCCCGGATCTCCTTGGGGTTCTCCGGGGTCTCGCTCCGGGATGTCCTCCCGGTGTGAGACCACTCTGCCGCCGGCCGCGCCGTCTACCCAGAGCACTGGTTTTCCTGGGTCTGCGGTTACCACCTTCGCGGACGGTGTCCCTCGGCAACGGGACGGCCACCCGGCCGCTCCCCTCCTCTGCGGCCCCGGTCCCGCCGCGCCGCGGCGGGCCGCGACCCGGCCGCTCCCGCCCGTGCCGTGGCGGGCCACCGCGCCGGAGCCGTACCGGGACCACCGCTAAGGTCGCGGGCATGGAGGGAACCAATCTGGACGAACTCGGCGGCTTCCTGCGGTCCCGCCGTGCCCGTATCCGGCCCGAGGAGGCGAACCTGCCGGACGCGGGTCGGCGGCGGCGGGTACCCGGACTGCGCCGCGAGGAGGTCGCCCTGCTCGCCGGGGTGAGCGTCGACTACTACGTCCGGCTGGAGCAGGGACGCGGGCACAACGTCTCGGACGCCGTGCTCGACGCGGTCGCCCGCGTGCTGCGGCTCGACGCGACCGAGCGGGCGCACCTGTACGACCTGGCCCGGCCGCCGCGCGAGGCGGAGCCGCCGGCCCCGGCCGCCGTCCGGCCGCAGGTCCAGATGATGCTGGACGCCCTGCAGGCCCCCGCCTTCGTGCTGGGCCGGTGCATGGACGTCCTGGCGTGGAACGCGCTGGGCGACGCCGTCGCCGGCTTCTCCGCGATGCCGCCCGGCGAGCGCAACATGGCCCGGCAGGCGTTCCTGGACCCCGCCGCCCGGACGATCTACCCGCGCTGGACGGAGGTCGCGACCGAGACCGCGGCGTACCTGCGGCTGGACGCGGCGCGCCACCCGGGCGACCCCCGGATGGCCGCCCTGGTCGCGGAGCTGTCCGCGGGAAACTCCGAGTTCCGGGCCCTGTGGGAGGACCACACGGTCCGGGAGAAGGCCGGCGGCCGCAAGCTGATCCGCCATCCGGTCGCCGGCCTGCTCGACGTCGGCTACGAGACGCTGGCCCTGCCCGGCGACCCCGACCAGCTGATCGTCGTCTACGTGGTGGCCCCGGACTCGGCGGAGGCGGAGAAGCTCGCGTCCCTCGCCGCCGCGGGCCGGAGCGGGCGCGGCTGACCCGCCGTGCCCGCGACCGGCGGCGCCGTGCGGGGAGGGGCCGCCGCCCCGCCGGAACCCGCCCCGGCGCTGCGCTCCCCGGTGATCAGGACGGCCGCGTCCGCCCGTAGACGGCCCGGCCGGCTCCGGTGACGAAGGCCCAGTAGCGATCGCCGTAGGACCAGTGCCACCATTCGGTCGGGTAGTTCACCAGACCCGCCGCGGCGAGAGCCCCGCCCATCGTCCGGCGGTTGCGCCGGGCCTCGGCGGAGATCCCCCGTGAGGCGGTGTAGCAGGGTCCGTCCTCGCCGAGCGGAGTCGCGTTGACCTCCGTGCCCATCGGCAGCTCAAGGCCCTCCCGGGTGCAGAGCGTGAGATCGACCGCCGCTCCGGAGACGTGCGGCGCCACCTCGGGTGGCGAGATGTAGCGGCCCGCCTCGCGCCGCAGGGCGCTCTGCGTCCAGCCGGGATGGGATGTCCGCAGCTCGTCGACGGACTCCTGGAAGTAGCGCTCCTGAAGCTCGGGCGGACGGTAGCCCTCCACCACCAGCAGGGCGAGATCGGGTTCCAGCAGTTCCTGGGCGACGAGCAGCCGCTCGGCGACGCCTCGCCGCAGGAGGGCGTAGGCGCCCGCGTCGTCGGCCAGCCGGGAGTCCAGGTGGAACGCTCCGAAGCCCCGCAGGTCCACCAACGGCTCCCCGCAGTCCTGGACCGGCACCGCGGAGACCACCGGGTCCGACATCAACACCGGCTCGTACACCACTCAAGCTCCGTTTCCAGTGAGTCCGGCATCCGGCACCTCGTGTGGCGCCGCCGGTGGCCCCTTCCGCCGGGACCACCATGGACGGCGCCTCTTCAACTTCGCTGTAAATCCGCTTCAACCGAGCGGGACCGGCCGGGACCGTCATGGCGGTCCCGGCCGGCGGGCTTCCTCACTCAGGCGTCGAAGCCGGAGGCGACGATCTTCTGGACGTTGCCGTCGTAGACGTTGGGCGAGGCGTCCCAGCCCAGGTTGCGGTAGGCGTGCACCGTCTTGTCCGCGAAGATCGACACGATCTCCGCCCGCCCGTCACCGTCCAGGTCACCGAACTTCGTCCGCGACTGGTCACCGAACCCCGACGCCACGACCTTCTGCACATTGCCGTCGAACACCTTGGCCGCATCCCAGCCCAGGTTCCGGTACACGTGCACATCACCGTTGGCGTAGAACGCCATGATCTCCGCCCGGCCGTCCCCGTCGACGTCGGCGAACTTGGTCCCCGGCGCGCTGAACCCCGACGCCACGACCTTCTGCACGTTGCCGTCGAACACCGTCGCCGCATCCCAGCCCAGGTTGCGATACACGTGCACATCACCGTTGGCGTACGGACCCACCAGATCATCCCGGCCGTCCCCGTCCACATCCGCGAACGTCGTACGCGTCGCATCCTTGAACCCCGACGCCACCACCTTGACGTCCACCCCGTCATACACCTTCGGCGCATCCCAGCCCGCGTTCCGGTACGCGTGCACCGACCCGTCCGCCCAGATCCCGATGATCTCCGCCCGCCCGTCACCATCCAGATCAGCGAACTTCGTCCGCTCCGGATCGGTGAACCCCGACGCCACCACCTTGGTGTCCACCCCGTCGTACACCTTGGCCGCATCCCAGCCCGCGTTCCGGTACGCGTGCACCGTCCCGTCCGCCCAGATCCCGATGAGCTCGTCCCGCCCGTCACCGTCCAGATCCGCGAACCGCGTCCGCCCGTCCACCACCGTGGGGGCCGGGGGCACACTGTCGACGATCGGCGCCGAGTAGCCGACGATGTCGGCGTCCGAGCGCGAGTAGCTCCTCGACCGGGTGGCGTCGCCGCTGTTGCCTTCGATGGTGTAGACCGTGCTCGCCGTCGAGGAGGTCACGATGCCCACGTGGTCGATGCCGCCGTCGTGGTCCCAGTCGAAGACCAGCGAGTCGCCCGGCTGGGGAGCGTAGCCGCTGGCCCGGGTGTGCCAGGTGCCGTGCGCGACCCCGTAGTCCTTGAACGAGCTGGCCCAGCCGGTCAGCACGCCGCCGGAGGTCTCCGGCACGTCCGCGTACGCCACGCCGGCGTTCTTCCAGACGTACTTGGCGAAGTCCGCGCACCAGTCGCTGTCCCGGAACTGCACCCCGTCGGCGGAGCCGCAACCCGAGGCCGATTTCCAGGTGCGGAAGTAGCCCGTGTAGTAGTTACAGCCGCTGCCGGCCGGCTTCTCGACGTTGCGTGACGCCTTGCCGAGCTCCGCCTTCGCCACGTCCACGATGCCGTCGCGGGTGGCGGCGGACGCCGGCGTGACCGTCGCCGCCTGTAGCCCGGCCAGCACCACCGTGCCCGCCGCCAGCCCGCAGACGACGCGCCGCACACCGTGTCCCGTGTTCTTCATGGGTTTCTCCTCCTCGTTCGCTTCCGCTGTGAACGAGGATCGGCGCGCGGCCTTCAACCGCTCTGTAAACGCTCTCCAACCCGGCGCGATCGGCTGCGAAACCGCTGGAGGAATTCTTCAGCCTCGCTGAAATCACCGGTCATCGGCGATCTCGGCCAGCTCGCCGTACTCGCGAGTGCCGTGGTCACGGAAGATCTCCATCGCCTCCGCGCGTGCCGCGCGCGCCGCGGCGCCCTCCCCCCGGCTGTCATGCAGCACCGCCAGGTCACGCAGGCAGCGTGCCCGGTACAGCGGCAGCCGCAGTACGGCGAACCGCTCGATCGCCTCGCGCAGGAATGCCTCCGCCTCCGCGGGCTCGCCGGCGGCCAGGCTCCTCTGGCCCAGGGTGCGCAGGGCGAGGGCCTCACCCCACCGGTCCCCCATGGACCGGGCGACGGCGAGCGCGGCCTCCAGCGGCTCGCGTGCCGCCGCCGGGTCTCCGAGGCGCAGCCGGGCCTTGGCCCAGGTGCGCCGCGCGTGCGCCCCCAGCAGCCGGTCATTCAGCTCGGTGAAGATCCGCAGCGCCCGCCCGGCGTCCTCCTCGGCGGCGGACGGGTCGTCGCCGGCCAGGTGGCGAAGCGCCATGGTGCGCAGCACCAGCCCCTCCCCGCGGAGACTGCCCGCCGACCGGTAGAGGTCGAGTGCCTCCGCCAGGGGGCCGGCCGACGACTCCAGCTCGCCGCGCTCGACCAGCACCGCCCCCTTCAGACGCAGCACGTGTGCCAGCGCCGCGACGTCGTCCTCGCCGCGCCACTTCTCCTCCGCAAGGCCCAGGAAACGCAGCGCCTCGGGCAGGTCTCCCTGCTCCCGGCAGGCGCCGCCCATCAGCGCCAGGACGACGCGTTCGCCGTGGGCGTCACCGATGGACCGGAAGATCCGCAGTGCCCGGCCGAGATTCGTGCGGGCCTCGGTGAACCGGTCCTGTTCCAGGCGGACCTGCCCCAGGCAGGCCAGCAGCGTCGCCTCGCCGAGGGTGTTGCCGGTGCGCTGGACGACGCCGAGCGCGGCATCATGGATGCGCTCCCACGAGACGAAGTTGTTCTCGAAGATCATGGGGGAGGCGCAGGTCGCCGAGGCCACCTCGATGACGATGTCGTCCAGGTCCTCGGCCGCCGCCCGCTCCACACCGACCGCGAGGTTCTCCTCCTCCATACGGATCCAGCCCGCCGGGTCGGCCAGTACCGCGTCCTCGACCTCCGGATCGACCGCTACCGCGTGCCGGTGTCCGGCGCGCAGGGTCGGCGTGCCCGGCGGGACGGCCGCGCCGGTGCGGTCCAGCAGCCACAGCCAGCTGCCGAGCACCCGGCGCACCGCGGCCCGCAGCCCGTCGCCGGAGTCATCCACCTCCGCCTGCTCGCGGGCGAACAGACGGATGAGATCGTGCAGGCGGTAGCGGATGCCGCCGGTGGCGTCCACGCCCTCCACATCGACCAGTGAGGCGTCGACCAGCTGTTCCAGGAGCCGGTCGGTCTCCAGGTCGTCGGCGTCCAGGGCGGCGGCGGCCACCCAGGCCGGGAAGTGGGGCAGTCCCAGCCAGCCGAGGTACCGCAGCGCGCGGCGTGCCGGCTCGGACAACAGGTCGTAGCTCAGACTGATGCTCGCCCGCACCTCCTGGTCACCCACGGCGAGTTCGTCCAGACGGTGCCGCTCGTCGGTGAGGCGCCGGGTGAAGTACCCGACCGACCACTGCCGGCGCGCGGCGAGCCGGGCGCCGGCGACCCGGATGGCCAGCGGCAGCGCCCCGCACTGCCCGACGATCCGCCGCGCGTCCTCGGGCTCGGCGGCGACCCGGTCCGCTCCGGCGATCCGGCCGAGCAGCTCCAGCCCTGCTTCCGTGTCCATCACCCCCAGGTCGGTGAGCAGCGAGCCGGCCAGTCCCGCCAGCCGGTTCCGCGAGGTGACCAGCACCGCGCACCCGGGCGAGCCGGGAAGCAGCGGCCTGACCTGGCGCTCCCCCGCCGCGTCGTCCAGCACGAGCAGCATCCGGCGACCGGCGAGCAGCGTTCGGTAACGGTTCACCCGCTCCTCCAGTCCGGTGGGCAGCTCACCGGCCGGGATGCCGAGCTCACGCAGTAACCGGGCGAGCACCTCGTCAGGTGTGACGGTGTCGGAGGTGCCGCGCAGTTCGACGTGGATCTGCCCGTCCGAGTACCGGTCGGCGATGTCATGGGCGACCCGCAGGGCGAGCGCCGACTTGCCGACACCACCGGGGCCGGAGATCACACAGATGGGGGTGGCGTCCGGACGGGTCAGCGCCGTCCGCAGCGACGCCCGCTCGGTGTCACGCCCGGTGAAGTCGAACGGGGATGGCGGCAGCTGACGCGGGAGGACCCTCTCCCTCTCCTCTTCTTCGAGGCTCGGCGGGACGGGTTCGGTGCCGCCGTCGGCGGCCTGCGCGGGCCGCGGCGGGACCCCGGCGGGTTCGGGGGGTCGCGAGGGGGACGGTGGATCCGCCGGCCCGGACGGGCGGGCCGGTCCGGCGGGGGGCGCGGGTACGGCGAGGCGGGAGCGCCGGGCGAGGGCGGGGTCGGCGCGCAGGATGGCCTCCTGAAGCCGGCGCAGTTCCGGGCCGGGATCGATGCCGAGCTCGTCCGCCAGTGCCGCCGCGCCGCGCCGGAACTCCGCGAGGGCGTCACTCTGGCGCCCCGCCCGGTACAACGCCGTCATGAGGTGCCCGCGCAGCCCCTCGTGCAGGGGATGGTGGGCGACCAGTTCGGTCAGCTCGCCGATCAGCCGGTCCGGCCTGCCGGTCTCCAGCTCGGCGGCGATCCGCTCACCGGTCACCGTGAGTCGTAGCTCGTCCAACCGGCGGCCCGCCATCTGGGGAAGCACGTCCCCGGTGCCCCCGAGTGCCGGACCGCGCCACAGCGCGAGCGCGGCCTGGAAAGACGCGACGGCCTCCTCGTGCCGTCCGTCGGCCGCCGCCGACCGCGCCTCGGCGATCCGGTGTTCGGCCACGTGCAGATCGAGCGTTCCCGGCGGGATCT
This sequence comes from Streptosporangium sp. NPDC004379, assembly GCF_042873875.1. Taxonomy (NCBI): domain Bacteria; kingdom Bacillati; phylum Actinomycetota; class Actinomycetes; order Streptosporangiales; family Streptosporangiaceae; genus Streptosporangium; species Streptosporangium sp. NPDC004379. Next base: position 161,714 of record NZ_JBIAMC010000009.1, read on the forward strand.
CGGCGAGGTAGCCGACGCGGTGCGAGCCGATGACCGGGGGCAGACCGGCCCGGGTGAGGGATCGGCGCAGTGAGGAGACGTAGGTCTGCAGGACCGCGCGGGCGGTGTCCGGTGGCCGGTCGCCCCACACGACCTCCATCAGCCGCCCGGCGGGAACGACGTGTCCTGCCTCCAGCAGCAGCGCGGCGAGCAGCGCCCGTGGCTTGGCTCCACCGAGCGCCACCTGGTGCGCGCCTTCCCGGACCTCTACGGGGCCGAGGATTCGGAACTCCATGGGCTCACACTGGCACGGGCCCGCCTCATGATCCATCTCTAAGCCTAGAGGTGTGCCCCATGTGAACAAACCGCCATAGAGCGGCCTCCGCTGCGGGGCGTCCGGTTCCCGGACCGACAGCGGCACCCGGCCCCCGAACCGGCTTGCGGCCGGGGACCGCGTCCCGATTCGGGAGCCGGAGCGTCGATTCCATGATCAAATCAGCGCGGCGACCCACAGAGCGGTGTGCGCGTCGAGGTGGTCGGCGGCCGTCTTCCCCGGGGATCATCCCTCCGGTGACGCCTGCAAAATTATTCCTTGACACGAATATTCTCCTTGGAGAATAATCATGGCCATGGACGCACTCCTCGCCGCGCTGGCCGACCCGGCCCGCTGGCGGCTCGTGAACCTGCTGGCCGAACGGCCTCGCCCGGTCGGGGTCCTCGCCCGGCTCGCCGAGGCACGCCAGCCGCAGACGACCAAGCACCTGCAGACCCTTGAGCGCGCCGGCGTCGTCACCTCCCAGCGCACCGGCCAGCGCCGCGTCTACGCGCTCCGGCCCGCTCCCCTGCGGGACCTGGCGGCCGCGCTCACCGGACTCGCCGACACCGCGGGCCGGGCCGACGGCCCGCACACCACCCACGACCGCTACGGGCTCAGCCTCCACACGGAGCGGCTCGCCGCGCAGGAGCCCGGGTGGGCCGACGGACGCTCGTTCCGGTTTTTCCGGTCGCTGCCGGGGCGTCCCGAGCCGATCTGGCGCCACCTGACCGAGACCTCCCGGCTCGCCCGATGGTGGACCCCCGACGACCTGCGCGTCTCCGAGCTCGTGTTCGAGGCGCGACCGGGCGGGCGGATCGTCCACGAGTACCGCGACATCGAGGACACCGACGGCTCCGACCCGGTCGCCGGGCGTGCGGAGGGGGTCGTCGACGACGTACGGCCCGCCGAGCACCTGGCCTACCGGCTCTCCCCACTGCTCCCCGGCGGCGGCCCGGCCTTCACCGCTCACGTCGACCTGGGCCTCCGGCCCACCGGCTCCGGCACGGACCTCGACGTCCACTGGCGGATCACCGGCAGCACGGTCGACTCCGCGGACTTCGTCGCGGGCATCGAACTCGGCTTCGGCCAGAGCCTCGACAGGCTCGCGGCGATCCTCGCCGCGGACCCGCACGACGACGGCACCGACCACGACACCACCGACACCGACACCGAGCACGGCATCGACGCAAGGAGCACGAAGTGACGGAGCAGACCGGCCGCAGGGTGACCGCGAACCTGAACCTCACCCTCGACGGGCGCTACCACGGCCCCGGCGGACCCGGTGACTTCGGGGCTTTCATCCCGTATGTGACCACCGAGGTCGCGCGGGACCACATGACCCGCATCTGGGAGGGCGCGACGACGGCGCTGCTCGGCCGCAACAACGCCGAGGGGTTCATGGGCTACTGGCCGTCGGTCGCCGGGGACGAGAACGCCGATCCGCGTGACCGCGGATACGCCAAGTGGCTGGTCGACACGGAGAAGGTGGTCCTGTCGACCACCCTGACCGAAGCGCCGTGGGAACGCACCCGCGTGGTGAACGCCCCCGCCGCCGACGTCGTCACCGAGCTCAAGGCCGCCGGAGAGGGCGACATCCTCGTCAACAGCAGCGCCAGTGTGATCAAACCGCTCCTGTCGGCGGACCTCGTCGACCGCCTGCACCTCATGATCTTCCCCGAGATCACCGGGGGCGGGCCGCGGCTGTTCGACGACGGCCTGCCGGCCACGAAGTGGGCGCTCACCCACCAGAGGGCCGGCGAGCTGGGCGAGATCGCCATGATCTACGACCGGATCCGCTGACCCCGCCGGCCGCCGCCCACGGCCGGGCCGGCCCTCACGCCGGGTCACAGCAGCGCGGCGGCCCACAGGGCGGTGTGCGCGTCGAGGTGGTCGGCGGTCGCCTTCCAGTAGGGGCCGTCCTCGGTCCAGATGCGGGCCCACGGCTCGCGGCCCCGCCGGGCGCCGTCGCGCAGCAGGTCGTACATGGCGCGGGCCCGGCGGCCCAGCATGGCGGCCAGCGCCGGGCGCGCCTCCCCGGCGAGGCCGTAGCCATCGACGAGGGCGCGCAGCCGGGCGGCCGATTCCTCCGGCGGGCGGCGGTCACACCCCCGGGATCATCAGCCGTGGGCGGACTCCCCCGAACCCGGGGAACGGTCCACGCCGCCCGCGCCGGAACCGGGGCCGGGGGCGGGGGCGCCCGGGGGCAGGCCCAGGGCAGCCGAGAGCCTGCGGGCCGTCTCGGCGACGGCGGTTCCCATCTCCCTCAGCCGGGACTCGGCGACGGCGCGGGTGACCGACACGCTGATGGCGGCCGCGATCAGTCCCCGGTGCTCCCGCACCGGCGCCGACACCCCGGCGGCGCTGTCGTCCAGCTCGACGTCGGTCACCGCGTACCCGGCGGTCCGCACGTGCTCGATGTCGGCCAGCCACTGCTCCTCGCCGCCGATCGAGGTGTCCAGGCCGCCGGGGAGTGCGGCCCGGAGCAGTCCGCGGATCTGCTCGTCCTCCCAGTCCGCGAGGAGTGACCGCCCCGCGGCCGCCATGACCACCGGGACGGAGACGCCCTCCCAGACCCGGTGGTAGGCCCGGGACGACGGCACCGACGACAGTGTGAGAACCGTCTCACCGCGCAGCACGCACAGGTGCGTGTCCTCGTCGAAGAGCGTGGCCAGATGCCGCAGGAAGGGCTCGGCCACCCGGACGAGCCTCGACTGCTGGGTCCGCGCCGCGAGTGAGAACAGCCGCCAGCCCAGGCGGTAGCGGCGCGTCACCGGGTCACGCTCCACCATGCCCTCGGCTTCGAGTGCGCGCAGCGCCCGTGAGACCTGGCTCTTCTCCCTCCCCAGGCGCTGGGCGATCCAGTTGACGCCGAATCCGTCGGCGTCCGGGCCGTCCCCGTGACCGGCGAGCACCTCGAGGATCTCCATGTCCCGGCGCAGCCCGGCCGAGGACACCGCCTTCTCGCTCATCCCCATCCGTTCATAACGAAAGCATTGCGTTATGTTGCGACAGCTGCAACTTATTTTGCGATGAATGCAACCAAACGCATACGTTTACAAGTCCTGCAAGCGTAAGCGAAGGTGGTTCCCCCATGAACTTCGGCGAGTACGTGGTCTCTCGCTGGGACACTCTCTCGCTGGCCGCCGCCGAACACGTCCTCGCCGTGGCGATCGCGATCGGCGTCGCCGCGCTCGTCGGGATCGGGACGGGCCTCCTCGTCCACGAGACGCCGAGGGCCCGGAACGCCTCGCTGACGCTCTCCGCGGCGGTCCTGACGGTCCCCTCCCTCGCCCTGCTCACCCTGCTGATCCCCCTCACCGGCCTCGGCTGGGGCTCCACGCTCGTCGCGCTGACCGCGTACGCGCTCCTGCCCATCATCCGCAACACGGTGACGGGGCTGAACGGCGTGGACGCCACCACGGTGGAGGCCGGGCGCGGGATGGGCATGAGCCGTACCCGCGTCCTGATGAAGGTGCGGCTCCCACTGGCCTGGCCGCTGATCCTGACCGGGGTGCGCGTCTCGACACAGATGATCATCGGCATCGCGGCGATCGCGGCCTACGTCGACGGGCCGGGCCTCGGTACGCAGATCTTCGAGGGACTCTCCCGGCTCGGGTCGGTGAACGCTCTCAACGCCACGCTCGCGGGAACGCTCGGCATCGTGGTCATCGCCGTGCTGTTCGACCTGTTCTTCTACGCCGTTCGCCGACTGACCGTCCCCAGGGGGCTTCGTGTTCGACACTGAGACAGAGGGCGCGCGCATCGAACTGCGCGCGCTGACCAAGCACTATCCCGGGCAGCCGGCGCCCGCGGTCGACGGCATCGACCTCGACATCCCCGCCGGGGAACTGGTGGTCTTCGTCGGCCCGTCCGGCTGCGGCAAGACGACCACCATGAAGATGATCAACCGCCTGGTCGAGCCCACGTCGGGCGAGATCCGCATCGGCGGCGAGGACGTGCTGAGCCTGCAGCCCGACGAGCTCCGCCGGCACATCGGCTACGCCATCCAGCAGGTGGGCCTGTTCCCCCACCTGACGATCGGGCAGAACATCGGGCTGGTGCCCAAGCTGCTGGGCTGGCCGGCGGCGCGGATCGCCGCGCGGGTGGAGGAGCTCCTCTCGCTGGTGAACCTGGAGCCGTCGCTGTTCCACGACCGCTACCCCCGCCAGCTGTCCGGCGGCCAGCAGCAGCGCGTGGGCGTCGCCCGGGCGCTGGCGGCCGACCCGCCCGTGATGCTGATGGACGAACCGTTCGGTGCGACCGACCCCATCACGCGCGAGCACCTGCAGAAGGAGTTCGTCCGGCTGCAGAAGCGTCTGCGCAAGACGATCATCTTCGTCACCCACGACTTCGAGGAGGCCATCAAGCTGGGCGACCGCATCGTCGTGCTCCGGGAGCGCTCGCACATCGCGCAGTACGCCACCCCGGCCGAGATCCTCGCCCACCCCGCCGACGACTACGTCGCCGGCTTCGTCGGCCAGGACGCCACGCTCAAGCGGCTCGCGCTGCTGCGCGTGGAGGACGTGACACCGGCCGGGCCACCCCAGCCGGTCGGGTTGCCGCAGGTCGCGGCCGGGACGAGCCTGCGCGAGGCCCTGGACGTCATGATCGCCCACGGCTCCGACCGCTGCAGCTCCCCCTCCGGCGTCCTCACCTACGCCGCGCTGTGCGGGGCCGTGGGAACCGGACGGCCTCCGTCCCCCGGGCGGGAGCCGGAGGCGGAGCCCTCCCTCCCCGCGCCGGAGAAGGCAGTGGCCGGTGGCCGCTGACACCCTCACCGCCGGCGTCCCCGACTCCGAAGCGGCAGAGACCCCAGGGACCCCCGAAGCCCTCGACGCCCTCACCGCGGGCGCGGCGCGGCCTTCCCGGCGCGCCACGCGCCTGCGCCTCCTCCTCACCCCCGCCGCCGTGTGCGCCGTACTGGCCGTCCTGTACGCCTGGGTGAGCGCCCAGGATCTCGACTCCATCGAACGGCGCAGTCTCAACGGGCCGGTGATCCTGGCCAAGGCCGTGGAGCACCTGCAGATGACCCTCGCCGCGACCGCGCTCGTGGTGGTCATCGCGATCCCGCTGGGCATCGTCGCCTCCCGCTCCCGCAACCGGATCGTCACGCCGGTCATCCTCACCGCGGCCAACCTCGGGCAGGCGGTGCCGTGCATCGGGCTCCTCGTCCTGTGCACCTTCCTGCTGGGAGTGGGCTTCCAGACCGCGCTGGTCGGGCTGGTGGCGTACTCCGTCCTGCCGGTCCTGCGCAACACGATGGTCGGGGTCCAGCAGGTGGACCCGGCGCTCGTCGAGGCCGCCCGCGGGATGGGCATGACCAGGGGCCAAGTGCTGCGCCGGGTGGAGCTCAGGCTCGCCGTGCCCGCGATCCTCGCCGGGCTGCGCACCGCACTCGTGCTGACCGTCGGCGTCGCCACGCTCGGCGCGTTCGTCGCCGCGGGCGGTTTCGGCGAACTGATCATCAACGGTCTCAAGCTGAACCGGATGCCCGTCACCGTGGTCGGCGGCGTGCTGACCGCGTGCATCGCCTTCCTGATCGACTGGCTCGGCGCGCTCGCCGAGGACGTGCTCAGACCCCGCGGCCTCTGACCCGGGACGGCCTGGCCCGGCCGGTCCCTGTCCCTTCCCCACACGAGAACGAAGAGGTGTCCTTTCCATGCGTTCCCATCCCCTCCGTGATACGGCCCCCCTCCGCAGGACGGCCGCCGCGCTCGCCGCCGCGGCGCTGACCCTCACCGCCGTGAGCGCCTGCGGCTCCGCCGAGGCCGTCGAGACCGCCGCCGCGGGCGACGAGCTCTCCGGGGCGAAGTTCGTCGTCGGCTCCAAGGACTTCACCGAGAACATCGTCCTCGGCAAGATCGCGGTGCAGGTGCTGAAGGCGCACGGGGCCGAGGTCGTCGACAAGACCAACCTCGGCGGCACCGTCCCCAACCGCAAGGCGCTGGAGTCCAAGGCGATCGACATGTACTGGGACTACTCCGGCACCGGGTGGATCGAGCACCTGAAGAACGCGAAGCCCATCCAGGACTCGGCCGAGCAGTTCAAGGCCACCGCCGCGGCCGACCTCGCAGAGAACGGGATCCGCTGGATCGGCCCGACCCCGCTGAACAACACCTACGCCCTGGCGATCCGCTCGGAGAAGGCCCAGGAGCTGGGCGTCAAGACGCTCTCCGACGTGGCCGAGCTGGCGAAGACCAAGCCGGAGGAGGTCACGCTGTGCATCGAGACGGAGTTCTCCACCCGCGACGACGGCCTGCCGGGACTTTCCAAGGCCTACGACATGGACATCCCGAAGGACCGGGTCAGCCTGCTGGACACCGGCGTCGTCTACACCGAGACGGACAAGGGGAAGACCTGCAACTTCGGTGAGGTGTTCACGACCGACGGGCGCATCGCCTCCCTCGGCCTCACCGTGCTGGAGGACGACAAGAAGTTCTTCCCGGTCTACAACGCCGCCGTGACCCTGCGGGAGGACGTCTACAAGAAGTACCCGGCGCTGGAGAAGGTGCTCCAGCCGGTGATCGCCAAGCTGGACGACGCCACGATGCAGAAGCTCAACGCCGAGGTCGATGTCGAGGGCCGGGAGCCGGGCAAGGTCTCCGCCGACTGGCTCGACCAGCAGGGCTTCCTCGGCGGCAAGGCCTGACGGCACCGAGGCCGCTGAGGCCCCGGCGGCGGCCCGCCGGCACGGCGTCGCGGGACGTCACGGTGCCGGCGGTACGGCCGGCCGCCCCGCCGTGTCGGCACGGACCGCCCTCAGCAGGCGTGGCGCCCCGAGACGGTGTCGCGCAGCGCGCGGATCGCGTCAGCCAGCCGTTCCGGGGCGCCCTCGGCGGCGGGCCCCGGCTCGGCGGGGACACGCCGCCGACGGATGGACTCGGCGATCTCCTCCAGGGAGTCGGCCATCGTCCGCACCGCCTCCGGCGGCGGCGGGGGCGCACCGTACTCGGCGCGCGCCACGGTGGCGGCCGTGGTGTCGGCCACCTTCTCCAGCGCGGTCATCGCGGGCATCCAGGTGGTGATCCGCCTGCTGACGGCGGGCGGCTCGGTCACCGCGCGCTGGAAGACCGCCCGCAGGTCCGCCATGGCCTCGTAGGCCCTGCGGCGGCGCACCGGCCGGTCGGGGCTGCCGGGGTCGAAGGCGTCGCGCAGGTAGCGCGCGGTGGCCGACACCGCGTCGGCGAAGGCCCCCCGGACCGGGGCGTGCCAGCTCCCCGGCCACGGCAGGTAGCCCAGCAGCAGCACGATCAGGCACCCGGCGAGGGTGTCCACCAGGCGGATCTCCGCCAGCCGCGGCCCGCCACGGGTCAGCAGGTCCACCAGGAACAGCACCAGCGGCGCCTGGAAGGTCGACATCAGCCCCCAGTTGCGCTGCAGGCCGTACGGGATGAGCGCGGCGAACACCGCGATCGGGACGAGGATCAGCGGGCCGTACGGGATCACCAGGAGCACCACGACGGCGACGAGGGTGCCGGCGAACGTGCCGAGGGCCCGCTGCAGGGCCCGCGCGAACACCGACCCGAAGTCGGGCTTGAGCACCAGCGCGACGGTCAGCACCATCCAGTAGGACCGCTCGAACAGGCCGAACCCGCTGATCGCGGCGGCCACGCCCATGCACAGGGCGAGCCGGACGGCGTACAGGCGGGTGAAGTGGCCGTACCACATCTTCGCCCAGGCCTTGCGGAACCGCTCGCCGTGGCCGACCGGCCGGTACGGCAGCTGCTCGGCCTCGACGTCGCCGCCGGAGGCCAGCTCGACGGCCCCGTCCACGGCGGAGTTCAGCGCCCGCAGCGCGGGCGAGTCGCCATCGGGGCGCGGCGGCCGGTGCGGCGGCCGGCCCTCGTCCAGCGCCGCGACGATCTCCTCGACGGCGGCGGCCGTCTCCTCCGGCGGGTCGAGCCCCTCCTGGCCGAGGGAGATCAGCGCGTTGCGGATCAGTGACGCCTGGTTCAGCAGCGCGATCAGCCGGGTCTGCGCGGGGTCCTGACCCCCGGAGGCGGAGCGGGCGCCGAAGACGGCGTCGTAGCCGCTCTCCAGCGCGGCGTCGAACGCGGCCAGGGCGCCGGCGTCGCGGTCGTCGATCAGCCGGCCGAGCGCCCGGTAGACCTGGACGGTCGCGGTCTCCTCCGGGTTCCGCGAGCGCAGCGGCCGGTCCGCCACGCCGAGCACGATCACCCAGGCCGTGCCGAGCAGGAACAGCGCGGCCCCGGGGAGGGGGCCGCCGGGCAGCGGGATGCCGCTGCCGATCACGGCCATCACCAGGAGCTGCAGGCCCGCCAGCGACCCCTTGGCCCCGACCGTGCTGATCAGCGCCGAGGCCACCGAGACCACCATGATCACCGGGACGGTCCACCAGCCGTGGCCGCGCACCGTCGCGCCGATGGCGTAGCCCGCCGCCCCGCCGAGGCCGACCAGGCCGATCCGGGCGACCTTCTCCCGGTACGGCCCGCCCCGGTCGGCCAGGCCGGGGCCCATCGCCCCCATGGAGGGCAGCAGGCCCAGGGTGACGTTCCCGGCGGCGGCGCCCACGAGGAGCGGGACGGTCACCGCGAGGGCCATGCGGATCATCGGCCACCAGTCGGGTCTCGCCGGGACGGGCCGTACGGTCTCCACCAGCCAGCCCGGCGCCGCGTCGGCCAGCCGGTCGGCGGCGGAGCGGAACAGGCGGGGCATCGTCGGCGACCGTCGGCGGCCGGGTCCGCGGCGCGCTCAGCGCACCAGCCTGTCGAGCCGGATCGGCAGGTCGCGGATCCGGACGCCGGTGGCGTGGTGGACGGCGTTGGCGACGGCGGCGGCGGTGCCGACGATGCCGATCTCCCCGATGCCCTTGACGCCCAGCGGGTTGAGGTGCGGGTCGTCCTCCTCGACCCAGTACGCCTGGACGTCGGGCAGGTCCATGGCGGTCGGGATGTGGTACTGGGCGAAGTCGTGGTTGAGGTAGTCGCCGAACTCGTGGTCCATGACGCTCTCCTCCAGCAGGGCCATCGACGCGCCCATGGTCATGCCGCCGACGAGCTGCGAGCGCGCGGTGACGGGGTTGACGATCCGGCCCGCGGCGAACACCCCGAGCAGCCGCAGCACCCGCGTCTCCCCGGTGTCGGGGTCCACGCCCACCTCGGCGAACTGGGCGCCGAAGGCGTGCCGGGCGTAGTCCCGCTGCCCGCCCACCTCCTCGGTGGTGTCGGCGGCCGCCTCCAGTCCCCCGGCGGGCACGTCGCCGCCGTGCCGGTCGAGCTCGCCCAGCAGGGCCTCGCAGGCCCGCACCACGGCCGTCCCCCAGGAGGCGGTGCCCATCGAGCCGCCGGCCAGCGGGGCGTCGGGCAGCTCGGTGTCGCCGATCTCCACCCGGACCCGGTCCGGGGCGACGCGCAACGCGTCGGCGGCGGCCTGGGTCAGGACCGTCCGGGCGCCGGTGCCGATGTCGGCGGCGGCGATCCGCACGGTGAACCGGCCGTCCGGCTCGCAGCGGGCGCTCGCCCGTGAGGGGCGCCGGTAGGCCGGGTAGGTGGACGCCGCCACGCCGGTGCCGACGAGCATCCGGCCGCGGAGCCGGGCCGCGGGCGCGGGGCCGCGGCCGGCCCAGCCGAACCGGCGGGCGCCCTCGCGCAGGCAGGCCACCAGGTTGCGGGAGCTGAACGGCAGGCCGCTCTCCGGATCGGCGGCGGGCTCGTTGCGGATCCGCAGCTCGACCGGGTCGATCCCGCAGGCGACGGCCAGCTCGTCCATGGCCGACTCCAGCGCGAACATACCGGGGGCCTCGCCGGGGGCGCGCATCCAGGACGGGGTCGGCACGTCGAGCCGGACCAGGCGGTGCGTGGTGCGGCGGTCGGGCGCGGCGTACATCATCCGGGTCGGGGTGGTGGTCTGCTCGGCGAACTCGCGGAGCCGGGAGCTCTGCTCGAACGCCTCGTGCACGATCGCGGTCAGCCTTCCGTCGTCGTCCGCGCCGAGCCGTACCCGCTGGATCGTGGGGGTGCGGTAGCCGGTCACCGCGAACATCTGCTGCCGGGTCACCGCGAGCTTGACCGGACGGCCGGTGTGCTTGGCGGCGAGCGCGGCGAGCACCACGGGCGGCAGCGCGGCGCCCTTGGAGCCGAAGCCACCGCCCACGTGCGGGGATATGACGCGGACGTTCTCCGGCGGCATGCCGAACAGCGGGGCGATCGTCCGGCGCAGCGCGGACACCCCCTGCGTGGAGTCGTGCAGGACGAGGCCGTCGTCGTGCCAGACGGCGACCGTGGCGTGCGGCTCCATCGGGTTGTTGTGCTCGGCCGGGGTGCGGTACGTCGCGTCGACGACGACCGGCGCCCCGGCGAGCGCCGCGTCCGGGTCGCCCAGCTCGCTGTCGGCGGGGTAGCCGGCGTTGACGCGGTCGGGCCGGTACATCTCCGGGTGGTCGGCGCGCAGCTCGACGTCGTGCGGTTCGGCCTCGTAGTCGATCCGCAGCAGCCGGGCGGCCTCCCGGGCGCACTGGAGCGTCTCGGCCACCACGACCGCGACGTACTGGCCGCGGTAGGCCACCCGGTCCGACTGCAGCACCGCCAGCTCGGCGTTGTCGGCCGGGGCCAGCCGGGGGGCGTTGCCGTGCCAGATGGCGGCGATCACTCCGGGAAGCCGCACGACGGCGTCGACGTCGGCCGCGCGGACCGTGCCGCGGGCGACGGTCGCCTGCACCGGCATGGCGTAGGCGAGGTCGGCCGGGAAGTTCTCGTAGGCGTAGCGGGCCCGGCCCGTCACCTTCTCGACGCCCTCGACGCGCTCCAGCGCCGCGCCGACGGACGGCCTGGCCTCGGTCTTCACGGCGCCTCCATGATGTCGGTGAGAGTACGGACCAGGACGTTGCGCAGCAGCGGCGCCTTGAAGGCGTTGTGCGGCAGCGGGCTGGAGCGGGCCAGCTCGGCGTCGGCCGCCCGGGCGAACTCCTCCGGTGTGGCCGAGGCGCCGCGCAGCGCCGCCTCGGCCGCCTCGGCCCGCCACGGCGCGTGGGCCACGCCGCCCAGCGCGATGCGGCAGTCGCGCACCACCCCGCCGGCCACGTCCAGCGCGGCCGCCACCGACACCACCGCGAACGCGAAGGACGCCCGGTCGCGCACCTTGCGGTAGCGCGAGCGCGCCGCGAACGGCAGGCGGGGCACCTCGACCGCGGTGATCAGCTCGCCGGGCGCGAGGACGGTGTCGCGGTCCGGCTCGTCGCCGGGCAACCGGTGCAGGCCCGGCATCGGCACCGTACGAGCGCCGCCGGGCCCCTCCACGTGGACGAGGGCGTCCAGCGCGGCGAGCGCGACGGCCATGTCGGAGGGGTGGGTGGCCACGCAGTGCTCCGAGTGACCGAAGATCGCGAGATTGCGGTGGTCGCCCTGGCGGGCCGGGCACCCGGAGCCGGGCCGCCGCTTGTTGCAGGGCTTGGTCACGTCCTGGAAGTAGGGGCAGCGGGTGCGCTGCATCAGGTTGCCGGCGACCGTGGCCATGTTGCGGATCTGCCCGGAGGCACCCTCCAGCACGGCGCGGGCGAGCAGCGGGTGGACCCGCCGGACGAGCGGGTCGGCGGCGAGGTCGCCGTTGCGGGCGCCCGCGCCGATCAGCAGGCCGCCGTCCGTCTCCTCGATCGCGCGGGAGGAGATCCGGGTGACGTCCACCAGGGTCTGCGGCGTGGCGACGCCGAGCCGCATCAGGTCCACCAGGTTCGTGCCGCCGCCGAGGTAGGCGGTGTCCGGCCGTCCGGCCGCGGCGGCCACCGCGGCCCGCACGTCGACGGGCCGCTCGTAGGTGAAGGGTCTCATCGTGCCACCCGCGTCATCCGCGTCCCCTGGTCCGTGCCGTACGGCCGCGCCGTACGGGCCCTCATGGCGCCACCTGCGCGACGGCCGCGGCGATGCCGGGGTAGGCGCCGCACCGGCACAGGTTTCCGCTCATCCGCTCGCGGATCTCCGTCTCGTCCAGCCGGGGCTGGACCGACAGGTCGGGGGTGACGGCGCTCGGCCACCCGTCGGCGGCCTCGGCCAGCACGCCGGCGGCCGAGCAGAGCTGGCCGGGGGTGCAGTAGCCGCACTGGAAGGCGTCGTTCTCGATGAAGGCGGCCTGCAGCGGGTGCAGGGCGTCGCCGTCGGCGAGTCCCTCCACCGTGACGATCTCCACATCGTCCGCGGTCACGGTGAGCGTCAGGCACGACAGCGCGCGCCGGCCGTCCGCCAGCACCGTGCAGGCGCCGCACTGGCCGTGGTCACAGCCCTTCTTCGCGCCGGTCAGCCCGAGCCGCTCGCGCAGCGTGTCCAGCAGCGTCTCGCGGGTGTCCACGGTGACCGGGCGGGGGACGCCGTTCACCGACAGGAGGAGGTCCGCCGTGACGGGTTCCGGGACCCCGTCGGCCGCCGTGATGTCTGTTTCGCCGTTCACGGGCGCTCCCCTACCCCGTCGGCCGTCCGTGTACCTCCCGGCCGGACGCTTGACGGTTCCTTGACCGGTCCCGTCCTTTCTCCGGGTCGTCGTGTCGTCCGCCCGGTTCACCGGGCGATCACCCGGGCGTCGCGTGGCGCGGGTATCCGCGTCGTTCACCGAACGAAGTATCGCAAACGCCTTTCCCGATCATTTTTCACCTTAAGGTTTTTGCAACCGCTTTTCATTTTATTACCGTCCTAATACTTTTTTTCACCCTATTTCCGGGGGGCGCACGCTTAGCCTGGTCGTCAGGGGGACCAATAAGTCGGTGATGTTTGGACAAATCTGGTCACTGCGTGTTCGGATGACGCTGCTGTCCAGTGTCGTCATGGCACTGCTGTGCGGGGGCATCTGTGCCCTGGTCCTGATCGGCGTGCGCGACCGCGCCGTCGCCGACCTGACCGACCGGCTCCTCCTGTCCGGCATGCAGGTGGCCCGCCTCATCGAGCACGGCCAGGTCCCCCCGGTGCTCCCCGTCCGGAAGTCCGCCCTCATCCAGGTGATCGGACCCGGCGGCCAGATCGTGGCGGCGAGCCCGTCACTGGCCGGCAGGCCCCGGCTGACCCGCCTCACACCGCGGGACGACGACTCGTCGGCGGACCGGGTGATCTGCGACGCCCCGGGGTTCCCCGGCACCTGCCTGCGCGTCGTGGCCGTCCGGGTCCCCACCGGCAACGGCAGCTGGATCGTCTACGGCGCCGGCCTCTCCACCCCGTGGTACGTCAGCCGCTCGCTGCTGCTCGGCCTCCTGGCCGCGTCCGGCCTGCTGGTCGGGGCCACCGCGATCGGCGCCTACCGCACCGTCAGCAGGACCCTCGATCCGGTGGAGGACATCTGCGCCGAACTGGCCGAGATCACCTCCTCCGACCTGGGCCGCCGGGTGCCCGTGCCCCCGTACCGCGACGAGATCCGGGGGCTGGCGGAGACGGTGAACCAGACGCTGGACCGGCTGGAGGCCGCGGTCGAGCGGGAGAGGCGGTTCGCCTCCGACGCCTCGCACGACCTTCGCAGTCCCATCACCGCGATGCGCACCCAGGTGGAGGAGGCGCTGCTGCACCGGGAGGACAGCGACTGGCCCTCCGTGGCCGCGGCGGTGCTCGCCAGTCTCGGGCGGCTGCAGGCGATCGTCACGGACCTGCTGGCGCTCTCCCGTCTCGAAGCCGGCGCCGGCGGCCCGCACGCTCGGGTCGACCTGGGAGAGCTGGCCGGCTCGGAGCTGGCGCGCCGCGTCCACCGGATGCCCGTCGTGATGCACATGGAGCCCGGCGTGATGGTCGACGCCGACCGCATGCAGCTCGTCCGGTTGCTCACCAACCTCGTGGACAACGCCGACCGGCACGCCGAGTCGACGATCGTCGTGACGGTGCGGCCCGAGGACGGGCGGAGCGTGCTGGAGGTGCTCGACGACGGCCCCGGGATCCCGCCGGAACAGCGGGAGTACGTCTTCCAGCGCTTCGCCCGGCTCGACGCCGCGCGCAGCAAGGACAAGGGCGGGACCGGGCTCGGCCTGGCGATCTGCCGGGAGATCGTCGAACGGCACGGCGGGACGCTGACCATCCGCGACTCGGAGAAGGGCGCGCGGTTCGTGGTGAGCCTCCCCGCCGCCCCCGGGGGCGCCGCGGGCGACCGTACGGCGGATCCGGAGACGCTCGGCTGAGCGGGCCGGCGGAGTCCGGCGGGCCGCTGCGGGCCGGAAGGCGCACCGGAGGATCCCCGGTGGGACGAGGGGGGGCTCCGGCCGGGTGAGCGTCCCGGAGGGCCCCGGCCGCCCCGCGCCGGTCAGTAGACCGAGATGTGGACGTGGTCGAAGTGGTTGGCGGTGACGCCGCCGCGGTTGGACATCCCGCGCCAGCTCCCGGTGCGGACGTGCCAGATGCGCTGGCGGTAGATGATGTACATGACGCCCAGCCGCCGGGAGTTCTTGATCGCCCAGGCGGCGATCTCGTCGCCGCGCCCGGCCTCGCCGGCCGACGGCATGGCGCCTCCGCCGCTGAGCATGAAGTCGCAGGCGCGGCCGAGGGGGTGCTCGCCGCCGCCCGCGATGCCGCCGTCGACCCGGAAGCATCCGATCCCGAAGTGCGGGCCGAACCGCTGGGCCACGAGCTGCCGGATCAGCCGCATCCGCGGGGTGACGTTGTCGGGGCCCGACGGAAGCTGGGGCACCCACGTGCCGTCGGCCCGGCGGACGCCCGGGGTGGGATAGAGCAGGTCGATCCGGTCCTTGATCTTCTCGATCAGTTTCTCCGCCCGGTCCTTCTCCTTGTCGAGCTTCGACATGCTCTTCTTCAGCTCGGCCTCGCGGGTCCTGGCCTCGTCCCGGGCCCGGCGGTGGTCGTCGCGGACCCGGACGAACACCCGGAGCCTGGCGTCCTGCTCGTCGAGGATCTGCTGGGTGAGCGCCATGCGGCTCAGCAGGGCGGCGGGGTCGCCCGCCCCCGTCAGCGCGGAGATCCCCTCCATCCCGCCGCTCCGGTACCGCGCGTCGGCCAGCAGGCGGACCTCCCGCGCGGCCAGGTCGAGCTCGCCCTGCGCCCGGCTCAGACGGTCCTTGGCCGCCTTCTCGGTCTTCTCGGCCTTCTGCAGCTCGACGCGGGAGTCGTAGTAGCGGGCGATCAGGGACTCGGACTGCTTCTGCATGTCCGCCAGCTCCTTGCGGAGCTGCTTGGCGGTCGGCTTCGGCTCGGCGAGGCCGGATCCGGCCGGGCCGAGGCACAGCGCCACGGCGGTGATCGACGCGGCAAGACCCCGGATCGCGCCCCGCCGCAGGACGTCGCGGGACACAGCCGCCACATCGCTCCCTTTCCCTGATCCTCGGGTACCGGCCCCGGCTCCACGGCCGGGCGGCGCCCCACGCCCGGCGGGCGATCGGAAAGGATGCTCCCGCAATTACGGCACTTGCGGCAAATCTTGCATTACGGTCGTCCGTTGCAGAGCCGAAGGCGCCGGATCGGGCAGGCGCGCCGCCGGAGCGGCCAGGGCGGCCGGGAGAGCCAGGTCAGGAGGGGGCGGCGGCCCCCTCGGCCGGCGAGCCGTCCCCGGCCGGCCGGTTCTCGGGCGCGGGCACCACGACGACCGGGCAGCGGGCGTGGTGCAGCACCCCGTGGCCGACCGAGCCGAGCACCGCCGATCCCAGCCTCCCCAGCCCGCGCGAGCCGACCACCAGCAGGTCGGCGGTCTCCGACGCCTCCCGCAGGGCGACCACCGGATGCCCGCACACCACCGACCTGATCACCGGGACGTGCGGGTAGCGCTCCATCCACGGGGTGAGCGCCCTCTCGGCCGTCTTCTCCGCCGCGGTGGAGACCTCCTCCAGCATCGGCGTGTAGACCACCGTGTACGGTCCCATGACCGGCGCCTCCCAGGCGTGCACCGCGCGCACCCGGGCCCCGCGCCGCGCCGCCTCCTCGAAGGCGTGACCCAGCGCCGCCTCCGAGGACGGGGACCCGTCGAAGCCGACCGCGACCTCGCCGCTCCCGCGCTCCGCCTCCCCCTGGACGACCACGACCGGCACGGCCACGTGGCCCGCCAGCCGCTGCGGGACCGACCCCAGCAGCAGTTCGCGGAACCCGCCCCGCCCCCGGTGGCCGAGCACGAGCACCGCCGCGTCCCCGGACGCGCGGCGCAGCGCCTCGGCCGCGGGCCCGCTCTCCAGCCGCTCCTCCACCTCCAGCCCGGGAACGCGGCCACGCGCCAGATCGGCCGCCTCCGCCAGCACCCGGCGGCACTGCTCCGTCACCGCCGCGCCGTACTCCGGCTCCGAGAACACCGGGAGGTCGTAGTCCATGCCCTCGCAGGCGTGCACGATCCGCAGGACGGCGCCGCGCCGCACGGCGTCACCGGCGGCCCACCCGACCGCCGCCAGGGACGAGGGCGAACCGTCGGCTCCCGCCACGACCACGTCCGTCGCCATGTCACCCTCCTCGCGACCGTTCCCACCTCGTCTTGTGCCCGCCCACCTTCACCCCGGTCAAAAGAGCGGGTCATCGATCATCTCCGGGACGGATTCCACCGCCCGCGGCGCGGGGACGGGTAGGACGCGGCGCGCGGATGCCCGCCGTACGGCTCTCCGGCCCGCGACGCGGGGAACGCCGGGGGGGACGCGAACGGAGGGCGCCATGGCCGGGCACGTGACGGTTCCCGAGGAGATGGACGCCTGGGTGGTCGCCCAGCCGGGGCCGATCGCCTCGGGCCCCCTGGAGCGGGTCCGCCTGCCGGTCCCCCGGCCGGGGCCGGGCGAGGTGCTGGTCGAGGTGGAGGCGTGCGCCGTCTGCCGCACCGACCTGCACCTGGCCGAGGGCAACCTGCCCCCGCGACACCCGCGGACCGTCCCGGGTCACGAGGTGGTGGGCCGGGTGGCGGCCCGCGGCCCGGAGACCGTACGGCTCGCCGCCGGGGAACGGGTGGGCGTGGCCTGGCTCCGCTCGACCTGCGGGCGCTGCCCCTACTGCCTGCGCGGCGCGGAGAACCTGTGCCCGCGTTCCGCCTACACCGGCTGGGACGCCGACGGCGGCTACGCCCGCTACCTGACCGTCCCGGAGGACTACGCCTACCGGCTGCCCGAGGACGGCGCGGCCGAGAAGCTGGCCCCGCTGCTGTGCGCCGGGATCATCGGCTACCGCGCCCTGCTCCGCAGCGAGCTGCCGCCCGGCGGGCGCCTGGGGATCTACGGCTTCGGCGCCTCGGCGCACCTGACCGCGCAGGTCGCCATCGTCCAGGGGGCCACCGTGCACGTGCTGACCCGCTCGTCCAGGGCCCGGGAGCTGGCCCTGGAGCTGGGAGCGGCCTCGGCGGGCGGCGCGGCGGACGCCCCGCCTGAGCCGCTGGACGCCGCGATCCTGTTCGCCCCGGCGGGCGAGCTGGTGCCCGTCGCCCTGGAGGCGCTGGACCGCGGCGGCACACTGGCCGTGGCGGGCATCCACCTCAGCGACGTGCCGGTGCTCGACTACGGGCGGCACCTGTTCCAGGAGCGAACGCTGCGCAGCGTCACCGCCAACACCCGGGCCGACGGCCGGGCGTTCCTGGAGGCCGCCGCGGCCTGCCCGCCGAGGGTCACGACCGTGCCCTACCCGTTCGACGCGGCCGACCGGGCGCTGGCCGACCTGGCCGCCGACCGCGTCGAGGGCGCCGCCGTGCTCCTCATCTGACCCCCCGGGCTCGGGCTCCCGGCTGAGGTACGGCGGGCCGGCTCGGCTCGTCCTCAGGCGACGCGCGGGGCGGCCGACAGCTCGGTGAACAGGTTCTCCCATATCGGCATGATCGCCTCGGGAGCGTAGTCACGGGCCGTGCGGGCGGCGGCGGAACCCAGCCGCAGGCGCAGCTCGCGGTCGCCGATGACGCGGATGAGCGTCCCGGCCAGCTCGTCGACGTCCATGGGCGGGACCAGCAGGCCGTCCACCCCGTCGGTCAGCACGTCGCGCGGGCCGGTCGGGCAGTCGAACGCGACGACCGGCAGCGCGTGGGACATCGCCTCGATCATGACCATCGGCAGGCCCTCGAACCGGGAGCTGAGCGCGTACACCGAGGCCCGGGCCAGCTCCTCGTCCAGCCGGGGGGTGCGGCCCATCAGCTTGACGCTGCCGTCGAGGCCGAGCTCGCCGACGAGGGCGCTCAGCTCGGTCTTCTTGGGGCCGGTGCCGTAGATGTGCAGCCGCCAGTCGGGGAAGCGCCGCACGACCTGGGCGAACGCCGGGATGAGCAGGTCGAGGCCCTTCTGCTTGACGAGCCTGCCCGCCGCGATCACGATCGGGTTCTCCTGCGCCGAGGGTCTCCGGCGCAGGGTGTGGACGGCGTTCGGGATACGGACGACCGGCGTGCCGGGCAGCAGGCGCCGGTACGTGTCGCGGTCGGTGCCGGTGAGCACCGCGACCGCGTCCAGCCTGCCGTAGTGGCGGGCGATCTGCCGCCGCACGCTCTCGCGGTGGGTGGTGAAGTTCATGTGCTCCTGGGCGACGCGGACCACGCCGCTCGGGCCGCGCCGGGCGGAGATGAGGTTCAGCGCCGGGCGGGTGGTGACCAGGACGCCTCCGTCGAGGGCGGAGACGTGGTCGATGACGGCCTTCTCCACGCGCTCGGTGAAGTAGCCGGCGGCGAACTCCCCGGGCGGGACGACCTTGCCGCGCACCCTCCGCCAGATCCGGCGGCCCATCGAGTCGGTGCGCACGCCGCCGCGCTGGTCGACCAGCGTGGTGATCTCCACGCGCCCGTCGATGGGGAACTGGGGCCTGGCGCGGCGCCGTACCACGCTGATGATCTCGACGTCGTGGCCGGCCGCGGCCATGGCGTTGGCCTGGTTGACCACCGTCCGGATCGTGCCGCCCATGCCGTAGGCGTGCAGGAGCATGTAGCGGATCTTCACCGGCTCTCGTCCCCGTCGAGGTAGCCCCAGGTCCGGGACATCGGACGGAGTTCCTCGGGGATCTCCTCCGGGCGGGGCAGGGCGCGTCCCTCCTGGACCTTCCCGGACCGGATCTTGTCCTTCCAGTCGCCGAGCCCTTTCTGGACGACCGTCTGCTCGCCGTAGGCGAGCATCACCGGCTCCCACGGAATGCCCAGGAAGTCGCAGATCCGGCGGGTCTCGGCCTCGGGATCCGCCGTGAGGTCCTCGTAACGGAGGGTCAGGCCGGGCAGGTCAGCCCTGGCACGTTCCACGGCCTTCATATAGCGCAGCGCGTCGAGCGCGGCCTCGCGCGGGGTCCGCCGGTCGGGGCTCGCCTCGTGCCAGGAGGTCGCGATGGAGGCGGGGTGACGCAGCAGGAAGACGAAGCGGGCGTCGGGCCAGCAGGTGGCGATGCGCCGGTGGGCGAAGGCGTTGGCCGGGGTCTTGTCCACGATGTGCGCTTTACCGCTGCGGACCAGCTCGCGGTGGAGGACCCGGTCCCACAGCAGGTGCTCCAGGTCGGCCTGGTTGTGGCCGAGTGCCTCCATGGCGCGGGCGGCGAGCGGGGTGGTGAGCCCGACGGACAGCCGCCGCACGTGCAGCTCATGCGGGGCGTGCAGCATCGGGTGGGCGTTGAGCATCGCGCGCAGCAGGGTGGAGCCGGACCTGACCGGCGAGAGGATGAAGATCGGG
Source organism: Streptosporangium sp. NPDC004379 (assembly GCF_042873875.1). Taxonomy (NCBI): domain Bacteria; kingdom Bacillati; phylum Actinomycetota; class Actinomycetes; order Streptosporangiales; family Streptosporangiaceae; genus Streptosporangium; species Streptosporangium sp. NPDC004379. The sequence goes on from NZ_JBIAMC010000009.1 coordinate 181,516, forward strand.
GCGGTGAGCAGCCGGTCGCTCCGCGGGTCGGCGGGGAGACGGACGAGGTCGTCCGCCGCCACCGCGGGCGCCCGTCCCGCGCCCCTGGCGGCGGACCCGGCGCCGGCTTCCGCCTTCCCGGCGCGAGTGATCTGGAACCCGGTCAGCTCCTTCACGGCGGCGTTGGCCTTGCGTTTCCAGTTCATCCCATGGACGCTATCGAGCTTTCCTGACAGTGACCTGGGGATTCCTGACGGTTACCTGGAAGTCCCCTGGGAGTGCCCGCGCCGTCCGGCCGGGGCCGGACGGCGCGGAGGCGGGCCGGGCCGGAGACGGACTCGGACGCGGATTCGGGGCGGAGACGGGCGGAGACGGACATGCGGCGGCGGCCCCGCTCCCCGCCCTGATGGGCGTCGGGGAGCGGGGCCGCCGGCGGTTCTCACCGTCCCGCACCGTTGCGGGGGTGGAGGCGCTTACCGGACGCCGCGCCTGCGGTACAGGCTGACGGTCAGGATGACGCCGATCGCCGCGACGGCCACCTGGAGGAGCAGCTCGATCCAGTCGATGCCCGAGGTGTGGGCCACGCCGAGAGCACCGGCGATGGCGGTACCGATGAAGGCGGCGACGATGCCGATCACGATGGTCAGCCAGATCGGGATGTGCTGCTTGCCCGGCACGGCGAGACGGCCGAGGGCACCGACGATGGCTCCGATGACGATGGCGGTGATGATTCCGGTGACAGTCATGTTCACACTTCCTTTTGCTCGGCTGCCGATCGTCTGCCCCGGCACGGGACGGCAACACATAACAGAACAATTACGGCCTGATGGGACGGGTGAACATCCAGCTCAGAGCCCATTCCGGCACTCGCAGAAAAAGCCGTGACAGCCCGGGAGGGCCTTCCGGAGAGGGCTTCGGCCGCGTGACGGAAGGGCCGGGAGGAGCCGGGGAGAACTCTGGGAAAGGCCGCGGGAAGGCGCGGGGACGACACGGAGAGAACACAGGGAGAACACGGAAAGAACACGGAGAGAACACGGGAGGCACGGCTCGGGGCGGAAGCGGCATCGGCGGCCGGCTTCGCCAATACCTCCCCTATGGATAAGCATGAACCTTTCTTGAGGGATAAAGCCGTGTGACGAGTGCTTCGGTTGGATATTTCGTTCCTTATTGGGCAAGTCTGCTCGGTTTCGGAGCGGGAGGGCGAGCCGTACGGCTTCCAGAAGGGGCGTGCATGGCGGACCCGCGGAAACTCCCCGGTCTCATCGCCGAGCTGGCGGCGGAGTTCGCCGGCACGGCGATCCTGATCCTGTTCGGGGTGGGCGTCGTGGCGCAGGTCGTCGCCGCCCACATCGGCGACCACGACAGCGTCTCGTGGGCCTGGGGCCTGGGCGTCACCTTCGGCGTGTACACCGCAGGCCGGATCAGCGGCGCGCACCTCAACCCCGCCGTCACCGTCGCCCTCGCCGTCTTCAAGGGCTTCTCCTGGCGCAGGGTGCTGCCGTACTGCGTGGCGCAGATCGCCGGGGCGTTCGTCGCCGCCCTCCTCGTGCGGTGGAACTACACCGAGATGCTGCACGCCGCCGACCCGGGACTGACGATCAAGACGCAGGGCGTCTTCTCCACGCTGCCCGGCAACGGCTCGCTGCCCGTCGGCCTCTGGGGCGCCTTCCGCGACCAGGTGATGGGCACCGCGATCCTGCTCTTCCTCATCTTCGCCGTCATCGACGTCCTGAACACCCCGCCCGGCGCGAACCTCGCCCCCTTCGTCATCGGGCTGATCGTGGTGGCGATCGGCATGGCCTGGGGCACGAACGCCGGCTACGCCATCAATCCCGCCCGCGACTTCGGGCCGCGCCTGGCGTCCTTCCTCACCGGCTACGAGACCGCCTGGCGGGACCAGTACGGCCAGATCTACTTCTGGGTGCCGATCGTGGCCCCGCTGATCGGCGGCGTGCTGGGCGGAGCCCTGTACGAGCTCCTCGTCGGCCGGTTCCTGCGCCCCGGGGAGGAACCGGAGCCCGGCAGGCTGCCCCCCGGACCGCCCTCCCCCTGAGAAGGCGTCACCGGCACAGCGACCGGAACAGTGAAGGAGGGAACCCATGGCGGACTTCGTCGGAGCGGTCGACCAGGGGACGACGAGCACCCGGTTCATGATCTTCGACCACGGCGGCAACGAGATCGCCCGCCACCAGCTCGAACACGAGCAGATCCTGCCCCGGGCCGGCTGGGTCGAGCACAATCCGGTGGAGATCTGGGAACGCACCCGCTCGGTGATCGAGACCACCCTGGCCAGATCCCGCGTGACCGCCGCCGACCTCGTCGCCCTCGGGATCACCAACCAGCGCGAGACCGCGGTGGTGTGGAACCGGCGCACCGGCCGGCCGTACCACAACGCGATCGTCTGGCAGGACACCCGCACCGACCGCATCGCCTCGGCTCTGGACCGCGACGGCCGCGGTGACGTCATCCGCCGTAAGGCGGGCCTGCCGCCGGCCACCTACTTCTCCGGCGGGAAGATCCAGTGGATCCTGGAGAACGTCGACGGGGTCCGGCAGGCCGCCGAGGACGGCGAGGCGATCTTCGGCAACACCGACACCTGGCTGCTGTGGAACCTCACGGGGGGAAGGGACGACGGAGTCCACGTCACCGATCCCACCAACGCCAGCCGCACCATGCTGATGGACCTCGAGACGCTGGAGTGGGACGACGAGCTGCTGTCGTTCTTCGGCATCCCCCGCGCCATGCTGCCCGCCATCAGACCCTCCTCCGACCCCGGCCTGTACGGCGTCACCCGGGCGAACGGGCCGCTGGGCCGCGAGGTTCCCCTCTCCGGCGACCTGGGCGACCAGCAGGCCGCGACCGTCGGCCAGGTCTGCTTCGACGTCGGCGAGGCCAAGAACACCTACGGCACCGGCAACTTCCTGCTGCTCAACACCGGCCACGAGCCGGTCCGCTCCAAGAGCGGCCTGCTGACCACCGTCTGCTACCGGTTCGGCGACGAGCGGCCGGTGTACGCGCTGGAGGGGTCGATCGCGGTGACCGGCTCGGCGGTGCAGTGGCTGCGCGACCAGCTCGGCATCATCTCCGGGGCCGCCGAGAGCGAGGCGCTGGCCCGCCAGGTGGCCGACAACGGCGGCATCTACTTCGTGCCGGCGTTCTCCGGCCTGTTCGCCCCCTACTGGCGCTCCGACGCCCGGGGCGCGATCGTGGGCCTGTCGCGCTACAACACCAACGCCCACCTGGCCCGCGCCACCCTGGAGGCGATCTGCTACCAGAGCCGCGACGTGGTCGAGGCGATGCGGCAGGACTCCGGCGTCACCCTGGACGTGCTGCGGGTCGACGGCGGCGTCACCGCGAACAACCTGTGCATGCAGATCCAGGCCGACGTGCTGGGCGTGCCCGTCTCCAAGCCGGTCGTCGCCGAGACCACCGCCCTGGGCGCCGCCTACGCCGCCGGGCTGGCGATGGGTTTCTGGAAGTCCACCGACGGGCTGCGGCAGAACTGGAACGAGGAGCGGCGCTGGGAGCCGAGATGGACCGAGGAGCAGCGCGAGCACGGATACGCCGGTTGGAAGAAGGCCGTGGAACGCACGTTCGGCTGGGTGGACGTCGACTGACCGCGCCCGGACCGTCCGGACCGGGAAGTCCGGGAAGCCTGAGGGGCCCGGGGAGCCCGGGGAGCCCGGGGAGCCCGGGAAGCACGCCCGTCCCGCGCAGGCGGGACGACGACACGGGAGGTGCCCGTTGAACGAACCCGCATTGGGACCGCTGTACCGGGAGTCGGCGCTGCGGCGGATGGGCGAGAAGGAGTACGACGTGCTGGTCGTCGGCGGCGGGATCGTCGGCGCGGGAGCCGCGCTCGACGCCGCGTCGCGCGGCCTGACGGTCGCGCTGGTCGAGGCGAACGACTGGGCGGCCGGCAGCTCCAGCAGATCCAGCAAGCTGATCCACGGGGGCCTGCGCTACCTGGAGCAGTTCGACTTCGGGCTGGTGCGGGAGGCGCTGAAGGAACGCCACCTGCTGCTGACCCGGCTGGCGCCGCACCTCGTCTGGCCGGTGCCGTTCCTCTACCCGCTGACCCACCGCCTCTGGGAGCGGTTCTACGTCGGCGCGGGCATGACCCTCTACGACTTCCTGGGCGGGCTGCGCGCCGTCATGCCCCGGCACCGGCACCTGACCCGCCGCGGCGCGCTGCGGGAGGCCCCCGCCCTGCGCCCCGACTCGCTGGTCGGCGCCCTGCAGTACTTCGACGCCCACACCGACGACGCGCGGCTGGCGATCGCGATCGTGCGGACGGCCGCCCGGTACGGCGCCGCCGTCGCCAACCGGGTCCGCGCCGGCAGCCTGCTCCGCGACGGCGAGCGCGTCGTGGGCGCGCACGTGACGGATCTGGAGAGCGGCCGGGAGATGGACGTCCGGGCCCGCGTGGTGATCGGCGCCACCGGGGTCTGGACCGACGAGACGCTGCGGATGGCCGGGGCAGGGAAGAGCCTCACCGTCAAGCCGTCGAAGGGCGTCCACATCGTCGTCCGCCGCGACCGGCTCGACCTGAACACGGCGCTGATCCTGCGGACCGAGAAGAGCGTGCTGTTCGTGATCCCCTGGGACGACTACTGGATCATCGGCACCACCGACACGCCGTGGACCCTGGCCCGGGACCACCCGGTGGCCAGCCGCGCCGACATCGACTACATCCTCGACCACGTCAACGCGGTGCTGACCACCCCCCTGGGCCACGACGACGTCGAGGGCGTCTACGCCGGGCTGCGGCCGCTGATCGCCGGCGCCGCGACCGGCACCGAGAAGCTCTCGCGCGAGCACCTGGTCGCCAACCCGGTGCCGGGCCTGGTGACGGTCAGCGGCGGCAAGTACACCACCTACCGCGTCATGGCCAGGGACGCCGTCGACGCCGCCGCCGAGGAACTGGGTTCCGGCGTGCCGGAGTCGGCCACCGAGCGGCTGCCGCTGCTGGGCGCGACCGGCTACGAGGCCGTGTGGAACGGCCGCCGCAACCTCGCCGAACGGTACGGGCTCGGCGTGGGCCGGATGGAGCGGCTGCTGCGCCGCTACGGGTCCGGCGTCGAGGAGCTGCTGGAGATCGTCGGGGCCGACCCCGCTCTGGGGGAGCCGCTGCCCGCGGCGCCGGACTACCTGCGGGCCGAGATCGTCTACGCGGCGTCGCACGAGCAGGCTCTGCACCTCGCGGACGTGCTGGCCCGCCGTACCCACGTCGCCATCGAGCAGCGGGACCGGGGCCTGGCGGCCGCGCCCGAGGCGGCGGCCCTCGTCGCGCCCGTGCTGGGCTGGGACGAGGAGACGGTCCGGCGCGAGACCGAGGAGTACCGCCGGCTGGTCCACGCCGAACTGGCCGCCGAGAGCCAGCCGGACGACGAGCACGCCGAGGAGGCCCTGCTCTCCTCCGGCTGACACCCGCTCCGCACGACCTGCCGAGGCGGGCCGTACCCCTCTTCCCTGGAACCGGCGTCATGGCTGTTCCGGCGGGTCGGGGACGAGCAGCCCCCGGTTGAACGCCTCGGCGACCGCCGCGGCGCGGTCGCCGACCCCGAGCTTGGCGTAGATGTTCAACAGGTGGGTCTTGACGGTGGCCTCGCTGATGAGCAGCCTGGCCGCGGCGTCCCGGTTGGTCGTCCCGGCGGCGACCAGCTCCAGGACCTCCAGCTCCCGCCGGCTGAGCGGCTTGGTCCCGGGATCCCGGACCCGGCTCATCAGCCGGGTCGCCACCGACGGCGAGAGCACGGCCTGCCCGTGGGCCGCCGCGCGTACCGCCCGCAGCAGTTCGTCGCGGGGAGCGTCCTTGAGCAGGTAGCCGGTGGCACCCGCCTCGATCGCCGGCAGGACATAGCTGTCGGTGTCATAGGTGGTCAGCACGAGCACCCGCGCGGTGACGCCCCGCCGGGCCAGCTCGGTGATCGCGGTCAGGCCGTCCATGCCGGGCATCCGCAGGTCCATCAGGATCACGTCGGGTGCGAGGACCTGGGCGAGCCGGACCGCCTCGGCGCCGTCGCCGGCCTCGCCGAGCACCTCGTAGCCCGGGTCGCGTGCGAACATGCCGCTCAGCCCGTCCCTGACCACGGGGTGGTCATCCACGATCAGCAGCCTGATCGGGGCGCCGGTCGCGTGGCTCATGCCACGGCCCCCGCGGGCGCGACCGGGAGGCAGGCCGAGACGGCCGTTCCGGCACCCGGTTCCGACTCGATCTGAAGCGTCCCGGACAGGCTCTCGATGCGCTGCCGCATCGCGACGAGGCCGAACCCGCCGCCCGGTGTACCCGCGTCCGGAGGCCGCGGACCGTCGCCTCCCGCGCCTCCCGCGCCTCGCGAACCGCCGCCGCCGTCACCGAGCCGGTCCGGTTCGAAACCCCTGCCGTCGTCACGCACGTCCAACGCGACCTCGTTCTCCATGTAGGACAGTGTCAGCCCGACCATGGTCGCCCGCGCGTGCCTGGCGACGTTCGCCAGCGCCTCCTGTGCCGTGCGCAGCAGCGCGATGTCGACCTCAGGCGGCATCGGCCGTACCGTGCCGGTCGTGGCCACCTGGACCGCGACGCCGTGCAGCGCCGACCAGCGTCCGGCGACGTCGGCCAGCGCCTCACTCAGCCGGGCCTCCTCCAGCGCCTCGGGGCGCAGGGCGTGGACCGACCGCCGCGCCTCGGACAGGCTCTCCCTGGCCAGCCGGGTCGCCGCCCGGACGTGCCGGCGCCACAGCGTCTGGTCGTCGGCGAGCTGCTCGGCCGCCTGCAGCTGGGTGACGATCCCGGTGAGCCCCTGCGCCAGCGTGTCGTGGATCTCGCGGGCCATCCGCTGCCGCTCGTCGGAGACCCCGGCCTCCCTCGCCTGGATCAGCAGCTGCCGCTGCAGGCCGGCGTTCTCGGCCATGCTCGCCTCCAGCCTGCGGTTCGCCTCCCGCACCTCCGCGAGGGCCTGCTCCCGCAGTTCCTCGCGCTCCTCGCCTTTGCGGCCGAGCCAGGCGAGACCGCACATGGGGAATACGTTCACGGCGAGGACCACCAGGTAGGCGAGCACGCCGTAGAGGTCCGTCTTGGGCACGGAGGACGCCTGTGCTGTGCCCGCCACGATCGCCACCCCGCCGATGGCCGCCAGCTCCGACGGCCACGGCAGAACCCGGAAGGCGTAGAAGTAGCCGACGGGGGTGAAAAGCCCGAACCAGGGGTCCCTGACCACCAGGATCGCCATGAGCACGATCAGCCCGCCCATGAACAGCCCCATGATCCGCGGGCGTTCCCGCCAGGCCGGATGCAGGGTGAACATCCACAGCATCCACGCCGCCGTCAGCGCGCACAGCGCGAGATCGACGCCGAAGAGGTCGCCGTCGGACCCCCTGATCGCCACCGTGACACCGGTCATGATCGCCAGCAGGACGTAGGGCACGACGGTCACCAGCGGAAGCAGCCCCCGGTTCCACCGGTCCTGCCGGGTGTGCGGCGTCGGAGCGCTCATCTGCATCCTTTCCGCCGCGGCCTACTCCCAGCGGAACAATTTAGCGGCGGCCAGTCCGAACACCACCGCGTACACCGCCATGACCAGCAGTTGCTGCGGGTGCGGCCAGTCTCCCCCCGCCGCCCGCTGCAGCGCCTGGACCGCCGCGCCGAGCGGGGTGCCGTGGCTGAGGTGACGCAGGAGCGTGGGCATCTGGGCGATGGGCACCCACAGACCGGCGAAGAACATCATCGGGAAGAACAGGACCGTGCCGATCGCCTGGGCGGCCCGCCCGCTTCCGGCGACCGCGGCGACGAACAGGCCGATCGCCTGCAGCGCGGCGGCGGCGAGCAGTGCCGCGACGGCGAACCCCGCGGGCTGCTTCGGCGGAGCCACGCCGTACGCCACCCCGGCCACCACGAGGATCACGGTCGCCGCGACCACCGTGACGGCGAAATTGACCGCGAGCTGGGCGGCGAGCACCCGGACCGGCCCCATCGGCGTCGTCCGCAGCCGGCGCAGGACGCCTTTCTCCCGGTAGCCGGCCAGGACCATCGGCAGCGCGCTGAGCGCGAGCAGCGCGATCGAGAACGCGATCAGGACGGGCACGTAGACATCGAGCAGGGTGGCGCCGCCGAGTTCCTTCTCCGGCTTGCCGAAGGAGGGCAGGCTGCCGAAGACGATCAGCAGCACCAGCGGGAACCCGACGCCCCAGACGGGCCCGACCCGCTCACGAATGAAGAGCTTCAGCTCGGTGACGGTAAGCCGTCCGAGCGCGGAACGCGACACGGCCGCCGGCGGCGCCGCGGTGGTGGTGACGGACATGATCATTCTCCTGATCCGATATGACGTGGCCGGTCAGTTCTCACCGGGCCGGTTCCGCCCGGCGGGACGCCCGGTCTCCGGGCGCCGCCCGGTCAGCGCGACGAAGGCGTCCTCCAGGCTGGCCCGCTCCACGCGCAGTTGCCGCGCCACGATGCCGTGGCGGGCCAGCGCGGAGATGACCGCGTTCAGCGCGTCGTCGTTTCCCGTGACCGTCACGACGTCGTCCCGGCGGGTCACGCCGGTCACCTCGGGAAGATCGGTCAGCAGCCGGTCGTCGAACGGCGCGGACGGCCGGAAGCGGATCCGCTGCTCGGCGTGGATCCGCCCGGTCAGCCCGGCCGGGGTGTCCACCGCGGCGACACGGCCCGCGTCGATCAGCGCGATCCGGTCACACAGCCGCTCGGCCTCCTCCATGAAGTGGGTGACGAGCACGATCGTGACGCCGCGGGAACGCACATCCTCGATCAGCTGCCAGGTGTCACGTCTGGCCTGCGGGTCGAGGCCGGTGGTCAGCTCGTCGAGTACGGCCACCCGCGGGTCCCCGACCAGGGCCAGCGCGATCGAGAGCCGCTGCCTCTGACCGCCGGACAGCTTCCCGTACCTGGTCGAGCTCTTGTCCGCGAGCCCGAGCGCGTCCATCAGGGCACGCCGGTCGGCCGGCTCACGGTAGAAGGAACCGTAGAGCTCGAGCGCCTCCCCGACCTTCAGCCGGTCGGGCAGCGCGCCGTCCTGGAGTTGCACGCCGAGCCGCTGGGTCAGCTCGGCGCGGTCGCGCCGAGGGTCGAGCCCGAGCACGCTGATCTCGCCCCGGTCCGGCCTGCGCAGCCCCTCGACGCACTCCACCGTCGTGGTCTTGCCCGCGCCGTTGGGGCCGAGGATCCCGAAGATCTCCCCCTCCTGGACGGTGAAGGAGACATCGTCGACCGCCACGGTGTCCCCGTAGCGCTTGTGCAGGTTGCGCACCTCGATCACTGCCGGCATGTGGTGGCCCTCCCGGTGTTCCGGCCCGTCGCGTCCATGTGCCTTCAGCCTCGCGGGATCCGGCCGGACGCGGTATCGACCGTCCGGCGAGATTCCGCGACTCCCGGGCCGAGGCACCGGATGGACCGGACGGTCGAGCCGATCCACCGATCGGTTGAGCCGGGGGGCGGGGTCCACACGGACGACGCCGTCCCGGGGGCGGCCTCCCCCGTCGGGAAAGGACGCTGCGGGACGGTGGAACGGCGGGGTGTGGATGGCGTACGGTCCTACTCATGTGCCGGAGCATCAAGACCCTTCGTGAGCCGTACTCCAGCGACGTGACGGACGAGGACGTGCGGGCCGCCGCGTTGCAGTACGTCCGTAAGATCTCCGGTTTCCGGGCCCCGTCGGCGCGCAACGCCGAGGTCTTCGACCGGGCCGTGGAGACCATCGCCGCCGCGACCCAGGTCCTGCTGGACGACCTGCACCTCCCCCGCCCGGCCGCGCCGCGGCCGGGGGCCTGACGGCCGTCCCGCTCCCCGGAGCGGGACGCCCGGGCAGGCCGGGTGGGCCGCCCCGGTCAGGCCGTACGGTCAGGCCGGGTCGGCGGGCTCGCCGTCGCGGGGCCGTACGAGATCGCGCAGGCTCTCCGGGACGGACGCGCCGGCGGGGAGTGATCCCTGCCCCGGTGACGCGGTGCTCTTCGGCGCGGCGCCCTTCGAGACGGCGCCCGCCATCCGGTCGAAGAAGCGCAGCATCTCGACCGGGAAGGGCATCACCAGCGTGGAGTTGCGCTCCGCCGCGACCTCCACGACGGTCTGCAGCAGGCGCAGCTGCATGGCTCCCGGGGTGTCGTGCATGATGCCCGCCGCGTCGGCGAGCTTCCTGGACGCCTGGAACTCCCCGTCCGCCGTGATGACGCGGGCCCGGCGCTCGCGCTCGGCCTCGGCCTGGCGCGACATCGACCGCTTCATGGTCTCGGGAAGCTGCACGTCCTTGATCTCCACGCGGTCGATGTGGATGCCCCAGCCGATCGCCGGGCTGTCGATCATCAGCTCCAGGCCCTCGTGCAGGCGCTCGCGGTTGCACAGCAGGTCGTCCAGCTCGCTCTTGCCGATGATCGAGCGCAGCGACGTCTGGGCCACCTGGCCGACGGCGAACAGGTAGTCCTCCACCTCGATGGCCGCCTTCATCGGGTCCACGACCCGGAAGTAGACGACCGCGTCCACCTTGACCGAGACGTTGTCGCGGGTGATGCCCTCCTGGGCGGGCACCGGCATCGTGACGATCTGGACGTTGACCTTCTTCATCCGGTCCACGACCGGGATGAGGATCGCCAGGCCCGGACGGCGCGGGTTCGGCAGCGCCCTGCCGAACCGGAAGACGATGCCCCGCTCGATCTGGTTGACCACGCGGGCCCCGCCCAGCACGACCCAGGCGACGATGAAGGCGATGATCCCGTACAGGATTTCGATGAACATCTCAAACCCCCTTTTCTCAGCATTCGCCTGGCCTCTCACCGGCCTGTAGGGCCGAAGGTCCCGAACCCGGCGCGGTCGCCCGCCGTGACCGCCGGGCGGGGACGCGGCGGTCACGCCCGGCGGGCGGGGACGCGGCGGACACGGTCCCGCCCGGCGCGCGGCGGGCGCGGCGGGCCACGGACGGGACGACCACCGCGAGCGGCGGGCGCGGCGGGCGCGGCGGGCCACGGACGCGGCGACCACCGCGAGCGGCGGGCACGGGATCCGCGGCCCGGTGGGCGCAAGGACCTTCCCGGGCGGGTCCAAGGTCCCTTCCTCCGGGGGCCCGGCAGAGGTGACGCTGTGGCATAGGGGGTGTTCGCCATGGAAGCCAAGCAGTGGAACGTGCAGATCTTCATCAGCGAGGACGACAACGACGACGTCACCACGGCCAGAGCCGTGCTGTTCACCGACCGCGGCAAGCGGCACGAGGGCGTCGCGCACGCGCGGCGCAACCCCGTCGACCAGCCGGTGCCGGAGATCGGCGACGAACTGGCGGTGGGCCGCGCGCTGTCCACCCTGGCCGCCCAGCTCATCCAGGACGGCGCCCAGGACGTCGCCCAGATGGCGGGATCCTCCCGCGAGTACGGAGGCTAGACGGGTCCGCTCCTCCACCCATGTCCACCCATGACCCCGCCGGACCGTCGGCGGGGCCGTCGGCGCGCCCGGAGGGAGGCCGCGGGGCGGGGCCACCGACGGTCCGGGCCAGGGGCCACCCGGACCGGGCCGTGCGTCCGGGGACGGGACCGCGAGGCGGGGCCCGCGTGTGTTCCACATCACAGAGATGAAGAGTGTGTGCCCGGGACATGTCCGGGGGGTTTCGACGGATCTACCTTTCCCTGAAAGGACCGGTGAACCCGGTTGTCAAAGGAGTACGTCATGGCCGCACCCCCCGCACCGCCCGCACCCTCCTCGTCCCCCCGGCTCCGCCCGTCACGGCCTTCCGCCGTCCTCACCGCCGCCGCGACCGCGCTGCTCGTGCTGCTCTGCCTGCTCGGGGCGTCCCTGGCCGGGCCTCCCGCGCGGGCGGCGTCACTGATCCAGGTCGGCTCGTTCGGTTCGAACCCCGGCAACCTCGCCATGTACGCCTACCGGCCCGACGGCCTGCCCTCCGGCCGGCCGCTCGTCGTGGCCCTGCACGGCTGCACGCAGGACGCGAACGGCTACTTCACCAACTCCGGCTGGCGCAAGTACGCCGACCAGTGGGGTTTCGCCCTCGTCCTGCCGCAGACCAGCGGTTCCAACAACTCCTCGAAGTGCTTCAACTGGTTCGAGACGGGTGACACCAGCCGGGGCCAGGGTGAGGCCGCCTCGATCCGCGCCATGGTCGCCTACGCGGTCGCCAACTACGGCGCCGACTCCGCGCGGGTCTACGTCACCGGCCTGTCGGCGGGCGGCGCGATGTCCGCGGTGATGCTCGCCACCTACCCCGACGTCTTCAAGGCCGGTTCGGTCGGGGCCGGGATCGCCTACCGCTGCGCCGCCGGCCTGACCCAGGCCACCTCCTGCCAGTACGGCGCCACGAACAAGACCCCCCAGCAGTGGGGCGACCTGGTCCGGGCCGCCTACAGCGGCTACTCCGGCCCCTACCCCCGCGTCGCCGTATGGCAGGGCACGTCCGACTACACGGTCACCCCGGCCAACGGCACCCAGCTGCGCGACCAGTGGACGAACGTGCGGGGCGTCTCCCAGACGCCGACCTCGACGTCGAGCCTCCCCGGCGGCACGTCGCTGAAGGTGTACGGCAACAATGACGTGCGCCTGTACGAGATATCCGGGATGGGCCACGGCCTGCCGGTCGACCCGGGCAGCGGCCCCGACCAGTGCGGCAACGCCGCGGCGTACTTCCTCGACACCATCTGCTCGGCCTACCACGACGCGCGGTTCTTCGGCCTGGACGGCGGCGGCGGGCCGACCGCCACCCCGACCGCCACGCCCACCGTCACCCCGACGGCCACCCCGACCGCCACGCCGACGGTCGCCCCGGTCTGCGTGACGGCGAGCAACTACGCCCACACCACGGCGGGCCGCGCCTACGCCTCCGGCGGATACACCTACGCCAAGGGGTCCAACGACCCCATGGGACTGTGGAACGTCCTGACCACCCACACGCTGATGCAGACCGGCCCCGCCTACTGGGTCCTGGCCGACGGCCGGTGCTGATCCGCGCGGGGTCGTGCTCCCCGGTACGGCGGGGCGCGCGACCCCGCCGTGCCGCGGGTCACGGCCGCCCGCGCGGCACCGTCCGGTCACGGCGGCACGCGGAGCCCCCGGGTCACGGGCCGCGTGGCCGCCGGCGGGCCCGCGATCCGTACCGGCTTCCGGCCCGATTACCGGTGGAAGTTCATGTTCGGGTAGACAGAGGGTAATCCACCTTCCTTCGGTGAAGGTCCCCGCGTGACGTGCGGTCACGTGATCGTCGAGGACCGGGGCGTCCCGTCCCCCGTCCGGTCGTTCCCCTCCGGGGCACGGCGGCCGCTTTCCTCCGGTCACGCCCGGCACCTGCCCGCCACCCCATCGGAAAGCCGCTCCATGAGCAACGACAGCACCGGCGTGCCCGCCGGGTTCCGGATCGCCTTCGACCTGTCCTCCCACGAGACGCGGCGGCGAGCCGCGGTCGTCGCCGCGCTCGGGGTCGACTGGGATCCCCCGGCCGTGATGCGCGCCGAGCAGGAGGCCCACGACCTCCTCTACTCCGGCCTCGACCCGCGGCAGCGGGAGATCTACGACATGCTCGTGGCGGCCGGGGTCCTCCCCGGAGGGGAGACCGGCGATGCTGCCCATTGACCCCTGCGCCGACCTGGGCCGCAGGGCCTGGGTCCCCTGCCCTGGATGCCGCGACCACCGGGACTGCGCCGCCTGCGGCGCGGGCCGCAACTGCGCCGACCACTGGCGCTACCTCCTGGGCGTCACCGGCAGCCGTCTGCACCTGCAGTGCCCCGGCTGCACCCACCTGTGGGAGCACGAGACCGGCTTCGGCGCGGGCGGCACACGCCCGTTCTGACCGGCGCGGCCGTCCCCCGGGGTGCCTCCCCGAACGCCGCCCGTTCCGACCGGCGTCCCTGTCCCCGGCGTCCCTGTCCCGTCCGGCCCGCGACACGCCCCGGTGGGGACACCGTCCGTGACGGCCCGGGGCGGTTCCGCCCGTGTCAGGGCCGCCCCACCGGGCAGATCTGCCGGTGTGAGGCGGCGACCGGCAGGAGGGTCCGATGATGTTCGTGGGAACCTCCGGCTGGCAGTACGCCGACTGGCGCGGGGAGCTGTACCCTCCGGGGCTGCCCCAGCGGCTCTGGCTGGAGCGCTACGCCGAGTGCTTCGCCACCGTCGAGAACAACAACTGCTTCTACCGGCTCCCCGCCCGCGAGACGTTCGAGGACTGGGCGGCGCGCACCCCCGCCGGGTTCGTCATGGCGATCAAGGCGAGCCGCTTCCTCACCCACGTCAAACGGCTCAAGGACCCCGAGGAGCCGGTCGGGCGCATGCTGGCGGCGGCCGGCGGCCTGGGTGACAGGCTCGGCCCCGTCCTGCTGCAGCTCCCGCCCACGCTGCGGGCCGATCCCGAACGTCTGGACGCGTGCCTGCGGGCCTTCCCGGCCGGGGTGCGCGTCGCCGTCGAGCCGCGCCACCCGTCCTGGTGGACCGAGTCCGTACGGGATGTCCTGTCGGCGCACGGCGCGGCGCTGTGCTGGGCCGACCGGCTGGGCCGGCCCCTCTCCCCGCTGTGGCGCACCGCCGGCTGGGGGTATCTGCGCCTCCACGAGGGGCGCGCCCGTCCCCGGCCGTCCTACGGCGACACCGCGCTCCGCTCCTGGCTGCGCCGCCTGGAGCGGACGTGGGGCCGCGACCGCGACGTCCACGTGTACTTCAACAACGACCCCGGCGGCGCCGCCGTACGGAACGCGATACGCTACGCGGCGCTCGCGCGGGCCGGAGGATGGCCCGTGAGCCGCGCCCCCGGTGGTGTCCGCGACATCCCCGCCGGGGCGCGGGACGACGCCACCGGAGACGACGGCACCGGAGACGGGAGAGATCATGACCACGCCCACAGGTGACGGAACCATCGACGTCGAGAAGGCCCGCCTGGACACGCCGGGCTGCGCGTCCGTCGCGCACCTCAACAACGCGGGGGCGGCGCTGCCGCCCGCCCCGGTGCTCGACGCGGTGAACGGGCACCTGCGGCTGGAGGCCGTCACCGGCGGTTACGAGGCGGCCGACCAGGCCCGGGAGCTGACCGAGGGGTTCTACGACGCGGTGGCCGGGCTGGTCGGCGCCCACCGCGACGAGATCGCCTACGTGGAGAACGCCACCCGCGCCTGGGACATGGCGTTCTACGCGATCCCGTTCGCCCCCGGCGACCGGATCCTCACCACGACAAGCGAGTACGCCAGCAACGCCATCGCCTTCCACCAGGTGGCGAAGTCGCGTGGGGTGAGCGTTGAGACGCTGCCCGACGACGGCGACGGGCAGCTGTCCCTCGACGCGCTCGCCGCGGGGCTGGCCCGGGGCGGGGTGCGGCTCGTCGCGATCAACCACGTGCCGACGCACAACGGCCTGGTCAACCCGGCCGCCGAGGTGGGCCGCCTGTGCCGGGAGGCGGGCGTGCTGTTCCTGCTGGACGCCTGCCAGTCGGTGGGCCAGCTCGCCGTGGACGTCACGGAGATCGGCTGCGACATGCTGTCGGCGACCGGGCGCAAGTTCCTGCGCGGCCCGCGCGGGACCGGGTTCCTGTACGTGCGGCACGGCCTCGTCGGGGAGCTGGAGCCGCCCTTCCTCGACCTGCACTCGGCCGAGTGGACCGCCCCTGACCGCTACGAGATCCGCGGCGACGCCCGCCGCTTCGAGACGTGGGAGCGCTACGTCGCGGGCCAGATCGGGCTGGGCGTCGCCGCCGGCTACGCCGCCGCCCTGGGCGTCGCGGCCATCGAGGAGCGGGTGACCGGCCTGGCCGCCCGCCTGCGCGATGAGCTCGCGGCGACGCCCGGCGTGACGGTGCTGGACCGCGGCGCCCGCCGCTGCGGCATCGTCACGTTCACCGTCGCGGGCCACGAGTCGGCCGGGGTGAAGGGCGTCCTGCGGGAGCGTGGGATCAACGTCAGCGTGACCGACCGGGCCCACCAGCGTCTCGACCCGAACGCCGTGCCGGCCGCGGTGCGCGCCTCGGTGCACTACTACAACACCGACGAGGAGCTCGACGCCCTGGTCTCCGCCGTCCGGGGGCTCGCGGCACGACACTGAAAACTCTCCGTGTCGGAATAGTCACAGTGGGGATAATCGGGAAGGAGTCCGCCGATCCCGGCGCCGTGACGTTCCAGGGGGAGATATGGCTGCTCGAAGTGCCGGACCGGCCGCCGTGGCGATGGCCGCGCTGCTGACGGTCGCCCTGCTCGGCGGGTGCGGCGGCGACCGGCGGCCGGCCGCCCTGCCGCCCGAGGCCCCGGTGGTCGCCACCTCGTCGGCCGCGGCCGCTCCGCCACCGCAGGCGGGCCCCGAGCTGGAGTACGACGGGGAGTGCCCCACCGGGGCCAACGCCAGGCCGTTCGCCAAGACGCGCTTCGCGCTGCACGCGGGCCTCGCGCTGGGGGCGTTCTACCGCTACATCTACCGGCCGCTGCGCAGCGGCGGGTTCAAGGCCGGGGCGGAGAAGCGCAAGCGCACCTTCGCCAAGGCCGCGGTGGCGGGCCTGTTCACCGTCCACGAACTGAAGGTGGCCCGCGGGTTCGCCCTCGCCAACCCCGGCCTGTGCCGGAGCGTCAAGGCGGTGAGCGACCGCTTCGACGCGCTGACCGCCAAGCTGCGCAACGGCACGGCCACCGAGGCCGACGTGACCGCGGGCAGGGAGGCGTTCGGCCAGCTCCAGCAGGGCGCCGCGCAGGACGGCTACAAGTTCAAGGAGAAGAACGTCACCGTCCCCGGCGCGAGCTGACCGGCCCGGCGCTCCCGCGCGCCGCGGGAGCGCCGTAAGGGCAGAGCGGCCCGGGACCGCGGCAGCACCGTACGGACAGGGCGACCCGGGACCGCGGGAGCGCGGTCCGGCGGGATTGCGGGGGGCGTGCGCGGGGAAGCGGTTGGCCGAGGGCGTCAGGCACCGGCCTGCGCCCGACCCCCGATCCCCCACCCCCGCGGGAGCTGACACGATGCCGAGCCGACGACCGGCCAAGGGACGCCGGACCGGGAGGAACCGGGCCGTCAGGAGGAAGGGCCGGCCCGGAGGGTTCGGGTGGACCGACCTGTTCCTGTGGGGTGTGGCCGCCGTGCTCGCCTACGCCGCGCTGCGGAGCGCGCTGCCGTTCGCCCGTGCGCACCTGCCGTGGTTCACGGCGGCGGCCGTCGCCGTGCTCGCCCTGGCGGCGGCCGTGCCGGTCGTCCGGGCCCGTACGGTGGCCGCGCGGCAGCGCCGGTGGTTCGAGGCGAACCTGGAGTTGGAGCGGGTCGACGGGCTGACCGGCCCGGAGTTCGAGGCGCTCACCGCCGGGCTGCTGCGGCGGGACGGCTTCCGCCGGGTCCGGGAGCTGGGCGGCTCCGGCGACCGGGGTGTGGACCTCACCGCCGTCGGACAGGACGGCCGGCGTTACGCCTTCCAGTGCAAGCGCTACGCCGGCAACGTCGGCGCCCCGGAGGTCCGCAACTTCCTGGGCGCCCTGGCTCACGCGTTCGCCGGGCACACCGGTGTGCTGGTCACCTCCGGCCGGCTGACCCGCCAGGCCCTCGCCGAGGCCGGGGAGGCGGGCCTGATCCTCGTCGAGCGCGACCGGCTGGCCGGCTGGCTGCGGGGCGAGCCACTCCCCCGCGAGCCGCTGCGGTCCGGCTGATCCGCGCGGTCAGGAGCGCAGCTCGGGGAAGTCCTCGTCGCGCCACTCCGCGGGCCGCCCGCCCGCCTGTCCGGCCTTCTCCTCCAGACCGCGCAGCTCGACCCGGCGGATCTTGCCCGACACCGTCTTCGGCAGCTCGGCGAACTCCAGGCGGCGCACCCGCTGGTACGGCGGCAGCCTCTCGCGGGCGTGGCGCAGGATGGCCAGCGCGGTCCCGCGGTCCGGCTCCCATCCGGCCGCCAGGGCGACGTACGCCTTCGGCACCGCCAGCCGCAGCTCGTCCGGCGCGGGCACGACGGCCGCCTCCGCGACCGCGGGATGCTCGACGAGCACGCTCTCCAGCTCGAACGGGGAGATCTTGTAGTCGGACGACTTGAAGACGTCGTCGGTGCGGCCGACGTAGAAGACGTAGCCGTCGGCGTCGCGGACGGCCACGTCGCCGGTGTGGTAGTAACCGCCGGAGGTCGCCCGGGCGTGGCGCTCGTCGTCGCCGCGGTAGCCGGTCATCAGCGAGACGGGCCGGCGGCCGAGGTCGATGCAGATCTCCCCCTCGTCGCCGGGCCGTCCGGTGACCGGGTCGACCAGCGTCACCGGCACGCCGGGCAGGGGCAGGCCCATCGAGCCCGGCTTGACCGGCATGCCGGGGACGTTGCCGACCGACAGGGTGGTCTCGGTCTGGCCGAAGCCGTCACGCAGGGTCAGCCCCCAGTGGCGTCGGACCTGCTCGATGACCTCGGGGTTGAGCGGCTCGCCCGCCGAGACGATTTCCCGTAGCCGGCCGGGACCACCGGACAGATCAGCTTTTATCAGCATCCGCCATACCGTGGGCGGGGCGCAGAACGTCGTCACCCCCGCGTCGCGTATCCGCTCCAGCAGCGCCCCAGGGTCGAACCTCCGGTAGTCGTGGACGAAGATCGTGGCCTCGGCGATCCAGGGCGCGAAGAAGCAGCTCCAGGCGTGTTTGGCCCACCCGGGCGAGCTGATGTTGAGGTGCACGTCGCCGGGGCGCAGACCGATCCAGTAGGCCGTCGTCAGGTGGCCCACCGGGTAGGAGACCTGGCTGTGCTCGACCAGCTTGGGCCTGCTGGTGGTGCCGGAGGTGAAGTACAGCAGCAGCGGGTCGTCCGGCGCGGTGCCCGGATGCGGCGCGGGCGGCGCCGGGGCCGCGTGGGCCTCGGAGTAGTCGGCCCAGCTCGCTGGGGCGCCGCCCACGCAGATCCTCGTGTAACCTCCGCCCACCCCGTCGAACTTGGCGGCGTCGGCGGCGTTGGCGACGACGTGCCGCACCCCGCCCCGCTCCACACGATCGGGCAGGTCGGCCGGGCCGAGGGCCGTGGTGGCCGGGAGGATCACCGCCCCCAGCTTCATCACCGCCAGCATCGACTCCCACAGCTCGACCTGGTTGCCGAGCATCAGCATCACCCGGTCGCCCCGGGAGACGCCGTGGGCGGCCAGGAACGCCGCGACCGCGTCGGAGCGGCGGGCCATCTCGTCGAAGGTGAGCCGGGTCTCCGAACCGTCCTCCCCGACCACCCGCAGGGCGGTGCGGTCGTTGCCCCGGGCGATCGCGTCGAACCAGTCCACGGCCCAGTTGAACGGGTCCTCGAAGCGGGGCCAGGTGAACTCCGCGACCGCTCCGGCGTGGTCGCCGCCCGCGCCCAGCAGTCCGTCACGGGCCCTGCGGTAGATCTCGGTGTTGCCGGTGGCGCCCATGGCGGCGGCTCCTCTCGGCGATCGCCCATCGGTGATCACCACACGGTACGCCCGCGCCGCCGCCTCCGGCAGTCCCCGGCGGCCTTCCGCCGCCCGCCGTCGGGCCGCGCCGTGCTCGTACGACCCCACAGAAAGACCGATTCCGCATATTTTGCAGGCCCGAAAAGGAATTTCCTGCAGATTCTCCGGCAGCCTTTCGGATTTCCATTCCGGTGCGTTATAGAAGTAAGCATCCCCGCCGACATATGGAGCTGATGAATTCGTGACAGGACGGCCGCTTCAGCTGGACGGTCTTTCCTGGGAGCACGGAGGAAGGATCTGCGCCCTGAAGCCGGACCGCCTGTCGGTCGCGGCGGGGCGGGTCGGGGTCGTGCTGGCCGAGGACGCCGATGCCGCGGACGCCTTCGCCGACGTGCTGCTGGGCAGGGCGTGGCCGGTCCGGGGCCGGATACTGAGCGGGAGGGAGGAGGTCACCTCGTTGCCCTCGCGGGAACGCGGAATCGCGCTGGTTCCGGCCGGGGGCGGACTGCTGCCCCATCTGACGGTCGAGCAGAACATCGTTTTCGGGCTGCACGGCCGCGACGGAAAAGGATACCGGTACGGAAAGGATTTCCTACGAGGACAGGTGCGTTTCATCACCGACCGGCTCGACCTGGACGTACCGCTCGACCGCCGGCCGTACGACCTGTCGGCGGACCAGAGGCTCTGGGTGGCGTTCGCCCGCGCGATGTGCCACTGGAGGAGGCCGAACGCGGTGCTGGTGGAGGACCGCGACGGCCGGCCGCCCTGCCATTCCGTGGTGGGCAGGAGCCTGGCCGCCTTCCCCCACCTTCCGGTCCTGGTGGTCGGCGACGAGGGCGACCGGATCGAGACGCTGGGCAGCCCCTCGGCCCGCTGGGAGGTCGTCGATGCGGATGAACCGTAGACGGGCCCTGGCCGCGCTGTCGGGGCTGGCCGCGGCCGGGCTCACCGGCTGCTCCGCCGAACGGCCACTGCGGGTCGCGGTGGTGTGGAGCGGCTGGGAGCTGGCCCGCTTCCGCCGGGTCCTGGAGGGCGAGCCGGTGACCGTCTACTCGGCGGGCAACGACATCGCGGCGCTGCTGCGCGAACCGGTGGCCCCGGCGGCGACCCCCGACGTGGCGATCGTGCCGCAGCCCGGCCTGATCGGCGACCCGGAGATCTGCGCCCGGCTGCAACCGCTCGTCTCGCAGGACCCGCCGTTCTGGCGGGACCTGGTGCGCTGCGCGGACGACGGGCGGGTCAAGGGGGTCTGGTTCAAGGTCGCCCACAAGTCGCTCGTGTGGTACCGGCCGGAGTCCGTGGAGACATCGCCCGCCTCGTGGGAGGCGTGGCTGGAGCTGTGCCGGGCCCGCGCGGCCTCGGGCCGCCCCCCGCTCTCCGTGCCCGCCGCCGACGGGTGGGCGCTCACCGACTGGTTCGAGAACGTCCTCCTCGGGGTCGCCCCCGACCTGTACGGCAGGCTGCACCTGCTGGACCCGGCTGACTGGGGGGACGAGCGGGTGGCGCAGGCGTTCGCCCGGCTGGCGGAGCTGTGGTCCGTCCCCGGCCTGGTCCCCGGCGGGGGGCGGCGGGCCCTGGTCACCCAGTTCCACGACGCGATCCTCGACGTCTTCCGGTACGGCCGCGCCGACATGGTCGCCGGCCCCGACTTCGCCTGGCCGGTCATCGACCGCTACCGCGTCCCGGGCCGCGAGGCCCGCTGGTTCCGTTTCCCCTGGCCCGCGGGCGGAGAACGACCGCCCGTGCTGGCCGGCGGGGACGCCGTGGTGGCGCTGGCCTCCTCCGGGGAGCGGGGCAGGCGGTTCGTGGCGCGGCTCACCGGAGGGGAGATGCGCGGGCCGCTGGCCGCCTGGGCCGGCGCCGGGGGGTTCCTGTCCCTCGGCGCCGGGCTGCGCGACCGTGACTACCCCGCGCCGGTGCGGCCGCTGGCGCACGAGCTCCGCGAGCTCGCCGCGCCCTCGGAGGCCGGCGCCGGGACGCCCGGACGATCGATCGCGTTCGACCTGTCGGACCGGCTCGGCGGCGCCCTGGCCGGCGGGGACGGCCAGGGCCTCTGGCGCGTCCTGACCGACCTGTTCGCCGCGGTCGCCGTCGGCGGCCGGGGCGCCGAGGAGGCCGCGCGGGCCGCGCACGCCGCGGCGGTGGAGGCGGCGGCCTGGCGGAGTGGAGGATCATGAGCCGCGAAGACGCCTTCCTCTTCGAGGTGGCCCCGTACTACGACATGCGCGCGCCGGCGAAGTCACCGGGCCGCGGGCGGTGGGAGGCGTGGCGGCGGCTGCTGCCCGCCGTCGGGCTGGTGGTCGCCGGCCTGCTCGTCCCGCTGGCCGCGACCGTGGTGACGAGCCTCACCGGGAACGGCGGCCCGCGGGCCTACCTGGACGTCGTGAACGACGCGCAGGTCCGGACGGCTCTGCTGAACAACGCCGTCTGGCTGGTGCTCGCGCCGGTGGTCTGCGCGCTCGGGCTGGGCCTGGCCTGGCTCGCCCGGGGTGTGGGGCCGCGCCTGCGCAGGCTGTTGCTGGCCGCGCTGACGCTGCCTGTGGTGACGTCTCCGCTGACCGCGGGCGTGACCTTCCGGATGATCTTCGCGCCCGATCCCGGGCTGGGCTCGGTGAACGCCCTGCTGCCCGAGCCGGTGCTCTTCACCGGCCCCGGCTGGATCTGGCTGGTCCTGGGCCTGGCGTTCGTCTGGCAGTGGACGGGGCTGGCGTTCCTGGTCTTCCACGTGGGCCTGGCCAACCTTCCCCGGGACCTGCTGCGGGTGGCCGGGGCCTTCGGCGCGGGGCCGCTGCGACTCCTGCGCACCGTGGCGGCGCCCGCGCTGTTCCCCACGGCCGCGGTGGCGCTGCTGATCGTCCTCACCGCCGCCGCCCGGGTGTTCGAGCTGGTCCTGGTGGGGGCGCCGGGCTCGGTCCAGCCGGAGGTGGACGTCGCCGGGCTGCTGTGGTGGCGTCGCCGTACCGTCCTCGGGGACGGGCGGGCGGCGGCGCTGGCGGTCCTGCTGACCGTGACGGCCGTCGCGGTGGCGCTGGCCGTGCTGTGGCGGCTGCGCCATGACCTGCCCGGGGCCGAGCGTCCGTGGCGGCAGCCGTTCCAGGTCGGGCCGGCCGCCCGCCGGACGCGGCGGGCGGCGACCGCCCGGTGGCCGCGACGGGTGGCGGCGGGGGCGGTCACCGCGCTCTGGGCGTTCCCCTTCGTGGTCCTGCTGCTCACCTCGTTCCGGTCACCGGACGCCGCGGCCACCTCCGGGTGGTGGACCGGCGGCTACGGGCTCGGCTCGTACGGCGAGGCGTTCGACGGCGGCTTCTTCGCGGAGGCGCTGTGGGCCACGGCGCAGCGCGGGCTGCTGACCGCCTTCCTCGTCGTGCCGGCGGCGGTGTCGGCCGCCTACGCGCTGACGCACGAGGCCCTCCCCCGCCGCGCGCGGCGGGCCGTCACCGCGGCGGCGGTCGTGCTGGCCGTACTGCCGCCGCAGGCGCTGGCCGCGCCGCTGGGCAGGGCGCTGGGCGGGTCGCTGGGCAGCACGTTCGTCCTCAGCCTGGTGCACGCCGCGCTGCTGCTGCCCCTGGGGGTGCTGCTGCTGCGCAACGCGTTCATGTCGGTGCCGCGGCCGGCGACGCTGGACCGCTTCGCCGACGGCCGCTCGGCGATGACCCGGGTGGTGCGGGACGGCGCCCCCGCCGTGGCGGCGGTGGCGGTGCTGTCGTTCGTGCTGGTGTGGAACGACATGGTGGTCAGCCTGCTGCTCAACTGGCCGGCCGCCGACCAGGCGCCGCTGACCATGCTGCAGGCGTCACGATATTTCACGACCTCGGCCGGGGAGCTCGCGGCGCAGGGGGTGCTGATGACGGCGGTTCCGGCGGCGCTGCTGCTGGCGACGGGCAGGTGGCTGGCGCGGGGGCTGACGCAGGGGATCCGCCGATGAGGTCCCGCGGGGCACGACGCCCCCGGGACAGGGAATCCGCGGACAGGGTGATGGAGTTCATCGGGTGGTTCGGAGGAGCCACCATCGTCGAGATCTTCTTCAACAACTTCCTGGACGCGGTCCCGCAGTGGGGCGCGCTCGGCGGGGGGATGCTGCTGTACGGCGTGGTGACCGGCGTGCGGCGGCTGCGCCGGCGCGAGCTCCCCCCGCCCCCCAGGCAGACCCGGGGCCTCCCCAAGCCGGTCGATCCGCTGTTCGGGCGGGACGAGGAGGTCGCCGAGGTGACCGCCCAGGCCGGGAAGCACCGGATGGTCCTGGTGCGGGGCATGGCCGGGGCCGGCACCAGCGCCGTGGCCCTCGCCGCGGGATGGGACCTGGTGTCCGGCGCCGAGCCCCGGTGCGACCCCGAACACCAGTACTACGTGGACCTGCGGGGACAGGACCGGAACCGGCCGGAGAGCACGCGGAGCGTGGCCGAGCGCGTGCTGCGCGCGCTCGGCCGCCCGTTGCGGGCGGCGACGAACCTGGAGACTGCGGCGCAGGAGGTCGCCGCCGCCCTGGGGGACCCCGGCCGCCTGCTGCTGCTCCTGGACAACGTCTCCCTGTGGAGCCAGGTCAGCTGGCTGCCACAGAACATGCCGAAAGGAACGATCATCGTCGCGGGCGCCCTCGACGAGGACGTGAGGTATCCGTCCCTCGGGGACGTGGCGATCGTCCAGATCGACCTCCTGGACACCGCCGCCGTCGTGGAACTGCTGCGCTCGCAGGCCTCCGCCGAACGGAGCGACGCCGACCCCGAGTCGTTGCGGGAGCTGGCGGGCCAGTTCCTGGGCATGCCCCAGGTCGTGATCGGAGTCGGCCGCTGGCTCGACGAGAATCCCAAGGTCCCGATCGCCGCCCTGGTGGCCGACCTGAAGAGGCAGGGGGCCCACGACCTCGGCCTTCAACGGCTGTTCAGCATGCAGATGGCGCGGATGGACGCGGCGGTGCGGCGGCTGCTGGCGCTGCTGGCGCACGCGCCGGTCGCCGAGCTCGGCATCGACGAGATCGTCGCGCTCACCGGTGGGCCGGAACGCGACGCCGGGCAGGCCATGGAGGAGCTGTGCCGGTACGGCCTGGTGGAGAAGGTGCGGGAGTCGCGGTTCCGGGTGACGGCCTCCGCCCGGCCGGCCGTACGGAGGCCGGACGGCCGGGAGGCGAAGGCGTGGCGGCGTCTGGCCGAGCACCTCGCCGACCGGGCCGTCTTCTTCGCCGAACGGTTGCCGGACGAGGACGCCCGCGACTGGTTCGCCCTGGAGGACAGGACGCTGCTGCAGATGCTGCGGGAGTACCGGCCGGATCGGCATGGGAGCGGCTTCCCGTGGCCGAAGGCTCTCCGGCCCGACCTGGGCGACCCTCTGTGGCGGATCGCGGACGCCCTGGACGTGTGGTTCACCCTCGAGCAGCGTGTCGAGGAGAGGCAGGAGACCGCCCTGGCCCTGTCGAATGCGGCGAAGTCCCTGAAGGACGTGGCGGTCCACGCCGACGCCGAGCTGCGGTTGTGCCTGATCGCCCTGATGCGCAGTGATCACGACGCCGCCGAGAAGCACTTCCGCGAGGCCGAGAGACTGCTGCCGGACCTGGAGTCCCGCCCCGCCCGGATGCACCATGCGGAAGGGCTGAGACTGCTGGCCAGGGGCGACGAGTACGTCACGGTGGAGTCGCCGATGGTGCGGTACGGCCAGGCGCTTCCCGGCGGGGACACCGTCGGCCACGCCATCCGGAAGCACAACAACGCCGTCCTGTACTTGCGCTGGGGACAGACCTTCGACTTCCAGGGGCGGGAGGAGGAGGCCCGGTACCTGTACGAGGGCGCGGGCCACCTGCTCATCCGGGCCCTCGGCGACGCCAAGGCCGCGGGTTACGCCCACTTCGAGGCGCATGTCTGGAACAACCTGGCGCTCGTCCACTGGTACCAGGGCCAGAATGACGAGGCTCTGGAGGGCTGGGCGAAGGCCGCCGAGCTGTACGAACGGGCCGGCGACGAGCTCGGCCGGCTCCGCTGCCAGGTGCACCGGGCGGCGGCGCTCCGGAGGACGCACCACGAGGAGGCCGTGGAACTGCTGTGCTCGGCGCTGCCGCGGCTGCCGAAGACCGGGATCATCACCGCGCTGGCGAACCTGTACCTCGCCTGGCTCGACCCCGCGAGCGCGCCCGAGCGGCGCGGGGCGGGGCTGGCCGCGCTGGCGCCGTGGGACGGGATCTCCGAGCCGCTCCAGGTGACCGAGATCCGCAGGCTGCTGAAGGAGCTGCCGTCCGGCCCCTGAGAGGGCCCGGAGCGCCCGCCGTCCCGTTCCCGGGAGGGAGCCGGTCCGCCGCACCGGCTCTCCTCCGGCGAAGGACCGCCACCGGCGGCGGAGGGGCCCGCGAACACCGGCGGGGACGGAGGAGCCCGCGGCGCCGGGTGAGGCTTTTTCCGGCCGGCCGTGAAACATTCCGGCCCGGCGCGGCAAGTAGGGGTGACCACCCGGACGGGTCCGCCTCCGGACCCGCCGTACCCCGACCAGGCGAGGAGAACGACGATGGACGCGCTGAAGGCCGTACGGCAGGCCACCGCACCGGCCGCATCGGAGAAGTCCGCCGGAGCGCGGCGGCGGCCCGGGACGTGTCCCCGGCGGCGGGCCGGGGGCTGACGGGCGTCGCGACGAGAGCCGGAAGCCGTCTGGACGCCGATGTCGTTCGCCTCCCCCCTGTTCCTGTGGTTCTTCATGCCGGCCACGCTGCTGGCCCACCTGCTGCTCCCGCCGCGCCACCGCAACGCGGTGGTGGCCGTGGCCAGCCTGTTCTTCTACGCCTGGGGCGCCGGAGCGCACACCCCGCTGCTGCTGTCGGCCATCGCCGTCAACTACGGGGCCGGCCTCGCGCTCGGCGGGGCGCGGCTGCGGGACCGTCCCCGGGCCCGGCGCGGTGTGCTGCTGGCCGCCGCCGGATGGAATGTGGCGGTGCTCGCGGTGTGGAAGTACGCCGGCTTCGCCACCGCCCAGGTCGACGCGCTGGCGGGCGCGCTGGGGCTGGGTCACAGCCCGGTCGTGACCCTGGCCCTGCCGATCGGGATATCGTTCTTCACCTTCCACCATCTCTCGTACGTGGTGGACGTCTACCGAGGCAGCACGCCCGCGCAGCGGAGCCCCGTCCGGTTCGTCACCTACATCGCGATGTTCCCCCAGCTCGTCGCCGGGCCGATCGTCCGTTACCACGAGATCGCCGGACAGCTCGGCGAGGTCCCCCGGGACCGCCTCGGCGACCTCGCCGAGGGTTTTCCCCGCTTCGCCCTGGGCCTGGCCAAGAAGGTGGTCGTCGCCGACTCGCTCGCCGCCGTCGCGGATGCGGCGTTCGCGCACGCCGGCGGCCCCCTCAACACCGCGACGGCGTGGCTGGGCGCGTCGGCCTACGCCCTGCAGATCTACTTCGACTTCTCCGGCTACTCGGACATGGCCGTGGGGCTGGGCCTGATGTTCGGGTTCCGGCTTCCGGAGAACTTCGACCGGCCGTACTCGGCGTACTCCGTCACCGACTTCTGGCGGCGCTGGCACATGTCGCTGTCGCGCTGGTTCCGCGACTACGTCTACATCCCGCTGGGCGGCAACCGCGGCGGCGCACCGAGGACCCACCGCAACCTGCTGGTCGTCTTCGTGCTCTGCGGCTTCTGGCACGGCGCCGACTGGACCTTCCTGGTGTGGGGGCTGTACCACGGCGCCCTGCTGGTGGCCGAACGGCTGCTCGGCTGGGACCGCCCGCCGGGGGGCGTCTGCGCCCTGGTGCTGCGCCGCGGCGCGACCCTGCTGCTGGTGGTGGTCGGCTGGGTGTTCTTCCGCGCGGAGAGCATGGCCGGGGCGTGGGACATGCTGGGGGCGATGTTCACCTGGCGGCCGGGCGAGCTCGACGAGTTCGTCGCGTTCGCCGCCGGCCACCAGCGGATGGCCGTCTTCGCGCTGGCTCTGGCCGTGGTGGCGCTGCCGGCCTCGCCCGCGCTCGGTCCGCTGCTCCAGGCGGGGCGGGGACGGCTGGTACGGCCGGCACGCACCGTGGTGACGTGGGTGGCCGCCCCCTACGCGGCGGCGCTCGTCGCCGCCGGCACCTTCAGCCCCTTCCTGTACTACCGCTTCTGACGGTTCCGGCGAGTCCCGGGTGAGGAGACACCGATGATCGCTGCACGAACCGGACCGGCGTCCTCCGCAGCCGGGGAACGCCGTCCGGCAGGACGGCGGCCGGTGACACGGCGGCCGGTGACACGGTGGCCGAAGGTACGGCGGCCGATGACGTTGCTGGCCGCGGTGCTGTTCTTCGGCGGGCCCGCCCTGGCCTTCGCCGCGGGCGACCGGGCCGTGGAGATCGAGAACCGGAGGCTGCCGGAGTTCCCGGTCCTGGCACGCGGCTGGGAGGCCGTTCCGGACGTGGAGGCGTGGGTGACGGCCCACCTGCCGCTCCGGCGGTACGCGGTCGGCGGCAACGCCGCCCTGTCGGAGTTCCTGTTCGGGGAGGCGCCGTCGTACGGCACGGCGGACGCCGCGGACTACCCCCGGGTGATCGAGGGGCGCGACGGCTGGCTCTACTTCGGCGACGACGTGCGAGAGGCGTGCCGGCCGCACCGGCCCGTCGCGGAGACCCTGGACCGCCTGCGCCGCCTGGCCGGGATCGTGCGGAGATCCGGCAGGCGGTTCGTGTTCACCGTGGCCCCCGACAAGACCACGGTCAGCCCCGGCAGGCTGCCGGAGCGCTTCCCCGGCCGGGACTGCCTCCGGGAGCGCAAGCGGGAGTTCTGGGCGGCGCTGCGGGCGGCGGACCCGCCCGGTCACGTGGATCTCCGGGAGCCGCTGGAGCGGGCGCAGCGAGAGTCCGGCACACCGGCGTACTGGCGGACCGACAGCCACTGGAACGAGCGTTCCGCCGGCCTGTACGGCGCGGAGCTGGCCCGGGCGCTCCAGCCCGGCCTGTCCCGGGACACCCGGCTGGTGAAGGAGGGGCGGGCGCCGCGAAGCGGCGACCTGGGCGGGCTGCTGGGCATCCCCGTCGAGGAGACCGTCGACCGGTGGCGGCTGGTCCGGGACGGCGTGCGGCGGGTCCGGCAGGACGACCGGGAGCTGCCCGTGTCGTTCGCCACGGTCAACGCCTCGGACCGGGCGCCGCTGTTCCGGCCCCGGACCCTGCTCATCGGGGACTCCTTCACCCGCAACTCGCTGCCGTGGGTGCTGCCGTACTTCGCCGACGTCACCTACCTGCGCAGCGACGCGCCCGCCACGACGGGGCCGGACCGCGTCGCGGCCGAGGTCGCCCGGAGCGAGACGGTGGTGCTGGAGATCGTGGAACGCCACCTCGTGGGCGGCCGCGCCGAGATGCTGGACGACGCCGTGCTCGCCGCCCTGGAGCGGGCGCTCTGAACACCCGCTCCCCCGCCCGGTCCCCCGCCCGGTCCCCCGCCGGGGCGGACCCGGCGTGCGCCGGACACGGGCCCCGGCCGTCCCGTGAAGCATTCCGGCGCGGCACGGTAAGTACAGGTGACCGCATACGCCGAGAAAGGCCGGCATGCATGACGATCCCCCTCGAAGTCGTCGAGGTCGATGACGCGACCCTCATCGAGAGATCGCTGAACGAACCCGAGACCTTCGCCATCCTGTTCGACCGGCACGCGCCGCTCCTGCACCGCTACGCGGCCAGACGCCTGGGCCCCAGCGAGGCGGAGGACGTCGTGGCCGACACCTTCCTGGCCGCCTTCCAGCACCGGGAGGGCTACGACCGGAGCCGTTCCAGCGCCCGGCCGTGGCTGTACGGCATCGCCTCCAACGTCATCGGCAGGCGGCGGCGCACCGAGCTGAGCCTCTACCGCGCCTACGTCCGCAGCGGCGTGCACCCGGCCGAGGTGTCGGGCCTGCCGGTGGAGGACGGGGTCAACACCCTGGCCGTCAACCGGCCGCTGGCGAGGGCCCTGCTGGATCTCGCGCAGGCCGATCGCGACGTGCTGCTGCTCGTCGCGTGGGCCGAGCTGAGCTACCAGGAGGTGGCCGACGCGCTCGCCATCCCGCCGGGAACCGTCGCCTCCCGGCTCAACCGGGCCCGCCTCCGGATCCGCCGGGCCCTGGACGGACAAGGAGAATGACGATGGACGCGCTGAAGGGCATGTGGCAGGCCGTCCCACCGGCCACCCCGGAGGAACTCGCCGGCGCACGGCGGCGGCTGCTCGACGGGATGCGCCCCCGGCGGCGCGTCGCCGCCGCTCGCTGGCTGCCGGTCATGGCCGGTGTCGCGGCGGCGCTCGCCGTCATACCGTTGATCTTCGGAACCGGGACCCCCGCCTACGCGGTGACGACGAGTCCGGACGGCACGATCGGGGTGCTCGTCAACGAGCTGCGCGACCCCGCCGGGCTGCAGGCCAGGCTGGGCGCGGCCGGCGTCAGGGCGGACGTGACGTTCCTGGCCCCGGGCACGCTGTGCGCGACCCCCCGGTTCGTCGGTGTGGACCGTACCTACGACGGACCGGCCGCCTCCGGAAGGGACGAGCTGCGTTCGCTCGTGACCGGATCGCGCTCGTTCGCCGCCATCCGGGTGACCTCCGTACGGACGATCCGGATCTTCCCGCGGAACATCAGGCCGGGTGAGACGCTCGTGGTGGAGTTCCGCGACAACCGGGACGCGCGGGTGCCCTGGCTGCTCGGAGCCTGGCTGGCCCGGGCGGGCACGCCCGTGAAGCGGTGCGTGCCCGTCAAGGAGGTTCACTGAGAAGGCCGCGGCGGCCCCGTCACGGTCAGAGCGCCTTGAGGAACCGGGCGGCGATGGGCGCGGCCACCGCGCCGCCGCCTCCGCCGTGCCGGACGAACACCGCGAAGGCCACCGAGTCGCGGTAGCCGACGAACCAGGCGTGTGACGCCCCGTCACCCACCTCGGCGGTGCCCGTCTTGCCGGCGGTGCCCGGGGGCAGGCCGGCCCGCGCGGCGGTGCCCTCGGTGACCACGGACGTCATCATCGCGCGCAGCTCGGCGGCCACGCCGTCGCCCAGCGGGACGGCGGCGGGCAGGCCGGGGGCCGGCCGATCCGTCATGACGGCGGGCTGCCACACGCCGCTCGCCGCGGCGGCGGCGACCTCCGCCATGCACAGCGGGCTGGCCAGCACCGAGTTCTGGCCGATGGCGTCGGTGGTGAGCTCGTCCGGTGTCTCGGTCTCTCCCCGGCCGATCCGGCACGCGCTCAGGCCGGGCTTGACCCGGAAGCCGAACCGGTCGGCGGCCTCGGCGGACAGCCGCCCACCGCCCAGCCGCTCGTAGGTCTGCTGGGCGAACGTCGTGTTGCAGGAGAACGCGAAGGCCGCGGTGAGGGTCACCGTACCGTGGTCGGCGCCGCCGTCGTTGGTGAAGGTCTTGCCGTTGGGGACGGTGTAGACCGCCGGGCACGGCAGCGGCGCGTCCGGGACGACGCCGGTGCGCAGCAGCGCGGCGGCTGTGACGATCTTGAAGGTCGAACCGGGCGGGTAGAGGCCGGTGAAGGCCGCCTGGCCCTCGTCCAGGGTGTCCGCCACCGCGAGCACCTGACGGCTCCGAACGTCGAGGGCCACGATCGCGGCGGGCTGGCCGACGCCGTCCAGGGCACGGGCCGCGGCGGCCTGCACCGGCCGGGAGATCGTGCTGCGGCTGCCGTCCTGCGGGGGCACCGGGGCGGCCAGCAGCTCGCGGCCCGAGGGCCGCTCCAGCAGGGCGGGGACCGTCACCGTGCCCTCCAGCCCGAGGACGTAATGGTCGGCCCTGCTGCGCCTGGGGAACGGCTCACCCTCCCGGGTGAGGGTGGCGGGCCGGCGGAAGGCGGTCTCGGTGCGCTGGACGGAGCCGCCGTCCCTGAGGGACGGATGCATCGTCTCGGGGGTCCACAGCACCTTCCAGGCGTCGTCCCGCCGCGTCAGGCGGAGCACCGAGGCGAACTGCCAGGGCTCGTCGAAGCCCTCCACCTGCCGGACCCCGTGGAAGGCGAACTCGGCCGTCGTCGCGTCCTCGCGCAGCGCCTCACCGAGGGTGAGGGACAGCGAGGAGACCCGCAGGTCGCGATCGAAGTCCAGGTGCCGCGCGGTGAGGTCCGCCGGAGGGTCGGCGACCAGGGCGGTCATCGCGGTCAGGTTCCCGTTCTGCCACGCCTCGACGTACCGAGCCGCCGCCTCCTCGGGGGTGGCCGGGGCGGAGGGCGTGGAGGGGGCGGGGGCCGCGGGGACCGGGGTGGGCGACGAGGGCGGCCCGGTGGGCGCGTGGGCCTGCGGCTCCCCGGCCTGCGGCTCCCCCACCGGCGGCTCCTCGTCGGTGAGGGTGATCTCCCTCGTCCGATCCGGCGTCCGCGTGGGGGAGGCCCGCCCGGCGTCCGGCGCGGTCAGCAGGCCGTACACGCTGACGACGACGATCGTCACCGCCGTGCCGATCAGTGCCAGGAGCCGTTTCCTGCGCATGCCTCACCCCCTGGGGTTTCCAGGGGTGTATATCACCGGCGATCTCCCCGGGCCACCCGCACATCTATGAAACGGGCGTTCTCCCCCGAATCCGGCCCGGCGCGCGGGGCCGACGCGGTCCGCGCGGGGTCAGCGCGCGGGGTCAGCGCGCGGGGGCGGCGGCTCCGCGGGCGGCGGCGACGAACGCGCGGATGAGCCCGGTGTCCTTCGTCCCGGGCGCGGTCTCCACCCCGCTCGACACGTCCACCCCCCACGGCCGGGCGGCGTCGATCGCCTCGGCCACGTTCGCCGGGTCCAGGCCGCCGGCCAGCATCCACCGGCCGGTGGGGCGTCCGCGCACCGCGGCCCAGTCCCACGGCTCCCCGGAGCCGGGCCTGGGCGCGTCCACGATGAGCAGGTCCTCTCCGAGGGCGCCGCAGTGCGGGTCGGCGCTCGCCGACCCGGCGCGGACCAGGATGAGCCCGAGATCCCGCAGCGCGGCGAAGTCCCCACGCGGGTGGTCGCCGTGCAGCTGTACGGCGCGCACCCCCGTCTCCAGTACGGCGGCCCGCACCTCGTCCGGGGTCTCCCCGGCGAAGACCGCCACGGTCAGCACGTGCGACGGCACCGCCGCGGCCAGCTCCCGCGCCAGGGCGGGGGTGATCCGCCGGGGACTCCTGGTGAGGACGAAGCCGACCGCGTCCGCACCCGCCTCGACGGCGGCCGCCACATGCCCGGGCTCACGCAGCCCGCAGATCTTCACGTACACCCTCGGCACCCTAGTGCACGGGCCCCGGGTCTCCCGTTCCGGCGGCGAGGAGCAGCGGAGCCGGGCCGGCCGCGACGACGTCCCGGAGACTCCGCCCGGCCGGCAGGGGCGGAGCCGGGAGCCGTGGGCGGCCCGGTGCGTGGGGGGCGGCTCCCAGGGCCGGGAAGCCGGAGCCGTGATGTCCGGTTCGCGAGGAGCGGGCCGATCGGCCGGAGGCGGCGAGGATGAACGTCCCGTGGCCCCGGGACCTTCGCCGCTGACCCCGGCCCGCCCCGGGACGGCACGATTGAGCCGGACACGAGGAGGTCAGCGATGACGATGCAGGTGAAGGACGTCATGGGCAAGGTGGCCATCGCCGTCCGGCAGGACGCTCCGTTCGCCGAACTGGTCGCCACCATGCAGCGGTTCAAGGTCGGCGCGGTGACGGTGATCGACGCCGACCGGCGCCCGGTGGGCGTGGTGTCGGATGACGACCTCCTGCTCAAGGAGACGACCGGCAACCGGTACGGCACGGCCCTGTTCGAGGGCCGCGAGCAGCGCCGGGAGCGGCGCAAGGCCGCAGGCGCCGTCGCGGGTGAGATCATGACCAGCCCGGCGATCACCGTCACCATCGGCACGCCGGTGCGGGACGCGGCCCGGCTGATGCACACCGTCAGGATCAAGCAGCTGCCGGTGATCGACCCGGTGACCGGCAGGATGGTGGGGACCGTCCACCAGCGCGACCTGCTGAAGGTCTTCCTGCGACCGCGGCAGGACGTCCGGCGGGAGGTCACGGACGTCCTGGCCGGGCTCGGCGTGCCGGTCGAGGACGTCACCGTGGAGGTCGAGGCCGGCGTGGTCACGCTGACCGGCGAGGTCCCCCGCAGCTCGCAGGTCGCCGCGGCCTCCGCCGCCGTCCACGAGGTGGACGGGGTGGTGGACGTCAGGGGCGACCTGACCTACCAGACGGACGACCTGCTGCCCGTCCCGCCGATGTACTAGGGCCCGTGTCGAAGCCCGCCGTGGCGGCCCCGTCGCGGTGGAGCCCGTGCGCCGGCAGGGGATTGGCGACGGGCTCCACCGCGACGTCGCGGCCGGGCCGCCCGGCGGGGCGCCTACCGGGACTCCCCGCGCTCCTTCGGGTCGAGCACGCTGGACAGGAAGGCCCTGGTCCGTTGGTGGCCCGGGTTGGCCAGGAGCTCACGAGGCCGGCCCCGTTCGACGACCACGCCGTCGGCGAAGAAGGTCAGCCAGTCGCCGACCTCCCTGGCGAAGGCGATCTCGTGGGTGACCACGACCATCGTCATCCCCTCGACGGCCAGGCCCTTCATGACCTCCAGCACCTCGTCGACCAGCTCGGGGTCCAGGGCGGAGGTGGGTTCGTCGAACAGCATCAGCGCCGGGTTCATCGCCAGCGCCCTGGCGATGGCCACCCGCTGCTGCTGTCCGCCGGAGAGCTGGTGGGGCCGCTTGTGCGCGTGGTCGGCCAGGCCCACCCGGTCCAGGTGCTCCATGGCCAGCTTCCGCGCCCGGTCCGCGGGGGTGCCGAGGACGTGGACGGGGCCGCAGGCGACGTTCTCCAGCGCGCTGTGGTGGGCGAACAGGTTGAAGCGCTGGAACACCATGCCGATGTTCCTGCGGAAGGCGGCGAACTCCTTCGGGGTCCAGGGGTGGTACCTGTCGCCGCGCAGGGTGTGGCCGACCTCCTCGCCGAGCACCCGCAGGCTGCCGCCGAGCACCGGCTCCAGGCCGTTGATGCACCGCAGGAACGTGGACTTGCCCGAGCCCGACGGGCCGATGACGCAGCTCACCTCGCCGGCGGCGACGGTGAAGTCGACGCCGTTGAGCACCTGCACGTCGCCGTAGGCCATCCGGACGCCCGATGCCCGCACGATCTGCTCGCCCGCCGCGTTCACGCGGCCGCCTTCGGCAGGATCCTGGCGGCCAGGCCGCCGCCGCGCACCAGCCGTACGGCCTCGGAGCCGAAGCGGCGTTCCAGCCTGCCCTGCAGGAAGGTCGCCACGGCGGTCATGAGCATGTACCAGAGGCTCGCCACGATCAGCAGCTCCATGATCAGGTTGTTCGCCTTGTAGATCTGGCTGGCGTTGGTCATCAGGTCGTGCCCGGCGACCACGTAGACCAGCGAGGTGGTCTTCAGCATGGAGATGAACTCGTTGCCGGTGGGCGGGATGATGATGCGCAGCGCCTGCGGCAGCACGATGACCCGCATCCGCTTGGCCGGCGTCATGCCCAGCGCGTACGCCGCCTCGGTCTGGCCGTGGTCGACGGCCTGGATCCCGGCGCGCACGGTCTCGGCGAAGTAGGCGGCCAGGTTCAGCCCCAGTCCCAGCATGGCCGAGGTGAAGCCGGTCATCACCAGGTTGGTGTCCCACTTGACGCCGATCATGGTGAACGGGATCTTGAGCACCAGTTCGGGGAACAGGAACGCCAGGTTGTACCAGAAGATGAGCTGCACGAGCACCGGCGTACCGCGGAAGAACCAGATGTAGAACGTGGCCAGCCCGCTCAGCACCGGGTTGTGCGCCAGCCGCATGATCGCGACGAGCACGCCCAGGACCAGCCCGAGGACCGTGGCCAGGACCGAGATCTCGATGGTGACCCAGACCCCGCTCAGGATCCGCTCGTGGAACAGGTACTCGGCGACCTTGCCCCAGTCCAGGTTCGGGTTGGCCACCATGAGGGAGGCCAACCGGGCCGCGACCGCCAGTGCGACCGCCGCGGCCAGCCAGCGGCCCCAGTGCCAGGTCCGCGCGACGGGGATCGGCCTGCCCGACGCGTCGGCGATCGGTTCGGTCCGCATGGTCACTTACCGCCGTTGACCACGGCGGACTGGACGGCCAGCTTCTCGAGGTTCCACGCCGCGAGCATCTTGCCGTACTCCCCGCTCTGGATGAGCGAGTCCAGCGCGCCCTTGACGGACTCGATGAGCTCCTTGTTGTCAGGCTTCATCCCGATGCCCCACGGGCTCTCGGTGCCTTCGAGGGCGATCGCCTCCATGGCGAGCTTGGGGTCCGCGGCCTTGTAGGCGGCCACCACGTAGTCGGTGATGATGGCCTGCGCGCGGCCGTTGCCCACCTGGAGCATGGCCTCCGTGTCGCCGGGGAACTTCAGGATGTCCACCGCGGCCTTGCCGTCCTTCTTGCAGTCGGCGTCGTAGCGCTCGGCCAGTTCCATCGAGGAGCCGTTGTCGACGACGGAGACCTTCTTGCCGCACAGGTCCTTCGGCCCGGTGACGCCGGCCGGGTTGCCGGCCTTGACCAGCATCCCCGAGCCCGCCTGCACGTAGTCGACGAAGGTGATCTGGCCCTGCCGCTCCGGGTTGTCGGTCATCGAGGAGATGACGAAGTCGTAGCGGCCGGTGAGCACGCCGGGGATCTGTGAGTTGAACTCCTCGTCGGTGATGGTCACCTTGACGCCGAGCTTCCTGGCGATGGCCCTGGCCAGGGCGGGGTCGAATCCGATCGGGGTCTTGCCGTCGCTGGCGAACAGCTCCATCGGCGGGTAGCCGATGGAGGAGACGACCTTCAGCCCGTCGGACTTCAGTTTCGCCGGTGCCTTGGCGGCGAGGTCCTTGTCGGGGGTGATGGCGTTGATGACGTCGGCCGCCTTCTCCTCGGCGGGGGCCTGGTCGAGGACGACGTCCGGCGCGGCGGCCGGCGCCGCGGTGGACGCGCCGTCGTCGAGGGACTGGGCGCCGCAGGCCGTGGTGGCGGCCAGCAGCGCGCCGGCGGCGAGCGTGGTGAGGATCCGGGTGTTCAAGGGGGCTCCTTCAGGAGTGCTGCCAGCGGACTTCGCCGCCGACGACGGTGGTCATGACCTTGGTACGCAGCACAGCGGCCGGCGACTCCACGAAGGGGTCGGTGTCCACCGCGATGAAGTCGGCGAGCTTGCCGGGTGCGAGGACGCCCTTGTGGTTCTCCTCACCCGCGGCGTAGGCCGCGCCGAGGGTGTGGGCGGTGAGGGCCTCGCCCATGCTCAGCCGCTGCTCGGGCTGCCAGCCGCCGGCGGGCGTGCCGTCGACGCGGGTACGGGTCACCGCGGCGTACAGCGCGGCGAAGGGGTTGGGGTGCTCGACCGGGGCGTCGGAGCCGAAGGCCAGCGCGACGCCGACGTTCAGCATCCCGCGCCAGGCGTAGGAGGCCAGCTCGTGCCCGGCCAGCAGGGTGTCGACCAGGTCGATGTCGCTGGTGCAGTGTACGGGCTGCATCGAGGCGACGATGCCCAGCCTGGCCATCCTGGAAAGATCGTCGACCCGCAGGTGCTGGGCGTGCTCGATGCGGTGCCGCAGCCCGGCCGTGCGGCCGAGGGCCTCGTAGGCGTCGATGACCAGGTGGTTGGCCTGGTCTCCGATGGCGTGCGTGGCCACCGCGATACCGGCCCCGGCGGCCGTGCCGAACAGCCTGACCAGGTCCTCGTACGGCGTGACCGCGATGCCCACGTTGCCCTGCTCGCCGGCGAAGGACTCGCCCATGTGGCAGGTGTGCGAGCCGAGCGCCCCGTCACTGAAGATCTTCACGGGTCCGGTGCGGAACCAGTCGTCGCCCTGCCCGGTGCGGCGCCCCTCGGCGATGGCCGCCTCCAGGTGGATCATCGGGATCGCCTTGTGCACACGCATCTTCAGCTCGCCGGCGTCGCGCAGCTCCAGGAAGGCGGCCCGGCAGTCCTCGCCGTCGATGTCGTGAAGGCTGGTCAGGCCGAGGGCGAGCAGTTCCTCCTGCGCGGCGCGGAGCTGGTCGCGCAGGTCGGCGGAGACCATGAGGTCGCGCAGCGGGTAGGAGGCCGACTCGCGCAGGATGCCGGTGGGCTCCCCGCTCGCGTCCCTGACGATCTCGCCGCCCACCGGGTCGGGGGTTCCGGCGTCGATGCCGGCCAGCCGCAGGGCCGCGGAGTTGGCCCACACCGTGTGGCCGTCCACGCTGGGCAGCGCGACCGGCAGCTCGGGGCAGACCGAGTCCAGCGCGTACCGGTCGGGCTGCGCCGGCGGGTCCCAGGTGTTGCTGTTCCACCGGCCGCCGAACAGCCAGGCGCCGGGTCGCAGCCGCGCCGCGTGCGCGGCCACCCTGGTCAGCGCCTCGTCCAGGGAGCGCACGTCACGCAGGTCCACCGCGTCCAGGCTCTGGGCGTACTGCGCGGTGTGGATGTGGGCGTCGTAGAGCCCGGGGAGCACCGCGGCGCCCTCCAGGTCGATCGGCTCCGCTCCCGGGCCCGCGGCCTCGCGTACCTCCGCCTCCCCGCCGACGGCCAGTAGCCGTTCACCGTCCACGGCCATGGCCTGGGCCAACGGGTTGCCGCTGTCTCCTGTGCGGATGGCGGCGTTGCGGTATACGCGGATGCTCATGTGACTCTCTAGGGCTCGAATCGATTGGCGGTGGCCATCACTGTAGAAGTGGCAGAAAGAAGTCGGAAGCGCTATAAACACGACATTCAGCACCTCTGAGCATAAGGAGCTCTTATGCTGAAGCCGGAACACCTGCGAACTCTCCGTGAAGTCGTTGAGCTGGGGTCCTTCGCCGCCGCCGCCAACCGGCTCGGTTACACTGCGTCGGCCGTCTCCCAGCAGATGGCCGCGCTGGAACGGGAGATCGGCGTCAGGCTGTTCGCCCGCTCCGCCCACAGCGCGCTGCCCACCAGCGCCGCCGAGGTGCTGGCCAGGCAGGCCGAGACCGTGCTCATCGACATCGAGCGCATGGTCACCACCGTGCAGGCCGTGCACAGGAACAGCGAGCGGCAGATCCGCCTGGGCGTCTTCCCCAGCTTCACCGACGTGCTGACCGGCGTGCTGCGGCGGATGGAGCCCGGGGAACGCGCCGGCGTCAGGGTCTCCGTCGCCGAGTCATCCCAGCTCATCCCGCGCTTGGGCGCCGGCGGCGAGATGGACGCGGCGATCATCTACCAGGTGGGGAACTCCGGCCTGTCGTGGCCGTCGGCACTGGGCCGGCGCTGGATCGCCGAGGACCGCTACAGACTCGTCCTCCCGCGCAGCTGGCCCGATCTGGCGCCCCACCGGGTCGAGCACCTCGTCGACCTGCCGTGGATCATGCACCACCCGGGGACCAGCGACGCCGCCATCTTCGAGGGCCTGTTCGCCCACTGGGGGCTGCATCCCCGGGTGGCCTGTCACTCCGACGACTTCAAGATCACCATAGCCATGATCGGGGCGGGGATGGGCGCGGCGCTCGTCCCGGAGCTCGCGCTGCGCGGGCACGGCCCCGACATCGTGGTCGCCGACGTGCCGTGGCTGAACATCAG
This sequence comes from Streptosporangium sp. NPDC004379, assembly GCF_042873875.1. NCBI lineage: Bacteria > Bacillati > Actinomycetota > Actinomycetes > Streptosporangiales > Streptosporangiaceae > Streptosporangium > Streptosporangium sp. NPDC004379. Next base: position 220,177 of record NZ_JBIAMC010000009.1, read on the forward strand.
CCGCAGCATCTTCACCCTCGTCCACCCCGACCGCGAGACCGCCCGGCTGCAGTCCCTGCTGGACGCGCTGACGCTCTGACCGGTCCCGCGCACTCGACGGGGCACGGCGGATCTGCCAGCATGTGCCGGATCACGGGCGCGGCCGGCGACGGACCCGGCGCGCCGACCGTCACCGCCCGGGCTCCCCCGTGACCGGAGCGGGCGTTAGGAGATCCTTGACTGTGGAACACGAGGCGGCGATCGCCAGGTCCGCCGAGGCCATACGCCTCCACCGCGGGCACAACATCCTCATCGAGGCCGGCGCCGAGCCGGTCATCGACCGGCTCACGCGCCGCGACCGCCCGGCGCCCGCCTCGCCGCCCGAGCTGTGGGCCTGGACGTTCGTGGTCAAGGACATGATCGACGTCGCCGGGCTCCCCACCACCCGGGGGTCCGTCCTGTACGGGAGCGAGGAGGCGCTGACCACCGCGCCGTGCGTCGAATCGCTGGAGCGCGCCGGGGCTTTCCTGGTCGGCAAGGCCAACCAGCACGAGTTCGCCTGGGGCGTCACGAGCGAGAACCCGCACTGGGGCGATGTGCGCAACCCACGCCACGAGCACCTGGCCCCCGGCGGGTCGAGCGGCGGCACGGCCGCGGCGCTCGCCGCCGGGATCGCCCGGTTCGGCCTCGGCACCGACACCGGCGGCTCGGTGCGGATCCCGGCGGCCTGCTGCGGCGTGGTCGGCCTGCGTCCCAGGGCCGGCGCCGTCTCCTCCGAGGGGGTCGCGCCCCTCGCCCCGATGTTCGATGTGGTCGGGCCGATGACCGTCTCGGTCGCCGACTGCGCGCGGGTGTGGGAGGTGCTCTCCGGAGAGGCCGTCGAGCCGCCGCCCTCGCTGTCGGGGATGGTCGTCGGCGTCGCCGAGGGATGCGCGCAGGCCGGGGAGTTCGCGGACCTGGGGGCCGAGGTCCGCGAGATCGCCCTGCCGTACGGGATCCTGTCCCCGTACTGGACGATCGTGGGCGCGCAGGCCCGGCGCACCCACGAGGCCACCTACCCGGCGAACGCCGCGAGCTACAGCGCGGGCGTGCGGCGGAAACTGGACGACGCCGGCGGGATCGGCCATCGGGAGTACCGCCGGGCGGTGGAGGAGCTCTCGGCCTTCCGGGCCGGATTCTCGGCGGAGACGGCCGGCGTCGACGTCCTGATCATGCCGACGCTCGGCGGTCCCGCGCCGCGGGCCGGCTGCGACGAGGCCGCGGTCCGCGGCGAGGTCGGCCGGATCACCTCCGTCGTGTCCGCGCTCGGCCTGCCCGCGCTGGCCGTCGGAGACCTGCAGGTGGTGGGGCGCAGCGAGGCCGACGTGCTGCGGGCCGGCCTGTGCCGGGAGTCCCGCGGAGGCGCGATCCCCGCGCCGCGCTGAACGTCAGGCGTGCGGCGACAGGCTCCACGGGTCGATCGGGACGACGCCCGTGCAGCGGCCGGAGGGGTCGAGGAGCCGCCCGTAGAGCTTCGACTGCCGCAGGACGATCTGCCGGTCGGCGATGCTCACGTACGGGAAGCGCTCCTCAAGGCGCATCACCAGCGGATGCAGGTCGGAGACCCCGTGCAGGCCCACGGTGAGGAGCATGTTGCGGGCGCCCGCGAGCGCCGCGCACGTCCGCGTCTCCGGCCAGTCGAGCAACGCCCGGCCCGTCTCCTCCAGCAGGCCGTCCGGCATCCGCAGCCACAGCACCGCCGAGGAGTGCCAGCCCGCGTGCGGGCGCGCCAGGTCGCAGCGGAAGTCGATGTCGCCGGTCGCGACCAGGCGTGACAGCCTGCGCTGCACCGTGCGCTCGGACATGCCGACGGCCTGCGCGAGCTCGGTGTAGCCGGCGCGGCCGTCGGCGAGCAGTGCCTTGAACAGCAGCCGGTCGATCCCGTCCATCTGCCCGGTGGACTCCGCCGGCCCCGCCCCCGCCCCCGGCCCCGGCCGCCTGGCCAGCGCGCCCGCGGATCGCGGCGGCAGCACCCGCAGCCGCCAGCGGCACGAGGCCTCGAAGACGCGCGTGGCGACATGGGTGCGTACCTTCGCCACGCCGGGCACCCGCGGCAGGTCCGTGAGCAGGTAGTCCGCCAGCGCGGGCATCGACGCGGCGACGGCGATCACGAACAGGTCGTGACCGGCGGCGACGTGCTGCACGGTGATGAGGTGACCCGCCGCCGCGAGCGCGCCGGCGACCTCGACCACCGCCCCGGCCTCACAGTCGATCTCCAGGAAGGCCATGCTCATCGCGTGCATCTGGCGCCGCCCCAGGGCGACGGTGGTCCACGCCTCCCCCGCGCCGTTCAGCCGCTGCCAGCGCCGTGCCGCCGTCACCGGGTCGGCACGGATCGCCGCCCCGACCTCCACCCAGCTCGCCCGCGGGTTGATCTGGAGGGCGTCGATGAGTTCGAGGTCGGCCTCCGACAGCAACCGCCGGGGCTCGATGCCGGAATCCTGCATGATCGGTCCTTCAATGTCACATTGCTGCGTTTAAAGACCAAATGCACCTTATACCTCGATCCTTGTGCGGGCAGCCGCCCCCGGTCCTCCCAGGGCCCACCCCCGCTCACCCCGGCTCACCGCACGGAAGAGGACGCCTCCCGATGACCCAGCTTCACGATCGCGCCCCGGCACCGGCCGGGGAGGCGGACCACCGGCGCCCGGCGAGCAGGACCCGGCTGGTCGGCGTCCTCGGCGGCATGGGCCCGGCGGCCACCGTCGACTTCTACGGCAAGCTGGTGGAGGAGACCGCGGCCACCCGCGACCAGGCACACGTGCCCGTCGTCATCTGGGGCGACCCCCGCGTCCCCGACCGTTCCCTCAGCCTGCTCGGCGGCGGCGAGGACCCGACCCCGTACCTGCGGCGCGGCGTCGAGGGCCTGAAACAGGCGGGGTGCGAGGTGCTCGCCGTGCCCTGCAACACCGCCCACGCCTTCGTCCCCCGCCTGGCGGAGGAGGCCGGGCTGGAACTGGTCAGCATCATCGAGGTCACGGCCGACGCCCTCGCGGCCGACGGCGTCCGCGCGGCCGGAGTCCTGTCCACCTCGGGCACCCTGCACGCCGGCCTGTACGCCGACGCTCTGCGACGGCGCGGCGTGGCGGTGATCGAGCCCGACGAGCCCGGTCAGCGGCAGGTCACGGCCGCCATCGCCGCCGTCAAGGGCGGCGGCGCGCGACCGGCCCACCGACGGGCGCTGGCGGAGCTGTCCCGTTCCCTCGCCGATCGCGGCGCGGAGCGGGTCGTCACCGCGTGCACCGAGCTCGTCCTGGCCCTGGACCGCTCCCTCGTCCCCGTCCCGGTTCTCGACCCCGCCCGCCTGCTGGCCCGCCGGCTCGTCGAGACGGCGCTCGGCGCTCCGGCGGCCCACCGCGGCGGGCCGGCGCCTCCAGGTGCCACACTTCCCATATGACGCAGAAGGAGCCCCGTTCCCTGATGCCCAACATGCGGCTGGACGAGCTGCTGGCGGAACTCCAGGTGCGGCTGGAGGCGGTGCTGGCCACCCGCGACCGTGTGCACGCCCTCCTGGAGGCGGTCGTGTCGGTGGGCAGCGACCTGGATCTGGAGACGGTGCTGCGGCGGATCGTGGAGACCGCCACCACCCTGGTCGACGCCGGCTACGGCGCGCTGGGCGTGATCGGGGAGGAGAGCACGCTCGTGCAGTTCGTCCCCGTGGGACTGAGCGAGGAGGAGATCGCCCGGATCGAGCACTGGCCGCACGGCCTGGGCCTGCTGGGCCTGCTCATCAAGGAACCGCAGACGCTGCGCATGGCCGACCTGTCCCGGCACCCGGAGTCGTACGGCTTCCCGCCCGGCCACCCGCCGATGGGCTCCTTCCTGGGGGTGCCGGTACGGGTCCGCGAGGAGGTGTTCGGCAACCTCTACCTCACCGAGAAGCGCGGCGGCGGGGAGTTCGACGAGGAGGACGAGGCGATCGTGGTGGCCCTGGCCACCGCGGCCGGCGTCGCCATCGAGAACGCCCGCCTGTACGAGGAGACCCGCCGCCGGGAGGTCTGGCTGCAGGCCTCCTCCGACGTCACCACGGCCCTGCTGTCGGGCGCCGAGCCCACCGAGGTGCTCACGCTGGTGGCTCGCCGGGCCCGGGAGATGGCCGGCGCCGACGTCGTGGCGGTCCTGCTCCCCGGCCCCTCCGGCGAGACGCTGCGGTGGGAGATCAGCGACGGCGCTCCCGGCGTCCGGCCCGCCGGGGCCGAACTCCCCGTCTCCGGGACCCTCGCCGGCCGGGCCTTCCTCAGCGGCGAGCCGGTGACGGCGAGCGAACGCGACGCCGACGACGACTCCTTCATCGCCGACGCCGCCGCCGGCTTCACCCTCGGCGGGGAGACGCCGATCGGCCCGGTGGCCGCCGTGCCGCTGGGCCGGGCCGGGGCCGTCCGCGGGGTGCTGAAGCTCGGCAAGCGCACCGGCCGGATCCCGTTCAGCACCGGCGAGCTGCACACCCTGCGGTCCTTCGCCGGTCAGGCGGCGCTCGCCCTCGAGCTGGCCGAGGCCCGGCGGGACGCCGAACGCCTGGGGCTGCTGGAGGATCGCGACCGCATCGCCAAGGACCTGCACGACGTGGTCATCCAGCGGCTCTTCGCCGTCGCCATGACGCTGATGAGCATCGTCCGCCTCGTCGAGCACCCCGAGGCGGCCTCCCGGCTGCGGCACGGGATCGACGAGCTGGACGAGACCATCCGGCAGATCCGCTCCACCATCTTCGCCCTGCAGGCCCCCCGCGACACCGCCCCCGGTCTGCGCGCGCAGGTCGTGGAGCTGGTGGAGGGGGCCCGCGGGCACCTGGGGTTCATGCCGGGCCTGCGCCTGGAGGGCCGGCTCGACAGCGGGGTGCCGGCCCCGGTCGCCGAGCAGCTCACCGCCGTGCTGCGCGAGGCCCTGTCCAACGTCGTGCGCCACGCGAGGGCCTCCAGGGCCGACGTGCTGGTCGAGGCGGCCGGCGACGGGCTGCTCCTCAGCGTCCGGGACGACGGCGTGGGGCTGTCCGGTGAGGGCAGGCGCAGCGGCCTGCGCAACATGGAGGACCGCGCCCGGCAGCTCGGCGGTTCCTTCGAGGCGGGCGCGGCCCCCGGCGGCGGGACCCTGCTGACCTGGCGCGTGCCGCTCGGCGGCTGACGGCGGCCCGGCGGCCCTGTGACCGGGCCGCCAGGCCTTCACCGGAGCAGGCCGCCACCGTCGCGGGTCGCCACCGGCGCGAGCCGCCCTCAGCGCAGGCCGCCCTCAGCGCAGGCCGCCCTCAGCGCAGGCCGCCCTCAGCGCAGGCCGTCGAAGAGGTTCTCCTCGCGGTCCGGGGCGGGAACGCGGCTGAAGACGCGGATGAACGCCTCGTGGGAGAAGGCCCGATGCTGGGCGTCGGCGGGCATGCGCAGCAGGAAGATGTTCTCGCCCTGGCTGGCGTGCGCCTCCAGCGCCTTGCGCTTGCGCTCGACGTAGGGGGCGACGTCCACCATGGCGGTGATCTGCTCCTCGGGGACGCCGAAGTCGTCGGGCAGCTCGAACTCCTCCGGTGCCGCACCGGTCGAGCGGAGGAACTCGAACAGCTCGGCGATCCGCTCGCGGGGAACGGCGGTGTAGTAGAGCTTGGCGGGGACGCCGCTCGCCTCGGCCGCCGCCACGGTGATCCGGTGGGCCTGGATGTGGTCGGGGTGACCGTACCCGCCGTTCTCGTCGTAGGTGACCACGACCTGCGGGCGGTAACGCTCCATCAGCTCGGCCAGCCGCGCGGCGGCCCGTTCGACGGGGACGTTGGCGAAGGCGTCCGGCGCCTGGTTGGCGGCCCAGCCCACCATGCCGGAGTCGCGGTAGCCGAGCAGCTCCAGGTGGTCGATCCCGAGGTGGGTCACGGACTCGCGCAGCTCCGCCAGGCGCAGGGCGCTCACCTCCGACTCGTCGTGGCCGTCCTCGCCGGGCTTGATCCCTCCGGGGGCGTCGCCCTGCTCGCCGTTGGTGCAGGTGACCAGGACGGTGCGGACGCCCTCGTCCGCGCACCTGGCCAGGATGCCGCCGGTCCCGATCACTTCGTCGTCGGGATGGGCGTGCACGGCCATCAGCGTCAGCTGGTCCATCAGTCTTCGACCCTTCCGTCTTCCGTCACAGGTGGCCCGCGTGGCCGGGGGCGGCCCTTTCCGTCTTTTCCGGCCTTTTCCGAGTCCTTTGCGAGCCCGGACCACTCTACGGCGGCGCGCGACGGCACGCGGGACCGCGGATCTCCCGGAAGGATCTTCGGGGAGGGCCCGGCGCCGCCTTCCCCGGCGGCTTCCGGTGCCGCCCGCCGCGGACCCTCAGGAAGAGCCCTCGGGACCGCCGGGCTCGGCGCAGAAGACCACGCCGTCACCGGGGTCCACGACGACCTCGGCGCGCGCCGCGGGGACGAACGCCGACCGCCCGGCTTCCAGCCGCAGGCCGTCCGCCGTCGCCGTGCCCCGGGTGCACAGCAGGATCCGGGGCAGGCCGCCCGTCAGCCGGGTGACACCGCCCGCCCCCTCGCCGCCCGCCGGCCGCGCGTCCCCGTCCCGCCTGCCGTCCCCGTCCGGTCCGCCGTTCCCCGGCCGCTCGGTGCGCGCCTCGATCCGGCGCAGCCGGAACTCCGGCGCCGGGGTGGGATAGAGCCCGCCGGGGCCCGCCTCGACCGCCGCCGGGGCCGCCCCCGGGTCTGTGACGCGCAGCAGCTCCGGCACATTGAGGGGCTTGGGGGTGAGCCCGGCCCGCATGACGTTGTCGGAGGCTCCCATGATCTCCACGCCGAACCCCCTGAGGTAGCAGTGGAGCACGCCGGCCCCCAGGAAGAGCGCCTGCCCGGGGGCCAGCTCGTGACGTCGCAGCAGGAGCGGGGCCAGGCAGGCGGGGTCGCCGGGGTACAGGCGGGCCAGCCGCGCGACCAGCGCGTAGTCGGGGTGGTGCACGGCCGAGGCCGCCCAGGCGATCCGCTCGGCCGCCTCCCGCCGCTCCAGCAGCGCCGCCAGGGCGTCGAGGAGGGACCCGGCGGCGAGCAGCTCCGTCACCTCCCGTAGTTCGCGGACGCCCAGCCGCCCGACGAGCATCGCGGCCTGGCCTCCGTCGCGGAACCCGGCCAGCGCGGTGAACGGCGTGATCGCGCACACCAGCTCCGGTTTCGGCCAGGGGTCGCCGTAGACGCCCCGCGCGTGGCCGTGGGCGGCCTGCTCGGCGGTCGGGTGGACCTGCAGGGACAGCGGCCGGTCGACGGCGATGAGCTTCATCAGGTACGGCAGGCGGCCGCCGTACCTGTCCGCGGTCGCAGCCCCCAGGACGCCGGCCGGATCGGCGGCGGCGAGTTCGGCCAGCGAGCGCCCGTCGCCGTCCAGCCGCGAGGGCCCGGCGGGGTGGGCGCCGAGCCACATCTCCGCTTCGGGGCCGGGCGCGGGGACCGGCCTGCCGGTGAGCGCGGCGATGTCGGTCCGCGAGCCCCAGGCGTAGTCCTTGACGGGGTTGGCCAGCAGGTGCACGTGGGTCTCCTCGGGTCAGGTCCGGGCGTTACCGGGTCACGGAGCCGGGGGCGCAGGGGCAGGCGTCCGGTTCCCGGGTCACGGAGCCCGGGGGGCCGGAGGGCGCGGAGGCAGGACGAGGGCGGCGGCGCCGAGCAGGCCGGCGTCGCGCCCCAGGGAGGTGGCGTCCACCCGCAGGCGGCGCGTGAAGCCGAGTCCGGCGTTCTCCGCCACCGCCTGCCGGAGCGGGCCGAACAGCACCGGCCCGGCGGCGGCCACTCCCCCTCCGACGACGACGCGGTCGAGGTCGAGCAGGGCGGCGGCGGTGTGGAAGGCGGTGGCCAGCGCGTCGGCGGCGCGGCTGAAGGCGGCCTGCGCGATCTCGGATCCGGCGCGGGCGCTCGCGGCGAGCGCGCGGGCGTCCGCCCCGGTCCAGCCGCCCGCGCGGGCCCAGCGGACCATGGCGGGCCCGCTGGCGATGGTCTCCACGCACCCGGACGCGCCGCACGGGCAGGGATCGCCGCCGGGATCGACGGTGATATGACCGATGTGCCCGGCGTTGCCGGTCGGACCGAGGTACGGCACGCCGTCCAGGACGAAGCCGCCGCCGACGCCGGTGGAGACCACCACGCCCAGCACCGCGCGGGATCCGGGCCGCCACGGCTCCTCCCCCGGTCCGGACGCCGCCCCGGACGCCGTCCCCGGCGCTCCCGGTGATCCCGGCGCCGCCCCGGTCGCCGTCCCCGGCGCTCCCGGTGTCCCCGGCGGCGTCCCGGCCGCCGCTCCGGGCTCCTCCGGTGTCTCGGGGTCCGCCGGGAAGGTCCCCCGCCACCACTCCCCCAGCGCCATGCACTGGGCGTCGCCGGCCAGCCGTACCGGACGGCCGGGCAGCATCCGGCCGACGGCGCCGGCCAGGGGGAAGTCCCGCCAGCGGGGGATGTTGACCGGGCTGACCGTCCCGGCGCGCACGTCCAGGGGGCCGGCCGAGCCGATGCCGACCCCCTCGATCGCGTCGGCCGGCACCCGGGCGGTGATCTGCTCGACGACCTGGGCGAGCGCCCGGTCCGGCGAGCCGGCGCCGCTCAGCGGCACCTCGGCGCGGGCGGTCATGCCGCCGTCGGCGGTGACGGCCGCGGCGGCGAACTTGGTGCCGCCGATGTCCAGGGCGAGGACGGTCACCGGCGGGGCTCGTTCACGCAGCGCAGCACCGGGAAGGCGGTCAGCGCGGCCGGGTCGGGGAGGTTCCCGGCGGTGACGTGGAAGACCGCGCTCTCCCCCGGCAGCAGCGTCACCGGCAGGTCGTCCACCCGGGCGCCGGGGTCGAGCCGGTCGGGGAAGAGCGCCAGTTCGCGCAGGACGGTCCGGGCGGTGACCGTCACGCGGTAGCCGTCCCCGGCCGGTTCGGCGCGCGCGTCCCACGCCGCCTCGGGGAAGGCCACCCGGGTGTCCTCGTCGTAGAAGGACACCGCGCGCGTCTCGCCCAGACGGGCGACGAGCAGTTCGGCGGCCGGGTCGCCGGGGTCCGCCACGGCGGCGGGCAGCGGGAGGCGGGTGACGGAGCGGGGGGCGACGGTCACCCCGGCGGTCTCCTCGGCCAGGACCTTCCCGGAGACGTCGTGCCGGACCAGCGACAGCTCGCCGTGCCACGGTTCGGCCGAGTCGTTGACCAGCGCGACCTCGCCGTCGATGACGGCGAGCAGCCGGTCGGCGTAGACGCGGCGCAGCGCGTACCACAGGGGCTTGCGGCGGCCGTCGCCGTCGACGGCGGCCCAGGAGGTGACCGGCCAGCAGTCGTTGAGCTGCCAGACGACGCTGCCGGTGCAGTGCGGGGCCAGCGCGCGGAAGCGGGAGACGCCGAACTCGATGGCCCGCGCCTGGTTGAGCTGGGTCAGGTAGTGCCAGTCGTCGAAGTCCCGAGGCCGGGGCAGGTGCTCGCCCAGGCCGCGCAGCAGCTTGTCGTTGCCGTCGATCGCCTTCTGGTGGTGCAGCACCAGGGGCGCGTCGGAGGCCAGCTCGCCGCTGATCGCCCTGCGCATCGTGGCGTACGTCGCCGGGCCCTGGAAGCCGAACTCGGCGGCGAAGCGGGGGCGGTAGGCGGCGTAGCGGGTGTAGTCCTCGCGGTTCCACACGTCCCAGATGTGCAGGGTGCCGCGTGAGGGGTCGTTGGGCGGCAGATCGGGGGCGCCGGAGTAGGGGCTGCCGGGCCAGTAGGGCCGGGTCGGGTCGAGCTCGGCGACCACCCGCGGCAGCAGGTCGTAGTAGAAGCCCGCGCCCCAGCTGCGGCCTTCGAGCCTCTCCTGCCAGCCCCAGTCGGCGTGGCCCTCGATGTTCTCGTTGTTGCCGCACCACAGCACCAGGCTGGGGTGGCTCGCCAGCCGGGTGACGTTCTCCCTGGCCTCGGCCTCCACCTCCGAGCGGAACGGCTCCTCCTCGGGGTAGGCGGCGCAGGCGAACGGGAAGTCCTGCCAGACGAGCAGGCCGAGCTCGTCGGCCAGGTCGTAGAAGTCGTCGCTCTCGTACAGGCCGCCGCCCCAGACCCGCAGGAGGTTCACGTTCGCTCCGGCGGCCTGGGTGAGGCGTTCCCGGAGGCGCTCGCGGGTGACGCGGTTCGGGAAGCAGTCGTCGGGGATCCAGTTGACGCCGCGCACGAACACCGGCTCGCCGTTGATCCGCAGGCCGAACGCCTCGCGGTCCAGCTCGACGGCGCGGAATCCGATCCTCCGGCTCCACTCCTGGTCGCCCAGGCGCACGGTGAGGTCGTGGCGCGGCTGCCCGCCGTACCCGCGCGGCCACCACAGGTCCGGCTCGGGCACGGTGAGCGTCACCGTGGTCTCCCGCTCACCGGCGGCGAGCCACGTCTGTGCCGCGGCGCCCGCCACGGCGACGTCCAGCGCGAGCGGCTCCTCGCCGGTGCGCTCGACCCTGACGTGCACGTCCACCCGGCCGTCTGTCCCGTCGAGGGTGACCAGCGGGCGCACCTCGGCCAGCCGCGCGCCGCTCCAGCTCTCCAGTCCGATCGGCCGCCAGATCCCGGCGGTGACCACGGTCGGCCCCCAGTCCCAGCCGAAGTTGCACGCCATCTTCCGGATGAACTGGTACGGCTCGGCGTAGGCGCCCGGCCGGTCGCCCAGGGCCGCCCGCCGTTCCTCGGCGTAGTCGTAGGCGGAGCCGAACACCACGGTGAGGGTGTTGCCCCCCTCGCGCAGCAGGTGCCGTACGGGGAAGCGGTAGGAGCGGTGCTGGTTGGCGGTGACGCCGACCGTGACGCCGTTGAGGACGACCGTGGCGACGGTGTCGAGGCCCTCGCAGACGAGGTCGGTCCGCTCGTGCCCGTCCGGCGTCCAGGTGAAGGCGGTCTCGTACCGCCAGGTGGTGCGGCCGATCCAGGTGAGCCGGGTCTCGTTGTCGTCCAGGTAGGGGTCGTCGATGATCCCGGCGGCCAGCAGGTCGGTGTGCACGCAGCCCGGTACGGCCGCCGGCACCCCGGCCACCTCGGCGCCGGACGGCGCGGCGCCGGACGGCGCGGCGGCCACCCCGGCCGTCCCGGCGCCGGGCGGTGCGGTGGCCGCCTCGGCGTCACGCGGGACGGCGGTGAGGGTCCAGCCGTCGTGCAGCGGACGGTAGATGCTCAAGCGGTTCTCCTTCTCGCGGCGGTCTCCGGCCCCCGGGGCCGCCGGACGTTCTTCTCAGCGGTCTTCGACGCGGCCCTTGAGGCGGCCTTCGGCGCGGTCTCCGGGCCGGTCCTCGCCGCCGCCTCCGGGACGGTCCTCGCCGCAGCCTTCGAGCCTGGCGCACGCCACGAAGTGGTCCTCTTCGGCCTCCGCGAGGCCGCCGGTGACGGCACCGGCGGCGCCGCCGTCGTGGTAGACGCAGGAGGTGACCGGCTCGGCGTCCTCCCAGGGGTCGTGCAGGCGCGGCACTGCCGACAGCAGCTGCCGGGTGTAGGGGTGCATCGGGTTGCCGAAGACCTTGTCGGTCGTGCCCATCTCGACGACCGTCCCGTGCCGGAGCACGACGGTCCGCTCGGCCAGGTAGTTGCCCAGCGACAGGTCGTGGGTGATGTACAGCACGCCCAGCCCGCGGCCCTTGATCTCGGCGAGCAGGTTGAGCACGTCGATGCGGGTGGAGGCGTCGAGCATGCTGGTGATCTCGTCGGCGACCAGCAGCTTGAGGTCCAGCAGCAGCGCCCGGGCGATGAGGACGCGCTGGAGCTGGCCGCCGCTGAGTTGGTGGGGATACTTGCCGAGGACCTGGTCGGGGTCGAGCCGCACGTCCCGCAGGGCGGTGCGCACCCGCTCGTCCCACTCCTCGGCGGACGTCGCGGGGAAGTACGCCTCCCTGATCATCTGGAACACCCGGTCGGCCTTGAAGACCGGGTTGAACGAGCTGAAGGGGTCCTGGAAGACGCCCTGGACGTGCCGGTAGTACTCCTTGCCGGGCCGTACCGGGGCGCCGTCGAGGGTGATCGAGCCGGCGGTGACCGGGACGAGGCCGAGGATCATCTTGCCGAGGGTGCTCTTGCCGCTGCCGCTCTCGCCGATCAGCGAGACGACCTGGCCCTCCGGCACGTCGAAGCTCACCCCGCCGACCGCGGTCAGGGTCTTGCCGCCGAAGGCGCCGACCTTGTAGACCTTCGTGACGTTGTCGAGTCTGAGCATCATGCCTTCCAGCAGGCGACGAAGTGGTTGGGCGCGACCTCGGCGGCCGGCGGCTCCTCGGCGCACCGGTCGAAGGCGAGCGGGCAGCGGTCCCGGAAGCGGCACCCCTTGGGCGGGTTCAGCAGCGACGGCGGGCTTCCGGCGATGCCCGACAGCTTCCGGTCGGCGTGGCGCACGCCGACCTCGGGCAGCGAGTCGATGAGCATCCGGGTGTAGGGGTGCCGGGGCGCCTCGACGATCGTCTTGGCCGGCGCCTTCTCGGCCAGCTTCCCCGCGTACATGACCATGATCGTGTCGGCGATCTGGTAGGTCAGCGAGATGTCGTGCGTGATGAAGACCATGCTCTTGACGAACCCGTTGTCGCGGAAGCCGGCCAGCGCCTTGGCCACCGCCTTCTGGGTGGAGACGTCGAGGGCGGAGGTGACCTCGTCGGCGATGAGCAGCGAGGGGTCCAGGAGGGTGGAGACGACCATGACCACGCGCTGCTTCATGCCGCCGGACAGCTCGATCGGGTAGCGGTCCAGCACCTCGTGGGGCAGGCCGACCGCGTCCAGGCGGCCGAGCAGCTTGGCGGTGTCGGGGGTGACGCCGCGGGAGCGCAGCAGCTCGCCCACCATTTTGCCGATCTTGCGGGTCGGGTTCAGCGCGCTCATCGAGTACTGCGGGACGAGCGAGACCTGGTGGAAGCGGAAGTCGTTCATCCTCCGGTCGTCGCCGATGGGCAGCTCGACGCCGTCGAGTTCGACGGTGCCGCCGACGTGGCGCATGCGGCCGTCCATCCGGATGAGGCTCTTGCCGAGGGTGGTCTTGCCACAGCCGGACTCGCCGGCCAGGCCGAGGATCTCGGCGTCCCCCAGCTCGAAGGAGACGCCGTCGAGCGCCCGCACGTCGCCCCGCAGGGTCCGGTAGTGCACCTTCAGATCGCTGACCCGCAGGCTCATGTCTCCCTCAGCTTCGGGTTGAAGACCTCGTCGAGGCCGACGTTGGCGACGTACAGGGCTCCGACGATCGCGGTGATCGCGGCGCCCGGCGGGATGAACCACCACCACATGCCGAGCTGCATGGCGCTCCACTGGCCGGCGTTCTGCAGCATCAGGCCGAGCGAGACGCCCTCGGTGGGGCCGAGGCCGATGAAGTCCAGCGACGAGGCGATCAGGATCGAGTTGCCGAACAGCAGGATGAACGTCAGCAGCAGGTAGGAGCTCATGTTCGGCGCGATCTCCCTGGTGATGATCTTCCAGGTGTTCGAGCCGCTCAGCCTGGCCAGGTCCACGAAGTCCCGGCCGCGCAGCGAGAAGGTCTGCGCCCGGATGGCCCGCGCCGCCCACGGCCACGACGTCAGGCCGATGAAGACCGCCTGCGCGGCCACGCTGCGGATGCCGAGGTAGGCGTTGATGATGAGCAGTACGGCCAGCGTCGGGATGACGAGGATGATGTTGGTCAGCATGTTCAGGATCTCGTCGACGAGCCCGCCGCGGAAGCCGGCCAGGAACCCGACGACCATCCCGAGGAGGGAGGCGACCACGCCGCCCAGCAGGCCCGCGGCGAAGGTGGTGCGCAGGCCGTACACGAACTGGGCGAAGACGTCCTGGCCGAAGGTGGTGGTGCCGAACCAGTACTCCGACGAGGGGCCCTGCATGGGCGGGCCGACGTACTCGTTGGGCGGGGCGTCGATGGTGAGGGGGCCGATCAGGCCCAGCAGCAGCAGGACGATGATCACGGCGGCGCCGGCGAGGAGCTTGCCGTTGCGCAGCGCGAAGTGCAGCGCCTCGCGGCGTCCGCTGGCCGGGGCGGCGACGTCGCGGGTGGCGACTTCCTGGAGCGCGGTCATGCCTCAGCACCCGCCATTCCCGCCCGCGTCCGAGGATCGACCACGACGTAGACGATGTCGATGATGAAGTTCGCGGCGAGGACGCCGAGGACGATGAACATGAACGTGCCCTGCAGCAGGAAGAAGTCCTGGTTCTGGATGGCCTTGAGGATGAGGCTGCCCAGGCCCGGGTAGGAGAAGACGATCTCCGTCACCAGGGCGCCGGCCACCAGCACGCCGAGCTGGAGCGCCAGGCCGGTGATCTGCGGCAGCACCGCGTTGCGGAAGGCGTAGCGCCGGATCAGCCGCTGCGGCGCGCCGAGCGCGGCGAGGTAGGTGGAGTAGTCGGACTCCAGCTCATAGATGATCATGTTGCGCATGCCGATCGCCCAGCCGCCGAGCGCGACGAGGAACAGCGAGGCGAACGGCAGCACCCAGTGGTGCAGCAGGTCGAGCAGGAACTCCGCCGACCAGTTGGGCTGCATGGAGAAGCTGTAGCCGCCGGCGATCGGGAAGAGGCCCGCGACCACGCCGAATCCCCAGGCGAGCAGGACCGCCAGCCACATGTACGGCATCGCGGTCAGGACGTAGCCGATCGGCAGGACGGTGTTGTCCATCAGCTTGCGCCGGGCCGCGTACGCCCCCAGCCGGTTGCCGACGACCCAGCTCAGCAGCACCGACGGGATCATCAGCCCCAGCGTGTACGGCACGGCGCCCATGATGACGTCGCTCACCGGGGTGGGGAACACCCAGATGCTGATGCCGAAGTCGCCGTGCAGCAGCGCCCCCCAGAAGTTGAGGTACTGCCGCCACAGCGGCTGGTCGAAGCCGAAGAGGCCGGTGTAGTACTGCTTCATCGCCTCGACGGCCGCGGGCTGGCTGACGTTGGCGCGGGCGACCATGCTGGCGACCGGGTCGCCGGGCATGAACCGCGGGATCATCCAGTTGACCGTGACGGCGACGACGAACGTCAGCCCGTAGACCAGCAGTTTCCTGCCGAAGTATCGACGCACGAGAGAACTCCCGAAAAGGGCCCCTCCTCCCCCCGGAAGGAGGAAAGGGGGAGGAGGGGGCGGAACCGACGGTCAGGAGGCGGGCTGGAGCTGGGTGAGCGTCTCGAAGCCGCCCAGTTCCATCCAGTTACGCCACATGGCCGGCGCGTACTTGGGAGCGTTCGGGGCCGAGGAGGGCCAGTTCTTCCAGACGCTGGTGCTCGACTGGGCCCACAGGCCGTTGTACCAGAGCGGGATGACCGGCAGCTCCTCCAGGTGGATCTTCTGGAGTTCGGCGATCTTCGCCTTCATGCCGGCGATGTCGTCGGTCTTGACCCGGTCGAGCTCCTGCACCAGCTTCCAGGCCTTCTCGTTCTCGTAGCGGCCGAAGTTGACGGTGTTCTGCAGCTTGCGGACCGGGAGCTGGAAGACGTACTCGTAGTACGTCCACGGGGTGTTGGACAGCTGGCGCTCGTTGTTGAGCACCAGGTCGAAATCTCCCTTGCCGCGCTTCTCCACCAGGGCGTTGAAGTCGGGGAAGTCGGCGGTGACGTCGATGCCTGCGGCCTTGGCGCTGGAGGCGATGACGCGGGCGGCCTCCATCCAGTCGGTCCAGCCGGACGGCACGATGAGGGTCAGCTTGATCTTCGAGCCATCCTTGTTCTCCACCAGCCCGTCGCCGTCGCGGTCCTTGTATCCGGCGTCGGCCAGCAGCTTCTTGGCCTTGCCGGTGTCGAAGGAGAACCCGGCCGACGACACCGTGGCCTGGTCGACGAACTGCTCCCACTGCGGCAGCAGGCCGGTGGGGCTGGCGGCCTTGACGAGGTTGCCGTAGACGCCCTCGACGATCTTCTTGGTGTCGACCGAGGAGGCGAGGGCCTTGCGGAAGGCCGCGTCGTTCATCGGCTTCTTGGTGGTGTTGGGGACCAGCCAGGCGGTGTTGGCCGAGAGCATGTACGGCGGCTCGTTGTAGAAGGAGGTGATGCCGAAGTTGCCCTTGACGAGGTTGGCCACGCCCGGCAGGAAGTTGTTGCTGAGGTCCAGGCCCTTCTGCAGCAGCATGCCCATCGCGACCTCGTTGCTGGGGGTGGCGATGTCGACGATGTACTTGGGCTTGGGCTCCATGTTCAGGGCGGTCTTGCCCCACCAGTCGTCGCGGCGCTGCCAGACGACGCGGTCCTGGCTGTGGCTCTTGTAGGTGTAGGCGCCGGTGCCGACGGGGTTCTCGTTGACCCCGTTGAGCACGTCCTCCTCGGACCTGCCGTTCCAGACGTGCTCGGGGACGATGGCGCGGCCGTAGAGGTTGAAATCCCACTCCTGGTAGTTGGCCTCGGAGAAGGTGAAGCGCGCGGTCTGGTCGTCCACCGCCTCGACGCTCTTCAGCCAGTCCCACATGTTGTGGAACGGGATGGTCTCCATCTTGCCGAGCTCGTAGGAGTAGACGACGTCCTTGGCGGTCAGCGGCTTGCCGTCCGACCACTTCACCCCGGAGCGGAGTTTGACCTCGTAGGTCTTGTCGTCGGTCCAGCTCCCGCTCTCGGCCAGCCAGGGGACGAGCTTGGCGGCGTTGGGGTCGTAGTGGAACAGCGTCTCGTAGACCAGGCCCTTGGTGCCGGTGGCGGAGTCCCATTCGCGGATCGGGTTGAAGTTGGCCGGCGGCCCCCACTGGGAGCCGGTGGTGTAGAGCGTCTCCTTGCGGGGCAGCGAACCGCTGTCGCCACCGCCGGGGGCCGCGGCGGGCGCGCTCGCCGCCCCGGAGCCCTGTGCGGCGGGCGTGGTACCGCCGCCACCGGAGCACGCGGCGACGGCCAGGCCCGTCGCCAGGAGCGGGAGGATGATCCGCACCCGGTTTCGCATCTGTCTCTCCTTCCTCCGCCGCCCGGCGGAGGTCTGAACGTCGTTTCAGGCCCCCGATGGATCGGCCCGCGGGAGCGTCGCTCCCGCGGGCCTTGTGGGAGCGCTCCCAGTGCGCCGCGAAAACACGCTCCCCGTCTTCGGGCCGGTGGATGGTGTCGCAACCCGCGCCACACCCGCCGACGTGCCGGCCTGCGGGCCGGACCGCTCCGGGATGCGACTGAACCGGATAAGTACCGAGAACGTAAATTCCGCGTGTCCGGCATGTCAAGAGCCGTGACTCCTTCGAGACGTCCCGCCGCGCGCCCCCGTCCGCGCCCGGCCGGGTCACGCACGCCGAACAGCGGTGACGCCGGGCGATCCGCCGCCCGTCCGCCCGTCCGGGGCGGCGGTCCGGCCCGTCTGTGGGCACGGGCGCGCAGGTAGTAGGGTGCGCGTGGACATCAGAACCGAACCGATTCAGTCAGGAGGGCGTCGTGAAGCGGCCGACGATCGCCGACATCGCCCGCCGGGCCGGTGTCTCCAAGGTGGCGGTCTCCTACGCGCTGAACGACCGCCCCGGGGTGTCGGAGGCCAAACGGGCGATGATCAAGGCCATCGCCCAGGAGATCGGCTGGCGGCCCAACAGCGCCGCGCGGGCGCTGAACGGCGCGCGGGCGCGCAGCGTGGGGCTGGCCGTGTGCCGCCCGGCGCGCGTCCTCGGCATGGAGCCGTTCTTCATGGAGCTGATCAGCGGCATCGAGAGCGAGCTGTCCGCCCGCTCCTACGGGCTCATGCTGCAGGTGGTGACCGACCACGAGCAGGAGATGGAGACCTACCGCCGCTGGTGGGGCGAGGGCCGCGTCGACGGCGCCATCCTGGTCGACCTGCACTTCGCCGACCCGCGCATCCCCGAACTGGAGACGTTCGGCATGCCCGCCGTGGTGCTCGGCCACCCCTCGGAGGCGGGCTCGCTGGTCCCCGTCTGGTCCGACGACGCCGCCCCCGTCCACGAGACCGTCCGGTATCTCGCGGCGCTCGGCCACCGCCGCGTCGCCCGCGTCGCCGGGCTGCCCCGGCTGGTCCACACCGTCCTGCGCGACCGGGCGTTCACCGCCGTCTGCACGGAGCTGGGCCTGGACGACCAGGTCATCGTGCACACCGACTACACCGGCGAGGAGGGCGCCCGCGCCACCCGCCGCCTGCTCAGCTCCCCCGGACGGCCCACCGCGATCATCTACGACAACGACATCATGGCCGTCGCCGGGCTGTCCGTCGCCCAGGAGATGCGCCTGGACGTGCCCGCCGACCTGTCGATCGTGGCCTGGGACGACTCGCCCCTGTCCCAGGTCGTGCGGCCGGCGCTGACCGCGCTGACCCGTGACATCCCGGCCTACGGCGCCCACGCCGCGCGCACCCTGCTCTCGCTGATCGCCGGGGAGCACGCCCCGGCGATCGAGGACGAGGCGTCCCGGCTCGCCCCCCGGGCCAGCACCGCCCCTCCCCCGCCCTCCGTCTGACACCCGCCCTCCGCGCCTGACACCCGCCCGCCGGGTGCCGGCCGTACCCCGGTACGGCTTCGGTGACGCGGCCCGGGTGCGGACCCGCGGCCCGCTCCGGCGGCGGCCTGTCGGTGCCGTTGCCTAAAGTGTCTGCTCATGGAGGCATCCGTCGAGCAGCTGGTGTACGTTCGCGAGGACGAGTACACCGTCGCCCGGATGAGCGCCGACGACGGCTCGGGCTTCGTCGCCTCGGGCCGCGCCCTGGCCGGGGCGCAGCCCGGGGAGACGCTCCGGCTCACCGGGCGGTGGGACGAGCACCCCCGGCACGGCAGGCGCTTCGTGGTCGACGGCTGCGAGCGGATCACGCCGTCCGGCGTCCGGGCGATCCGCCTCTACCTCGGCTCGGGCCTGATCCGCGGTATCGGGCCGCGGCTGGCCCATGCCATCGTCGACCACTTCGGCGAGGAGACACTGAAGATCATCGACGCCGAGCCCGAGCGGCTCCGCGAGGTCGTCAACATCGGCCCGACCCGGCAGGGCCAGATCACCGAGGCGTGGCGCGAGCAGAAGGCGATCGCCGCGCTCATGGTCGTCCTGCAGGGCTTCGGGATCAGCCCGCTGCTGGCCGCCAAGGTCTACCAGGCATTCGGCTCCGACTCCGCCGCCATCCTGTCCGCCGACCCCTACCAGCTCATCGGCCAGGTCAGGGGGGTCGCGTTCGCCACCGCCGACAAGATCGCCCTGCAGTCGGGGGTGCCGGAGTGCAGCCCGCAGCGGATCAGGGCGGCGATCCTCGACCGGCTGGAGGCGGCGGCGGCCGGCGGCGGGCACTGCTACCTGTCGGTGACCGCCCTCGTCACCCAGACGATGGAGCTGGTCGGCCAGGACGAGGACGTCGTCCGGCGGATGGTCGACGCCCTGGTGGCCGACCGCCGGGTGGTGGTCGAGGCGTCCCTCGACGGCGCCGGCCGTACCGTCGCCTACCTCGCCTACCTCCACGACCGCGAGCTGCGGCTGACCACCCACCTGGCGCGGCTCTGGCAGGCGCCCTCGGAGCTCCCCCTGCGCGCCTTCCACGAGGACCCCGCGCTGCACGAGGACCAGCGGATGGCGGTGAACATGGCGCTGACCAGCACCGTCTCGATCATCACCGGCGGTCCCGGCTGCGGCAAGAGCCACACCGTCCGCACCATCGCCCGGGTGGTGCGGGCCGCGGGCGGCTCGGTGACCCTAACCGCGCCGACCGGCAAGGCCGCCAAGCGGCTGTCGGAGCTGGTCGGCATGCCCGCGATGACCGTGCACCGGATGCTGGCCCACCGGCCCGACGAGGAGGAGGACACGCTGTTCCAGGAGACGCCCGCGCGGGCCGACCTGATCGTGGTCGACGAGGCGTCCATGCTGGACCTGCACCTGGCCACCCGCCTGACCGCGGCCATCCCCTCCGGCAGCCACCTGCTGCTGGTCGGCGACAGCGACCAGCTCCCCAGCATCGGTCCCGGCAGCGTGCTGGCCGACCTGCTGCGCGTCGAGGAGATCCCGCGGGTACGGCTGACGCACGTCTTCCGCCAGGCCGAGGGCAGCGGGATCATCGAGGCCGCCCACCGGATCCGGGCCGGTGAGGTGCCGGCGGTCCCCGGCGGCGGCGGTTTCTGGTTCGAGGAGCTCGACGACCCCGAGCAGGTCGCCGAGCGGGTGGTCCACCTGGCGACGGTGGCGATCCCCCGCAAGCAGAAGGTGGACCCGGGCGAGGTGCAGGTGCTGTGCCCGATGCGCAGGGGCCCCACCGGCACCGTCGAGCTGGGCCGGATGATCCAGGAGCGGCTCAACCCCGCCCGCGACGGCACGGCCGAACACTGGGCGGGCTCCACGGTCTTCCGCGTCGGCGACCGCGTCATGCCGATCCGCAACAACTACGACAAGGGCGTCTTCAACGGTGAGACCGGCACGGTCACCGAGGTCGTCCCGGAGAGCCGGATCGTCGAGATCCGCACCGACGACGGCCAGGTCGTCGAGTACGGCTTCGACGAGCTCGACGAGCTGACCCACGCCTACGCCGTCAGCGTGCACCGCTCGCAGGGCAGCGAGTACCCGTTCGTGGTGGCGCCGATCGTCGCCGAGGCCGGGGGCGTCATGCTGCGCCGCCGGCTGCTCTACACCCTGGTCACCCGGGCGAAGGCGTGGGTGGTCCTGGTCGGCCGGCGCGAGGCGCTGGAGACGGCGGTCCACCGGCTCGGCGGGCGCCGCAACACCGGCCTCGCCCGCCGCCTCGCCCTGGCACTCCAGGGCTGACCACACGATAATTCAATCCGGCAAGGGACTGCACTGCGGCCATCGAACATTCGTGCGCCGCCGGAGCAGCGAACAGCCTGGCGCATAGCCGCTTTTGATTAATCTAGCCCACAGCAAAATAGCCAAGGTGAAGTATGACACGAAAGGCCATCGCTTCAAAGACAGCACAATCCGCCCCATGCGGTAACACCAAAGCATCAAGATCCGATTAGCTCACTCCCTATCTCTGACCCCATCTAGTTGCAACCGATGCCGCCTTCTACGTGAAGGAAATTGTTTGTTCTTCAGAGCGAAGTTCTCCACTTTCGACCCATCGATGAGTCATATTTCCCTGCACCGCTGTACCCTGATGCGTTACGATTGTAAAATCGACATAAGAATGAGGAAGGATACGCGCTGCGGTCAGATCGTTAAGCAAAATTGGAGTCTCACCCTCCCCGACAGGGGAGATCTCTATAACGACATCTTCCGCAGCCACTTCCCCCAAATTTTCTACGCGAATACGTTCATTAATGCGCTTCGCTTTAGGGCGGCCACGATTATCATATCTGGGCTCTAGGTCGTACAGGTATCTAGATCGAAGTACGACACCGGAGTGAACGAAGGCAGCAGCATCTTCTCCCTGCCCTCCATCGCCGATCTTATATGCATCGCGCTCTAAACATCTTCTCACCTTAGCGCTGAGGTCATCCTGGGATACATAGCTTCCAGTGAGGCCATACCCTTCGAGTTCTCGCCGGAATTCATTCAGAGAGGCAAGCTGCTCTGGATCATGATCGCGAGGCACGGGGGCTTCGGAGAAAAAAACATGTACAGCTGCGCCACGATCACGGGCTCGAATTATCTCCTCCGCCGTTCCTGATACTGCACGCTTCGTCGCCTTACCAAGACGACTGTTAAATAAAGCAATAACAATATCAGCCGCATCGGTTAATTGATCATTGATTACCTCTTGTGCGTCTTGCGAGCCGACGAGTGGTACAGCACCCAACTCCCATCGCAAGGGCAGTAGATGAATCTTCCGCTCCAAAGTATGATCGCTGTTCCAGCTACGAATGACGTCTTCGACCGTGTCGCGCTCCATGGCGGTGTCACGAGGAGAGGCGATCAAGACACTCAATGTGATGGTTTGAAGAGCCATACCAACAGGTTAGCCCCATCTGCCGACCGCCGGGAGTGATACCGAGAAAGATCTAGCGGCCTTCAGCGCTCATCAAAGCTCCAATCCACCGATCTTCACCCTATAGATCCACAAGGGATCAAGCATCGGATAGTCCCTAGAACGATGGATGAGCTGTTGATACTCACAACGAACGCCGAGCGAGCAGCTTGTCTGAGCACCTTGATGCTACGACACTGAAGCAGCAAGGCGATGATCGTTTTGACGAAACCACTCCGCGAGACTGCCATCTTGTGCTATGTCTTAGGTATGGCAGGCTACCAACTGGCTCACCCCCTTTACCTTGATGTGCAGATGATGGTGAGCTTCCTCGCTTACCTGGAAGGCGGAGTGTATGTCTCTAGCGAAGAAACACTTCAGAAAGAAAAGATCAGGGGTGGAAAAGCCGTCGGAGATAAGAAAATAAACCTACCGTCCCTTGGAGCCCTTCTAGGGATTGAGGCATCACTTAACGTCGAAGCTAGCGGCCATACCGGCGAAACGGCCGAGACCAAGGTCGCACGCCACCATACAGCAGCGAGCCTTTTTAATGGACTATACGGCTTTCTTCACGACGATGAAGCAATTATCTCCCTGGAGGGCCCCGAGCAGCTAACGAACGTTAAACCGGGCGAATTCGTTAAGATTGCCGGACGGTATACAGGGAATCCGCTCGAAGAGATGCTCGCAATCTTTAGCCAAATTATGGCCTATATGGAAGAGATGTCTCAAGGCGTCGAAGGAGTTCATTCGCAGCGCTCCACGGGTCGCAGATCAGGAAATCCTCAAACTCGCGAAGCGGCAAAGAGCCAGGAGGATCACTCATGGACGGAGACCGCACGGCAATTCCGCCAGTTTGAACAAAGCATAGAAATGAGGATTCTCAGAAAGATGAAGGAAGAATTGGAATCATCTCCAATTCATGATGTCGTTCTTGAGACTGCTTCAGGTGTTAAAGCAGTACTAACGGTAGCTTCTGAATATTACGATGAATCCGTCGCAGAGAAGCTTAGTTCCGGCGATTTTGTTGTACTGGGAAAAATTACACGAGTACTACAAGAAGGCGAGTCTATCAACCTTTCTCGTCGTACTGTAATAGGAAAGATGGCAGACGAATCGGAACCTTTTTTTAACGCTATAGCTAGCATACCGGGAATCAGTCTTCAATCAAGTGATCCAGTAGTATCTTATCCTGCAGTACAGATTTTGCCTATGGCAATCTTTGTCTAGCACTTCTATCTAGCGTCTCAAAATAGTCGCTAATACGACACGTGAACGATTCATAACTGTGGCGAGTAGAGCCAACTTGCCACAGTTATTTATAGAGATTCTAGAAATTTTTCTACGTCGATCAAATTAACGGATCGACGATCCTTCGGATGTACCATAATAGTCAATTGCCGAGATACAATCTCCTCTCGCGATGATGCAACAAAAGAAAGAGCAATCATCTTTATCAAACTGGTTCGATCCAAGGATCCCACTCGGGCTAGTTCTGACCCTATTATTGGAATGGCTACCGGTTCGAGACTACCGTTGATTCTGACAGCATTCCAAGCAGAGGTAAGGCTCTTCCATAACGCATCCACCGAGCAGCTTACACGCAAGTCATTCCTCATAAAACCATAGGCTAGTGCATAAATTCGCACCTCACCATAATTTAATGCGACAGTTGTGCCTATAGGATAGCGCTTAAGTTTCCCCTTTCTCTTCTTTTCAGCAGTCTCGCATCCTATCGTCCGAACAAACTGTAGATATTCATCAAGCCTCACATCAAGAGAACCAGTATCCCCGCCGTAATATTTTGCTTGAAACTGACCTTGTACACTATGGGGATTAATTACAATCCCATCGCACATATCCGTGTCGAAGGTGTCCGTAAATCCAACGATTACATTACCTTTCTCGTTAAATATATCCCCACACTTAACCAAGATAACAAAATCTGGGTGTTTGTAACTATGATCGGTCCCAAATCTTGGCCAGGAATGATAGGCGCCAATTAACACACAGCTTCCGGCAAGTGCAAGTAAAACCCAGACCCCCTGCCGTGCAAGGCTTGGCCATATGGCAAGTGCAACCTGGAAAGCCGCACTAAGTATTCCGAAGGCCGCCAAAGAGGCCGCCAATATCTTACCGATCCCCCGCCTGGTAAGGAAAGCTTCATAAGCGTTCTGTCGCATCTTTGATCCCAATCTCCCTGCAGAATTACTCACGGCCATACTGAATAAACATTTTAAATGAAGAACATTCAAATTGAGACGTTATAATTTTATTCCCATTATTTATTACGCCACATCACAGATGCAATCTCCTGAACGTTCCAAGGCAGACAAGTAGAGGTAGGCAAGGCTTGCTATAGATCAAGCCATCATTCCTGTATATGATGTACCGCTATGGCCATGCTGCCAAGCCGAACCTCGATGCTGGCCGTCGCTATCATCAGGGCGGCTCCGAGTAAGCCTTCGCCCACTCTTGCCTCAGCATCCTTGCCAAGGTATCTACTGACTGAGAAGTGCGGGCGTGACGTATGGGCAAAGCTCTTCCTGGATCGCGTTTTCCCTGTTGGCAGCTTGGAGGTATGAAGTACTTCGAGAGAAGCGGGGGCTGTCGGCGAGTGAACGGGAGCGGCGCGAGCAGGTACGGCTCCGGGCCGGCGACATGTTCGCCGGGAACATCGCACCACCGCAGGTGGCCTGGCTACTGGGCGTCACCCGTAAAGCCGCTTATGAGTGGCACGCCCGGTGGAGAAACGGCGGGAAGGCCGCGCTGGCCTCCAAAGGCGCCGCCGGGACCGGCTGCAAGCTCACCGATGACCAGCTCGCGCGGCTCAAGACGCTCCCGGAACAGCGCGCCCTCGCCCACGGCTGGGACGATCAGCGCTGGACGGCCGCCCGGATCGCCACGCTGATCGCCGAGACGTTCCACGTCCGGTGCACCGCGCGCGGAGTGGCCTGCCGGATGCGGCGGATCGGCTGGAGCTTCCAGGTGCCGGCCCACCATGCCATCCGGCGCGATGAGGAGTAGGTCCGCGACTGGCGGCACAAGACCTGGAGCGCGATGAAAGCATCCGGGCGGCTTGGAGTTTCTGGCTCGTCTTCGCCGACGAATCAGGCCAGGGCTTGAGGCCGCCCAAAGGACGGACCTGGGTGCCCAAGGGGCGCACGCCGGTGCTGGAGGTGTCCTACCGCGGACGGGGCCGCATCTCGATCGCCGCGCTGATCTGCACCAAACCTGGCAGGCGCACCCGGCTCATCTACCGCGTGATGGTCTACCACCGGCGCGCGGGTGAGAGCAAAGGCTTCGATGCGGCGGCGTTCAAGACCCTGCTGCAGGCCGCGCACGCCCAGCTCGGCGAACCGATCTCCCTGGTATGGGATAGTTTGCCCGCACACGTCTGCGCCGAGATGCGCGACTGGATCGCCGCACGCCAGGACTGGCTGCTGGTCTACCGGCCCCCGGCGTACGCGCCCGATCTCAAAGGCGGACGAGGGCATCTGGTCCAACCTACGCGCCAAGCTCGTCAGTTTTACCGCCTGCGACATCGAAGAGCTCGCGGCCCTGATCAAAAACCGACTCAAACGCATGCAGTACCAGCTGGGACTCCTGGATGGCTTCATCGCTAAGACCGGCCTCGCGCTCTCCGACCTGTAGCCTCCAGCGTTCTTGCTCAGTAAGCTGAAGCTTTTCATTCTCGCGCGATCTCGTAGTTCTGCAGGACGGCGATGGCCTTGCACAGGTGTCTGGCTTTGCCGGGGCTGCTGCGAAGCCTGCGCAGGAGACGCCAGCTCTTGAGCTGGGCGTTGGCGCGTTCGTTGGGGCCGCGTAGCCGGGCGTGGGAGCGGTTGGCCCGCTTGCGGGAGACGGGCTTGTTGCGCCCTTTGTACGGCGTGACGAGCGGCCCTTCGGCACCCTGGTAGCCCTTGTCGGCCAGAGTGACGACGCCGGCCCGCTCCAGCGCGCGGGATGCCCCAGATCCGGGCGGTGCTCAGGTCATGCGTGGCGCCCGGCAGCGCGCCGGAGGTCCAGATGATCGTCCCATCGGGAGAGGCGATGACCTCCGATGTTCATACCATGGACACGGTGCTTGGCCGAGTAGTACGGCCGGTCAGCCTTGATCCGGTCAGTGTGGACGAGCATGCCGTCCAAAACCAGGTAGTACAGCCCGTCCCGCTTGGCCCTGCGCGGTACCCGGTCCAACTTAGGGGAGCGTGCCAGCAGCAGCGTCACGGTTTCTTGCACGTACCGCCAGGCGGTGGCCGTGGAGACGCCGAAGCCGGTGGCGATCTCGGTGAACGTCTCGCCTTTGCGCAGGTGGACCAGCACGAGCAGGGCCTGCTGGCCGAGGTTGAGCCGCCGCCAGGGTGTGTCGATCGTAGCGCGGTGCCGCCGGATGACTCCGGCCACGTAGTTCAGCGTTGAGCGCGACACATCGACCGCGGCACGGTAGAACAGCACCCGAGAACTCCTGGTTGTAGCGGACATTGGTTGTGGTGATCAACCCGTCTACCAGGAGCTTCTCTATGTCATCAGGCGAACGCCGTACCCGCGATCATACCGTGACCAGCGACCCGTCTACCGGCGGATGAAAAACTTCACTGCAAGAGCAGCGCGACACAGTTCGTATGTGGGGAAATCTGATGGAGAGTCCACGCCACACTACTGTCACCAACCTACTTCGTGATCTTCGTAAGATTGCATGAAGCGACAGCGATGTGACTCGCTCGTCGGATGTCCTTGCCCGCCGTACGGCGTCGCCGGTTTCCGCTGGCGTGCGAATCTCGTCCCGCGGACCGGAACGAGTTGGCCCGGACGGGGGCGGCCGGGCTAACCTTGATCCGGAAAGGCCGAGAGGCGCTGCAACGGGCCAAGACCCGCCACGCTCGGTCCCCTACCTGTTCGACAAGGGCGCCTCCGACAACGGAGGTGAGCCTATGAACATGTCCTCAGCCCGCGAGAACGCCCGTGAGAACGCTCCCGGAACCGCCCGCGAAACCGCTCCCGGCGCCCCCGCGAACGTCCCCGCCGGTGCCACCGCCGACGCCCCCGCCGCTGTCCCCGCACCCGGCGGCGCGCCGGACGCGGCGGTGACCCGGGCGGCCGGCCGGACCCGCGCGCTGCGCGAGCTGCTGGACCGGCGGATCGCCGTGCTCGACGGGGCGTGGGGCACGATGCTGCAGGGCGCCGGGCTCACCCCGGCCGACTACCGCGGCGAGATCCTGGGCGACCACCCGCTCGACGTGACCGGCGACCCCGACCTGCTGAACCTCACCCGCCCCGACCTCGTCCTCGACGTCCACCGCCGCTACCTCGCCGCGGGCGCGGACATCACCACGACCAACACCTTCACCGCGACGAGCATCGGCCAGGCCGACTACGGCCTGCAGTCGCTGGTGCGGGAGATGAACGTGCGGGGCGCCCAGATCGCCCGTCAGGCCGCCGACGAGGCCGGCGGCCGGTTCGTGGCCGGCTCGGTCGGCCCGCTGAACGTCACGCTCTCGCTGTCGCCGCGCGTGGAGGACCCCGCCTACCGGGCGGTCACGTTCGACGACGTGTACGCCGCCTACGCCGAGCAGATCGGCGCGCTGGCCGAGGGCGGCGTCGACCTGCTGCTGATCGAGACGATCTTCGACACGCTCAACGCCAAGGCCGCGGTCGCCGCGGCCCGCGACGTCGCCCCGCACCTGCCGCTGTGGATCTCGGTGACGATCGTGGACCTGAGCGGGCGCACGCTGTCGGGCCAGACCGTGGAGGCGTTCTGGACCTCGGTCGCGCACGCCGACCCCCTTGTCGTGGGGGTGAACTGCTCGCTGGGCGCCGAGGAGATGCGCCCGCACGTCGCCGAGCTGTCACGTCTGGCCGGCACGTACGTGGCCTGCCACCCCAACGCCGGGCTGCCGAACGCATTCGGCGGCTACGACCAGACGCCTGAGGAGACCGCCGGGCTGCTCGGCGAGTTCGCCGCGGCCGGGACGGTGAACATCGTGGGCGGCTGCTGCGGGACCACGCCGGGCCACATCGAGCGGATCGCCGGCGCGGTGTCCCGGCTCGACCCGCGCCGGGTCCCGGGGCCGCCCGCGCGGACCCGTCTCAGCGGGCTGGAGCCGTTCGAGATCGGCGAGGACACCGGTTTCGTGATGATCGGCGAGCGCACCAACGTCACCGGCTCGGCGCGGTTCCGCCGCCTCATCGAGGCGGGCGACCACCAGGCCGCCGTGGACGTCGCGCTGGAGCAGGTGCGCGGCGGCGCCAACCTCCTCGACGTGAACATGGACGCCGACCTGCTCGACAGCGAGCGGGCCATGACGACGTTCCTGAACCTGATCGCGACCGAGCCGGAGGTGGCCCGCGTCCCGATCATGATCGACAGCTCGCGGTGGAGCGTGCTGGAGGCCGGGCTCAGGTGCGTGCAGGGCAAGGGCGTGGTCAACTCGATCAGCCTCAAGGAGGGCGAGGAGCCGTTCCTGGCGCAGGCGCGGCACATCCGCGACCACGGCGCCGGCGTGGTCGTCATGGCCTTCGACGAGCAGGGGCAGGCCGACACCGTCGAGCGCAAGGTGGAGATCTGCGGCCGCGCCTACGACCTGCTCACGCAGAAGGCGGGCTTCCCCGCCGAGGACATCGTGTTCGACCCGAACGTGCTGGCGGTCGCCACCGGCATCTCCGAGCACAACGGCTACGCCAAGGCGTTCATCGAGGCGCTGCCGCTCATCAAGGAGCGCTGCCCCGGGGTGCGGACCAGCGGCGGCATCTCCAACCTGTCGTTCTCCTTCCGCGGCAACGACGTCGTGCGGGAGGCGATGCACTCGGCGTTCCTCTTCCACGCCGTGCGCGCCGGGCTGGACATGGGCATCGTCAACGCCGGGCAGCTCGCCGTCTACCAGGACATCCCCGCCGACCTGCTGGAGCTCGTCGAGGACGTCATCTTCGACCGGCGTCCCGACGCCACCGACCGGCTGGTCGCGTTCGCCGAGACGGTCAGCGGGAGCGGCACCCGCCGTACGGTGGACCTGTCCTGGCGCGACGCGCCGGTGGAGAAGCGCCTGGCGCACGCGCTCGTGCACGGCGTGGCCGACTTCGTCGAGGAGGACACCGAGGAGGCCCGGCGGCAGGCGGCCCGGCCCCTCGACGTGATCGAGGGCCCGCTCATGGACGGCATGAAGATCGTGGGCGACCTGTTCGGCTCGGGGAAGATGTTCCTGCCGCAGGTGGTCAAGAGCGCGCGGGTGATGAAGCGTTCGGTCGCCTACCTGGAGCCGTTCATGGAGGCGGAGAAGGAGCGGGCGCGGCTCGCGGCGGCCGAGGCCGGTGAGGCGGACGGCACAGGCGGCGCGGACGGCGCGGCTTCGGGCGAGGCCGCTTCGGGTGACACGGAAGGCGCCGTGGCCGGCGGCGCCGCGGCCCGCGCGACCCGCACGGGCGGCATGGCCGGCGATGCCGGGCGGGGCAGCGGCAAGGTGGTGCTCGCGACCGTCAAGGGCGACGTGCACGACATCGGCAAGAACATCGTGGGCGTCGTCCTGGGCTGCAACAACTACGAGGTCATCGACCTCGGCGTGATGGCTCCCGCCTCGCTCATCCTCGACACCGCGATCGCCGAGGGCGCCGACGCCGTCGGCCTCTCGGGGCTCATCACCCCGTCGCTGGACGAGATGACCTCGGTCGCCGCCGAGATGGAGCGCCGCGGAATGCGGCTGCCGCTGCTGATCGGCGGCGCCACGACCTCGCGCCAGCACACCGCGGTGCGCATCGCCCCCGCCTACGGCGGCTCGGTGGTCCACGTGCTCGACGCCTCCCGGGTGGTCGGCGTGGTCTCCGACCTGCTGGACCCGGGCCGCGCCGAGGAGCTGGACGTGGCCAACCGCGCCGAGCAGGAGCGGCTGCGCGAGCAGCACGCCTCCCGGGAGCGCAGCCCGATGCTGACGCTGGCGCGGGCCCGCGCCAACCCCGAGCGGGTCTCCTTCGACGACCTGCCCGTGCCCGCCTTCACCGGCGTCCGCGTCGTCGAGCCGAGCCTGACCGAGCTCCGCGAGATGATCGACTGGCAGTTCTTCTTCCTGGCCTGGGAGCTGAAGGGCAAGTATCCGGCGATCCTCGACCAGCCGGTGGCCCGCGAGCTGTTCGACGACGCCAACGCGCTGCTCGACGAGATCATCGCCGCAGGCACACTGCGGGCGCGGGGCGTCTACGGCTTCTGGCCGGCCCGCTCCGAGGGCGACGACCTCGTGGTGGACGCCGGTGACACCGGTGACACCACGGGCGGCGCCGTACGGCTGCCGATGCTGCGCCAGCAGACCGCCAAGCCCGAGGGGCGGCCCAACCGGTGCCTCGCCGACTACGTGGCCCCGGCCGGTGACCACC
Organism: Streptosporangium sp. NPDC004379; assembly: GCF_042873875.1. Classification (NCBI taxonomy): domain Bacteria; kingdom Bacillati; phylum Actinomycetota; class Actinomycetes; order Streptosporangiales; family Streptosporangiaceae; genus Streptosporangium; species Streptosporangium sp. NPDC004379. The sequence continues at coordinate 250,244 of NZ_JBIAMC010000009.1, forward strand.
TCGGCGGCTTCGCGGTGACCGTGCACGGCGCCGAGGAGCTCGCCGCCGGGTTCGAGGCCCGCAACGACGACTACCGGTCGATCATGGTCAAGGCCCTCGCCGACCGGCTCGCCGAGGCGTTCGCCGAGTGGGTCCACCTGCGGGCCCGGCGCGAGTGGTTCGAACCGGACGCCGCCCCGTCGCTCGCCGAACTGCACGCCGAGCGGTTCCGCGGCATCCGGCCCGCGTTCGGCTACCCGGCGAGCCCCGACCACAGCCAGAAGCACGACCTGTTCGACCTGCTGGACGCCCGGCGGATCGGCATGGACCTGACGGAGTCCTTCGCGATGACCCCGGCCGCCAGCGTCAGCGGGCTGATGTTCGCCCACCCGGCGTCACGGTACTTCACCGTCGGGCGGCTGGGCAGGGACCAGATCGAGGACTACGCGGTACGGCGCGGCCTGCCGGTCGCCGAGATCGAGCGCTGGCTGCGCCCCAACCTCGCCTACGGCGACTGACCCTCCGGTCCTCCTCCGCGCCGCCGCCGTCCCCGCCGGACGGCGGCGGCCGGACCTCGTCAGACGATCCCGCCGTTGGCGCGCACGACCTGCCCGTTGACCCAGTGCCCGGCCGGGCCCGCCAGGAAGGCGACGACCTCGGCGATGTCGCCGGGGGTGCCGAGCCGTTCCAGCGGGGGCTGCTTGGCGAGCCGTTCGATCGTGGCCTCGTCCTTGCCGTCGAGGAACAGGTCGGTGGCGGTCGGGCCGGGCGCGACCGCGTTGACCGTGATGTCCCGTCCGCGCAGCTCGCGGGCGAGCACGAGCGTCATCGCCTCGACGGCGCCCTTGCCGGCGACGTACGCCCCGTAGCCCGGCAGTTGCAGGCCGACGACGGAGGTGGAGAAGGTGATGATCGCGCCTCCGTCGCGGACGCGGCGCGCGGCCTCCCGCGCCATGACGAACGTGCCGCGGATGTTGGTGCGGTGCAGGGCGTCCAGGTCGTCGAGGTCGAGGTCGGCGATCGGGGACAGCGACATCCGCCCCGCCGCGTTGACGACCACGTCGACCCCGCCGAAGGCATCCCGCGCCGCGTCGAACATCGCCGCGACCGCCGTCTCGTCCGCCACGTCCGCCCGCGCCGGGATCGCCCGGCCACCGGCCGCCGTGATCTCCTGTACGGCCTCCGCCGCGGCCTGGGCCGACCCCTGATATCCGACGACGACCGCGTGGCCCCTCGTCGCGAGCGTCCTCGCGACCGCCCGGCCTATGCCACGGGAGCCGCCGCTGACGATGGCCACACGCTGCTCACTCATGAGAACCTCCCGGTCGTATCAACGATATTAATCCGACATATCATCGCTAAGCCATGAAGATAGCACAGTTTCCTATCGTTGATAGCGGAGGGCGCTATCATTGATTCCATGATGGGAACGGACTCGCTCCGCGCGGCGATGATCGAGGCCGCGGAGCGGCAGCTCGCGTCCTCCTCGGACCACGAGATCGCCACCCGCGCGGTCTGCGAGGCGGTCGGGGTGAGCCAGCCCGTGCTCTACCGCCTGTTCGGTGACAAGCGAGGACTCCTCGACGCCGTCGCCGACCACGGGTACGAGCGGTACGCCACGCTCAAGGCCGCCCAGGAGCGGACGGACGACCCGGTGGCCGACCTGCTCGCCGGCTGGGACGGCCACATGGCGTTCGCGAGGGAGAACCCGGCGCTGTACCAGCTGATGTTCACCCCCCGGCCGTGGTCCCGCTCGACCGCCCGTGACCGCGTCTTCGACCTGCTGGAGGCCACGCTCGTACGGTGCGCCGCGACGGGTGCGTTGCGGGTCGAGCCGCGGACCGCCGCCCAGCTGGTCCTGTCGGCCACCGTCGGGATCGCCCTCGACCACATCGCCAGGCCGGACCTGTTCGACGACCCCGCGCTGTCACACCGCATGCGCGACGCCGTCTTCTCGCACGTGCTCGCCGAGACGGGCGTCCAGGACGACGCGGACCCGCTGCGCACCGCCGCGCTGCGCCTGCACGCGCAGCTTCTCCTCTCCGGCACCGAAGCCCTCGAACCGGCCGAGACCACCCTCCTGCTGCGCTGGCTCGAACGCATCGCCCGCCCCGGCCCGGCGTGACGGCCGCGCCTCCGCCCTCCCGGTGGAATCTCGGCGGGAAAGACGGGAACCGCGCTCCCCGGTTGATCGTTTCAGCGTACGGTTCACCACGCAGGACGTCACAGGGAGAGGAAGCCGTGATCTTCAAGCGCATGTTGGGGGCCCTGGGGGTCGGGGGTCCGTCAGTGGACACGGTCCTGGCCACGCCGCGCGTACGGCCGGGCGGGCCGCTGCGCGGCGAGGTGCGGATCAAGGGCGGTGACTTCGACACCGACATCCAGTACGTCGCCCTGGGGCTGGTCACCCGGGTGGAGGCGGAGCACGGCGAGGGCGAGCACGTCGGGCTGATGGAGTTCCTGCGCGCCGAGGTCTCCGGGGCGTTCCGGCTGCGCGCCGGCGAGGACCGCGTCATCCCCTTCGAGCTCTCCGTCCCGTGGGAGGCGCCGATCACCGAGATCCACGGTCAGCGCCTGCACGGCATGGCGATGGGCGTGCGCACCGAGCTGGCGGTCGCCGGCGCGGTGGACAAGGGCGACATGGACCCGGTCGAGATCGAGCCGCTGCCCTCCCAGGAGGCGGTCCTGGGGGCCTTCGGCCGGCTCGGCTTCCAGTTCAAGAGCGCCGACCTGGAGCAGGGCCACATCTACGGCGCCGACCAGCGGCTGCCGTTCTACCAGGAGATCGAGTTCTACCCGCCGCCCGCCTACTCGGGCCTGGTCAACGAGGTGGAGCTGACCTTCGTCTCCGGTCCCGGCGGCATGGACGTCGTCCTGGAGGCCGACCGGCGCGGCGGCTTCCACGGCTCGGGCGGCGACTCCTTCGGCCGCTGGCGCGTCGGCCACGACGAGGCCGCGCACCGCGACTGGGCCGCCGAGATCAACGGCTGGCTGGCCGCCCTGTCCCAGCACGGCCACGCCGGGCACGGGTACGGCGGGCACCATGATCCCTACGCGCACGGCGGCCATCACGACCCGTACGCGCACGGCGGGCACGGCGGGCACCATGGTCATCACGGCGGGCCCGGCCTCGGGGCCGTCGCCGCGGCGGGCGCGGCCGGGCTGGTCGGCGGTTTCGTGGCGGCCGAGATCGTCGACGAGATCGGCGACGCCTTCGAGGGCGACGACGACGCCGACTTCGGCGGCGGCGACTGGGGCGACGACTGACACCGGGCCCCGGCCCCGGCTGACGACCGGGGCCGGGGCCGGTCCGGCACCGTTGCCCCGCCCGCTCAGCCGTTCCGTGTGCTCCGGTCGTCCAGCCAGGCACGCCAGGGGTGGGCACCGTGCTCGATCGCCAGCGCCTCGTTCAGCCAGCACCGCTGCACGGCGGTCAACGTGGGCAGCGCCTCGGCGAAGTCCGCCTCGTCCTTGGCCCGCCGCCCCCTGGCCTTGTAGAGCAGCTGAACCTCCAGAGCCAGCCGGCGGAAACCGTCGTCGGCGACGGTGAGGGAGTCCAGTAGACGGCGGATGCGTCCGTCGCGGCGGTAGACCCATTCGTCTCCGTCGGACTCGTCCAGCATCAGCTGGAAGCGCCAAGGGCCTCCGGCGTGTTCGCGCACCCATACGTCATGTGCATCGACCGGCAGGGTCTCCCCGACCGGCCAGGGCCGCAGGGTGCCCGGCGGGTCGGCGACGTGACAGTCCCAGCCGGACAGCACGCGACGGATCGCGTGCTGATCGCGGCGCAGCAGGCCGATGTCGACGTCGGCGTGCTCCCGCCAGGACCGGCCGACTGCCAGTTCCACGGCGTAGCCTCCACCGACCCACCAGGGCACGGCCGATTCCCGGAACAGCCGGACGACCTCCGTCAGGGGCGCCGGCTCCCATGAGTCCTCGACGTGTGTCATCCGGCCATCCTTCCCGATCACCCCGGAGCGATGAAGGCGGTCGGGGAGCCGGCCGACCGCGAAGTTCATGAGGCGATCGGTGAGGTGACCGATCCCGGATGGCGGACCGGCCGGGCCCGGCGTCCGGGCCGGGGGAACGAGGCGGGGGCCGGGGCCGGTGGAAGCGGGCCCGGCCCCGGATGACGGCCGGGGCCGGGGCCCGGATCCACCGGGACGGACCGGCCCCGGCCCGGGATGACGGCCACGGGACGCCGCCCGCCCCAGTCCGGCGGGCGGCGTCCCGGCCGTCCGGTGACGGCGCCGCCGGAGACCTTCACGGGGGAGACCTCCCCTCCGGGGCGCCGTACCGGGTCAGGGGTGGGCGACGAACCGCCCGAACCGGCCCCGGTGGTACAGCAGCGGCAGGTCCGGGTCGTGCACGCTCGCCTCGGCGACCAGGCCGACGACGAGGATGTGGTCCCCCACGTCGACCGTCCGGTGGGGCAGGCAGACCAGGTGGGCGGAGACGTCCTGCAGCAGCGGCGCCCCGAGCGGCCCGGGACGCCACCGGGTGGGTTCGGCGAAGCGGTCGACGCCCTTGCCGGCGAACCGGGCGGCCAGTGCCGCCTGGTCGCCGGCGAGGATGTTGACCGCGAAGTGGTCCGCCGCCCGCAGCCGGGGCCAGGTGGCCGAGTCCCGGTCCACGCAGAAGGAGACCAGCGGCGGCTCCAGACTGACCGAGGAGAACGAGGTCGCGGTCAGCCCGGCGGGGATGCCCTCGCTCTGCGCGGTGATCACGACGACGCCCGCGGCGTGTACGGCGAGAGCCCGCCGGAACGTGTCGTGGTCCACGGGCCCGCCCCACGGGGTTTCCGTCGCTCCTCCGCCGACGGGAACGGGCACGATCCGGGATGGCTCCGGCACATCCCCGCTCACCGGAACGGGCACGGGCCGGCGCCGCGGGGTCTTCGTCGCGGTCCCGCCCTGGGATGCGGACCGGTTTCGCGAGCTCTCCGTCATGTTCCCGCTCCCTCCCTGAGCGCCGCCGCCACCTGGGGGGCGACCCCGCCGGTCCAGCGCGCGAGGACCTCGCCGAGGTCCGGGATCTCCGCCTCCAGGAGCGCCAGCCCCGGGGTGGGGACGTGCGCGCCGAGCTCCACCAGGAGGGGCCGCAGGTGCACCTCGACGGCGAGGGCGTGCCGGGGGTCGCCCATGACCAGCACCGGCAGCGCCACGACCCCGGCCAGCGCGGCCGGCGGCAGCCGGTCGAGGAACGCCTTGAGCAGGCCGGTGTAGGTGCCCTTGTAGGTGGGGCTGGCCACCACGAGCACGTCCGCGCCCCCGACGAGCTCCAGCGCCACCTCCACGCCCGCGGACGGGCCGGGCGCGAGCAGCTGCGGCCCGAGCGCCGACAGGTCCACGACCTCGTGGGCGCCGTCGTGCCCGATCCGCTCTCCGACCGCCTCGGCCGCCGCGATCGCCGCGATCCGCGTCCTGGACCCTCCGCGGGGGTTGCCGACCAGCGTCACGATGGAGGTCACGAGGCCACCACCGCGTCCACCGGCTCCACCGAGCCCGCTGAGCCCACCGTGGCCGCCCCGGAGGGCCGCGCGTGGCGGGAGGCCGGCCGGGGCAGGTCGTAGTTGTCGCGCAGGGTGCGACCCTCGTACTCCCGCCGGAACAGGCCCCTGATCTGCAGTTCCGGCACGACGTGGTCGACGAAGTCCTCCAGGCCGGACGGCAGGACCGGCGGCATGATGTTGAAGCCGTCGGCGGCGCCGTTCTCGAACCAGAGCTGGATCTCGTCGGCGATCCGCTCGGGGGTCCCGGCGACGACCCGGTGCCCCCGGCCGCCCGCGAGGCGGCCGAGGAGCTGCCGCACGGTCAGGTTCTCCCGGCGGGCGAGGTCGATGACGAGCCTGCGGCGGCTCTGCGCCCCCTCCGTCTCGGCGGAGACGTCCGGCAGGGGGCGGTCCAGCGCGTCCTCCGTCAGCTCGATGCCCACCAGGTGGGACAGCTGGGCCAGACCGTACGCGGGGATGATGAGGTCCTGCAGCTCCTCTTCCAGCCGGCGCGCCTCCCGCTCGGTGGAGCCGATGATCGGGGAGATGCCGGGGAGGACCAGCAGGTCGCCGGGGCCCCTGCCGTACCGGGCGAGGCGGCCCTTGAGGTCGGTGTAGAACGCCTGGGCGTCGGCGAGGGTCTGCTGGGCGGTGAAGACCGCCTCGGCGTACCGGGCCGCGAAGTCCTTGCCGTCCTCGGAGGAGCCGGCCTGCACCAGCAGCGGGTGACCCTGCGGCGGGCGGGAGGTGTTGAGCGGGCCGCGGACCCGGAAGTGGGGTCCTTCGTGGTCGAGCGGGTGGATCCGGCCGGTGTCGGCGTAGAGGCCCCCGAGGCGGTCGCCGACGACGGCGTCGTCCTCCCAGCTGTCCCACAGCCCGGTGACGACGTCGAGGAACTCGGTGGCCCGGGCGTAGCGGTCGGCGTGGGCGGGGCGGTCGATCCCGAAGTTGCGCGCCTCGGCCTCGCCCGCGGAGGTGACGATGTTCCAGCCGGCCCGGCCGCCGCTGATGTGGTCCAGCGAGGCGAACTTGCGGGCCACGTGGAACGGCTCGTTGTAGGTGGTGGACACCGTCGCGATCAGGCCGACGTGGTCGGTGACCGCGGCCAGCGCCGCCAGCAGGGTCAGCGGTTCCAGGCCGCCCAGCGCGTTGTGCCGGACGTCGCCCTGGAGGGCGAGGCCGTCGGCGAGGAAGACCGAGTCGAGCCGGCCCCGCTCGGCGATCCTGGCGAGCTGCTGGTAGTGCCGGACGTCGGTGAGGCGGGCGGGTTCGGTGCTCGGGTGGCGCCAGGCCGCCTCGTGGTGGCCGACGCCCATGAGGAAGGCGTTGAGGTGGAGCGTCCGGATGGGCATCAGGTGGTCCTCCAGGTGGAAAATCGCCGCTCCACGCCGAGCAGGAGCAGGTTGAACAGCAGGCCGAGGGCGGAGATGGTGATGATTCCGGCGTACATGTCGGGGATGCGGAAGCTGAACTGGGCGTCCTGTACGAGGTAGCCGAGTCCGGCCTTGGCCCCGACCATCTCGGCGAACAGCAGGACGAGGATCGAGGAGGCGCCCGCCAGCCGGATGCCGGTGAAGATGGTGGGGACGGCCGCCGGGAGGATGACCTTCCGGAAGAGGCTGAGCGGGCCGAGCCCCAGGGAGCGGGCCGACTTGACCAGCAGCGGCTCCACGGTCCTGACCCCGCTGACGGTGTTGAGCAGGATGGGCCAGGAGCAGGCGTAGAACACGAATACGATCTTGGACGGCTCCCCCAGGCCGAGGATCAGGATGAACACCGGCAGCAGGGCCACCGCCGAGGTGTTGCGGAAGATCTCCAGGACCGGGTTGAGGAAGTCGGCGACGGGCCGGTACCAGCCGATGGCCAGCCCGAGCGGTACGGCCAGCACGACGGCCAGGCCGAACCCGGCGAGGGAGCGGACCAGCGACGCCTGGAAGTGCTCCAGCAGCTGCCCGCCGAGCAGCAGGTCGTACCAGGCCCGCAGTACCTCCGACAGCGGCGGCACGAACACCGGGTCCACCGCCCCGGTCCGGGGCAGCACCTCCCAGATCGCGGCGAGCAGCACCACGGCCGGCGCCCGCCGTACGAGGCGGCCGGGCCTGACGCGGCGGCCGAGCCGGGCGAGGCCGCCGAGCCGGGCGAGGCCGCCGAGCCGGGTGGACCGCGAGGCCGCGGTGTTCTCCCGCGTCTCCGGGGTCTCCAGGTTCTCAGGGGTTTCAGGGGTCTCCGGGACGGCGGGCGACATCGGGCCCGGGACCGAGGTGACGGCAGGGGTGACGGCAGGGGTGACGGCCGACGCCGGACTCGGGGCCGGGATCGCGATCGGGGTGGCGGCAGGGGTGACGGCTGACGCCGGAGCCGGGGCGATGGCCGGGGCGTCGCCCCGTGCGGATCCGGTCGCGGGTGCGGCGAGGATGTCAGTCAACGGTCCGCTCCTGTTCCCGGCCGGCCGCGACCTCGTTGCGCAGCAGGCTCCAGACGTGGTGGCGGTACTCGCCGAACACCGGGTCGGCGCGCAGGTCGCCCTCGCGCGAGTCGAACCGGACGTCGACGATCTCCTTGATCCGGCCGGGGCGGGAGGTCATGACGGCGACCCGCTGGCCCAGGTAGACGGCCTCGTCGATTCCGTGGGTGATGAACACGACCGTCTTGTGCGTCTTCTCCCACACCCGCAGCAGCTCCTCCTGCAGCGACTCCCGGGTCTGGGCGTCCAGTGCGGCGAACGGCTCGTCCATCAGCAGCACGTCGGGGTCGAAGGCGAGGCTGCGCGCGATCGCGACGCGCTGGCGCATGCCGCCCGACAGCTCGTGGGGGTAGCGGTGCTCGAACCCGGTCAGCCCGACCAGGTCCAGGTAGTGCCGGGCCCGCTCGCGCCGTTCCCGCCGCGGGACGGCCTTGGCCTCCAGCCCGAACTCGATGTTGGTCAGGGCCGTACGCCACGGGAGCAGCGCGTACTGCTGGAAGACGATGCCCCGGTCGAGGCCGGGACCGTCGACGGCGCGGCCGTCGATGAGGATCTCACCGCTGGTCGGCGTGGTCAGTCCGGCGATCAGGTCGAGCAGGGTGGACTTGCCGCAGCCGCTCGGGCCGACGAGGGTGAGGAACTCCCCCTCGCGGACGTCCAGGTCCACCCCGGTGACCGCGGTGAACGGGCGGTCCGAGCCGCGGGTGCGGAAGACCTTCCCGACGTCCCGGATCCCGATCTTCACCGGCCGTACGGCCGTCCCCGTCCCGGCGGGCCGTACGCCGGCTTCCGTCCCGGCGGGCCGGACGGCGGTCTCGGTCCCGGCGTGCCGTACGCCGGCTTCCGTCCCGGTGCGCTCCGCGGCGGCGCGGGGGGCGGCCGGTGCGGCGGTGCCGTCCGCGGGGATGTCCTCCGCGGTGTCCCTGTCGGTGAGGTGCGCGCTCACGAGGTCCTCCCGTTCGCGAAGGGGTTGAACTCGTTGGTGTAGACGTCGGACGCCCTGACCTGGCCGGGCCTGATCTCGCCTTCGCGTCCCAGCCAGTCGATCCAGGTCTGGAAGTCCTTGTCGGCGATCGTCCCGCCCCGGGCGGCCACGCCGCTGCTCTTCCAGAAGCCGACCGTCGAGGGGTCCTCGTTACGGCCCCGCCGGGCGATGATCTCCCGGTACCTGGCGATCACCTCCTGGCGGGAGTGGGTCTGCGTCCACTCGACGGCCTTGGCGAACGCCTCCACGAACTTCCGGGTGGTGTTCGGGTTGCTCCGGATGAACCGCTCGGTCAGCACGACGCTGCCCGCGGTGAAGGAGCCGAACAGGTCGATGTCCTTGAACAGGGGGCGGATGCCGCCGCGCTCCAGGGCCTTGTCCCGCAGGATGCCGGACAGCGCGGCCACGTCGATCTGGCCCTGGCGCAGCGCCTGCTCGGTGTTGACGGGCGGCACGACGACGAGTTCGACCTTGTCGATCTCCTGCGGGGTCAGGCCGCCGCGCTTGAGGTACTCCTTGAGCACGGCCTCCAGGTGGGCGCCCAGGGTGTTGACCCCGATCTTCTTGCCGATCAGGTCACGGGGGCCCTTGATCGGTGAGTCGCCGGCGACGTAGTAGCCGATGTAGCTGTCGGCGTCGCTGCCGTAGTAGCCGATCACGGCCTTGATCGGGGCCTTGGCGGCCTTGAGTTTGACGATCGCGCCGTTGAACGCGCCGCCGAAGTCGGTCTGCCCGGTGGCGGCGGCCTGGATGTCCTGCGGGCCGGAGATGGTGTTGCCGATCCACTTCAGTTTGATCGGCCCGAGGTAGCCGAGCGACTCGGCCAGTTCGGGGAAGGTGACGGCGCCGACGCTGCCCTGGTAGCGCAGCTCGGTCACCTCCGGCGCGCCCGGCTGGGAGGAGCCGGAGGCGGAGGCGGAGCCGCAGCCGGCGAGGGCGGCGACGAGGAGGAGGGACAGAAGGGCGTGTCTGGCTCTGATCACGGGGGTGGTTCCTCGTGGAGGGGCGCGCTCGTGCGGCGCCGTGCCGCTGGCGGGGCGCGCCGGAGGGAAGTGAGGGGAAGGACGCGTGGGCGTCGTCGGCCACGCGGGGACGCGAGGGTTCGGATGCGGCGGCAGGCCGGCCGTACGCCCTCGTGGAGTGCGGTCGGAACGACGGTGATGGTCCGCGATCAACGACACTGCGCGCTGGCGACGTGGCAGAAGTCCACGTGCGAGCGGCGCGTCAGGTGAAGCCCCAGGCTCATGTCCTCGAACCTACGATCCCCCGCCGGATAAGTCAACTTTTCCTACTAGAATTACAGGAAATAGGAGTGGACCTGCCCATGATGACGCGCCCACGCGCGCCGGAGGTCCCGTGGCCGATGCCCTCACCCGGCCGGCGCGGCCGCTCCCCACCCGGAGACGCGACCGCTCCCGCCCGGGGCCGTGACGGCCCCTCAGCCGCCGTGACCGCCCTCGCGGCGCAGCACCGCGGCCGGCGCGGGGATGGCCGGGAACGGGTTGTCGGGCAGCAGGATGAGCCGCCGGGTCCCGCCCTGCAGCGCGGCGTCCAGGTGCAGCAGCGCTGCGCCGATGCCCGCCGCGCCCGCCATGTAGCCGGTGTCGGCCGACACCTCCCCCGGCCGCAGCCGCCGGTACGCCTGGTACCAGCGCAGGCCCCGGCCGTCGTGGCCGTCCGCGCGGCCGATCAGGTCGTCGGCGAGCCCGCGGGCGAACTCCAGGTACGGCTCCCGCCCGGTCTCGGACCACAGCCCGACGAACAGCTCCAGCAGGCCGGCGGTACCGCAGCACTGGCAGGCCGAGTTCCAGAACCCGGCCGTGCGCCGGTACGGCACGCCGCTGCGCATGACGCCGCGCGCCAGCCGCTCCACCCACTCCAGGTCGGACGCCTCGCCCGTCACCCGGTACAGCTCGTGGAACATCCTCGCCACACCGGCCGAGCCGGAGCAGAATCCGAGGTAGTGCAGGCCGCGGCCCTCCGGCAGGTGGTGCGGGACGACCGCGCACTCGCCGCTGACGACGCTGACCGCGCGGACGAAGTCCGCCCCCCGCCGCGCGGCCTCCAGGAACCGCACGTCGCCGGTGACGCCGTACAGCCGGGCGAGCAGGAAGGCGGTGCCGGCCGTACCGGACAGGAAGCCCGGGGTGACCGCGTCGGCGGGCAGGCCGGGACAGTCGCCGAAGAGATGGCCGGGCACCGGCTGCCCGGCGATGCGCTCGCCCGCCTCGACGGCCGTCTCCTCCAGGGCGGGAGCCCCGAGGACGGCGGCGGCGTGCAGCAGGCCCAGCACCACCCCGCCGTCGCCCCGCTGGGCGGGCTCGCGCGACCAGCCGAGGCCGCCGCGCACGGGACGCGCGGCGCGGACGATCCGGCCGGCGGCGGCCAGGGCCGCCTCCTCGAACTCCTCGTCGCCGAGCACCCAGCCCGCCTGCGCCAGCGCGAACACCGTTCCGGCCAGACCGTGGTAGAGGGAGACGTCCTGCTGCTCCCGCCAGGTGGCGGCGAGGCGGCGGGCCCCGGCCCGGGCGTCGTCCAGGTAGGCCTCGTGGCCGGTGGCGGCCGCGAGTTCGAGGAAGAACAGCACGATCCCGGCCGCCCCGGCGTAGAGCGAGCCGGGCTCCGGGGAGAGCGCCGACCTGCCGCGCGGGTCGGGGTTGGCCCGCCAGTACCGCCCTCGCCCGTCGTCGACGGCCGCCGATCGGATCCAGCGGCCGGCCATGATGGCGGCGGTCAGGGGCGTCTCGGCGCGGGCGCTCGATGAGCGCGTCGGATCCAGGCCCATGGTCAAACTATCCCACAAAATTGGTAGGGAAGACCGGTATTCATCACGGCGTGCCGAGGGACGACGATGCCCCTGCCCGACTTCCTGATCGCCGGCGCTCCCAAAGCAGAGGCCGGCCCTCCTCACAACCCCGCCGGGACGGCGGAGGACGGCCGGCGTCAGCCGCCCGGCCCTCCATCGGGCGCCGCGCCGTCTCGGGCGGCGCGCCCCGGGCCGGCCGGCCCGCGACCCGAACCGGCCGGCCCGGCGGCCGCCCTCAGGACCCTTCGGCCGGCTCCCGGCCGAAGGCGTGGCGAAGGGTGTACTCGGCGGTGGCGAAGTCGCCGCCCTGGAGCGGGCCGGCGGCGTAGTACTCCGCCACCCCGGGGATCCGGCCGGCGTACGCCTCGGCGTCATCGAGGGGCCGGTAGCCGAGCCCGTCGTCGAGCTCCCAGTACCGGCGGGTGTTGGCCGAGACCGCGTACGCGGCGGTGAAGGTGACGCCGGGCCGGGTCAGCGCGGCCCAGACGAACCCGGCGCAGTCGCGCGGGCTCAGCCAGGTGGCCAGGTGCCGCGGCTCGCTCGGCTCGGGTTCGAGGCTGCCGATGCGCAGGCACACCACCGACAGGCCGAACTTGTCGGCGTACAGCCGGCCCAGCGCCTCCACGGCGACCTTGCTGACGCCGTACAGCCCGTCGGGGCGGGGCGGCGCCGACGCAGAGACCGGCTGCGCGGCCGGATAGCAGCCGGTCAACCGGTTGCTGCTCGCCAGCACCACGCGCCCGACCCCCGTACGGCGCGCCGCCTCCAGCACGTGGTGGGTGCCCAGGACGTTGCCGGCCAGGAGGTCGGCGAGCGGCGCCTCGTCCGGCACCCCGGCCAGGTGCACGACCGCGTCGGCGCCCTCGATGACCGAGGCCACGTCCTCGATGTCGGCCAGGTCGGCCCGGCGGATCTCCTCGTCCGGCCCCTGGGCGGTCAGCGGCTCCCGGTCGACCGAGACCAGCCGGCGCAACCGGCGCCGCAGCGGCTCGCGCAGCACGGATCCGACCCGGCCGGCGGCGCCGGTGAGCACGACTCTCTCAACTGTCATGGATCGGGATTATGGCAGCGGCCACCGACATCTTCCGATCACGCGGCCCGCCGGGCCGGTCGTCCCGTCGCGGCGGCCCGGAACCCATCCGGCGGCCGGTTTCGTGAACCCCGCTAAAGCCGCGGATCGCCCACCGGACTCGCGGACGGGTCCGGGAGCGCCCCGACGTACACCCAGGCGCCCTCCTCGCGGACGAAACGGCTGTGCTCCTCCAGCCGCCCCTCGGCTCCGCCCTCCACGTAGCAGGCGCGGAAGCGCACGGTGCCCTCGGTGTGGAACGCGCTGCCGCCGGTCGTCTCCAGGACCTCCAGGCCGGTCCACCGCAGCGAGCGGTCGAGGTCGAGACGCGGCGGGCGGGTCCGCGGATGCCAGGTGCGCAGGAGGTACGCCGTGTCGCCGACGGCGAAGGCGCTGTACCGCGAGCGCATCAGCGCCTCCGCGGTGGGCGCGGCGGTCTCCCCCCGGTGCGGCCGTCCGCAGCAGTCGCGGTATGGCGCGGGCAGCCCGCACGGGCAGGGACCGGCGGAGGCGGCGGACGGGCGCGGGGAGCGTGAGCTGCGTCGGGACACGCCCCCATTGTGCCCGGCGCCGGGACCGTGCCGGTTCCCGGCCGCGGAGTACGGGCCGGTCAGGGCAGAGTCCAGGTGATCTTCCGTTTCAGGGATCCGTGCGTGTCATAGGACCTGGCCCAGCCGAGAGTCTCGAACCGGCCGTTCTCCTGGTTGATCCACTTGTCCTCGCGGTTGAAGTTGTAGCGGTCGTAGGCGTGGACGGTGATCTCCATGGTGGCCCGGTCGCCGTCGACCCGGACGTCCGCGCTGCCCCAGATGGAGTGGCGGCCCAGTGCGAACTCCCAGTTCTTGGTCCCCGTCTGATTGACGGCGGCCGGTTCGCCGGTCATCTGGAACTCCCGCCGTCCGGTCTCCCGGTGGACGCGCTCGGCGTTCTCCTGGGCGCGACGGATCTCCGCGTCCACGGCGTCGCGGATCAGTCCGTCGTCGCGGTACGCCTTGTCGTAGTCGATGTGGTAGTCGCCGCCATTCCCGTCCAGGTAGTGCTTGAAGGTGGCGGCCGCCTCGTCGAACCCCGGAGTCGCCTCCTCGGCGAGTTGCAGCGCCCGCCACCTGTGCCAGGCCGCGTGGTCACCGAGCGAGGGCTCGGCGTCCGGGTCGTACGGCCAGGGGTCGTCGTAGGGGATGCCGGGGTCCCGGGCCGGGCCGAGGTCGTACCGGCCGTCACGCGGGCCCTTCTCGGGGATGTCCAGGGGTGGGCGCGGGCGGCTCTCCGGCTGCCCCTCGACCAGCCAGGCCACGCCCGCGGACGAGGCGGCCAGGCCCTTGACCCCGTACGCGCGGCGCAGCGGCGAGCCCGCCGGCCGGGCCGGGAACGACGGGGGCTTGGCGTGCAGGATGCGGCGCAGGCGGGTCTCCACGGCACGGATCAGCCTGCTGCCGAAGTATCGTTCGAGCCTGCCACGCAGTGTCGCCACGGCCTTCCTGGCGAACGTCCGCAGCATCATGACGAAGCCGCGCGCCCTGAGCGCGGCGAGCCCGCCGGAGACGACGGCCATGGACGCCGCCCAGACCAGGGCGAGCAGGACATAGGTCGCCAGGAGTATCAGGACGGCCTTGACGATCTCGACGATCTTGGCGAACAGGTCACAGCCGTCCGCCAGGGCATGCAGGGAGACGGTGAGGCTCTGCAGGTGGCCGGACCGCGCGTCGTCGGCGTGGTAGTCGGCCCAGTGGCCGGTCAGCGCGTCGATGTGGTCGCCGGTGTTGTGCCGGGCCGCGTGGCTGACGGCGCCGTGCGCCGTCGGGATCGTCTGGCCGTCGAGGGCGACGGCGCACGTGCGCAGGGCCGCCCCGCAGGCGCGGATGTGGTCCTCGTCCTCCGGTGGCCAGCGCACGCCGAGCAGGCCGAACGGGGCCTGCAGTTCCGGGGGCAGGGTCAGTGCCATGTGGGCATGCGGCCGGTCAGACCGGCCGGCCGGCGCGGGCGGCGCCGGGGCCGTGCGCGACGGCGGGGGCGCCGGAGCCCTGCACGACGGCGGAGGTATCGGCCTCCGTCCAGCGGAGGTCGTCGGCCACGGCGCGGATGCCGCCGCCGGTCTGGTGGAGGTGGGAGTGCAGCAGACGGCAGACGTCGCCGAGCAGGTCGCCGAGCAGGTCCATCTCCGCACCCGTGGAGGTTCCGCCCCACGCCGTGCCCCCCGTGCCGCGCACGGTCGCCAGCAGGCCGCCGGCGTGCCGCTCGAAGTCGGCCGCGGCGTCCAGCATGCCCTGACCGGCACCGATCAGCGATGACCTGTCGAAGCGCAGCACCTCTGCCATCCGGTGTCCCCTTCGTCCCAACGACAACCACAAATGATCTTACATCGGCCACCGTGGGCGGCGCGCCCACAACCCCTCGCGCCAGGATGATCATCTGTTCTACGCTGTCCGGCCATGAGCAGCGAAGCGAGCATGGACTTCGGCGCGGTCGGCAAGCTGGCCGGGAAGGTCGGCGAGGCCCACAAGGCCGTCACACGGGGGCGGGTGGCCCTCGCCGGCGGTCCCGGAGCCGTGACCTACATTCCCGTGCCCGGCATGCCGGGTTCCAACGCGTTCGGCGGCACAAGCGGGGCCACCTCCGCCGGCTCCGCGCACGCCGACCTGCAGGCGTCGGCCGACGGCCTGGCGGAGATCCTCATCGGCGTGCTCCGTTCCGACGAGGGAAGGCTCCACAGGGTCATCAAGGCGTTCAGGGAGCTGGACGACGAGATCGCCGACCGGCTGTTCGCCGGGGCGAACGAGTCATTCGACGTCTACAGCGCGCACGTGCACAGCCACGGCCTGCACGAGTACGACGACTTCGTCCGCACCGGCCAGATCGACCGGCTCCACGATGCCATGAACCGCGGGCCGTCGCTGCTGGGCGGCGACCTCAACATCGTGACGAACAACGGGGACAACCCGAAGAACAACTCCTCCGGCGACGCCATCCACGACTTCAAGAGGGAGGGGTACACGGTCTACTCGGGCGCGGTCGACGGGAACGGCGAGGTCGTCGGCACGTCTCCCTCGGGGACCCGCATCGACCATGTCGCGGGTTCGCCGGCCTTCACCCTGAGCGGACAGCCCGTCCTGGTCGACGGGGCCACCTCCGACCATGACGCGCAGCGGGTCGATGTGGACGTCCCCAACTGGTAGGCGGCGTCACCGGGGCCTGATCCGCACCTCCGTCCTGGCTGCGGATCGGCCCTCGCCGTCGTCGATCCGCCTGTCGCCCGCGCCGGGCTCGTTGGCGGGCACCGTGATGCTGCCGCCGTCGACGTCCAGCTTCACCTTTTCGTTGTCGCCGGCCCCCTCGATGACGTCGCCCTCGCGGACGAGCACGGCGTTGCCGAACGGCGCGTTGATGACGTCTCCGATGATGGGCCAGTCGTCGCTCGCGTGGTACTTCTTGCTCGCCTCCTCGAACCTGACCTCCCAGTTGTCGCCGGTCCGCTTCTCCAGCTCCTCCTCCAGGTCGAAGGTGTTATGCCGGAAGACCTCCTGAATGGTGGCGACGTCCGCGTCCTGGTCGGCGATCACCTGAGCGATTCTGGGGATGTCACCGGAGTCGGTGCCTTTCGAGTCGCCGGGCGAGTTGCCGGCGCCCTGGCCGATGTTGAGGTTGAGCATGCGCACCATGCGCGGCTTCCACTCCTTGGCGATCAGCTCGAACTGGTCCTCGTAGAACTTCATGTCGCGCTTCTTCTCCGCCAGCACTTCGTCCACCCGGCCGCGGATCTCCTTCGCCGTGTTGATCGCGCCGGTGACCAGGCTCGTCTGTCCGGCGTCGCGCGGGCGGAAGGTCAGGGCGTCGAGGTCGGTGGCCACGGGCACCGCACCGAGCTTTCTGCGCTCGTCGTCAAGGAGTCCCTGCTGCACACGCAGCACGGTGGCGGTGTAGGAGAGGAGGTCGGCGACGTTGGCGGCCCAGCGGCCGAACCGTTCCACGTCGGCGGTGAGCCTCTTGCGATAGTCGTTGAACGACTGGGCGGTGTCCCCCGTCCAGTCCTCCTTGGAGAACACCGCGTGCGCGGCCTCGTTGATCAGGCCCTCCGCGTTCCCCACCTTGGTGCCGAGGCCGCGCCACGTGCCGGCCAGGGTGTCGAGGCGCGCCGGATCGGCCTTCAGATCCCACAGGTCCGCGGTGGTGATCGGGTCGGGTTCGGTCATGGACGCCTCCTCGGTACGGGGACCGGCGCACCAGGTTTACACCTCTTCGTGATCTTCGCAAGATCATGGGGCGGACCGCCGGCGTACGGCGGGCGCGGCCCGCCGTACGGGTCCCGGGGACGGGCCGGCCGGGCCGGCGCGGGCTTTCCCCCGGGGGGCGCGCCGGCTATAGGCTCCCTCCCATGCCTTCCCGCCCCTCCCGTGACCGGTCCGCGCGGCCCGGCGGACCGAAGGAGCCGGCCGCGCCCAGGCTGCCCGTGCCGCTCGCCGCCGCGCGGCTGCCGGAGCACGGCCTGGTGGACGACGGCACCTACCGGGCACTGGAGTTCAAGGGCGCGGACCTGTCGTCCCTCGACGTGGAGGCGGTCGACTTCGAGGGCTGCCGGCTGGCCGACACGAGGTTCTCCGGCACGCGGATGCGTGGCGGGTTCGCCGACGTGGAGCTGGAGCGGTGCGACCTGTCCAACATGCGGGCCGTGACGTCGTCGATGCACCGGGCGCGGGTGTCGGCGAGCCGGCTGACCGGCATGGGGTGGACCGAATGCGTCTTCCGGGAGGTGACGTTCGACGGCTGCCGCGCCGATCTGGCGGGCTTCCGCTTCTCCTCCTTCAAGAACGTCGTCTTCCGTGACTGCGTCATGCCCGAGGCCACCTTGCAGAACGCCGACCTGCGGGGAGTACGGTTCGAGCGGTGCGACCTGACCCGGGCCCAGTTCTCCGGCGCCCGGATGGACGGCGCCCGCTTCACCGACTGCGTGCTGCTGGGCATCGGCGGCGTGACCGCCTTCGCGGGCGCCACCGTCAGCGACCGGGACGCCCAGGGGCTCGTCCACGCCCTGGCCGGCGCGATGGGCATCACCATCGAGGGCTGAGCCCCGCCGTCCTCCGGGAGCCGGAGGGACCGCACGGGCCATGATGGAGCGGCGCGGAGACGGAGCCCGGCCGTGAGCGGCCCGCTCCGTCCGCCGGGGGCCGGTCAGCCGTCGAGGGCGGCGGCCATCCGGTCGAGGTCGGCCAGCAGGGCGTCCAGGCGCCGGGGCGGGACCGCCTGGATCATGCGCCGCTCGACCGCGTAGACCGCGGCGCGCGCCGCCTCCAGGCGGGCCAGTCCCTCATCGGTGAGGTGGACCGGCAGGGCCCGGCCGTGGTCGGCGGTCGCGGGCCGGGTGACCAGGTCCGCCTCCTGCAGGCCGCGCAGCACCACGCTGGAGGACTGGCGGGTGACGAAGGTGCTCCGGGCCAGCTCGGCCCCGGAGATCCCCGGGCGTTCGTCCAGCAGTTCCAGACACGCGTACTGCGGCACGGTCAGGTCGTGATCGCGCAGCACCTGGTCCATCGCGGACCGCAACGCCGCCGCGGCCCGCTTGAGCCGGTATCCCACATGGTCCGTGACCTTCTCGGTCTGATTCGGCGCCTCTTCTTTCATGTCAATATTTTGACATAGGCAACAGGGTGCGTATACCTTTGGTCATGTCAAAGTCCTGACATAAGGACTCCGGTTCGAAACCGCCCGGGAGCACCCCATGAGCGCCACCGTCACCGGCCCCGACTTCCTCGCCCTGCAGGTCCGCGACATCGAGACCGCCGCCGCCTTCTTCGAGAAGCACCTCGGCCTCGTCCGCGCGCCCGCCGCGCCCCCGCACGCCATCGTGTTCGACACCCGGCCGATCCCCTTCGCCGTCCGCGAGCCTCTGCCCGGCACCGACCTCGACGGCGGGCGGCCCGGCCTGGGCGTCGCCCTGTGGCTCGCCGCCGACGACGCCCAGGCCGTGCACGACCGCCTCGCCGCCGCAGGCGTGCCCATCCTCGTCCCGCCGCAGGACGGCCCCTTCGGCCGCATGTTCACCTTCACCGGCCCCGAGGGCTACGCCCTCACCGTGCACGGCGGCTGACGTGGGCGGCGACCCGCAGGCGCCTGCCCCGGGAAGCGCTCCGCCGCCGGGAGCAAGGGCCGGAGGAACGCCCTTCGCCGGGCGCGGCGGCCGGAAGAGCGTCCGCCGTCAGGGCCGGCGGCCGGCGAAGCAGAGGAACCTCGTCTGCGGGCCGGCGCCGGCCGGAGGATCGACCGCCGGGGAGAACGCGCCGGTGGCCTGCAGCGCGGCGTAGTGGGGACGCAGGGCCTCGTAGGTCCGCACGACGGCCTCGGCCTCCAGGGTCTCGTCCCCGCCGACGGCGCGGGCCAGGTCCCAGGTGTGCACGAGCAGTTCCAGCGCGCCGATCGTGTCGACCGCCTCCGCCACGGTGACGGAGCCGACGGGGGCACGGAAGCCCGCGGCGGCCAGGTCCGGATCGGCGAGTACGGCGAGCACGCCCGCCCGGCACTCCGCGAAGGCGGCGGCCAGGTCCGCGCCCGGAGCCACCTCCGGGGCACCCGCCATGCCCGAGACGCCCACGCCGTGCGCCGGTTCCGGGCGCGTGCCGCGCACCACCGCGATGATCCCGCGGTGTCCGTTGACGACGTGCGCGACGACGTCACGGGCCGTCCAGCCCTGGCAGGGGCTGACGGCGTCCCATCGGTCGCCGGGCGTCGCCTCGATCCGGGCCAGGAAGCCGTCCGCGAGCCGGCCGTATCTCTCCGCGATGTCAGACATCGTCATCCTTTCGTACGCCACGGCCGTCCGGGGCGGGGAGGTTCGTGCTCCGGACGTCCGGAGCGGGGAAATCCGTGCCCCGGACGGCCGGGACCGGGAGGTTCGGGTTCCAGCCGCCCGGAGCCGGGAGTCCTGGCTCCGGCCGTCCCGCCGCGAGGTCGGCGCCCGGTCATCCGGGGGACTCTTCACCTCACCCGGGAAGGGTCCGGGAAGGGGAGGCGGTCCAGGACGTCCGTCAGGGCGGGCACGACGCGGGACCGCCAGCCGCCGCCCATGATCGTGTGGGCCCGCCGCTGGAGGGGGTCGTCCGGGTCGAAGCCCTCGTGCGTCAGGAACAGCCGGGTGCCGGTGCCCTCCGGCTCCAGTGTCCAGGTGACCGTCCAGTCGACGCAGGCTCCGTCTCCGGGGGCGGCGTCGCGCCAGCCGAGGCGGAGCATCCGCCCGGGGGTGAAGGCCAGCACCTCGGCCTGGACGACGCCGGAGAACCCGGTTCCGGGCATCGCGACGCCGCGCATGGTGTAGCGGTGCCCGACCTCCAGCCGGAAGTCGCCGGGCATCAGCCACCTGGCGATCAGCTCCGGTTCGGTCAGCGCCCGCCACACCTTGGCCGGAGGGTGCGGCAGGAACTGGTCGAGGTGGAGGGCGGTCGGGTCGTCGCCGGTCATCGGTGCCTCCGGCGGGGAGCCCGCCGCTCCCGGGCGGCGGGACGGCCGGGGGCGGTCAAGACTCGTCCATGTCGTCGAGCAGGTCGCGCAGCCCGGTGAGCCTCTCGCGCCAGAACCGCTCGAACGGGTCCAGCCACTCGCGCACCTCGTGCAGCGGGACCGCCTCCAGCCGGTAGAGCCGTTGCCTGCCCGCCTTGCGCTCGCTGACCAGCCCGGCGTCCCGCAGCACCCTCAGGTGCTCGGAGAGGCTGGGGCGGGCCATGTCGAAGCGGCCGGCGATCCGCTGGACGGGCTGGGGCCCCTCCTCGCGCAGCAGCCGCAGCACCTCCCGGCGCACGGGGCTGGCCAGCGCCGCGAAGACCCGGTCCCCGGCCGCGTCCGCGGTTTTCGACGGCACGCCGCCGCCTGGCCGGGCGGACCCGGCGCGTGTGTCGGTCACGCGCCCACTATAGGTAGGAAATCCCCTACCTATCAAGTCGCTCCCTCCCTGCCTGGCGTGCCCGGCCCGCGCCGCCGGGATGTCAGGTGAGGCAGCCGACGTGCGCCAGCGCCTGCTTCAGCAGGACACCCTGGCCGCCCGCCATCTCCTGCTGCACCATCGGCGACGCCGCCTCCTCGGGGGTGAACCAGACCAGGTCGAGGGCGTCCTGGCGGGGACGGCAGTCCCCGGCGACCGGCACGATGTAGGCCAGCGAGACCGCGTGCTGGCGGGGGTCGTGGTAGGGCGTGACGCCCTCGGTCGGGAAGTACTCGGCGATGGTGAAGGGCTGCGGCGAGGGCGGGACGCGGGGCAGCGCCACCGGGCCGAGGTCCTTCTCCAGGTGGCGCAGCAGCGCGTCACGGACCCGCTCGTGGTGGAGGACCCGCCCGGAGACCAGGGCGCGGCTGACCGTCCCGTCCGATCCGATGCGCAGCAGCAGGCCGACGTGCGTGACCACCCCGGTGTCGTCGACGCGCACGGGCACGGCGTCGACGTAGAGGATGGGCATCCGCTCGCGCGTCAGCTCCAGCTCCTCGCGGGAAAGCCAACCGGGCGTTGTTTCGGTCATTTCGGTCATTGGTCGATCGTACGTCGCCGCAGGCCGCGGGGCACGGCGGCTCCCCTGGCTCCTCCCCCGTCACCGGGCCGCCGGGGACGGGGGGCCGAGGGCCGTGAAAAGCAGCCGGGGACGGACCGCCGGGAGCCGGGACCGTGGAAAGCCGGGGGCCCGGGCACGGGACGCCGCCGGCCCCCGGGGAGCACCGGCGTCGGACGGGACAGCCGTTTCCAACCGGGTCACAAGTCCCCGCGGCCACCGTGAGGAGGAACATCCCCGACGACGAGGAGCAGCCATGCGAGTGATCAGAGGTGTCCGGATGGCGGCCGCGGTGCTGGCCGTACCGTTCCTGGCGGTCATGACGAGCGATGTCGTGGAGGCCGGCATCCGCATCGCCAACCACTGCGAGCCGTCCCTTGCCGAGGACTGACGGTCTCCTGGGCCGCCGCCGGGCCCGCGTGGCCCGGCGGCGCGTCCTCCGGGGGGCCTACTGCCTGCGACGCGGCTGGTACGCCGAGGGCGAGCGGTGGGCGCGGCGCGCGGAGGAGGTCGCGCACCGGATGGATCCCGCCGCGCACCCGGCGCTCATGGTGGAGCTCGCGTCGCTGTGGCACGGGCTCCACCGCCACCGGCCGGCGCGCGAGTGCGCCCTGCGGGCGGCGGGTCCGCTGTCCGCCGCGCCGCCGGGTCCGGGACGTGACGGACCGCTCGCCGACGCGCTGGTCCTGCTGGGCGACGTCGAGCGCAGGCTGGCCCGGTACGACCGGGCCGAGGCGTACCTGCGCCGCGCGGAGGAACCGGCCCGCGCGGCCGGCGGAACCGGACGGCGGCGGCTCGTGGCGGTGCGCCTGGCCCTGGGAGTGTTGTGCAAGGAGACCGGACGGTACGGCGAGGCGGAGGTCCTCTACCGGGAGGCGCTGACCCTGCTGGAGCGGCACGGCGGTGACCCGCTGACGCGGGCCGACGCGCTGCACAACCTCGCCGGGCTCGCCCACGCCCGGCGCGACGGCGACGGGGAACGGCATATCCGGGCGGCGATCGGCATCAGGCGCGCGGTGCTGGGTCCCCGGCACGTCCAGGTCGCCGCCGACCTCACCGTGCTGGGCGCGCTGCTGACCGAGCGGGGCGACCTCGACCAGGCGGAGGACGCGCTGCGCCGGGCCGAGGGCATCCTGCGCGAGCACCTGGGCGGCGACCACTACGAGGTGGCGGTGTGCCAGGTGAACCTGGCGCGCCTGGACGCCCTCCGGGGCCGCGCCGGCGAGGCGGCGCGGCGGCGGCGGGACGCCCTGCGCGTCAAGCGCCTCGCCCTCGGCCCCGACCACCCGGAGGTGCTGCGCCTGGCGGCGTCCGTGCGGGGGTGAGGAAGGACGTGGACGGTGGTCCCGGATCGGGCGGGCGAAGGCACGGAGGACCGGCGGCGGTTCCCGGCGGTTCCCGGCCGGGCGGGACGGCGCGTCGGCGGCCTCAGGCCGGGCGGGCGAGCCGGGCGAAGGAGAGCACCACCACCGTCGACAGCAGCCAGCCCAGCAGGCCGGCCACGTTCAGCGACGCCGAGACCCACCGCCCCGCCGGGCTGCGCGTCTCCGGATACCACGTCGCGCGCTGGCCCAGGGAGACGAGCGGGATGACGGTGTCGACGGTGTAGAACAGCGGGTCGAAGCAGCGCACCTGCCCGTCCCCGCACGGCCCGGGACGGGCTCCGCGCGGCGCGGCGGTCGCGGTGCCGTCCCGGGCCGCCGACACCTCGTCCACGGTGACCAGCCGTCCGTCCACCGCGTAGACGTTCCCGCGCGGGTCGGTGGCCCGGAGGGTCTGCTGGACGGCGGGACTCATCGTCATGACGCCCACCAGGGCGAGCAGGGCGCCCAGCATCCACAGCACCCGGCCCGGACGGTAGCCGTAGCCGACGGTGAGGCCGTAGAGCGTGTCACGGGTGTTCCTGATCCACCGGCTCGGCGAGGGGCCGCCCGGCGGGGGCGTCTTCCTGGCCTGCCTCCGCTGCTCGATGAGCAGGTTCTCGGCCTCCACCGGGCGTCCGTGCTGACGGAACACCCTGGCCGCCTGCTCGTAGGGACCGGCGTCGAAGGGGACGACCGCGCGCAGCCAGTCGCGGCGGGCCCGCCAGTCCCACCCGCCGTCGAACCGGTCGTAGACGAAACCGGAGATCGCCGAATCCCGCGGCCACCGGGCCGGGTCGTCCGCGAGCACCGTGGTGGACGCGCCGGTCAGGTTCACCCGCGGCGGGATCTCGGCCCAGCGCAGCCGCATGCCGCTGCGCGCCGTGGCCGAGACCGCGTCCAGCCCTCCGGCGAACGTGCCGCCGTCGCAGTCGAGCCGGCCCTCCACCGTGCACCGGTTCAGCGTCACCCTGCCCTCGGCGGCGAACCCGCCGCCGAGCAGCACCGGACCGCGGACCAGAGCCTGTTGCAGCGCGAGCGCCTCGCCGCCCGGATTGCGCAGGCGCGCGCCCTGGACGTCCAGGACGCCGCCGAGGGTCGCGGAGCGGAACCCCGCCCTGCCGCCGTCGGTCTCGACGTCGCGCAGGTCGGCCACGCCGTCGACGATGACGCCCTGGGCGGCGATGAGCGTGTCCCTCTCCGGCCGGCTCCACCGGGTGTCCCGGACGACCAGATCGCCCCTGATGCGCGTCCCGGCCAGCCTCAGCGTGCCCTCGACCGTCGTCCCCGCCTGGATGAGCAGACCGGAGCGCAGTTCGGCGTTGGTCAGGTCGAGGGCGCGTCCGCCGCCGACGGTGAACGAGCTTCCCCGGTGGATCCGGACGGCGCCGAAGGAGCCCATCGCGAGGTCCACGCCGCCACCGATCCGGCACTCGCCCTCGACGCTCAGTTCGCCGCCGACGAAGAGCCCCGGGGCGCTGATCGCGTCTCCCCCGTCGCGTCCGTCGGCGTACCCGGCGCCCCTGACCATCTCGGCGGGTTCGAAGGTGGTGTGGCGGATCAGGAGCCGCCCGGAGATCCGGGCGTTGCCGAGGTTGACGCAGCCGCGGACCAGCGGACGGCGGCCGGTCTGGTCGTCGATGAGGAAGACGCTGCCGCCGATCTGCGCGTCCCCCAGGTCCAGCGCCAGTCCCCGGTCCGGGCGGGTCAGCCGGGCGCCGGTCAGGTCCAGCGACCCCGCCACCTGCACTCCCAGCAGCCGCAGTCCGCCGCGCGCCTCGAATCCGTGCAGCAGCCGGACCGTCCCGCCGACCCGCATCCGGTCGGCCTGGATCGCCCGGTCCGAGGACTCGATGACCGTGTCGAGGCAGAGCAGGCGTCCGCCGATCTCCGACTCGCACAGCCACACGGCCGCGACGCGGGAGGTGCTGGCCGTGGTCCGCAGGTCGCCGGTGATCCGTGACCTGGACAGGTCCAGGTCACGGCGGACCCGCAACCCGTTCGCCCGCAGGCCGGGCACCGTACAGCCGTCGAGTGCCAGCAGGTGCAGGTCGGCGCCGTCCAGGTCGACGGGCCGGTCGAACACGCAGCCGGTGAAGCGCAGCGGGAAGGGCACCTCCATCCCCGTCAGGTCGAGATCCCCGGTGATCCTGGCGCCCTCGACGGTCAGTCCTCGCGGGTCGATCTCCTCGCGTCCCCGCCGGCACAGCTCGCGCACCAGCCGGGCCTCGACGACGAGCCTCCCTCCGTTCCGCGCCCGTACGGCCCGCCCCTCCCGGCAGGCGCGCACCAGGGTCGTCTCGTCGACCGTCTGCGCGGCGCCGGACGCCATGCCGGCCGCCGGAATCCTGATATGCGACATCCCGCCATCCTCCCCGAGGATCCGGCGAGGCACGACGGCTCACGGGGCCGCCGGGGACAGGACGCGGCGCGGGACGTCCACCAGCATGGCGGTGAGCTGCTCGTCGGTGACGCCGCTGCGGCGCAGGTGGGGAAGGACCTCCTGGTCCAGATGCAGGTAGTGCCACTGCGGCAGGAACGCCATCACGTCCGGGTCGATCCAGTCGATGTAGCAGGCGGCGTCCTGGGACAGGACCATGGCGGAGGCGTATCCGCGCCGGCACATCTCCACGACGGTGCCGGCGCGGGCCTCGAAGGTGGTGTCGAGGTTGAGGCCGAAACGGTCCATGCCCAGCACGAAACCGGCTTCGGCCAGCTCGGCGAGGTGGTCGCAGTCGGTGGTGTCCCCGCTGTGGCCGAGCACGATCCGGCCCGGGTCCACGCCCTCCTCCTCGCACATCACCCGCCTGACGTCCAGGCCGGTCCGTGACTCCGGGTGGGTGTGCACGGTGACGGGGACGCCGGTCAGGTGGTGGACGCGGGCGACGGCGCGCATCACGCGCTCCACGCCGGGCGTCAGGCCCTGCCGGTCGATCGCGCACTTGAGCATCCCGGCCCGCACGCCGGTGCCGGATATGCCGTCGGTGATGTCGGCGTGGAACATCTCGACCATCGGGTCGGGCACGTCGGCGCCCAGCGCCTCGTTGAGGGCCGGTCCCCGGTGGCGGAAGAAGAACGGGACGCTGTCGTAGGTGTAGAGCCCGGTCGCCATGACGATGTTGAGTTCGGGCACCTGCTCGGCGATGCGCCGGACGCGGTGGACGTCGCGCCCGAGGCCCACGACGGTGGGATCGACGATGGTGCGCACCCCCTGCGCGGCCAGCGCCCGCAGCCTGTCCACCGCGTCGGCGGCCCGCCGGTCCTCCTCCCCCCACTCCCCCGGGTAGTTGCGCTGGACGTCGGCGGTGAGCACGAAGATGTGCTCGTGCATGTACGTGCGGCCCAGGGCGTCCGCCTCGACGGGGCCGCGGACGGTGTTCACTGCGCTCATGCGGGGCTCCTCGCGAGATCCTTCGTGGAGCCTACGGGAGGTGATCCGCGCGGCGGGAGAGGCGGTGATAGAGGCGGCGGGAGAGGCCGCCGCCCGCACCGGCCGTCTCGTCCGCCTCGTCCGGATTCCACCGGTCCGGGGCCGGACCGGTGGGCCCCTCAGCCGGTCAGGGCGCGGCGGGCGTGGGCCCGTACGTCGGCGTCGGTGTCGGTCAGGGCGGCGCGCAGCGCCTCGGCGACGCCCGGCCTGGCCGCCCAGGGCGCCAGGGCGAGCACGGCCGCCTTGCGCACGTCGAGGTTGCCGTCGGCCAGGGCGGCGGCGAGCGGGCCGGTGGCCTCGTCGGGGTCGCACGCCCCGAGGCAGCGCGCCGCGCCGACCCGCACCTGCCAGGCGTCGTCCCCCAGCGCCCGTACGGCGTGCGCCGTCAGCGGGGAGCCGGTGGCTCCCGAGGACTCCAGCGCGGCGGCCCTGACGAGCGGGTCGGGGTCGCCGGCGAGCTCCGCCAGCGCCGCCGAGGGCTTGCCGATCGTGCCCAGGCCCGTGGCCACCCGGACGCGGACCTCGCGTGAGGGGTCGCCCGCGGCCGCGGCCACGAGCCCGGACTCGTCCAGCGAGACCAGGCCGCGGATCGCCTCGATCCGCACCCGGTGGTCGCCGTCCCCGATGGCGGCGGCGAAGATCTCCGGCGTGCCCAGGCGCAGCGCGCGCAGGACGTCCAGCGCGGCGCTCCGGACCACCGGGTCGGGGCTGCCCGACTGCGCGGTGAGTCCCGCGGCCAGGCCCGGGGCGGCGGGCAGCACTTCGACCAGTTCCCGCAGGCCGGCCGCGGCGGCGCGCCGTACCGTCCCCCGGTCGTCGGCGAGCGCGGTGACCAGCGCCTCGCCGGTTCCCTCAGGTACGGCCTCGGTGAGCGCCGCGATCGCCGCCCTGCGGACCTTGGGGTCGGGGTCGGCGAGGTAGGGGGCGAACCGGTCCGCGGACGGCTGCTCCTCGGCGAGCCGTTGCAGTTCCAGGATCCGCGGGGAGTGCCCGACCGCCGCCGCCCGCGCCGCGCCGGTCCCGGCGGCACGGCGCACCGCGGCGGTCGTGTGGGCGCCGAGGACCACGGGCTCCCCCGGGACCGGACGGAACTCCTCCACCGGCACCAGGTACGGCTCGACGGGGCGCTTGACGAACTCCATCGCCCCGTCGGGCCGCCTGCGGAGGTTGAGGTGGAACAGCCAGCCGGCGTCGTCCCGCTCCGGCAGGTCGGCCCGCTCGTGGTACAGGCCCCAGCGGCTCTCGGTCCGCACCAGCGAGGAGCGGGCGGCCATCTCCGCGCAGTCGCGGATGAAGTCCACCTCGACGCAGCGCATCAGCTCGTGCGGGGTGCGCGCCCCCATCGCGGCGATCTCGCCGCGCATGCGCTCGAAGGACTCCAGCGCGATGTCCAGCTTGGCGCCGGTCTTGGGCGGGGCGACGTAGTCGTTGACGAACCGGCGCAGCTTGTACTCGACCTGCTGCTGCGGCGGCCCGTCGGGGTTGCGCAGCGGACGGTAGACGAGCTCGTGGGCGGCGGCGACCTGCTCCCCGGGCAGCGTCTCGGGGACGGCGTGGTGCGCGGCGGCGTGCGCCCCGGCGAGGTCGCCGAAGACGAACGCGCCGATCATGTAGTTGTGCGGGACGCAGGCCAGGTCACCGGCCGCGTACAGGCCGGGGACGGTCGTGGCCCCGTTCTCGTCCACCCACACGCCGGAGGCGGAGTGGCCGCCGCACAGGCCGATCTCCGAGATGTGCATCTCGACGTCGTGGGTGCGGTAGTCGTGGCCGCGCCCGGCGTGGAAGGTGCCGCGGGTGGGGCGCTCGGTGGAGTGCAGGATGCCCTCCACCGCGCTGATCGTCTCCTCGGGCAGGTGGGTGAGCTTGAGGTAGATGGGGCCCCGGGCCGAGGCGATCTCGGCGGCCACCTCCGACATCATCTGACCCGACCAGTAGTCGGAGTCGACGAACCGCTCGCCGCGGTTGTTCACCTGGTAGCCGCCGAACGGATTGGCGACGTAGGCGCAGGCGGGACCGTTGTAGTCCTTGATCAGCGGGTTGATCTGGAAGCACTCGATGCCGCTGAGCTCGGCGCCGGCGTGGTAGGCCATGGCGTGACCGTCGCCGGCGTTGGCCGGGTTCTCGTAGGTGCCGTAGAGGTAGCCGCTGGCGGGCAGGCCGAGGCGCCCGCAGGCGCCGGTGGCCAGGACCACCGCTCCGGCCCGGACGGTGACGAACCGCCCGCTGCGGGTGTCGAACCCGGCCACGCCGACGGCCCGGCCGCCGTCGGTCAGAACGCGGACGGGCATGACGCGGTTCTCGATGCGGATCCGTTCCCGCAGGTCGCGGCGGCGCAGCACCCGGTAGAGGACCTTCTTGACGTCCTTGCCCTCGGGCATGGGCAGCACGTAGCTGCCGGAGCGGTGCACGCGGCGGACCGCGTACTCGCCGTACTCGTCCTTCTCGAACTTCACGCCGTAGCGTTCCAGCCTGCGGACCATCTCGTGGCCGCGGGTGGCGGTCTGGTGGACGGTCCGCTGGTTGACGACGCCGTCGTTGGCCCGGGTGATCTCGGCGACGTAGTCCTCGGGGGTGGCCTTGCCGGGGATGACCGCGTTGTTGACGCCGTCCATGCCCATGGCCAGCGCGCCGCTGTGCCGTACGTGGGCCTTCTCCAGCAGCAGGACCCGCGCGCCGCGCTCGGCCGCGGTGATCGCCGCCATCGTGCCGGCGGTCCCGCCGCCGACGACGAGCACCTCGCACTCCAGCTCCAGGCGGTCCTCGATCGGGGGGACGTCCATCAAAGCTCCTTCAGGATGCGGTCGCGCAGTTCGGCGCGGACCGCGTCGTCGAGGGCGGCCGGTCCGGCCGCGGAAGCCGGTTCGCCGCCGGCCGGTGCGTCGTCGCCGTCCGGGCGGCGCGGCACGTCCAGGACGGCCCGCACCCCGGTACGGCCCAGCACCGCCACGCGGTCGGCGAGCAGCAGCGCCTCGTCCACGTCGTGGGTGACGAACACGACCGTCGCGGAGGTGTCGCGCAGCACGTCCAGCAGCAGGCGCTGCATCCCGGCGCGGGTCTGCGCGTCCAGCGCGCCGAACGGCTCGTCCATCAGCACCGCGCGCGGCGCGCCGACCAGGGCGCGGGCCAGCTGCACGCGCTGGCGCATGCCGCCGGACAGCTCCCGGGGCAGGCGGCCGGCGGATCCGGACAACCCGACCCGCTCGATCCACTCCCGTGAGGCGTTCCCGCGCTCGTTCCTGGGGACGCCGCGGATGCCCAGCGGCAGCTCGACGTTGCGCCGGACCGAGCGCCACGGCAGCAGCCCGTCGTCCTGGAAGACCATGGCGCGGTCCGCCGAGGGGCCGGTGACCTGCTCGCCGCCGGCGAGGATGCGTCCCTCGCGCGGTGGCAGCAGGCCCGCCAGGGCGCGCAGCAGCGTCGACTTCCCGGATCCGGAGGCGCCCACGACGACCATGACCTCGCCCGGGGCGACGTCCAGCTCGACGTCGCGCAGCACCGTGTCCGGGCCGTAGCCGAGGGCGACCCGCTCCAGGCGGAACCCCAGGCCCGGGGGACGGGTGGCGGGGCGCGTCGCGGCCCGGCCGGGCCGGCCGGTCTTCCCGGTGAGCGCCGTCATCCGCCGGCTCCTTCCGCGCGGGGCAGCCAGCGGGTGGCCCGCCGGCCGACCAGCTCGACGAGGGCCGAGGTCAGCCAGCCGAGGACGCCGATGGTGACCATGCCGACGATCACCCCGGGGTAGTCGACGACCGTGTAGGCGTGCCAGGTCCGGTAGCCGACCCCGAACTCGCCGGAGATCATCTCCGCGGAGATCACGCAGATCCACGCCACGCCCATGCCGACCGAGAGGCCGCCGAAGACGCCGGGCAGCGCTCCGGGCAGGACGACGTGCCACAGGACGCGACGGCGGCCGCCGCCGAGGGTCCGTACCGCGTCCTCCCAGATCGTCGGCAGCGCCCGTACGGCGTGCCGCGTGCTGACCATGACGGGGAAGAAGGCCGCGGTGAAGGTGATGAAGACGATCCCCTGCTCATCGGCGGGGAAGAGCAGGATCGCGATCGGCACCAGGGCGATGGCGGGGATCGGCCGGACCGCCTCCAGCGGCGGCAGCAGCACGTCGGCGGCGCGGCGGGAGCGGGCGGCCACGACCCCCACCGCGACGCCGGCGAGCGCGGCGAGTATGAAGCCGGTGAGGATGCGGACGAGGCTCTGGGCCAGGTCGAGATAGTAGACGGGGGTCGCCAGCCGTTCGGCGAACCGCCCGGCGATCTCGCCGAGCGAGGGCAGGCGGTCGAACCTCAGCCACAGGCGGGCGTCGGTGACGGTGAGCACCTGCCAGAGACCGGCCGCCACGAGCAGGGAGACGGCCCTGGTCGCCCAGCGGACGGCGGTGCCGGACGCGGTGGGAGCCCTGGGTCCCGGGGGGGCGGACACGGCGGAACCCTCGGGGACGGACGCGCCGGACGCGCCGGGAGCCTCGGGGACCACCGCGCCGGGAGCCTCGGGAAGGGCGGAGACGGCTGGGGTGTCGGCGGTCCCGGGGGCGGCGGCCCTGGGCGCGCTCCGGGTGCCGGTCACCGGGAGCCTCCTTCCGCGCCGGCGGCCTTGACGGCGTCGTCGTAGGAGACGGTCTCCGCCCCGGGGTGGGCGGCGCGGTAGGCGTCGGCGCCGTCCTGGGTGGTGAAGGGGAGGAACCGGGCGTTCTTCGCGGCGCTCGGGTCCCTGACCCAGACGGACCGGTCGGCGAACCAGCGGGTGCCCGTCGCGGCGTCGGGGACGTACGCGGCACGGACGGCGGGGCCGCCCCCGGCGCCCCCGGCATCCCCGGCGCCTTCCGCTCCCTCCCCGTCCTTCGCGCCCTTGACGCCCTTGACACCCTTGACGCCCGCCTCGGCGATCTGGCGGAGCAGGCAGGCGGGCGTCGCCGCGGGCCGGGTGGTGGCCTCGCCGGCGAACCACAGCTCCGACGCCGTCGCCGGGTCGTCCACCGGAACGCCGCAGACGGGGTCGGTGCCGGAGATCCGGGCGGGGTTGGCGGTGGAGGCCGCGTCGGTGTCGTAGGCCGGGCCGTACGCCTTGCGCAGGTAGGTGTCGTCGGTGAACGCGGCGACGTCCACCCCGGTGAACCCGTCGCCGATGCGCCTGAGGTAGGGCACGTCGTGCTCGTGGGCGGCCCGCAGCGGCGGCTTGAGCGTGACGTCGAAGGTGGAGATGCCGCCGGGGCCGTTGTAGAGGTAGACGACCTCGGGGGGCAGTCCCGTCGCCTCCGCCACGCTCCCGGCCGCCTGGAGGGGGTGTTCGTGCAGGTAGCGGGTGGCGTCGATCTGCGCCTTCAGGAACGCGTCGGCCACCTCGGGGTGCTCGCGGGCGTACGCCTCACGGAGCACGACGCCGTGGAAGGTGGGCACGTTCAGGGCCGCGCCGTCGTAGAGCAGCCGGCCCTTGTCCTGGAAGACCAGCAGGCCGGGCCAGGCGACGAACTGCGCGTACGCCTGGACGCCGCCGGACTCCAGGGCCGAGGCGCCGACCGGGGGCTGCTGGTTGACGACCTCGACGTCGTCCGCCGGGTCGAGTCCCGCCTTCTCCAGCGCCTGGACGAGGGTGCCGTGCCCGGCGGAGCCGACGCTGGCGGAGATCCTCCTCCCTCTGAGGTCGGCCAGCCTCCTCGCGGGAGAGTCCTTGGGGACCACGACCATGTTGAGCGCGCCGCGCAGGTTGTAGCCGGTGATCGAGACCAGTCTGGTGCGGGCCTCCTCGATGTCCCGGGTGCGGGAGGCGTTGATCAGCAGGGGGTAGTCGCCCATCGAGCCGATGTCGATCTTCCCCGCCACCATCTCGGCGGTGATCGGGGCGCCGGTGTCGTAGTCGCGCCACTCGACGGCGTATTCGCCGCCGAGCCGCTTCTCCAGATAGCCGAGGGAGCGCAGCAGCGTCCCCGCGGTCACCGTGTTGATCGTCTTGGATTGGTAGCCGATGACGAGCCGGGTCTTCGCGCCGCCCTCGCCGCCGCCGGCGGCGGTCCCGGGGGCTCCGGCGGCTCCGGCGACCGAGCAGCCCGGCACGGCGAGCATCAGGGCGGCCAGCACGGCCGCGCGGAGGGGTCGCATGTCCTTGTGATCCTTCATCGCAGCAGGTAGGGGATGTCGATGGTGACCGCGTCCACGGGGCAGCGGGCGGCGCACGGGCCGCAGTACCAGCACTCGTCGACGTGCATGTACGCCTTGCCGGTCTCGTCGTCGATGGCGAGCGAGTCGAGCGGGCACGCCTCGACGCAGAGCGTGCAGCCGGTGATGCACAGCGCCTGGTCGATGGTCACGGGGACCTCGGCGCGCTGGTTGATCAGGGGCATGTGTCCTCCTCCGGGGCGCGGCGCAGGTGGCCGCGCATGGTCAGGCGGTCTCCCCGGAAGCGGACGAACTCCAGGTCGACCGGGCGCCCGTCGGCCAGGTGGGTGAGCCGCTCGACCATGAGCAGGGCGGCTCCGCGCGGGGCGTCGAGCACGGCCGCGGTGTGGGCGTCGGCGTTGACGGCCTCCACGGTCAGTTCGGCCTCGCCGAGCGGCTGCCCGGCGATCCGTTCCAGCAGCACGAAGACGTCGTTGCGCTCCAGGTCCGCGTCGAACAGGGGCTCGCCGACGTCGCGGACGAGGTAGGTCAGGTCGAGCGAGAGCGGCAGCCCGTTCAGGCGGCGCAGCCGTTCGAGGTAGACGACGGGCTCCCCGGCGGCCAGTCCGAGCCGCCGCCCGACCGCCGCGGGCGGCTCGATGAGGCCCATGGTCCGGACCTCGTTGCTCACCCGGCCGTGCTCGTGGAGCGTCTCGGCGAGGCCGAGCAGCCGGTGCAGGCCGTGCGGGTACTTCTCTGCGGCGACCGTGGTGCCCACGCCGGGGCAGCGCTCGATGAGGCCCTCCTCGCGCAGCAGGTCCAGCGCCTCGCGCACGGTGTTGCGGGAGGCGCCGAACTCCCGGGCGAGTGCGGTCTCCAGCGGCAGCCGCTCGCCGTACCCGCCGTGCACGATCTCGCGCCGGAGCAGGTCGGCCACCTGCCTGGCGCGGTCGGCCCTGCGCCGCGCGCCGGCCGGGACGGGTCCGGCCGCCGTCGTCTCCATGCCGCCTCCAGACGTCGTCGTGCTCTGACGCCGAGAATCCTACTAAATGAGTAGGGAAAATGGTGTAACGGGGAGATTGCGCCACCCCCGGTGCCCGCACCCCCCTTTCCACCTGCGCTTCCGCCACGGACCCGGCCCGTTCCGCCAGCCGGAGCGGACGATCGCGACCTCTAAAACCCTAATTACCTACCAATTAGATTGACTTTCTCCGGCGGGCGTCCTACGTTCGAGACGTGACGAACCCGGTTCCGCTGACCACCCGCGGCCACGTGGACCTCTGCCGCGTGGCCAGCGCGCTCTGTCGCCCCTTCCAGCGCTGACCCCACCCGGACACGTCCCTGGAAGGAACCCGAACCATGTCCTCTCTCCTCATCACCCCCGTCGCGGGCCGCATCGGCGCCGAGGTCTCCGGCGTACGGCTCGGCGGCGACCTGCCCGGCGAGGTCGTCGCAGAGATCCGCCTGGCCCTGCTCACCCACAAGGTGATCTTCTTCCGCGGTCAGGACCACCTCGACGAGCAGGGCCAGATCGCGTTCGCCCGGCTGCTCGGCGAGCCGACCACCGCCCACCCGACCGTGCCGTCCCTGGACGGCAGCGCCCACGTCCTCGACCTCGACTACACCAACGGCCACAAGGTCGACCGCTGGCACACCGACGTCACCTTCGTCGACCGCCCGCCGGCGGCCTCGGTGCTGCGGGCGATCACCGTGCCCCCGGCCGGCGGCGACACCCTGTGGGCCAACACCGTCACCGCCTACGAGCACCTGCCCACCGAACTGCGCGAGCTGCTGGAGAGGCTGCGCGCCGTCCACACCAACCAGTACGACTACGCCCGGATCGCCACCGCCGATGACCCCGAGCGGACCCGCGCCTACGCCGAGGTGTTCGCCTCCACGGTCTTCGAGACCGAGCACCCCGTCGTACGGGTCCACCCCGAGACCGGCGAGCGGTCCATCCTCCTCGGGGACTTCGCCCGGCGGCTGACCGGCCTGACGAGCCAGGCGTCGGACGCGCTCGTCCGGCTGCTCCAGGACCAGGTCACGCAGGTGGAGAACACCGTGCGCTGGCGGTGGGCCGAAGGCGACGTCGCCGTGTGGGACAACCGCGCGACCCAGCACCGGGTCGTGCACGACTTCGGCGACCGGCCACGCCGCCTGCACCGCGTCACGATCGCCGGGGACATCCCCGTCGGGGTGGACGGCCGGCCCAGCACGGCGCTGACCGGCGACGCCGCCGCCTACTCCCCCGTGGCCGTCCCCGCGGCCGCCTGAGACGCCCGGCCCGCCGGGCCGGCCTTTGAAAGTTACAGGAGTTCTACGCCGGAACAGCAGGTCACAGCGGTCCCGGCGGCCGGTCGCTTCCGGCCGCCGGGACCGCGCCCCTACGATCCGCTCAACCGACGGCGGAGGGGACGATGACGCGGAGGAACGCCTTCTCGGCGATGCTGGCGGCGCTGGCCGGAGCGGTGATGTTCATGGCCGCGGCGTTCGCGGCCTCCGCGCCCGCGGACGCCGCGGCCACCAGGATCATGCCGCTCGGCGACTCGATCACCGGCTCCCCCGGCTGCTGGCGGGCCCTGCTCTGGAACAGGCTGCAGAGCGGCGGGTACACCGACATCGACTTCGTGGGCACGCTGCCGCCGCAGGGCTGCTCGGTGGCCCACGACGGCGACAACGAGGGGCACGGCGGCTACCTGGCGACCAACATCGCGAACCAGAACCTGCTGCCCGGCTGGCTGGAGGCCACCAGGCCCGACGTCGTGATGATGCACCTCGGCACCAACGACGTGTGGAGCGGCATCGCCCCCGCGACGATCCTCGACGCGTTCACCAGGCTGGTGGGCCAGATGCGGGCCGCCAACCCCGGCATGAGGATCCTGGTCGCCAAGATCATTCCGATGAACCCGTCCTCCTGCGCCGAGTGCGGGCAGCGGGCGGTGAACTTCAACAACGCCATCCCCGCCTGGGCGGCGGCCACCTCCACCGCGCGGTCGCCGATCGTCGTCGTGGACCAGTGGACGGGCTTCGACACGGCCACCGACACCTACGACGGCGTGCACCCGAACGCCACGGGCGACCGCAAGATGTCCGACCGGTGGTATCCGGCGCTCACCGGCCTGCTGGACGGCGTCCGCCCGAGCCCCACCCCCTCGATCACGCCGACCCCCACCGTCACTCCCACCGTCACCCCCACGGCCACTCCCACCGTCCCGGCGGGCGGCTGCTCGGCCACGTTCAGGAACACCAACCAGTGGGCGGACGGCTTCCAGGGCGAGGTCACGGTCAGGAACACCGGAACCGCCGCGATCCGCTCCTGGACGGTGCGGTGGACCTTCGCCGACGGCCAGCGGATCACCCAGGTCTGGAACGGCGAGCTCTCCGCGAACGGCTCCGCG
Organism: Streptosporangium sp. NPDC004379; assembly: GCF_042873875.1. Taxonomy (NCBI): domain Bacteria; kingdom Bacillati; phylum Actinomycetota; class Actinomycetes; order Streptosporangiales; family Streptosporangiaceae; genus Streptosporangium; species Streptosporangium sp. NPDC004379. Next base: position 285,847 of record NZ_JBIAMC010000009.1, read on the forward strand.
GTGACCGTACGGAGCCTCTCCTGGAACGGCGAGCTCTCCGCGGGCGCCTCGACCGCCTTCGGCTTCCTGGCCTCGTGGAACGGCGTGAACACCGCGCCGGTCCTCACCTGCTCGGCGGCCTGACCGCCCGGACCGCCGTCCTCCGAGGGGCACCGGAGCGCCGGTGTCCTCGGAGGACGCCGGATCCGGGTCCTCCGGCCGTCAGGCCGGGTCGAACGTCACGACCCGGGGCTCACCCGCCGCCAGGCGCAGCTCGTCGGGCCCCGTCACGCCCGCGGGGAGGGCCAGGGCGACGACGCGGTCCCGTCCGGCGGTGAAGGACGCCCGCCGGAGGAGGCCGCCGGACCATTCGAGGTCCACGAGGACCGGACCCCGGGCGCGCAGGCCCGTCACCGCGCCCGCCGGCCAGCCCGGCGGGAGGGCGGGCAGCAGCCGCAGCGTCCCGGTGTGACTCTGCAGCAGCATCTCGGCCACGCCCGCGGTGAATCCGAGGTTGCCGTCGATCTGGAAGATCCGCGGGGGGTGCAGGCCCATGAGGTTGGCGGCGGTGTGCTCGCGCAGCGCCTCGCGGACGGCCGTCTCCGCCGCCGCGCCGTCGCGCAGCCGGGCCCACAGGCAGATCGTCCAGGCGCGGCTCCAGCCGGTGCCGCCGCCACCGGCCGCGAGCCGGGCCTCCAGCGACCGCCGGGCCGCCGCGGCGAGCTCCGGCGTGCCGTCCACGTCGATCTCGCCGCCGGGGAACAGCCCGTAGAGGTGGGACAGGTGGCGGTGGCCCGGCTCGTGCTCGGTGAACGGCCGCGACCACTCCAGCAGGCGGCCGTCCGCGCCGATCACGGGGCCGCGCACCCGGGCGAGCGCGTCGCGCAGCCGCCCGGCGAACCCCGCGTCACCGGCCCGTACGGCCAGCCCGGCCGCGGTGCGGAACAGCTCGCGGATCAGCCACACGTCCATGGTGGCGATGACGTCGACCGACACGTGCTCGCCGCGGGCGTCGAGGAAGGAGTTCTCCGGCGAGGTGGACGGCGCGGTGACCAGACGCCCCGCGCCGTCCTCGACGAGCCGGCCGAGCACGAACTCCGCGGCCCCCCGCACCACCGGCCACGCCCGCGTCATCCGGAAGCCGTCGTCGCCGGCGAAGTCGGCGTGCTCGGTCAGATGCCTGACCAGCCAGGCCCCGGCCATCGGCCACATCGACCACATCGCCTCGCCGGGCATCGCCCAGCTCGCCCGCCAGAGGTCCGCGTTGTGGTGGGCGACCCAGCCTTCGCCGCCGTAGACCTCACGGGCGGTGCGCGCGCCGGAGCAGGCCAGTTCCTCCACCAGGTCGGCCAGCGGCAGGTGGCACTCGGGCAGGTTCGTGGTCTCGGCGGGCCAGTAGTTCATCTGGACGTTGATGTTGGTGGTGTAGTCGCAGCTCCAGGGGGGCCGCACGTCCTCGTTCCAGATGCCCTGGAGGTTGGCGGCCTGCGTGCCGGGCCGGGAGGAGGCGATCAGGAGGTAGCGGCCGTAGGCGAACAGCAGCGCGGCGAGCCCGGGGTCGTCGGCGCCGGCACGGACCGCGGCCACCCGTTCGTCGGTGGGCCGCTCGTCACCCGGCCGCTCGTCACCCGGCCGCTCGTCGCCCGGCCACGCACCGGTGGGCCGCCCGCCGTCCGGCAGGGGCGCACGGGTGCCGTCCCCCGCCTCCCTCCTCTCCGGAGCCTCGTCGTCCCCTGCCTCCGGCCGCCGCTCCCCCGTCTCCGGCCGCCGCTCCGGCGCCTCGCCGAGGCGCAGGCTCACCCGCGAGAACAGCCCGGCATGGTCGGCGACGTGCCGCGCGACCAGTTCGCCGGCCCCGTACGGCTCCGCCGCGCCGATCGTGGCCAGGCACCGCTCCAGCGGCTCTCCCCGGTCGTCCCCCGGCTCCCGGTCCCAGCCGCGGAACGAGGTCTCGGCGGCCAGCGCCAGGGTGAGCGATGTGGCCCCCTCCACGGTCAGTGTCCCGCCTGCGGCGCGCACCGTCCCTCCGTCGGCCCATGCCCGTACGGCGACCGCGAGGAGCATGCCCTCACCGGCGCGGTAGACGACGGGCTCGGGGACCGGCCGGTGCGGTTCGACATGGGCGGGCGCGCGGGCGGTCAGCGTCAGCGTGCGCGCGTCGGGGTGGCCCGTCTCGGCCTCCGCGTGCGGAGTGCGCAGCCCGGCCCGCAACCCGAGGGGGGAGGAGGAGGTCAGCCGTACCAGGAGGAGCCCGTCGGGCGCCGAGGCGAGCACCTCGGTGGTGACGCCGTCGGCGGAGGTGACCGCGACCGCGCGGTCGAGGTCGAGCTCCCGGTGGTACTCCCCACACGGCTCGTCTCCCCCCGGATCCCCCTTCCCCGGATCCCCTCCACCGGTCCCATAGGTCAGCAGGAGATCGCCGAGGGGCTGGTAGGACTCGCTCTCCGGCCCCTGGAGCCTCCGTACGGCCTCCTCCGCCGCCCGGCGGTCGTCCTCGTCGAGCAGGAGGCGGCGGATCTCCGCGAGGATCCCGGGACCGTCGCTCACCCCGGCCCCGTGCGGCCCGCCCGACCACAGCGTGTCGACGTTGAGCGCGATGCGCTCCCGCCGCGGGCCGCCGAACACCATGGCCCCGAGACGGCCGTTGCCGACGGGCAGGGCCTCCATCCAGTTCCTGGCCGGACGCGGATACCAGAGCCTCAGGGTCATGTCTCTCCTCCGGGAGCCTGCATCGGGCCACGGCGGTTCATCCGATGAACACCGCGGTCACCCGGAGAATCCTGCCGGATGAGCCGGAACGCACCTGCAAGTGATCCTCAAACCCCGTGCAAGTTGGAGCCCCTACCTTCGGGGTGTGTCCAGAAGACTGATCCTCGGCGGCGCCGCGATCGCGGTGAGCGCCACGCTGCTGCTCCCCGCCGCCCCGGCCTCCGCCCGTACGGCCGGCGCCACCCCCGCCGCCTCCACCGTGAGCACCGCCGCGACCGCCCCGGCCACCACGCGGGTGATCACTGCCGGGGCGGCGGCCACCGCGACCTCCGCGACCTCCGCCCCGGCCCCGGCGACCGTGGCCAGGAAACTGTTCCGCGCCTGGCTGCGCGCCGACCGCGGGGCCGCGGCCCGGGTCGCCACGCCGTCCGCGGTGCGCGCGATCTTCTCCTACCGCTACCGTGCCCCGGACGAGTTCGCCGGGTGCCGGGGCGCCGCGTGCCGCTTCGTCCACACCAGCGTGCGTGTGCGGGGCGGCCTCAACGGCGTCCTCATGGTCGTCTCCGGCTCGAAGGTCACCAGGGTGTACACCTCGCGGCTGCTCACCAAGCCCTCGGCCGCCGCCGGGCACCTCTTCTCGGCCTGGCGGCACGGTGACCGGAACGCCGGACTGGAGGTCGCCACCACCGCGGCGGTCGGCAGGCTGTTCCGGACCGCGTACGACCCGCGCGGCGTCCGCCACATCTTCCAGGGATGCACGCCGGAGCCCCGGGGGCACGCCTGCGCCTACTCCTACGAAGGCGGCGCCATGGTGATGCACACGCGCGGCTCGGCCGCCGGCGGCTACGAGGTCCACTCCATCGGCTACATCGCCGACTGAACCGCCCGCGGGCCCCCTCCGCCGCCCCGCGGCCGGACGCCCCCGCGGTCCCGGCCGGCCGTCGCCCCCGCGGGCGTGCGACCGGCCGGGGTGTCAGCCGGTCAGCGGTTGGTCCACAGGTGCCAGAGCCAGTCGCCCTCGGAACAGGTGTAGGTCTCCCAGTGGCCCCGGTCTATCCCGCCCTGGCCGGCCGCCACGCAGGCGGAGTGGGTCCAGTACCAGTCGCGGTACACGTCGTTGCTCGCGGCCGACCGCGGGGCCGTGTCGGCGAGCGCGGGGGCGCAGAGCAGGGCGGTCGTCACGAGGGCCGCGGCTCCGGCCTTGAACACCGATCTGATCATGATGGTCCTCTCTCGGAAGGATGCATGACGATCACAGTATGACACCGAATCATTACTCTCCGCATGCACGTCGATCACCCGCCGGGCGACCGGAGGAACGAGTCCGGGAGGCGGCCCGCAAGGCGACAGCCTTAAAACGGACATTTAATGATAAAAGCGGATTTGATCATAAAACCGGGCGGCGAAGAACAGGCGGTGGACCGGTCGGCGTCATGTCCGCCGACCGCCGTCGCGATGGTTACCGGTGCGTAGAGTCACCGGCAACGAGCGCCATTTACCACCTGACATTCATGACTTTTCTAGGAAAAGTCAGTAAGTATCACTAGAAAACTCGACACCCCGTGCGATCAGTAAGTCACACCGTGAAATTCTCCGGTGAATGACCTTACGGAGTGTTACTTTTCGCGAGCAAGGCGGAACATCACGCAAATCTAAATATGTCCGGTTCGCCTCGTTAATGTAACGAAACGATCTTTGCGTTGTATGGCCCGTATACCTTTGCGAACCTTGCCCGCGTACGTCCCTACACACCCCCGCCCCCCAGAGGAGATCGCAGGTGGCTGGCAAACTCCCGCTGCTCGAACCGGTCTGCAAGGCCTTCGAAGAGCAGGTGCGGCGCACCCCCGAGCGGACGGCGGTCGTCGCCGGGACGACCCGCACGACCTACACCGACCTCAACGCGCAGGCCAACCGGATAGCCCACGAACTCCTCTCCCGGGGAGTGGGCCGGGGCTCGACCGTCGGCGTGTGCCTGGACCGCGACGAGAAGCTGATCGCGGCCCTCCTGGGCGTCTGGAAGACCGGCGCCGCCTACGTGCCGCTGGAGTCCGCGTTCCCGGCCGACCGGCTGGAGTTCATCGTCGAGGACGCCGGGGTGTCGCACGTGGTCACCTCCGCCGCGCTGGCCGGGCGGCTGCCGGAGACCGAGATCGTGACGGTGGACTCCGTCGGGGAGCGGCCTTGGAACGATCCCGGCCGGCCCACCGACCCGGCCGATCTGGCCTACATCATGTACACCTCCGGCTCGACCGGCCGCCCCAAGGGCGTCATGGTCGAGCACCGCAACGTGATGACGCTGCTGCGCTGGGACGCCGGCCACTTCACCGAGGAGGAGCTGGCCGGCTTCCTCGCCTCGACCTCGGTCTGCTTCGACCCGTCGGTCCCCCAGCTCTACCTCCCCCTGCTGCTCGGCGGCACGGTGATCATCGCCGAGAGCCCCCTGGCGCTGCACTCCCTGCCCGCCAGGGACGAGGTGACGATGGTCAGCGCGGCGGCCTCGGCGCTGACCGCGCTGCTGCGGGAGCCGCTGCCGCCGAACGTCCGCACGGTGCTGTCCAGCGGCGAACCGGTGAGCCGGGCACTGGCCGACCGCGTCTTCGCCAACCCCGGCGTGCGGCGCATGGTGAACCTGTACGGCCCGACCGAGTGCACCGTCCACTGCTGCGCGCACGAGATCTCCCGGGACTCCACGGGCGAGCCGCCGATCGGCACGCCGTACGCCTGGTCGGAGCTCTCGGTGCGCGGCGCCGACGGCGCGGTGCTGGGCGACGGCGAGATCGGTGAGCTGTGGGTGGCCGGCCCGCTCGTCGGCCGGGGCTACCTGCACCGGCCCGACCTGACCGCCGAGCGGTTCGTGACCGACGCGGCGGGCGTGCGCCACTACCGCACCGGCGACCTGGTCCGCCGGGAGGGCGGGGTCCACTTCTACGAGGGGCGCATCGACGACCAGGTGAAGGTGGCGGGTTTCCGCGTCGAGCTGGGCGAGGTGCAGGGCAGGCTGGCGCGCCACCCGTTGGTGAACCACGCCGTCGTGCTGGCCCCCACCGACTCCGAGGGCACCCGGCGGCTGGTCGCCTACGTCGAACCGGCCGGTCCCGGCCTCGACGACGGGAGCCTGCGGTCCTGGCTGCGGGAGTGGCTGCCCGATTACATGATCCCCGCGAGGATCGTCTTCCTCGACGCCATCCCGGTCGGCCCCACGGGCAAGGCCGACCGTTCCCGGCTGCCCGCGGTGACGTTCTCCTCCGCCGCCGGAACCGCCGGAGCCGCCGAAGCAGCCGGGAGCGCCGGAAGCTCCGGAGCCGGGTTCGTCGCCCCCCGCGACGAGACCGAGCGGCGGCTCGCCGCCGTCACCGCCGAGGTGCTCGGCGCCGAGCGGGTCGGCGCGCACGACCACTTCCTCGACCTGGGCGGCCACTCCCTGGCCGCGGCCAAGATCTGCGTCAGGATCGAGCACGAGTTCGGCGTCCGCGTCCCGCTGACGACGTTCCTGGCCCGCCCCACGGTCGCCGAGCTGGCGGCGTACGTCGCGGAGGCCGCCCCCGTGGCGGTGACGCCGCTGGTCCGCAACGCCGGGCGGACCACCTACCCGCTGACCGTGACCCATCGCGACATGTGCCTGATGCGCGAGGTCAGCCAGAACCACGGCTCCACCGCCATCGCCTTCCGCCTGGGCTTGCGCGGCCTCGCCTCGGCCGAGCCGCTGCGCGCCGCGCTGGACGGGATCGTGCGCCGCCACGAGGCGCTGCGCACCGTCGTCACCGACGGCGTGACCGCCGAGGTCGGGCCGCCGGTCCCGGTGCCGCTGACCGAGCACCGCCCGGCGTCCGAGGAGGAGGCCGCCGCGCTGCGCCGGGCCGCGGTCGCCCGCGACTTCGACGTCACCCGGGACTCGCCGCTGCTGCGGGCCACCCTGCTGTGGTCGGGGCCGGACAGCGCGGAGCTGGTGCTGCTGACCGACCACACCGCGTTCGACGGCTGGTCGCTGGGGGTCGTGATGCGCGAGCTCCTCGACGGCCTCGCCCACTCCGGCGACATCTCCCTGCCCGAGCCGGCGCTGCAGATCGGCGACGTCGCGCTGCACGAGCAGGACACCGTCCCGGACACCGCGGCGCTGCGGGCCTTCTGGGCCGAGGAACTGGCCGGAGCCGTCCCGCCGTACGAGCTGATGTCCGGCTTCGACGGGCGTCCCAGCCGGATGAGCGGTGAGCGCCTGGTCCGCAGGATCGACCCGGCGACGGCCGCGCGGATCGGCGAGCTCGCGGCCGACTGCGGCGCCACCCCGTTCGCCGTCCACCTGACGGCGCTGGGCGTGCTGGTGGCGGGGCTGACCGACCGGCCGGACATCGTCCTCGGCGCCGCCGTGGCCGACCGCGCCGCCCCGGGCATGGAGTCCGTGGTCGGCGTGCTGGTCGACGTGGTGCCGGTGCGGCTGCGCCTGGACGACGGGCTGTCGCTGCGCGAGGCCGTACGGCACGCCGGAGCCGCGACGGCCCGGGTGATGGACCACCGCGCGCTGCCCTCGCGGGACCGCGCGGACGCCAGTGGCGTCGAACGGCCGCCCGGCGCGGTCCTGACGCCCGTCACGCTGTCCATCCAGCCCGCGGAGGTCCCCCTCTCCCTGGAGCGCGACGGCGTGGGCGTGGACCTGATCGGCGAACTGGACGCGGGCAGCGCCCAGGCGCCGCTGATCGTCTACGTCAACGACACCGTGGCCGGGCCCGAGCTGCAGGTGGAGTACGACCTGGAGCACCTGGACCGGGCCGCGGCCGAGGACCTCACCGACCGGCTGGTCCGCCTGCTGGAGGACGCGCTGGCCCGCCCCGACCGGCCGCTGTCGGCGTTCGAGGTGATCGGCGCCGAGGAGCGGGCGGCGCTGCTGGCCGCCGGGACCGGTGCCCCGCTGCCCGCCGACACGCCGCGGACCGTGGTGGAGGCGGTGCTGGAGCAGGCCGTACGGCGCCCGGACGCGCCGGCGGTCGCCGACGCCGAGGGTGTGGTGACCTACGGAGAGCTGGTCTCCCGGGCACGGCGGACGGCCGCGGCGCTCGGCCCGGCGGCGGCGGGTTCCTGCGTGGGCGTGTGCCTGCCCCGCGACCGCCACCTGCCCGCGGCGCTGCTGGGCGTGCTGCTGGCCGGCGCCGCCTACGTCCCGCTCGACCCGGGCCACCCTCTCGAACGGCTCCGCCACCAGGTCGAGGACGCGGGCGCCAAGGTGATCCTCGCGGCGGGCGAGGGGCTCGAGGTGGCCTCGCGGTTCGGCTGCACCGTCGTCGACCTGGCCGGGCCGCCCGCGGCGGAGACCACAGATCTCCTCCCGGAGGGCGGCGACGTCTCCCGGGTGGAGCCGGGCGACCTGGCCTACGTGCTGTACACCTCCGGCTCCACCGGCCGCCCCAAGGGCGTCGAGATCACCCACGCCAACCTCGCCGCGTTCACCGCCTCGATGCGGCTCGCGCCGGGGATCCGGTCCGACGACGTGATGCTCGGCCTGACGCCCTTCTCCTTCGACGTGTTCGGCTTCGACCTGTGGGTGAGCCTCTGCCACGGCCTGCGGCTGGAACTGCTGGGCCGCGACGACGCGCTCGACGGGCGGGCCGTCGCCCGGCGGATCGCGGAGGCCGGGGTCACGCTGATGACCGCGACCCCGACGACGCTGCGCATGCTGGTCTCCTCCGGCTGGCACGGTGAGGACGTGCGCGTGGTCAGCATCGGCGAGGTGCTCGACGCCGCCCTGGCCGCCGACCTGGTGGAGCGGGTCGGCGAGCTGTGGAACGCCTACGGCCCCACCGAGACCACGATCTACTCCACCATGGTCCGCGTCACCGCCCCGGTGGGCGACCCGGTGTCGATCGGCGTCCCGCTGGCCGGGGAGCGCGCCTACGTGCTGGACCGGGCGGGCCGGATGCTGCCCCCCGGGAGGGCCGGTGAGCTGTGGATCGGCGGCGTCGGCGTGGCCCGGGGATACCGCGGCCGGCCGGAGCTGACCGCCGCGACGTTCACCGAGGACCCGCTGGACCCGGCGGGCGGCCGCCGCTACCGCACCGGCGACCTGGCCCGCTGGCGGCCCGACGGCACGCTCGACTTCCTCGGCCGCCGGGACCGGCAGGTGAAGGTCCGCGGCCACCGGATCGAACTGGGCGAGATCGAGACCTTGCTGCGCGAGGGCGAGGACGTCGCCGACGCGGCGGTCACCGTCCACGGCGGCGACCACCTGGTCGGCTATGTCGCCGCGCCGCCGGGGACCGACACCGGCGCGCTGGAGCGGCGCCTGGCCGCCCGGCTCCCCGAGTACATGGTGCCCCGCCGCTGGGTGGTCATGGACGCCCTGCCTCTCACCGCCTCCGGCAAGGTGGACCGCACCGCGCTGCCCGAGCCCGGCGGCGAGGCCGGTCGGGTTCCGCCGGGCACGGAGGCCGAGCTGCTGGTCGCCGAGGTGTGGGCCGCCGTGCTGGGCCGCTCCGACCTCGGCGCGCACGACGACTTCTTCGCCATCGGCGGCCACTCGGCGACCGCCGCGCTCGTCACGGCCCGGCTGGGCGACGCCCTGGGCCTGCGGCTGCCGGTGCGCATGCTGTTCGAGCGGCGCACGCTGGCCGGCTACGCGGCGCGGCTGGAGGAACTGCTGCTGGACGACCTGGAAGGGGAGGCGTGAGCGGGCCCGCGGCGGCCGGCGGCCGGTACGGCACGCCGCTCGCCGACGGCCTGTCCGGCATGCCGCTCACCGTCGCCGACCCGTACGACGCCGGCGACCCACACGACATGCCGCTCGCCGCCGCCGACCCGCATCACACGCCGGTCACCGTACCGGCGAAGGAGGCCCCATGACCGTCAGCGACGAACGTCGCGGCGCCCTTTCCGCCCGGCTGGCGGCGGCGCGCCGCGCCGCCGCCCAGACCGTCCCGGCGATCCCCGTCCGGGAGGCGACCGGCGGCCCCGCGCCGCTGTCGCCCGCCCAGGCCCGGCTGTGGTTCCTGTCCCAGCTGGACGACCTGGCCGCCTACAACGTGCCCACCGCCGTACGGCTGCGCGGCCCGCTGGACGCCGAGGCGCTGACCGGGGCGGTGCGCGACCTCGCCGACCGGCACGAGGTGCTGCGCAGCCTCGTCACCGAGGAGGGCGCCACCCCGGTCGAGGCGGACCGGGTGCCCGTCACCGTGGAGGACCTCGGCGACCCCGCCCTGCTGGGGGCGCGGCTGGGCGAGGAGCTGGCCCGGCCGTTCGCGCTGGACGCCGAGCCGCCCGCCCGCGCCCTGCTGCTGCGGCTGCCCGGCGGCGAGGATCACGTCCTGTCGCTGACCGTGCACCACATCGCCTTCGACGCCTGGTCGCGGAACCTGGCGCTGGCCGAGCTGGCCGCCCTGTACGCGGCGCGGCTCGGCCGTACCGGCCCGCCCGCGCCGCCGCAGGTGCGCTACGCCGACTACGCGGCGTGGCTGGCCGGGCAGCCGGAGGGCGACGTCACCTGGTGGGCCGAGCGGCTGGCCGGCCTCGAACCGGTGCTGGACCTGCCGGTCGACCGGGCCCGGCCGTCGGTCGCCGACTGGACCGGCGCGGCCGTCCCGGTACGGCTGACGCCCGCGCTGACCGCCCGGGTCCGCGAGGCCGCCGCCGAGACCGGCTGCACGCCGTTCATGGTGCTGCTGGCCGCCTGGCAGGAGCTGCTGGGCCGCGTCTCCGGCACCGACGACGTGCCGGTCGGCGTGCCCGAGGCGGGGCGGCTGCACCCCGACACCGCGCGCATGCTGGGCTGCTTCGTCAACACGCTCGTCCTGCGCGGCGACCGGTCCGGTGAGCCGACCGGCCGGGAGCTGCTGGCCCGGACCAAGGACGCGGTGCTGGACGCCCTCACCCACCGCGACGTGCCGTTCGAGCGGATCGTGGAGCGGCTGCACCCCGAGCGCAACCTCTCCACCACGCCGATCTTCCAGGTGATGCTGAACGTCCTGGACGACCCGCCGCAGGCGCTGGACTTCCCCGGCCTGACCGCCGAGTCCGTCGACCCGGTGCTGCGCACCGCCAAGTACGACCTCAATCTCGCCTTCGTCAACGCCGGCGAGGACTACGACGGCGAGCTGGTCTACCGCACCGACCTGTTCGACGAGTCCACCGCGCTTCGGATGACCGGCTGGTACCTGAACCTGCTGGAGGGCATGCTCGCCGACCTGGACGCGCCCGCGGCGGCCGTGCCGCTGGAGCCGGTGACCGGGCCCGCCGTCTCGGGCGCGCGGATCTCGATGGACCTGACCCGGCCGCTGCACGAGGTGGCCGCCGACTGGGCGCGGCGCACGCCCGACGCGGTCGCCGCGGTGGACGCCTCCGGCTCGATCACCTACGGCGAGGCGGACCGGATGGCCGGCCGCCTGGCCCGGCACCTGATCGCGGCCGGGGTGCGGCCCGACGAGCCGGTCGGCATCCTCGTCGACCGGCACCGGGGGCTGGTCCCGGCGCTGCTCGGCGTGCTGCGCGCGGGCGGCGCGTACCTGCCGATGGACCCGGCCTACCCCGACGACCGGCTGGCCTACATCCTGCAGTCGGCCGGCGCGCGCGTCGTGCTGACCGACCGGGAGTATGCGGGCCGGGTGCCCGGCGCGCTGGTGCTGCCCGACCTGCTGGCCGCCGATCCCCCCGGGACCGGCGGGCCCGGCGGCCCCGGGGAGCCGGTGGACGCGGGCGTCACCCCCGGCCACCTGCTGCACGTGATCTTCACGTCCGGCTCCACCGGGCGGCCCAAGGGCGTGGCGATCGAGCACCGCTCGGTCCTGCACTACCTGCACGGCCTGGCCGGGCTGGTGCCCGAGGGGTGCGAGTCCTACGCGGTGGTCTCCACGATCGCCGCCGACCTGGTGATGACCTGCCTGTACGGCCCGCTCTTCCAGGGCGCGGCGGTCCACCTGGTGGACCAGGAGACCTCCACCGACCCGGAGGCGTACGCCGCCTACCTGGAGAGCCACCGGGTCGATGTGATCAAGATGGTGCCCAGCCACCTGGAGCTGCTGGCCGCCCACGGCGACCTGGCCCGGATGCTGCCGCGCCGGCTGCTGATCCTCGCCGGCGAGGCCACGTCGTGGGAGTTCGCCGAGCGGATCCGCGCGGCCCGCCCCGACCTGGAGGTCCAGATCCACTGCGGGCCGACCGAGACGACGGTCTCGGTCCTCGGCGGCCGGGTGCCCGAGGTGCCGTCGGGCTCGGGGTCGGTCCCGCTGGGCCGGCCGCTGGCCGGCGTCGACTGCTACGTGGTCGACCCGGCGGGCCGCCCGCTGCCCGCCGGGGTGCCGGGCGAGCTGTGGATCGCCGGGCCCAGCCTGGCCCGCGGATACCTGAACCGCCCCGACCTGACCGCCGAACGGTTCGTCTCCGACCCGGTGAACGGGACCGCCCGCTGCTACCGCAGCGGCGACCGGGTCCGGCTGAACTCCGCCGGGCTGGTGGAGTTCCTCGGCCGGGTCGACGACCAGGTCAAGATCAGGGGTTTCCGGGTCGAGCTGGGCGAGGTGAAGGCCGCGCTGCAGGAGCAGCCCGGCGTCCGGGAGGCCGCGGTCCTGCCGGTCGGCGAGGGCCGCTCCCGGCGGCTGGCCGCCTGGGTCGCGCCCGCCTCGGTGGACGTCGCCGCGATCCGGGCGGGGCTGCGCGAGCGGCTGCCCGACTACATGGTGCCGTCCGGCATCGTCGTCCTGGACGACCTGCCGCTCACCCCGCTGGGCAAGATCGACCGGGCCCGGCTGCCGCTTCCCGAGGCCGCGCCCGCCGGTGAGCGGGTCGCGCCGGGCACGCCGACCGAGCTGCGGATCGCCGAGGTCTGGTCCAGGCTGCTGGACGTCGCGGAGATCGGGATCGACGACGACTTCTTCGACCTCGGCGGCGACTCCTTCCGCGCGGTGCGCGCGGTCCGGGAGATCGACACGGCGCTTCGGGTGATCGACCTGTTCACCCGGCCCACGGTCCGCGAGCTGGCCGCGCACCTCGACGGCGGCGCCCAGGCCCCCGCCGGGCTGCTGCACCGCCTGGCCGGTCCGCGCCGGGCGAGCCGTACCGTCGTGTGCCTGCCCTACGGCGGCGGCTCGGCCGCCGCGTTCCAGCCGCTGGCCACCGAGCTGGCGCGCCTCTCCCCCGCCACCGCGGTGCTCGCCGTCGAGCTGCCCGGCCACGACCCGGCGCGGCCCGGCGAGGACGTGCTGCCGATGGACGAGCTGACCGACCGGGTCCTGGCCGAGCTGGCCGGGCAGGCCGACGCGACCGGCCCGATCGTGCTGTACGGCCACTGCGTCGGCTCGGCCGCCGCGACCGAGCTGGCCCTGCGGCTGGAGGAGGCCGGGACTCCGGTCGCCGGCGTCTTCGTCGGCGGCAGCTTCCCCGACGCGCGGCTGCCCGGCCGGCTGTCGGCCTGGTGGAACCGGAGGTTCCCGGCGCACCGCTGGTCCTCCGACCGCGCCCAGCGCGACTTCCTGCGCACGCTGGGCGCCCTCGACGAGGACTTCGGCGACACCGGGCTCATGCTGCGCGGCCTGCGGCACGATGTGGAGGAGGCCCAGGGCTGGTTCAGCCGCCGCCTCGGCGAACCCACCGAGCGGCAGCGCAGGCTCACCGCGCCGCTGCTGTGCGTGATCGGCGAGCGGGACCGGGCGACCGAGCTCTACCAGGAGCGCTACCGCGAGTGGGGGGCGTTCGCCGACCGGGTGGAGCTGGCCACGATCCCCAAGGCCGGCCACTACTTCCTCAAGCACCAGGCCGCCTCCCTGGCCCGGCTGATGTGCGACCACCTGGACCGCTGGACCGCGGGCGACCTGCCCGAGCCGGTCGGGGAGGTCGGGGTGTCGGGCGGCGGCGCCCGCCGTGACCTGCGCCGCTTCTACACCGTCGCGGCCGGGCAGACCCTGTCGCTGCTCGGCGCGGCGCTGACCTCCTTCGCGCTGGGCGTGTGGGCCTACCAGAAGAGCGGCCGGGTGCTGGACTACGCCCTGGTCAGCATGCTCGCCCTGCTGCCGTCGCTGCTGGCGGCGCCGCTGGGCGGCGCGCTGGCCGACCGGGTGGACCGGCGGCGGATCATGCTCGTCTGCGACGGCGTCTCCGCCGTGGCCACCGCCGGCCTGGTGATCCTGCTGTGGCTGGGACGGCTGGAGATCTGGCAGGTCGGGATCGTCGCCGGGATGCTGTCACTGGTGGCGGCCTTCCACCGGCCCGCCTACCTGGCGGCGGTGGCGCAGCTGGTGCCCAAGCCGTACCTCATGCAGGCCAACGCGCTGGCCAACCTCGGCACCGGCCTGGGCATGCTCGTCGGCCCGCTGGGCGGCGCCGCGCTCATCTCGCTGGTCGGCCTGCACGGCGTGGTGGCCGTGGACGTCGTCACGTTCCTCGCCGGGCTCGGCACGCTGCTGGCCGTGCGCTTCCCCGACCGGCTGTTCTACCGGCTGGAGGAGTCCTTCGGCCAGGCCATCGTCGGCGGCTGGCGCTTCCTCGTACGGCGCCGCCCGCTGATGATCATGATCGGGTTCTTCGTCGTGCAGAACTACCTGAACATGCTCGCCATGTCGGTGACCGTGCCGGCGGTGATGTCGTTCAGCGACGTCGGCGGCGTCGGCCTGGTCACCGCGATGCAGGGTCTGGGCGCGGTGCTGGGCTCCCTGATCATGGTGTTCTGGGGCGGCACCGAGCGGCGCGCGATCGGCATGGTCGGCTTCGTGGTCAGCCTCGGGATCGGCGTGCTGCTGGTGGGCCTGCGGCCCTCGCTGCCGCTGGCGGCCCTCGGCGGCCTGCTGTCGTGGGCCTCGCTCAGCGTGCTGAACGCGCACTGGCTGTCGATCATCCAGCTCAAGGTCGGCCTGGAGCTGCAGGGCCGGGTGCTGGCCACCAACCAGATGATGGCGGTGTCGATGACGCCGCTGGCGTTCCTGACCGCCTCGCCGCTGGCCGACGACGTCTTCGGCCCGCTGCTCGCCCCCGGCGGCCTCCTCGACGGCACCGTCGTCGGCGACGTCGTCGGAGTGGGTCCGGGCCGCGGCGTCGGCCTGCTGCTCGTCGCCTGCGGCGCGCTGCTGGCGCTGTGGGGCGCGCTGGGTCTGTGGTACCGGCCGCTGCGGCGCATGGAGGACGCGCTGCCCGACGCGGTGGCGGGCGCGGAGATCGCCGACGACCTGGACGCGGTCCAGGCGGAGGCGGACGCCGCACTGCTGACGGGGGCGGCCCCCGCGCGGTGAGTCCGGCGGGGCCCGTCCGGTTGCCGGGCCACGGTTTCCGCGGGGCCCGGCCGGTCGTCACCGGCCGGGCCCCGCCGCGTCCGTCGGCCGTCACCGGCAGGGCCCCGTCGCGTCCGTCCGCGTCGCGTCCGGTGTGTTCCCGTGACCGGTGGGGTAGGAGTGGTGATCATCCATCACGTCCGCGCACCCGGAAAGGAGCGGGCGGGCGACCGTACGGCGGGCGGACCTGCCCGGCGGGACACGAGGAGGCAGGACCATGTACCTCGCCCACTATCTGGGAATGCTGCACCGCTCGCTGAACGAGCTGGCCGGCGCGTTCAGCGAGATCGGCCGGGGCCACACCGGCGAACCGGACCTCCACGACGCCTGCGAGCGGCTGGCCGGCCAGTGCGTGGAGCACTCCCGGAGACTGGAGCCGTTCGTCGAGCGATACGCGGAGGAGACGTCCGGCGAACCGGAGCGGCCGCACTCCACGCTGTTCTCCGGCACCCGCACCGGCGACCTGGGGCTGCTGCGCGACCTGCACGACCTCTACCTCATGGCCGCCGAGTGCGACCTCTGCTGGACGCTGATCGGGCAGGCCGCCCGGGACGCCCGGGACGAGGAGCTGCTCGGCGTCGTCGGCTCCTGCGCGCGGGAGACCTCCGGGCAGACGCTGTGGCTGCGCGACCGGATGAAGCAGGCCGCGTCCCGGACCCTGGTCGTCGCCTCCTGACGGAGCCTCCCCGGGAGGCGGTCCTGAGAACCGCCTCCCGGGGAAGAGGAGGCGGGTCGCCGGATCGAAAGGGGTCGGGGCGGTCACGGCTCGAACACCGGCGTGTAGGCCCACAAGCACACGGACACGCCATCACGCCGGATCGCACAGGCAGCAGCGGTCGAAGCTGAACGGCTCCGCCGAGGCCCGGGCCCAGATCTCGCGATTGGCGTCGTTGTGGCTGAGGTTGATGAGCCGGACGACCACGAGAGCGGTGACGGAGGCGGCACCGGCGCGATGCAGAGCCGAGGCGGCGCTCTGCAGATGGGCTCCGGTGACGAACATGCCGTCCAGCAGCAGGACCGTCTCACCGGCGACACGCTCGGAGACCGCGTAGGCCCGCTCGTTCGGTTCCCGCCAGCCGACCGCTTCCGCCCCGCTGTCGCACCGGAGCACGGACCTGTGCAGTCCCCTCAGGCCGGAGATCATCTGAACGGCCCGGTTCAGGGGGCGGGAGGCGGAGGCCCGGTCAGCGGAACGCGGGCAGGGAACCGTGTCGACCAGAGTGAAGTCCGCTCCGGCGAGCCGTCTCAGGCACGACGCGTGGGAGGCGTAGAACCGGGAGATCGTGGCGGCGATGAACCGGATCCGATCGGGGCCGCCGGCCCGCGGAGCCGGCTGGGCGGCGAGGGCCACGATGTCATATAGCTGGTCGTTCTCCTTGGTGCACAGGGAGATGGGGACGACGTTCCAGGTGGGCAGCCGCGTCCTGTTCGTGATGTCGCGGCAGCCGTCGCAGATCTCGTAACTCGCGTGGTTGGGCCCCGAGTGGCAGATCCGGCAGACCCCGGGGCCCGTCGCCGGAACGTTCCGATACAGCTGGATGAACTCCTCTGTCGCCGCTCGGGCGGCATCGCCCATGGTCAGAAGCTCTGCAGATGTCGGGTCACATCCACCAGATTGACCACCTGGGTCAACAGATCGTCAATATCCCGTACGACAGTGATGCCTCCCCGGTGAGCCACGCGCCGTACCCACGGCTGTTCCTCGTGGAGCCGGTGGGGCACGAAGAGACGCCTGCCCTGACTGAGCGCGGTACGAGCCTGCCGGGCGGCACCGCCGTCCTCTTCCCCGTCCACGATGTAGACCGCGGCGGCCAAACCGCTGGTCACGGTGCGGGACAGGGAGACGGTTCGGGGTGTCGTCGCCTCCAACGGCCGGAACGGCGAGACCAGCGCGCCGCCATGGGCTATCTCCTTGGCCAGAGTGGTGTTCTCCGGTGCGACGGGCACGGTGATGCCTTGGGCGAGGGTCGCGATCGTCCGGCCACCGGCCGCCAGGGCGGTGGCGTGGGCCACCGGGCCGATACCGGGCCTTAGATCAGCCACGAGGGTGAGACCCGCCTGCGCCAGGGCGCGGACCTCATGCCGGACCCGATCGATGGACGGCCCGTCGGCGGAGTGCTCACCGACGACGGCGATCGACCGGTGGTCCTCGTCGAGGAGAAGACCGCGAACCCAGAGGACGGGCGGGAGGTCGTGAACGAAGTCCAAGTTGCCGGGGTACTCCTCGTCCAGGACGGTCACCAGATGCGCACCCTCGGCGCGCGCGGCGGCGATGAGGGCCTCGGCGCGCGCGAGGTCACCGCCCCGGAGACGGGCGACCACCTCGGCGGCGTGAGCGTGGTCGTCCTCGTCCAGGCCGGTGAGATCACCGTCCACCAGACGCAGGGCGCCGCGGGCGGCCTGGACGACGCGGGCCGTGCGTTGCCACGGCCCGGCAGTGGCCTCGCTGAGCACCAGAACCGCGGCCTGCTCCCTGACCTTGGACATCTCCACCATCCTCGACATCGAACCTGACGGACCCGATCGGAACGCGCCCCGGGCAGCCACCGCCGTCCGGCGCTCCTTCGGGAACGAGACTGCCGGGGAACGCTGATCCACCGCCCGGTTTTCCACCAAGCCGGACTTGATCACGTCCGATCGAGCGGACCGGGTACGGATACCGGTTCCGTTCACCCGTGTCTCCGCTTTGGCGCGGGGCCGGGCGGTGGCTGACCGGGCGCGGCGGCAGGAAGGCCGCCGCGCCCAGTTCATGGAACCTCCGGGGCCGCGCACGACACGAAGATCGCCCATACGCCATCCCGGGTGATCCGACGACTCCGCACAGTAACATTCCCGTGAAGTTGATCTACGAATGCATCTTCGCAGAGGGGAAACCACGTGCTCAGATCGCATCGCCCGAGATCCGCGCTCATCGTGCTGGCCTGCGTCCTGCCGGTGCTGCCGGTACTGTCGGCCTCCGCCGGGGCGCGGGTCGCGGCCGACACGGGCGCGCACGCCGCCGCACCGCAGGCCGTCACTCGGGCCGCCACGCCCTGCATCCGGCAGGGGCAGGCGACCTACCCCGTCGACTACTACTGGAAGAACGCGCTCGGCATGAGGCTGGGCAGCGGAAAGGTCTCGGTCGACACCTCCCCGTCGCTGTGGGGCGGGCAGATCACACCGGGCGGCACCTTCACCCTCACGGTCACGCACCGCACGGCCCAGTGGCCGCTGCTGGTCAGGACCTACACCACCACCTGGGACCTGTCGTCCCTCCTGGCCAATGCCGACGTCGTCAGCCAGTCCGGCATCGGGACCATCGGTGGCAACACCCTGACGATCACCTCGCCGGGCACCAAGACCGACCCGCCCCCGAAGGTCATCACATTCCGGGTCAGGCAGGGCACCGCCGGCAACGCCATGACCATCCGGCCGACCGGGATCAGCAGCGTCGTCGCCGCCCCCGGCCAGCTCGGCGGCAACACGCCCGCACCGCCGATCCAGATCGCGAACGGGCAGTCCATCGCGCCCACCACGGCCATCGACGACACCGCCACCACCGCACCGAGCACGGCCGTCAGCGTGCCCGTCCTGGCCAACGACACCGCCACCGCACCGGCGGTCGGCGGCGTCACCAAGCCCGCGAACGGCACCGCGACCGTCTCCGGCGGCAACGTGGTCTACACGCCCGACCCCGGCTTCAGCGGCACCGACACCTTCACCTACACGATCACCACCGACTGCGGGACCAGCACCGCCAAGGTCACCGTCACCGTCCCCTGCAACTGGAAACCGGTCAGCCTGGTCAACGGAAGCTTCGAGGCGCCGCCCGTGGCCACGGTCGACTACTCCATCCCCGACGCCTCCACCAACCCGCCCGTCGGCTGGCAGACCACCGCCACCGACCGCAAGCTGGAGTTCTGGCGCGGCGGCGCGAGCGGGGTCCCGGCGGCCGACGGCCAGCAGTTCGCCGAACTCAACGCCAACGAGGTCTCCACGCTCTACCAGGACCTGCCCACCGTGCCGGGTACGCCGATGACCTGGTCGCTCTACCACCGAGGCCGCCTCGGCACCGACGTGATGCGGGTGCTCGTCGGCCCGCCGGGCGCGACCGTGGCGCAGACCCCCACCGGCGCCTCCTCCCCCGACATCTCCGACGACAACACCGCCTGGCGCCTCTACACCGGGACCTACATCGTCCCTCCGGGACAGACCACCACCCGGTTCGCCTTCGAGTCGGTGTCGGCCACGGGCGGCAGCCCCGCGCTCGGCAACTTCCTGGACGGCGTGACGTTCAGCACGCCACCCTGCCCGTGAACCGCCACGGGCACCGGCCGCCGAGCCGCGGCCGTTCGAATACCTGAGTCTCGACACAGGGACCCGACGACGATACGCGCCGCCGGGTCCCGCGGCGATCACACGGCACGCCGGCCTCGCGTGCGACCCCGGCCATCGAGCCACCGCGCCGGAGTGCCGGGCATCTCCACCACCCTGCCGGTTCGAGCCGGGTGAATCCGATCGGAACGCGCCCCGGAGACTCCGCCGTAGCGAGCCTGCCGGACACGCCGCCGTCCGATGCGATGCGCACCGGGCCCCGGAAGATCGTGGCGGCGAAGCCCCTTCACCGCTCGACACCCGGCCGCCGATGGAAAAATCCTCTTGTAAAGGTTGTGTGGCAATTCCACATATCGATATGGCTGGAAGCCACCCACAAGAAGCAGGAAAGTATCCGCGATGTATCGGAAATGCATACGGATTCCCTCGATCCGATCCTTCATGCCTACTGTGATAAACGTCACATGGAACGCCGGAAGGGGTTCAGCCCGAGGCCCATGAAGCCGGGAGCCAGGGTTCTCGCATAAGGAAAAAATAAGTTTGAGCAGGTGACCTTGCTTGCCTCCGCAAGTCGCCGCCGCGAGCGAGCATAGATATCGACCTCTCCCTTGTTTCCGTTACACGGCATCAACAAGATCACTGACGGTGATCGTTTACTGCTGTCATCTCTATCTTTACGATCAGGGCGTTTTGTTCTCTACCAGCCACTTCTGGCATGACTGGAGATGGTGTGCGCCCGTTACCCCCCACCTCTTCCGATCGGCCTGCCCGGTCGGAAACCGGATCCCCCCGGCGCCGCAAACGGCCGCGGCGACGGCTGATCGCCGCGGCGGCCGGCGTCGCCCTGCTGGCCTCCCTGGCCCCGGCCTCCCCGGCGCTGGCCCAGCCGTCCATCCCGGCGGCGGCCGGGCCGGGACTGCTGGCCCGGCTGGCCACAGGCATCGGCGAGCTGTTCGCCGAACCTCCACGGGGAGAGATGCGCGCCGGCACCGGGGCCGCGGCCCTGCCCGGCCGTACCGGCACCGCTCCGCAGCGGCAGAAGCCGAAACCCCCCGGCAAGCGGGTCAAGGAACTGACCGGAAAGCGCTTCACCTACGGCTCGGTCTATGAGCTGGAGGACGGCCGCCGGCAGGTGGAGCTGTCCAGCGTTCCTCGCCACTACCGGGACGCGGACGGCGCGTGGCAGCCGATCGACACCGCGGTCGGCGCGGCCTCCGGTGAGGGTTTCATCCACGGCAACGACCGCACCGGTTTCTCCTCCCGCTTCGGCGACGACACCGCCCGGCTCGCGAGGATCAAGACCGGGGAGCGGCAGCTGACCTTGGGCGTGGCGGGTGGATCCCGGCGGATCGCCCCGGAGGTGAAGGGCTCGACCGTCACCTACCGCGGCGTGTGGGACGGCGCCGATCTGGTCTACAAGCTCACCTCCCAGGGGGTGAAGGAGTACATCGTCCTGTCCAAGGCGCCGGCGGCGGGGACGGAGTTCGCCTTCACCGTCAAGACCGGCGGCGTCGAGCCGCAGGCCCGGCCGGACGGCTCGATCGCCTTCACCGCCAAGGGTGAGGACGTTCCCGCATTCACGATCCCCAAGCCGTTCATGGTCGACTCCGCCGCCGATCCGGCCTCTCCGTACGGCAGGCGTTTCTCCGCGGCCGTCACCCAGACGCTGGGCGGACAGGGCGCCGAGACGACGATCACCCTGAAGCCGGACGCCGCGTGGCTGGCCGCGCCGGACCGTAAGTGGCCGGTGGTGATCGACCCCACGATCGACCTCGGTGTCGACTCAGCCCAGAACACCTACGTGGACTCGGCCTCGCCGAAGGTGAACTTCGACTCCTCCTGGAAGCTGCCGGTCGGCAAGACCGCGAACGGCGTCAACCGTGCGCTGCTGTACTTCAACTGGCCCAGCTGGGACGTGCTGCCGCTGGGCGCCCGCGTCGACCAGGCGACGCTGGAGACCTACTTCGACCAGGCCCTGGGCACCGCCGGGCCGGTCACGGTGGAGGCGCACGAGATCACCGGCGACTGGGACTCCTTCACCGCCACCTGGAACAACCAGCCGACCTTCTCCCCCACGGTGGCCGCCTCGGTCACCAAGAACGCCGGGGAGCTGTCGCGCTGGCACTCCTTCGATGTCACCGCCCTGGCCAACGCCTGGTCGGCGACCGCCGACCCAGCCTGGGGCGTGCTGCTCAAGGCCGCCGACGAGTCCTCCACCGCCAAGATCGGCGGGCCGGTGTACGAGTCCAGTGAGGACCTCTACGGCGGCGACGGCATGACCGGTGAGACCGCCACGTACCCCAAGCTGACCCTCACCTTCGGCACCCCGTCGGTGCGGCTCAAGCAGCCGGAGACGGCCACCTCGGTGGGCGCGTCGCTGTCGTGGACACCGTACGCCGACCCCACCCCCGGGGACGCCTCCGACGATCTGGCCGAGTACCGGCTGTACCGGTACTGCCCCTCGGGCTGCCAGCTGAGCGAGGGCGCCTCCACCCTGGATTCGCAGCTGGTCACCACGCTGCCGGCGAACGTGACCTCCTACGTCGACACCAGCAGCGGCGCCGACCCCCAGGCCGCCGCCGATCCCGCCTACATCCACCAGGCCACCTACTGGGTGGAGTCGGTGCTGAAGAACGGCCAGACCTCCGCCTCGCAGGAGATGCGGGTCATCCTGCCCCGTCCCGGCCAGGTGACCCGGGTGCTGGTCGCCGACGCCGACACCACGCTCGCCTCCGGCGAGGCATCGGCCGGCCACGACACCGTGGGCGGGCTGAAGCGGCTGCAGGCCGGCAACACCACCACCACGCCGGGCACCACCCGCGCGCTGGTGGGTTTCGGTGACTTCGCCGGCCGGATCCCGGCCGACGCCCAGATCAGCGAGGCCACCCTGTCGCTGTGGGCGGCCACCTCCACCGGCTCGGGTGTCACCTTCAACGCCCACCGCCTCACCCGCGGCTTCGACGAGAACGCCACCTGGGCCAAGGCCGACGCCACCGCCTCCTGGAGCACCGCCGGAGGCGACTTCGACGCGGCGGTGCTGGGTTCGGCCGGCGCGGTGAGCGCCCAGCCGCGTTGGCAGCAGTGGACCGTCACCAATGCCGCCAAGGCATGGATCGCCGATCCCTCAAGCAACCGTGGCCTGCTGGTCAAGGTCGCCAACGAGGCGGGTACGGCCAAGCAGTCGGTGCAGTTCCTGGCCTCCGAGACCGACGAGCCGCTGCTGCGGCCCCGGCTGCGGGTGACCTACGCCGACAAGACCGACGGCGCCTCGACCTTCTACGCCCCCGGTACCCCCGACCGGCTGGACGCCGGCGCCACCCGGCAGATCACCGTCGCGGTCACCAACACCACCGCCGAAACCTGGAAGGCCGGCTCCACCGCGCTGTCCTACCACTGGAAACTGCCCGACGGCACCGACGTCTCCACCGCCGACAACCAGCTCCGAACCCAGTTGCCGGCCGACCTGGCACCGGGTGCGTCGACCGCGGTCTACGCCACCGTCAAGGCCCCGGCCCTCACCGGCGCCGGCGGCAACAAGGCCGAGGCCGTCAGCCTGGTGTGGGACGTGCAGGACACCACCACCAACAACTGGAAGTCGGCCACCCACCACCTGCCGGAGCTGCCGCAGCAGATCCGCCTCGACTCCCCCACCAGCGACCTGCTGGGACTGGAGAAGTTCTACCAGTACACCGGCAAGAACACCGGCGCCGGATCCACCGCGCTGGTCAACCCGTACGCCGGCAACCTGGTGTGGAACTACAACGCTTTCACCAATCCCTCCCGCGGACCGCAGACGTTCGTGCGGATGACCTACAACAGCCTCGACACCTCCGCCTCGTCGATGGGGTACGGCTGGAGCCTGCAGGCCTCCACGCTGCAGCGGCTGGGATCGCAGGTCTCCTTCCATCCGCCCGGCCAGGACTGGCCCTCGCAGGTACGGATGACCGACGGCGACGGCACCACGCACGTGTGGACCCTGCCCGAGGGCACGGACCCCAAGACCTGCACCCCGTCCACCTGCGCCTACCGCAACCCCCGCGGCGTGCACCTGTACCTGCAGCAGACCGGATCGCGTGACCCGCTGCGCAAGTGGGTGTTCACCAAGCCCGACCGCACCCAGTTCTTCTACGACGACGAGGGCTTCCAGTCGGCGATCGTCGACAAGAACGGCAACACCATGTCGTTCACCTACGAGCGCCGCAAGTCCAACAACAAGCCCACCAAGTTCCTGCAGCACATCACCGACGCCACCGGCCGGCGCACCCTGACCCTCACCTATTACGCCAAGGGCCAGGACTACGCCTACATCGACGACGCCGGCAAGGAGGTGAAGGCCACCAAGCTGACCAACCCGCACATCATCGACAACGTCGAGTCCATCACCGACATCGCCGGGCGGAAGGTCACCTTCACCTACACCGACAAGGGCCTGATGGCCAAGATGGTCGACGGCGCCGGCGACGAGCAGGCCAAGACGTTCGGCTTCACCTACGACGCCACCCAGGGCAACAAGAACGTCAAGCTGGTGTCGGTGAAGGACCCGCGCGGCCACTCCACCGACGTCACCTACTACGAGGCGCCGGTCGACCCCAAGGACAAGTGGAAGGTCGAAAAGCTCATCGACCGGCTGGACGGGGAGACGAAGTTCGACTACGTCGACCCCGACGGCCCGCAGGGCGGCAAGATCCACGCCACCGTCACCGACCCGCTGCAGCACCAGACGAAGTACGTGCTGGACGCCTACGGCCGGGCGGAGTCGATCACCAACGCCAAGAACGAGACCACGGGCCTGCAGTGGGACCCCGACCACAACGTCACCCGGCTGACCGAGGCCAACGGCGCCTACGCCAGCTGGGAGTATGACCCGAAGACCGGCTATCCGCAGAAGTTGTGGGACGCCGAGGCCAACCACAACGGCACCGATCCGACGGTACTGAAGTACACGCCCTCCCTGAACGGTTACGTCGCGGACCTGACCGAGAAGACCTCACCGGAGGGCCGTAAGTGGGTCTTCGGCTACGACGGCAAGGGCAACCTGAAGACCGTCACCGACCCGCTCGGCGTCGCCTCGGCCGCCGACGGCGACTACACGACGTCGTACGAGTACGACGGCTTCGGTCAGCTGACAAAGAGCATCGACGCCAACGACAACCCGACCTCCTACGGTGACTACCACCCCTCCGGTTACCCGGAGAAGATCACCGACGCGTACGGCAAGGACACCGTCACCTCCTACGACGTGCGCGGCAACGTGCGGTCGGTGACCGACGCGCTGGGCAAGAAGACCACCCAGACCTACGACGTCTTCAAACGCCCCCTGGAGAACACGGTCCCCAAGGACCAGGACGCCAGCCCGCCGGTACTGATCGTCACCCCGGCGCCCGAATACGACCGCAACGACAACATCGTCACGATGACCGCGCCCAACGGGGCGGTCTCCACCGCGCTCTACGACGACGCCGACCAGTTGCTGGAGTCGGTGCTGCCCAAGGACACCGCGGACGGGCCGGAGCGCAAGGTGTCCTTCACCTACGACGCGGCCGGCAACCTCAAGACGCAGACCGAGCCGAAGGGCAACCTCACCCCCGAGGCGGGCGACTTCGTCACGACGTACACCTACGACCCGATCTACCAGCTGACCGACGTCCTCAACGCCGAACAGCACAAGATCACCTACGTCTACGACAACGTCGGCAACACCACCACGGTCATCGCCCCGCGTAAGAACGCCACCGCCGACACCGGCGACTACACCGCCTTCTACACCTACGACCGCAACCACCGCATCACCCGCGCCAAGGACGCCGCCGGTCACGAGACCGGGACCGGGTACGACCTGGACGGCCTGGTGACGAGCCAGACCGACCAGGAAGGCAACAAGACCTTCATCGACCTGAACGGCCGCGGCGAGGTGGCCCAGACGAGGGTGCCGCACTCGCAGACCGACGGGACGATCAAGTACACGGTCACCCGGTTCGTCTACGACGAGGTCGGCAACCGTACCAAGGTCATCACCCCGCGCGGTGTGGAGACCACGGACGACGACACCGACTTCATCGCCGAGACCAGGTACGACAAGCTCAACCGGCCGGCCGAGGAGATCTACCCCTTCGACTCCGGCGACCCGAAGTACGACACCCCCGACTCGGTGAAGTACGTCTACGACGAGGTGTCGCGGCTCAAGGAGATCTCCGCCCCGCCGTCGCACGGGCAGACGATCCGCAACGTCTCCAAGATGACCTACTGGGACAACGGCTGGTCGAAGACCACCACCGACCCGTGGGACATCAAGACCACCTACGACTACAACACCCTCGGCCTGCAGACCAACCGCACCGTCACCAGCGCGGGCGGCTCCTCACAGCGGGCCATGGACTGGTCCTACTACCCCGACGGCAAGCTTCGGACCCACTCCGACGACGGGGCGCCGCTCGGCCTGGACGTCGTCCTGGACGACAACTCCGACGTCGGGCAGGTGAGCACCACCGGCTCCTGGACCACCGTCGGCGCCGCAGGCGGCGGCACGGGCCTGGCGGCCACGGTCGAGCCGGGCACCGGCTTCACCGGCTACGACTACGCCATCGCCCCGGCCGGCACCGGCCAGTCGGCCTTCACCTGGAATCTCACCACCCCCTCGAAGGGCAAGTACAAGGTCCACGTCCGCTACCCCACCGGCGCGACGGCGACCAACGCCAAGTACACGATCAAGTACGACGGCGGCGAGACCACCGCGACGGTCGACCAGACCGCCCGCGCGGGTGAATGGGTCAGCCTGGGCGAGTTCACCTTCGCCGAGGGCAACACCCACTCGATCACCCTGACCGACGAGGCGAACGGAACCGTCGCCGCGGACGCGGTCAAGCTGGTCCGTGACGCCGGCGGTGAGACCGACACCGAGAAGAAGGACTTCCACTACACCTACGACCCCAACGCCAACCTCACCCTGATCGAGGACAACTCCCCCACCGCGAAGATCGACGTCTGGGACATCGCCTACACCGGCCTGAACCAGATCGACACGATCAAGGAGAAGCTCGACGGCGTGGTGAAGAACACCACGACCTACCGCTACAACGAGAACGGCGCCGTCACCGAGCGCACCCACGACAAGACGCTGGCGACCTACCGCTACGACGTCCGCGACCTCGTCGACCAGGTCGTCAACAAGAAGTCGGCCACCGACACCGCGCCGAAGACCACCGGCTACACCTACACGCCCAGAGCCGAACGGCTGACCGAGACCAAGGCCAACGGCAACACCGTCGCCTACGACTACTTCCTCGACGGCCTGCTGCGGCACTCGATCGAGAAGAAACCAGGCGGCACGGTGGTCTCCGAGCACACCATCGGCTACCAGGGCAACCTGCAGCGCTCCCGCGACCTGACCAAGCTGCAGAACGCCGACTCCCCCGGCGCCTACCTGGAGAACGAGTACACCTACACCTACGACCCCCGCGACCGCATCGCCAAGTCCGTCAAGACACCCGTCGGCGGCGGCGCGGCGACCACTGACATCTACTGGCACGACGCCAACAGCAACGTCTACGACCAGACGGTGCTGGGCAAGCAGACCACCTTCACCTTCGACCGCAACCGGCTGATGACCTCCACCACCGCCGGGGCCACCAGCACCTACACCTACGACCCGTACGGCCGGCTGCGCACCATCACCGGCGGCGGCAAGGTTCGGGAGAAGTACACCTACGACGGCTTCGACCACGTCACCCGGCACGAGAAGCTCGGCGGCGACGGGGCCACCCCGACGGTGACCACCTACACCTACGACCCGCTGGACCGCACCACCTCCAAGACGGAGAAGGAAGGCACCGACAAGGCCAAGACCACCCTCTACTCCTACCTCGGCCTCTCAGGTGAGGTGCTGGACGAGGAGGTCGCCGGCAAACTGGTCCGCTCCTTCCAGTACAGCCCGTGGGGCGAGCGGCTGTCGCAGGTGAAGACCACCGCCGCCGGCGGGGAGGAGTCCTCCTACTACGGCTACAACGCCCACACCGACGTCGAAGCCATCACCGGCGAGTCCGGCGACACCCGCGCCACCTACGGCTACACCGCCTACGGCAGCAACGACGACGCCCTGTTCACCGGCGTCGACAAACCCGACCCCGCGAACCCCACCGCCAAGGACGAGTACAACCCCTACCGCTTCAACGCCAAGCGCTGGGACAACTCCACCGGCATGTACGACATGGGGTTCCGCGACTACAACCCCGGCCTCAACCGCTTCCTCACCCTCGACTCCTACAACGGCGCCCTGGCCGACCTCAGCCTCGGCACCGACCCCTGGACCGCCAACCGCTACGCCTTCACCGGCGGCAACCCCATCACCGGCATCGAACTCGACGGCCACGACCCCTACGGATGCTCACCGAACTCCCCCGACTGCGTGAGCAAGAACAACGCGATCGCCCGCAAACAGGCAGGACTCCCCGCCTACGACAAGAACGGCTACGGCGGAACCTACCAAGCAGGAACAGGCCCCGCTCCGTCACCGACACCACAGCCGTCGCCTCTGGCACCCGTGCCGGATGCCGCCCCCACCGCCGATCCGTCCGCGACTCCCAGCCCCATGCCCGGCGAGGACATCAACGCCTACTTCACGTTCTGCAAGAAGATCGGTCATCAGAATTGCCGGTGGGGCAAGTCAGAGGTGGCCGCACTTTACGATCTTTTTGTTGCGGACTACGTCAACTGTGCCGGCGGAGATGGCGGGGCTTGCGTGTGGGCCGCCATTTCCGTGATACCGGTCGGCAAGCTAGGAAAGCTCGGCAAGCTCGGCAAGCTCGGCGGCGCGGCCAAAGCGGCACATTTGATCGGCAAGGGCGACGACCCGCTCGTCCCCGAACTCGTCAAAGACATCAATGCCCGCTATCCAGGCCATGTCGTGGCTCAGGGAATCGAAATCATGGGGGCCGACGGAAAGCCTCTCACCGACTTCGATATCGTGACCAAGAACGCAGTGATCCAAGTGAAAGCAGGCTCGGGCAAGGGCGCCCTGAAGCAGGCCTTGGCCACACAGAGCCTGACGGGCTACCCAGTGATCGTGTACCTTCCGGAAGGGCGCGGAAGCGTCATCAAGAGTCTCGAAAAGGCTGGGATAATGGTCACCCGAGATAAGAATGTACTGCTGGACGTCCTGGCGCCGTAGGCTTCACACCCTCTCGGCAGCTGCCCGGCCAAAAAGGAGGCATCGCCATGCGACCCACCATCGTGCTCCTGAGTGACGTGGATACTCACAGAAAGCTCGTGGACCGACTGCGCCATGTCGGCTCCTACAGCAAGGGGGAGTTCTTCGATCACCTGGAACAAGGGGGATTTTCTTTCGGCGTCGACTTGTCCGGTGACGTCATCGCCGAGTTCGAGAAGGAGGAAATCGCTGAAATCTCCCAAGAACTGGGAGAATTCAGTGCGATACTCATCGAGTATCCCGACATGCCCTCCATCCGCCGGCTCCTTCCGGAAGTCATCCAGGGGCTCGACGGGCTCCTTGACACAAATCACGGAGAGCTCCTCAGGTATGACCAGGTTCTGGAACGGTTCCATCTGGACCCCTTCTGGGACTGGAGGAATCACGATCCCGGAAAGGGCCGGGAAGCGGGAAACGAAACCTGACCTGGATGTTCATACGCCCGGCGGGACAGGAGGCCGTCCTCGTGGCCGCCGGCGCCTCACCCGAGTCGGCAAGCAGTTGACGGGCCGCCCACACGGCGCATAGTGCGGCCAAAGCGCCGGGTCGAGCGGGAATTCCCGCTCGACCCGGCGCGACGCTTCCGCAATCGCGCCCCATGTCGTACCTGGCGCTGGGCAACCCCACCGGCAGGTACGACGTGGAGTTCCGCGACCTCAACCCCGGCCTCAACCACCTCCTCACCCTGGACGGACCTCGGCACCGCCCCCTGGACCGCCAACCATCACGCCTTCACCGGCGGCAACCCCGTCTCCTACGTCGAGATCGACAGCCGTCTGTTCGGCCTGTCGCTGTCGGACGTCGGCCATCCGGCCCTGGACGTGGTCGGCATGGTCCCGGCCGTCGGCGAGGTCGCCGACCTGGCCAACGCCGCCTGGTACACCGCCGAGGGCAACTACGTCGACGCCGCCCTGTCGGCGGCCGCCGCCATCCTCTTCGCCGGCACCGCCGCCACCGCGGTCAAATGGATGAAGACCACCGTCAAGGTCGCCGGAAACGTCACCGGCGCCGCCAACGCCGTCAAGAAGGCGGCCGGAACTCTCAACAAGTTCTCCGACCGCCTGGCCGCCGCCGTCAAGGCCGGCAACGACGCCGCCGCTGACGATCGAGAAACAGATCATGAACGCCCACCGGGTGAAACAGAGCGCCCAGGCCGTGCTGAGCAAGGACAAGAAGGGCACCACCGTCACCACCCGGAAGCAGGTGCCGGCCAAGCCCAAGAGCCAGCCCGGCGGAGCCGCCAGCGCCTGCCCGATCAGCAGCTTCCTCCCCGGCACCAAGGTTCTGCTCGCCGACGGCACCCACAAGGCGATCGACACCCTGAAGGTCGGCGACAAGGTCATCGCCACCGACCCGGCGACCGGCGCCACCGCCGCCAAGCCGGTGCTCAAAACGATCACCAGCAAGGGCGTCAAACGCCTGGTCACCATCACCGGCGACGTCGACGGCGACCGGGGCGCCAAGACCGGCAGTGTGACCGCCACCGACCGCCACCCCAGCTGGGTCCCCGAGTACGGTGCCTGGACCGACGCCGGACAGTTCCGCCCCGGCATGTGGCTGCGGACCTCCGCCGGCACCCACGTCCAGATCACCGCCGTCCGCCACGAGGTACGGCACGGCCAGCGCGTCCACAACCTGTCCGCCGCCGACATCCACACCTACTCACACGGCCGCGGGAGAGGCCGACCTCCTCGTTCACAACACCGAATGTGGCGAGACGTTCTACCGGGCGATGAGAGAAAGAGAGTTCAATCAGCTTGGGCCGAACGGCGAGATTACCGTGAAGGGAACGGAGAATTTTGTCACCCAGTCCCGGGAGCACCTGGATCGGCGACTTCAGGAGAGTAGATGATTGGCCATGAATCATGGAGCAGGAGATAATATCATCGAAAAGGTCGATTCACTGATAGATGGCTATATCTCGCCGGAGCGCGCCCAGGAGATCGCGAAAAGATATCCAGCCGTCTCAAGTACCGTGGTGGGATGGATCAAAGAATCAGCGGCGCAGCGCAACTGGCGCCGTGTTGAAAGATTCGCGAACCTTGCCGCCGCACTCAAGGTAGCCGGCCTCGGCGGCACCGTCACCGAACTCATAGATTCAGATTTCAAGGGAATCGATTACGAAGACCTCATAGATATTCTCGGGGAGATCAGAGAGGAGGCCTCAGCGAACAGCATGTTCCGGCTCGCGGAACGCTCGTGTGAACACGAAGCGCCAGCTTTCTGGCTTTGCCAGAAAGTGATTCTCTCGCTTAGCGAACTGAACACAGATGAGGCGATGGATAAACTGCGGATGATGACCACAGCAGCCTGGCCATCAGCAGTTCGATGGCACGCTGCCGTTGCTCTCGGCATAGAGGAACAGCTCGGCTTCGTTGAGCATCATATGCTTGGATACTAACGTAGGCGATCGTGGCGGCGGCAAGACCGACACCGTTACGGTTCCCGATGGAGTTGACCTCGGCCGCTTCAGAAACAGCTTCAAAAAGTACTACGCCGACATCGGCGGAGCCAGAAACCCTACCGGCATGGAACAGGTTCAGGAATAACTGAACGCAGCCATTAACGCTTGCCGAGAAATCAGGGAGCACGTATGCGGCGGGTGGCTTGTAACTTTAGCCGCCGATCACGTGACCCGTATACGAATATTCATCCGCGAACGGGACAGGTCGATCCCAATCGACTTGTATCTGCCGATGGGCGCCGCAGCATTCGGATGGGTGATCATGAGATGAACAGCAAACCCACGAGATTCCACTATCACATGGAAACATAGGATTGGAATTCCGTCACCAATACATGGACCGCCAGCAATACAATGCAGCGCGTTCCACTGGGGCTGAAATAATGAGAGTGGGAGTTCTGCAAATAATAGACCATTCGCTAGGAATCGTATCTTTCCGATGCGCGCCCGGCACCGCGTCCGACCGCTGGATGGGGCCGAATCCCGCAGATACGGGCCAATTCGATGTCGAGATAGAGGTTCCGGAGGAGGTGACGGAGTGGGTGACGGCCCCGTCGAGCACTGCTTCCCTTTCGAAGGTCGCCGGGACAGATCTTGTCACCCTCGTTACGGGCGAGGTTGTCAAGTTTAACGATGACGATGATCCAGTCGTGGGGATTAGGGTGGGATCGGACATCATCCTGATTGAAATCCCGAATCTCAGGTCAGAGCTTCCCATCAAGGGGTTCATTTCCTTCCAGGTTCCCGAACTGCAGCTTTATCCCTATGATCTGTGAATAGCCTAGGCGTCGCAGATATAGAGACTGCGTGGGATGCGCCCTGGAGGATCTGTACAGGTTCTCGTGAGAGTGGCGCTTGACTCTCAACAGCTTCGGCCAATTGGGAGTTCCAGCGCCGCTGATAAGGCCCCACCGAGCGTGCTCGGTGGGGCCTTCTGAGGCTCTTGGCCACAACGTCAATGAGGTGATCTCAGCGATTTCTACGCCAGGCACCCGTGCTCGGAATGAGTGAGGATGAACGCGGCCTTGACGATGCACCGATCCTGCTTGGGCCGACGGTGATGCGTTGCAGGGTGCGCCAGCGTTGGGTGAGCAGGGCGAATCTGCGTTCCCCAGACAGCGCAGGGTGCGTAGGAGTTCGTTGCGGGTGCGGGAGCCGACGTCGAGGGGCCCACCGTCAGCCGGGTTCTTGGTGGGAGTGCGGATGCCGGTGTCGGCGCCGTCATGGCCGGAGTCGGCCAGGATGGTCAGGCCGCGGACGACCAGTGGGTGCAGAGCCGACAGGACGTGGATGTGGGCGGCGGTCAGGCCGCAGGCGGGGCCGGGTTCGATGATCGAGATTCGGAACCGGTCGTTCTGTGGTGAAGATCAAAATGAGCCGGTAGGGTGCGGCGAGTGCCGATATCGCGTGGCATTCGCGCAGCGTTCGCCCTCGTGCTGCTGGGAAGCCTCGTCGTGGCCGGTGCGCCGGAGGCGGCCGAGACGTCCATGTGCAGCTTCGGGGGCTTCGGCTCCATATCGATGACGTGCTACGACTCCGAGGGGCGCCGGGACACGGAGTTGGAGGCGGCGATCCGGGCGCGGGCGCTCAGCCCGGCCCAGGCCCGCGCGGCCGGCTGCGAACCCGTCTCCTGGGAGGGGGAGGGACCGGAACCGGAGGTGATCACCGAACCGCTCGTCACCGACGAACCGACGCCCGCCTTCAGCCCGCGCGCCCTCGACCCGGCGGTCGCCGCCCGGGTGGAGCGGGCGTGGGACGGGATCG
This sequence comes from Streptosporangium sp. NPDC004379, assembly GCF_042873875.1. Classification (NCBI taxonomy): domain Bacteria; kingdom Bacillati; phylum Actinomycetota; class Actinomycetes; order Streptosporangiales; family Streptosporangiaceae; genus Streptosporangium; species Streptosporangium sp. NPDC004379. Next base: position 318,512 of record NZ_JBIAMC010000009.1, read on the forward strand.
AGCGCTGGCTCGGCGCGCACGCCTCGGCCACGCTGCGCAGGCTCCGGCATCCGGCGCAGGCGCACGACGTCGCCCGGTGGGAGCACTACCAGCGGGCCCGGCTCCCCGACGACCTGTACGCGTCGCTGCTCCGCCACGACGGAGCCGACGGGAACTTCGGCGCCGGATTCCAGCTGCCGTTCTCCCACGGCCTGGCCTCACTGGACAGCTTCACCAGCCTGCGCTCGTACAACTGCCGCGACCTGGTGATGGAGGGGCCGCCGGAGGCGGCCGACCCCGAGAGCGGCACCTGGCACGGCAGCCTGCTGCCGTTCGCCGCCACAGGCTACGGCCAGGAGCTGTTCGTCAATCCGCGCACCGGCCGGGTCGGCGAGAAGGAGTACGGCCGCAACCTGCGCTACGACGGCCCGATGGGCTGGCCCTCCTACCTGGCGCTGCTGGAGGCGCTGGCCTCCTCCCTGGAGAGCGGTACGGCACTGCGCGAGCGGTACCCGGCCGTCACCACGGGCTGCGAGCTGCGCTGGAACGAAGAGCCGGCCGACGCACTGCCCGGCGGCTGCGCCGGCGCCCCGCGCCCGTCCCCGGCCCCCACCCCGTCCCCGACCCCGGTCTCGCAGGAGCTCACCCCGGCGCAGGCCCGCGCCAGCGGTTGCCGCCCCGCCCGGCGGCGGCCCGCCGTACGGCCCGTGGATCCCGCGGTCGCCGCGCGGGTGAACGCGGCGTGGCGACGGATCGAGCGCTGGCTGGCGGCCAGGGCGCCGGTGAGCCACCGGACCCTGTACGGCCCGGCCACCCCGGTTCAGATCGCCAGGGCCGAGGCGGCGATGGGCATGAGGTTCCCCGACGACCTGCGGGCGTCCCTGCTGCGGCACGACGGCGCCCGCTACTGGGGCGGGTTCGGTCCCGCGCCGTTCTACGAGTTCATGTCGGTCAAGGCGCTGCACGCGGACTGGAAGATGCTGTGCGGCATCGTCCTGGGCGGGCCCGAGGAGATGGCCGGCTACTGGTGGGACGGTCATCTCCTGCCGTTCGCGACCGCCATCGACGGCGGCAACCTGTTCATCGACACCCGCACCGGCAAGACCGGCGAGTACTTCAACGAGACGGGACTGCAACTCGATGGCGACGTCGTCTGGCCTTCCTATCTCGCCCTGCTCCGGGCCACCGCCGACTCCCTGGAGACCGGGAGACCGATCCGCGGCTGGCGTCCCGTGGTGCGGAAGGGCCAGCTGGACTGGAAGCAGGCGCGGTGACGGGAAGGGGTCTCACCGATGCGACCGGTGAGGCCCTCTGGCTTCCGCCGACCGGCCTGGCCGGCCACCGGTGCTGAGCACCCGCCGCATCGGCCGGCGCCGCACCCATGAGTAGCCGATGTACGGCGACGGCGGCCCTCGTCAGCGGATGTCATGGTCGGGGTGGGTCCGGTCGTACGCGTGCCGCGCCTCGGCGATGACGGCGCGGTGGGCGAGTGACCAGTCGGCGAGCGCCTTGACCAGGTGGGTCAGATCGGTCCCGGTCCCGGTCAGGCGGTAGTCGACCTGGGCCGGGACGGTCGGGTACACGGTGCGCAGCACGAGGCCGTCGCGTTCGAGCCTGCGCACGGTGAGGGTGAGCATGCGCTGGGAGATGCCGTCGATGGCGCGCTGCAGTTCGCGGAACCGGCGCGGCCCGCTCGCGAGCTCGACGATCACGAGCACCGACCATTTATCGCCGATGCGGTCCAGGACATCGCGGATGCCGCAGTCGGGGTGGTCCGCGCGTCCGCAGGGGTCAAGGTCGGCGGGGGCGGTTACCCCGGTGTGCGTGGGTGACATCGAACTGCCTTCTTGTGGCCGGTGGGCGTGCGGTCAAGGATCAAGCGTAGTTACCGATGAGAACCACGACGGAAGACTGTGATTCATATGATCCTGGTGACGGGAGCGAACGGGAACCTGGGCTCGGCCACCCTCGCCGCGCTGCGTGCCCGCGGCATCGCCGCGACGGGTGGAAGCCGCACGCCGGGCGGGGGGATGCGGCGTCTCGACTTCGACGACCACGCGGGGCTCGATCTCGCCGGGGTGTCGACCCTGGTGCTGATCTCCGCCGGCTACGCCGAGGACGACCAGGTCATCGAGCGGCACGCGGCGGTTCTGGACGCCGCCGTCCGCGACGGCGTCGGCCATGTCGTCTACACGAGCCTGACCACGGCCGGCGACCACCTCGGTTTCGCGCCGGCGCACCGTGCCACCGAACGCCTCGTGCGGGCGAGCGGACTGCCGTGGACGATCCTGCGCAACGGCCTGTACGCCGAACTCTTCGGCGGCCTGCTGATGTGGGCCGGAGACGGCCTGGAGTCCCCGTTCGGGGACGGAGCCCTGGCGGCGGTCGCGCGGGAGGACCTCGCCGACGCCGCGGCGGTCGTCGCGGCGGGTGCGGCGCGACACGGTGGGCGCGTCTACGACCTCGTCGGTAGGCCGATCACGGCGGGTCAGGTGGCCGACCGGCTCGGGGTTCCGCACCGCGCCATCGGCCTGGGCGAGTACCGGCGCAGGCTCCTGGAGGCGCCGGGTCTCCTGCCGTTCCAGCCGCCCATGCTCGCCTCGATCGCCACGGGCATCCGGCACGGCTTCCTGGACGGCACCGCTCCCGACCTCACGGGCCTTCTCGGCCGCCCGGCCCGCGACCCGCTGGCCGCAGCCGTCGCGGTCGCCTCCGCCACACGCCCGAAGGCACACGTCTGACAGCACGCGTCTGACCGCCGTACCGCACGCCGGGCGGTGAACCGGGTCCTCCCCGCGGCCGTCCCGGGAGGACCCGGTCACGGCCACGGGCCACCCGGCGCCTTCCGGCGCTCAGCCGGCGGACGGCGAGCGGTGGACGGGGCCGACGGGCCGGTCGCCGCGCGGGGTGACGGCGCGCAGGATCGACACCAGCGACGGGCGGGGCATGAGGAAGGCCGGTCATGGGGACACGGCGGCGGCCGGTCCGCCCGGCCGGTGCGCCGCGTCCGCCAGGAGGCGTGCCGCCGTCTCGACGTCCCGTTCGGTCGTCCACCGTCCCAGCGAGAGGCGCACCGCGCCCAGCGCCCGGTCCCGGTCCAGTCCCATCGCCAGGAGAACGGCGGAGGGCTCAGGGTCGCCGGTGTGGCAGGCGGAGCCGGTCGCGGCGGCGACCCGCGGCGTCGCGGCGAGGAGGTCGGCCCCCCTGGCCCCGGAGACGCTGACGTTGAGGGTGCCGGGCAGCCGCCGGCCGGGATGCCCGTTGAGCAGGACCCTTCCGGGCAGCCGCTGGTGCAGCCGCAGGTGCAGCAGGTCGCGCAGGGCGCTCAGCCGCGCCGCCTCCCGGGGCGTCTCCTCGGCGGCGATCCGGGAGGCCGCGCCCAGCGCGACGGCGTAGGCGGTGTTCTCGGTGCCGGCCCGCAGCCCTCCCTCCTGGCCTCCGCCGTGGAGCAGCGGCTCGATGTCCACCCCCTCGCGCACGTAGAGCGCACCGATCCCCTTGGGTGCGTACAGCTTGTGGCCGGCCACGGTGAGCAGATCCACGCCGAGATCGCCGACCGCCAGCGGGATCTTGCCGGCCGCCTGGGCGGCGTCCGTGTGGAACAGCGCCCCGTGACGGTGCGCGATCCCGGCCAGCTCCGCGACGGGCTGCAGGACGCCCGTCTCCCCGTTGGCCGTCATGATCGAGACGAGGTGCGTCCGCGCCGTGACGGCCGCCTCCAGCTCGGCCGGATCGACCAGGCCGCGCTCGTCCACGGGCAGGTAGGTGACACGGACGCCGTGCAGCCGCGCGAGGCTCTGACAGGTCCGCAGCACGGCGGGGTGCTCGGTCCGCTGGGTGACGACGTGACCGCCGGGCGGGACCAGCCCGCGGATCGCCGTCACGTCGGACTCCGAGCCGCCGCTGGTGAAGACGATCTCCTCGGGCCGGCTTCCGATGAGCCCGGCCACCTCGCTCCGGGCCTCGGCGAGGGCCCGGCGTGGCCGTTCGGCGTAACCGTAGGAGGTCGAGGGATTGCCGAAGAACCGGCTGACGTACGGCCAGGCGGCCTCGGCGACCCGCGGATCGACCGGCGTGGTGGCGTTGTAGTCGAGGTAGATGACGTCCTCGTCGAGGCCCGGATGACCCACGTCGCGCCCGCTCTCGGTCAGGAGCGCGGCGGGCGGCCCCGCGCGCCGCCGCTCAGGAAGCCCGTCTTCCGGAAAGCATCGCACGGGCTCCCCGGCCACGAGGAACGGCGCGTGCTTCCCGTACGGCTTCCCGCCCGTTCCCCCGGCTTTCCCCGGCTCCCCGGGATCGGCCGGACGGCACCGTGACGCCCGGCGGACCGGTGCCTTCGGGGCCGAGGCGTTCGCCGGCGCTCCGATCCGGCGGTGAGGGCCGGCCGCCGGGAGAGGCGGCGGGGCCGGCCCGGTGCCGTCCGAGGTCAGCGGACGGGCAGGCCGGTGACCGCGCGGCCGATGATGAGGCGCTGGATCTCGGACGTGCCCTCGAAGATGGTGAAGATCTTGGCGTCGCGGTGGAAACGCTCGACCGGGTGCTCGCGGGTGTAGCCGGCGCCGCCGAGGATCTGGATGGCCTGCTCGGTCACCCAGACGGCGGCCTCGCCGGCCACGAGCTTGCACATCGACCCCTCGGCCTGGCCGAAGGAGCGCTCGTTGCGGGCCATCCAGGCGGCGCGCCAGGTCATCAGGCGGGCCATGTCGACGCGGGTGGCCATGTCGGCGAGCCGGAACGCGATCGCCTGGTTCTCGCCGATCTTCCGGCCGAACTGCTCGCGCTCGCGGGCGTAGTCGCGGGCGTACTCGTACGCCGCGCGGGCGATGCCCACGGCCATCGCCGCCACCACCGGGCGGGTCGTCTCGAAGGTCCGCATCGCCCCCTGCTCGCCCGCCCGCCCGCCGGCGCGGACCCGCTCCAGCCGGGCCTCCAGCTTCTCCCGGCCGCCGACCAGGCACGAGCCCGGCACCCGGACGTCCTCCAGGACGACCTCGGCGGTGTGGGAGGCGCGGATGCCGTGCTTCTTGAACTTCTGGCCCATCGTCAGGCCCGGCGTGCCGGGCGGGACGATGAAGGACGCCTGGCCTCGGGTGCCCAGCGCCGGATCCACCGAGGCGACGACGACGTGGACGTTCGCGATGCCGCCGTTGGTGACCCAGGTCTTGACGCCGTTGAGGATCCAGTCGTCGCCGTCGGGGACGGCGCGGGTGCGGATGGCGCCGACGTCGGAGCCGGCGTCGGGCTCGGAGGCGCAGAACGCGCCGACCCTGACGTCGTCGGGGGTGCCGAACATCTGCGGCAGCCACTCCCCCACCTGCTCGGGAGTGCCGCCGGAGGCCAGGGACGCCGCGGCAAGGCCGGTGCCGGCGATGGACAGGCCGATGCCGGCGTCGCCCCAGAAGAGCTCCTCGAACGCGGCGATCAGGCCCAGTCCGCTGGGCTCGAACCACTGCTGCGCGAAGAAGTCGAGCGAGTACAGCCCGATCCGGGCGGCCTCCTGGATGACCGGCCAGGGCGTCTCCTCGCGCTCGTCCCACTCGGCCCCGGCGGGGCGGACGACCGTGCGGGCGAACTCCCGCACCCAGTCGCGCACCTCCCGCACGTCGTCACCCAGCTCCGGGCAGAAGCCGGCCTCGCTCATCGTGATCAACTCCTTTCGCGCGCTGCCCACCGTAACGGCTCGCCCGGCCGCCCGGTAGGCCAGGGCGTACGGCGGGGCCGCCGGACGGCCGGTGCGGGTGCCCATACCCGGTCCGTACGGCGGGGCGGGGAGGGGTCACGTGCGGCCGGTGCGGGCGGCGGCGGCCAGGGCCAGGACGCCGAGGAGGAGCAGGGCGGCCGTGCCGTACATCAGGAGGCCGAACCCGCCGCCGGCGAAGGCGGTGGCGAGCTGCGGTCCGAGGCTCCCGCCGAGGAAGAGGGAGAAGGTGAACAGGGACAGGGCGGTGCCGCGGGCGCCGCCGGCGATCGCGCCGATGTTCTCGTTGACCGCGGGCGTGCCGGCGGCGACGCCGAAGACGTAGAGGGCGAGGAGCAGGGCGAGCCCGGTCACGCCCGGTTCGGCGGCCCCGGCGACGACGAGCGCGAGGGCCGCCACCACGAGCAGTGCCGTCGCCCGCCGGGGGGCGGGGAAGCGGGCCAGCACGGGGGTCAGCAGCGGGACGGCCAGCATGGACGGCAGGCCGCTGATCCGCAGGGCGAGCAGGGCCTGGGGTGAGCCGGTGATCTCGGCGGGGCCGGCGAGCTGCAGGCCGGTGTAGACGGCGACGAACGTTGTCAGGATGGTGACGGTTCCGGCGTAGCGGAGCAGCAGCGCGGGGGTGGCCAGCAGGGACGGGATCGCGCGGTAGGCGGAGGCGAGGGAGCCGGTGGCCGTACGCGGCGGGTCGGGCAGCATGACGGCGCGGGCGGCGACGGCGGAGGCCGCGAACCCCGCGGCCGACAGCAGGAACACCCCGCGCCAGCCGATCGCCCCCGCCAGCGCCTGGGCGGCGACCTGGAGCAGCACCGCGGCGGCGAGGAAGGCGCTGGTGATGGTGGCCAGTGACAGCGTACGGCGGTGCGGGGTGACGCGTTCGCCCAGGTAGGCCATGGCCGCCGGGGGGAAGACCGAGACCGCGACGCCCTGGAGCACGCGGAGCCCGATCGCCGCGCCGGGTCCCGGCGCGACGGTGACGAGGGCGGTGGCGACCGCGGCGGCCAGCAGGCCGGCGAGGATCAGGCGCCTGCGGCCGTACCGGTCGGAGAGCGGGCCGAAGATCAGGAATCCGGCGGCGTAGCCCACGCCGAACGCGGTGACGAGCCAGGTGAGGCTCGCCTGGGCGGCGCCCCAGCCGGCGGCCATGCCGTGCAGCAGGGGGATCACCACGTACAGCTGGCCACTGGACAGCACGGCGGCGAGGGAGAAGACGGCGAGGGTGCGTCCGAGGGGGGCGAACCCGCCGGAGCGGAGGGCCGCGGCCTGGGTGGCCGGGGCCGGCGGGGAGATCGTCATGGCAGGACCGTAGCCAACCAACCGGTTGGAAGTCAACCAACCGGTTGGTTCCACGGAAGGGCGGTCGTCCCGTACACTCGGCGCATGCCGAAGGAAGCCACCAGGGACGCCCTCCTGTCCGCCGCCCGCGCCGAGTTCGCCGCCCACGGCATCGCCGGGGCCCGCGTCGACCGCATCGCCGAGCGCGCCGGAGTCAACAAGGAGCGCATCTACGGCTACTTCGGCAGCAAGGAGAAGCTCTTCGACCAGGTCATGATCACCGTGATGGACGAGCTGACCGCGGCGGTCGCCATGCCCGGCGACGACCCGGTCGAGTACGTCGCCAGGCTCCACGACTACTACCGCACCCACCCGGAGCTGGTCCGCCTGCTGATGTGGGAGTCGCTGCACTACCGCGACGGCGAGCTGGAGGGGCAGGAGCACCGGGTCACCAAATGCGAGAGGAAGGCCGAGTCGCTCGCCGCGGGACTCGGCCGCGAGCCGTCCCAGGAGACGGCGCGCACCATGATGACACTGATCGGCCTGGCCGCCTGGCCGGCGGTCATGTCGCGGCTCGGCCGGATCATCCTCGGCGACGAGGCGGCGACCGAGGAGGGGCGGCTGCGGATGCGCGAGCACCTCGTCGCCTTCGCGCGGACCGCCCTGGCCGGTGAGGCGGACGGCGCCCGCCCGGCCCAGGGCGGGGAACCGGCGACCGCGGACGGCGTCCGCCCGGCCGGCCCCGCCGAGTAGAACGGCCCGGCCAGGCCGCCGACCGCGTGAGCCGGGACGCTCCGTGGGCCGTCTCCATGCCCGCGGGCGGCGAGAGGAGCCGGTGGCGGGCGCGCACCGAGCGCATCCGCCACCGGCCCGTTCCCGTCACCGGCCGCCTCCGATCGTGCCCGGCGGCCGGAACTCGTCTCAGAGCCGGTCGAGGATCTTCCGCATCTGCCCGATCTCGGCCCGCTGGGCGATAACGATGTCGGCGGCGAGCTTCTTCGCGCCGGGGTCGGCGCCCTGCGCCCGCTCGGTCTCGGCCATGTCGACCGCCCCCTCATGGTGGGCGATCATCATCTTCGAGAACATCCGGTCGAACCCGGCGCCCTCGGCCGCCTTGAGACCGGCCATGTCCTCCTCGCTCATCATGCCGGGCATGTCGTGTCCCATGTGGCCGCCGTCGGGCATCTCGGGCGCACCCCATGCCTTGAGCCAGCCGGTCATGGTGGCGATCTCCGGGTCCTGCGCTCCCTTGATCTTCGCTGCCAGGTTCCTCACCTCCGGGTCCGAGGCCCGGGTCGCGGCGAGTTCGGCCATCGTGACGGCCTGCCGGTGGTGCGGGATCATCATCTGGGCGAACATCACGTCGGCGGCGTTGAACGCGGCGGTGTGCGAGGCGGTCGCGGCGGGCGTGGGCGCCCCGCTCGGCATGCCGGTCATGCCGTCGTGACCCGGCCGGGCGGCCGTCGTGCCGTCCCCGCCGCCGCAGGCGGTGAGCAGCGCGAGGGCGCCGGCCCCGGCGACGACGGCGAGGGCGAACCTGCGCGGGGCGGGGCGGTTGAGGTGGTGGGTGGACATCTTCGCGTTCTCTTTTCGTTTCCGTCGGATCTGCGAACCGGTCGTCCGCGGGCGCGTTCCAGCCGCCGCCCACGGGAACGGCCGGCCTATATGCGCAGGACCGACAGACGTGCGAGACGCAGAGCCGTCCTTCGCGGGGGCGGCCGGGCGACGAACGGCACCGGCCGTACGCCGGCGGGCCGTGCCTCCAGGCTCCGGCGCGTCCACATCCACGCCGCTCCGGCGAGGAGCAGCGACACGAGCGAGGTGAGCACGGCCAGGCAGACGGAGGACGGATCGGAGGAGGGAAGGGGGCCGCCGGGGCCGGAGAGCGACCGCCGGAGGTCCGGTGCCGGGTGTGACGCCGCGTCTCCGTGGTGGCCGAACGGGAGAGCGGCGGACGGGAGAGCGCGGACCGCGGCGGATGGGAGAGCGTGAACCGCGGCGGATGGGAGAGCGTGAACCGCGGGGGCGGCCTCGACCATGCCGGGCATGCCGTCGTGCCGCCCGCCATGGTCGAGGTGCCCGAGCGTGTGCATCCCGGCGACGCCGAGGACCAGGGCGACGAGGAGCAGCCAGCGATGCGCCGGAAGGGCGGGCCGGCGGGCCGTACCGTCCATCTCCCCTCCCCCACGCTCGCGCTCCGCCCGTCGGCACGGGCCTGTCACCGCAGGAAAGCATAGGTCGGCCCGGCGCCGGTCCCGCGGCGGGCACGGCCGTACCGGGTTCGCGACGGGGCGGCTCCGGTCGCACCCGGAACGGGGGTGGGCCCGGTGACCCGCCGGGACGCGGCGTGTCTACCGTGGGAGGAGGGACCGCACGAGCGGTTGGGGGTCGAGATGACACGACACGCGGTAACGGCGCGGATCGCGGCCGGGGCGCTCCTGGCGGCCGTGGCGGTGGGCGTCACCGCCACCGGTGCGGCCGGGCAGCCGACCCCGGCCCCTTCCGGATCGCGAAGCCCCTGCCCGCCCACCGGCCCCGGCATGGGACCGGGCATGGGGCCGGACATGGGTTCGAGCATGGGGCCGGGCATGGGGCCGGGCGGCCCGATGCACGCGGCGGACAACGAGTACGCCTATCTGGCGCGGATGATCCCACACCACCGGGAGGCCGTCAGCGCGGCGGAGCAGCTACGGCGCTCCGACCGGCCGGAACTGCGCCGCCTGGCCGAGTCGATCGTCACCACACAGAACGCCGAGATCGCGAAGATGCGGGGCTGGCTGGCCGAGTGGTACCCCGGGTGCCCCGCGGAGATCCGGCAGCGGCCGATGATGAGCGACCTGTCAGGGCTGTCGGGTGAGGCGCTGGACCGGACGTTCCTGCGGGAGATGATCCGGCACCACATGATGGCGGTCATGATGTCCCAACGGCTGCTGGCACACGGGGACATCCGGCACCCGCAGGTCGCGGAGTTCGCGCGCACCGTGCGGGACGACCAGTGGGCCGAGATCCGGCGGATGCACCGGTGGCTGACCGAGTGGTACGGCGAGCGGGGCATGCCGCACGGCCCGATGCCGACGCCCACGGGCACGGCCCCCGCTCCCGGCCCGGAGACGCCTTCGGAACCGGCGCCCACGCGAACGGGCTGACTCCCGGATCTCGCCCCCATGATCCGGGGCGGCAGGCCGGGATCGGGCCCCGGGGCCGGACGCACGGCCCGAGGCCGGTCCCGGAGTCCAAGGCGTCCGAAGCCGTCCTGACCTTCGCCCCTGCCACCCCGGCCTCCCGGGAACATCCCGGCCGGCGGCCCCCGCCGCGCGGCGGTCGTGTACCCCTCCGGGAAGGTCAGCCGGGGGCGTGGGAGCGCCGGTCGGGGACGGTGGACATCGGAGGGCGCTCGGCGACGGCCGTGTCGCGGACGACCGCCCGGTGCCCCACCGCCCTCTCGGACCCTCCGGTCCCTCCGGCCTTTTCGGTGCTCCCGGCGCTCCCGGCCTCCCCGATGCTCCCGGCCTCGCGGCGGAACTGCACCAGCCGGGGGGACGGCTCGTGCAGGGGGATCATCTTGTTCTGGCGTTCCAGCCGGGACCAGCAGGTCTGCAGGATCTGGGCGGCCATCCCGCCGAGCGCCTCGGTGGACTGGTGGGAGTGGACCCGGCGGCCCAGGTCGACCTGGGCGAGCGCGTCGAGCCCGGCGAGCTCCAGCAGGTCGATCAGCAGGGCCAGTTCCACGCCGTAGCCGGTGACGAACGGGACGCGCTCCAGCGCCGAGCGCCGTCCCGCGTACTCCCCCGCCAGAGGCTGGACGAATCCGGCGAGCATCGGCCAGTGCAGGTTGAGCAGCGGGCGGGCGACGAGTTCGGTGACGCGCCCGCCGCCGCCCTGGACGTCCCACAGCGGCCGGTCGTAGCAGCCCTTGACGTAGACCACGTCCGGGTCGGCGAGCAGCGGGCCGAGCAGGCCGGTCACGAACGAGGTCCGGAACTCGCGCAGGTCGGCGTCGACGAAGACCAGCAGGTCGCCCGAGGTCGCGGCGAGCGACTTCCACAGCGCCTCCCCCTTGCCGTCCAGCGGCTTGAGGTCGGGGAGGACCTCGTCCTGCGCCACCACCCTGGCTCCGGCCCGGGCGGCGCGCGCGGCGGTGTCGTCCACCGAACGGGAGTCGACGACCACGAGCTCGTCCACCAGGGGGACGGTCTCCATCAGGTCGCGCCGGATCGCGGCGACGATGTCCCCGACCGTCCCGGCCTCGTCACGCGCGGGCAGCACGACGCTGACGGTCGCGTCGCCCTTGGCCTCCAGCAGCCACGGCAGCGGCCAGTCGTCCGACGATGAGGTGCGTCGCCGCAGCCATGCCTCCACCTCAGGCAGCACAGCCCACCCTTCTCACCGTCGACGACCTACGGCTCTCACCATATGTGTCGATAATCATGGACGAGTATCGGGGAACACCTCCTGTCTTCCGCGCTCCCTACAGGTGGGAGGATCGGCACAGACTGGAGGGAAAGGGGCACCATGGACCCGGTGGCCGTGATGAAGGCGGCACGCATCGTCCGTGACGAGCTTGACCGGCTGCTGGGCGGGTCTTCCGGGGAGCTGCGCGAGCAGCTCGATCCGCTGCTGGCGCAGGAGGGCCGGCAGGCTCCCGGACCGCTGGCGGACGCCATCGTGATGCTCATCGTCCAGTACGGCCCCGTCTGGGAACGGTTCAGCGAGCTGATGACCGCGGACGGCACGGACGGCGGCGCGGACAGTGGTGCGCCCGCCGGTCCCGGCGCGCCGCACGGGGCCGCCCCCGCGCTCCCCGCCGGACCCGGCGCGTCGTTCCCGGCCGCCCCCGCGCTCCCCCCAGGACCCGGCGCGCCGTTCCCCGCCGACGGCCCCGGACCGGCCGGGCCGGGCGGTCCGCCGTACGGCCCGCCGCACCCGGGCGCGCCGCTTCCGGGCCCGCTGAACCCGCCGATGCCCCCCGGCCCCGGGATGCCGACCGGTCCCGGGATGCCGCCGCCCGGTTCGCCGAACCCGCCGATGCCCGCCGACCCCGGCCTGCCGTTCCCCGGTTCCCCGAACCCGCCGCCGTTCCCCGGCGCCGAGGGTCCTGGAACGCCGCCCGGCCCGGGAGGACAGATCCCGGGTCCGAACCCGCCGCTCCCCGCGCCGGTCGGCCCGCCGCTGATCGCCGAGCCGGTGGACGTGAACCCGCCGGTCATCGGCCACGTGGAGCCGGAGCCGCCGGCCGGGCCCCCCGCCGGACCGGTCTCCCCGGAGTGGCCGTTCCCCGGCCAGGACGGCCGGGAGGCGCCGTCCCTTCCGTTCCCCGACGGCCGGATCGGGCCGGAGACGCCGTTCGCCGGGCCTCCGGGCGGGAACGTCGTTCCGCCGGCACCGCCCGCCGCGCCGCCGGGACAGGTGTGGCCGCCCCCCGGACAGACAGGACATGCCGGACCGCCCATGCCGGCCGGTGCGCCGCCCGCGCAGACCGGCCCCGCGTGGCCGCCGCCCGGCCTGCTGGGCTCCGCGCGGACCGAGGACGCCCAGGCCACCACGTCCGTACGGCGGGGCGGTCCGGAGGAGCCACCGCACCCCGCCGGTTCGGCGCAGGGCGGCAGGGGCCCCTCGGTGCTCGGCCGCCTGACCGGCGCCTTCCGCAGGCGGCGCGCCGAGCCCGCCCCGATCGGCCCGGAGTGGGCCGGGTTCCCGCTGATCCGGGTGACCGGCGAGGTGGTCGCCGGGACGGAGACCCTGGTGGAGGTCGGCGTGGTGCCCGGCGAACCCGGCGCCGCTCCCGGAACCGTCCCCGGCGCCACGCCCGCGAACCCGGGTTCCGCATCCGCCGGCCCGGCGGCGCCGTACGCCGGGGAGCCGTTCGACCTGGACGTCCAGCTCGTCGCCGAGGGGTTCGAGGCGCCCGGCGGCTGGCGGGTGCGGCTGCGCGTCGATCCGGCCACGCCGTACCCGAGGACGGCGGTGCGCCTGGTGGCGCTCCCGCAGGAGCAGCCGGTCACCGCCCGGCAGATCCAGGCGGTCCACTCGGTGCGCGGCCAGGTCACCGGGTTCGGGGTACGCGCCCTCGCCGTCGTCGGCGCCCCCGGCACGCTCCCCCCGGAGGGCGAGGGGCAGCCGGCCGCCGGGACCAGGATCCGCACGGGAGGCGACGCCGAGCCGCCGGACGTCACCGCGGTCGTCGTCCACGGCGACCAGCCGGGACGGCTGTGGTGGACCTACCACTCGCCGCACTTCCTCACCCCCGACCGGGCGGAGGTCTGCGAGCTGGGCACGCGGATCTCGGAGTTCGGGCGGCATCTGGCGGAGGAGGCCGGCAGCCTCGACGACATGGGACGCCGGATCGCCGCGCGGATCCCCCGGGGGTTCTGGGAACTGCTGCACGCGGTGGCGGCCCGGGTCGCCCCGCGCCGCCCGAGCGTGCTGATCGTCTCCCAGGAGACGCACGTCCCCTGGGAGCTGGCCGCGCTGGAGCACCCGTTCGACCCGTCGATCCCGCCGTTCCTGAACTGCCAGACGACGACCGGCCGCTGGCCGCTGGGCGGACGGCGCCCCGAGCTGCCGCCGCCCGCGCGGGCGGCCGGGCGGAGCATGGCGGTGGTCTACGGCGGCGCCGAGCCCCACCCGCTGACCGGCGCGTACGGCGCCGCCCGGATCAACCCCGTGCTGGGCGAGGTGCTGGCCCTGCTGTCCCAGCCCACGGACGTGGTGCACTTCACCGCCGGAAGCTCGGCGGCCGAGGCGCTGGGCCGGGGCATGGGCGGCGCGCCGTTCGTCTTCCTGGAGGAGCCGGACGACTGCCAGGCGTTCCTGCTGGCGGGCGCGAGCGCGGTGGTCGCCCCGCTCTGGCCGGTCGGCGACGACGGCCTGGCGCGGGAGTTCTACCGGCGCTGCCTGGCCGGGGAGCCCCCGGCGGAGGTGCTGCGCTCCCTGCGCTGCCAGGCGCCGGCCACCGCGACCGCCTACCGGTTCTTCGGCCACCCGTCGCTGACGCTGCCGCCCGGCGGACCGCCCGTGTGACGGGCCCCGGGCCCCTGTGCGACACGCCGTTCCGGCAGGGAAGGCAGGAGGCCGGGGTGGCGACGCGGTTCAGCCGATGGCGTGGCGCTCCAGGAAGGTGTAGACGTCGGCCTCGTCCACCCCGGGGAAGGAACCCGGGGGCAGCGCGGCCAGGACGTGGGAGTTGCCCCGGGCCGACGGCCAGGCGTAGCCCTCCCAGCGGCGGGCCAGCTCCACCGGCGGGCGGCGGCAGCAGTCGCCGGTGGGGCAGCCGGAGCGGGTCCGGTTGACGGTCTCCCGCCCGCGGAACCAGCGCGACTCCCGGTACGGCACGCCCAGGGTGATCGCGAAGTCCCGCTCGCGGCTCGGATCGACGTGCGCGACGCAGAAGTAGGTCCCGGTGGGCGAGTCGGAGTACTGGTAGAAGACCGAGAACCGGTCGGGCGAGAGGAAGACCTGCCGGCCCGACCACTGCTGGCACATCCGCTGGCCCTCGATCGCGCCCTGCTCGTCGGCGGGGAAGACGATGCCGTCGTTCTCGTAGGCCTTGTAGATGATGCCGCCGGCGTCGTTGCGGACGAAGTGGCACGCCAGGTCCAGGTGGTGGGTGGCGAGGTTGGTGAAGCGGTGCGCGGCCATCTCGTAGGAGACGGCGTAGACGTCGCGCAGGTCCTCCACGCTCAGCGCCCGGTCCTGCTTGGCCTCCCGCAGGTACGGCACGGCGGTGGCCTCGGGCACCAGCACGGCCGCGGCGAAGTAGTTCGCCTCGGTGCGCTGGCGCAGGAAGTCGGCGAAGTCGCGGGGCTTGTGGTGGCCGAGGGCGAGGTGGCCGAGGGTCTGCAGCAGGATGGTGCGCGGGCTGTGCATGCCGAGCTGCTCGTGCTTGACGTAGATGCGCCGGTTGCGCAGGTCGGTGATGGAGCGCACCGAGCGCGGCAGGTCCTGGACCGTCTGCACGGCGTAGCCGAAGTGCGTGACCAGGGCCTGGACGGTGCTCTGCGACAGCGCGCCGGCGCGGTAGCCGACGGCCGACAGCGCCTCGGCCGCCGCCTTCTCGATCTCCTCGAAGTAGTTGCCCCGCTCGCGCTGCGTACGGCGCAGCTCGGCGTTGGCGGCACGCGCCTCCTCGGGGGTGGCGGTGCCCTTGGCCTGGCGTGAGCGCAGCTCGCCGTACAGGCCGAGGATGTGCTCCAGCACGTCGTTGGGGACGCGGGCGGAGACCTTGAGCCTGGCCAGGCCGAGCCCGGCGTAGATCGGGTCGCGCTGCGCCTCCTCCAGCGCCATCTCCAGCTGCGCCCGCCTGCTGGGCGCCTGGCGGCGCAAAAGCTCCTCCACCGGCACGTTCAGCGCGGCGGCCAGCGACTTCAGCAGCGACAGCTTCGGCTCGCGCTTGCCGTTCTCCAGGAGGGACAGCTGGCTGGGGGCACGGCCGACACGCTCGCCGAGGTCGGCGAGGGTGAGGCCGCGCTGCTTGCGCAGGTGTTTGAGACGCTGGCCGAACGCGATCAGGTCCAGCTCCTGCGTCAAGGTCAGCGGTTCTTCACCCACCAGCGATCCCATGCTCCGATGCTAGACGAAATTTCAACGGATATTTCCATACGGCGAGGGTAGCTGTGACCCGCGTCACGTGATTGGTCTAGTCCACAGGGCAAACTGAGCGGTTCTTCTGTCTCGAATACCGGTGAGTATTCGCCATGTAGGAAAAAATGACTTTCTTTCGATCGCTTCTGCCTTGTTCGCCCGTTTCGCCCCGACTCACACTCGGATCAAGGCACCCAGGGGACGACAAGGAGTGAAAAAATGATCGATCGCCTCAAGGGAGCCGCAGAGGAACTGCGGCGCGAGTGGGAGAACGACCCCCGCTGGAAGGACACCGAGCGGGCCTACACCGCCGAGGACGTGATCCGGCTGCGGGGATCGGTCCAGGAGGAGCACACCCTGGCCCGGCTCGGCGCCGAACGGCTGTGGAACCTGCTCCACTCCGAGGACTACGTGCACGCCCTGGGCGCGCTCACCGGCAACCAGGCGGTCCAGCAGATCAAGGCCGGCCTGAAGGCGATCTACCTGTCCGGCTGGCAGGTCGCCGCCGACGCCAACCTCGGCGGGCAGACCTACCCCGACCAGAGCCTCTACCCGGCGAACTCGGTCCCGGCCGTCGTGCGGCGCATCAACAACGCCCTGCTGCGCGCCGACCAGATCACCTGGTCCGAGGGAGACGGGAACGCGCCGCACTGGCTTGCCCCCATCGTGGCCGACGCCGAGGCCGGCTTCGGCGGCGTGCTCAACGCCTTCGAGCTGATGAAGGGCATGATCGCCGCCGGCGCGGCGGGCGTGCACTGGGAGGACCAGCTCGCCTCCGAGAAGAAGTGCGGCCACCTCGGCGGCAAGGTGCTCATCCCGACGAGCCAGCACATCAAGACCCTCAACGCGGCCCGCCTGGCGGCCGACGTCTGCGGGGTCCCGTCCCTGATCATCGCGCGGACCGACGCCCAGGCCGCGACGCTGCTGACCACGGACGTCGACCCCCGCGACCAGGCCTTCACCACCGGCGAGCGCACCGCCGAGGGCTTCTACCGGGTCCGCAACGGCGTGGACGCCTGCATCGCCCGCGGCCTGGCCTACGCGCCCTACGCCGACCTGCTGTGGATGGAGACCTCCACGCCGGACCTGGACGTGGCCCGCGAGTTCGCCGAGGCGATCAAGGCCCGCCACCCCGACCAGATGCTGGCCTACAACTGCTCGCCGTCCTTCAACTGGAAGAAGCACCTGGACGACTCCACGATCGCCAAGTTCCAGCGGGAACTGGGCCACATGGGGTACAAGTTCCAGTTCATCACGCTGGCGGGCTTCCACTCGCTCAACCACTCGATGTACGACCTGGCCCACGGCTACGCCGAGGAGGGCATGAGCGCCTACGTCCGGCTGCAGGAGGCCGAGTTCGCCTCCGAGCGGCGCGGCTACACCGCCACCCGCCACCAGCGCGAGGTCGGCACCGGATACTTCGACCTGGTCAGCACGGCCATCGCGCCGGACTCCTCCACCACGGCCCTGCGGGGCTCCACCGAGGAGGAGCAGTTCGAGGCTCACTGACCCGCGGAGACGCGCGCCGGCGGCGGTGACCGCGAGCGCCCGCGCGGTCCGGGCCCATCCCCCTCAGGGCATGCGGGGGGCCGCCCGGACCGCGCCGGCGCGGGAACCGCCCCGGCCGCGCCCCCGGGCTCGAACCGCCGGCCAGGGCGAACGCCCCGCCTCCTCACCCCCCGGGAGGCGGGGCATCCGGCTGTCCGCCCGCGGCGGACGACACGGCCAGGGCGCGATTCCCGGACCGGACGGCGTCCGATCCGCGGCGGCGATCACGGGGACTACGAGGCGGCGGCGTAACACTCCACTTCGGCCCGCCGGTAGGAGAGGCCGGCCTTCACCAGGTTCGCCACGCACTCGCACTGCTTCCCGGTGAGCGTGAGATCGCCGCAGACGGTGACCCCGGAGTAGGTGCGGCAGTCGAGGCTCGGGTTCACCGCCCCGATCCGGTAGGTGTCCCTGACCCGGGTCCGGCAGTCGGACCGGAGCCGCGCGGTGCCCGCGTAGTCGCACTGGTCGAGGAGGATCTGGTACTGCGATTCGCTCACCGGCGTCCTGGGCTTCGCCTCGGCCACGGCGCCCGCGCCGGAAAGCGTCGCCGCGGTGCCCGCCAGCAGCGCCGCCACTGCGATGATCCGCTTCATGATGCCCCCTTCGGCGTCCAGTATCCGGCACTCGAACGCGGGAGTTCCAGCGCGGACGACGTTCCCTTCTGTGGTTCTTCCCCGCTGGGCTCATGGCGACGCTGTGTTCATGGCGACACTGCGTGTCGCGGCTCAGGGGCTCTTACCCGATGTCTTCCCTCGTCACTCCGCCGCTCCGCGGCTGCGCTCCTCAGTCCAGACACCGGCGCCCCCGAGCGGGCTCACGGCGACACTGCGCGTCGCGGCTCGGGGTAGTGCTCATGGCGACACTGCGTGTCGCGGCTCGGGGGCTCTTAGCCGGTGTCTTCCCTCGTCGTTCGCTCGCTGCGCTCGCTCTCTCCTCAGTCCAGACACCGGCGCCCCCTCGCGGGTCCGGACATCGGCGTTCCTGAGCGGGTCCAGACGGCGGCGGGCCCTCGCGGGCTCATGGGGACGCGGCGAGGCCCCGCCGTACGGGGGTCCGTACGGCGGGGCCTCTTCCGCCGCCCTCCGTTCCGGGCGGCTCGCGGACGGTGGGGCCGTTGGCCGTCCGCGCGATGTCCGGGGGATCCGGGCGCGCCGAGGGCCGGCGCGCCCCGGGGGATCAGCGCTCGACGGCCTGCAGCAGCTTGCGGCGCTGCTGGGCGCCGAGACCGCCGAGCCGACGGGTCTCGTCCACGTCGGCCGCCTGCATGAGCTGGGCCGCCTTGACGTTGCCGATGCCCGGCAGCGCTCGCAGCGCCTGCGAGACCTTGATGCGCTTGGCGACCTCGTCTTCGCGGCCGAGCAGCTGCTCAAGGCTCACGGACCCGGCCTTGACGTCGGCCAGGAGCTTGGCCCGGGCCGCACGCGTCTCGGCGGCCTTGGCGAGCGCCGCTTGACGCTGTTCGGGGGTTAGCTTGGGCAAGGCCATGTTGGTTTCTCCCTGGTTGCTTGGGTTCTGCCGTCCTGTTACCCATAGCGACGCGGCTAATCATCCTGGAACCAGGGAAAAACGGGGCATCCTTCACTGACCACCACGATATGCCCGATTGGTTACCCCAGACTTACCTGACTCTTCGTAGCCTCGACCTCATGAGTATCTGGCAAGGACCGGACGGCATCGAGGTGGAGGCGGTCGTGCTCCACGACCTCCCGTGCCTGCGCGTGACCCGGCGTGTCGGTGACCGTCAGGTGCTCCTGGCGTACTGCACCGATGTGCGGGAGGTCGGAGAGCACGTCGACCTGGCGGAACTGGTCTCCTCCTGAGGAGGCGGCCGGATGCGCGGGGACGTCGGGAGCGCGGGGGCGCCGGGAGGACGATCACAGAACCGGTCGTCCCGCGGGCGAGGCCGGTTGCGCGTCACCGAAGGAACCGAAAGGCGAGGCCGGTTCGGCATCGACGTGAACTTTCCCGATCACCAGGGCGTCCGTGTGAGCAGGGAGGCCCGCATGGAAGTACTCGACGGCCTCGCTGACGAGAGGCTCCGCCTGGAGCTTCTCCTCATCGAAGCCCTGCACCGGGAAGCGGAACGGCTGGCCGCACAGGCCGGCCGCTGAACGGCCGGGGCGGTCCGCCGCCTTGGGGGAGACGGCGGACCGCCCCGGCACCTCCACCCGCGGCACCCGGCGCGGACGGCGCGCGGATCCGGCGGCACCCGGCGCGGACCGCCGCGGGAGGCAGGGCCGGGCGAGCCCCCGAGGACGCCCGGGCGCCTCACCGCCGCGCCAGCCCCGGGATGAGCACCGCGCCGACGACCAGGTGCAACAGGACCAGCACCAGCGTCGCGGCGGCGCCGGCGGCGCTGCCCAGCGGGCCGAGGAGGGACAGGACGCACACGACCAGGGCGACGATCGTCCAGACACGGCCGGACCGCTTCGCCGACCGTTCCAGGACGGCCAGGAGCGCCCAGCCGGCCAGTCCGGCCAGCAGGCTCACCACCACGACCGACACCGGCCCGACCGTCTGCGTGGCGCCGCCCGTCCGCACGGTCAGCGCGGTTCCGGCCAGCGGCACCGCCAGCGCCCACACGACCAGGGCCGCCACGGGGGCGCCGATCACCACTACGAGGAATCTTCTGAGGGAGGTGTTCACGGCGGTCAGCCTCGCCCGGCCGGGCCGGTAACCGCATCGGGCCCGAGGTCGCGTTCCGTCCTCCTCCGGTGGGGGCCGCCTCCTACTTCGGTAGGTGACGGATCCTCCGTTCCGCGGCCTAGCCTGGGCCGGTGAGCGAGACCCGGCCCCCGCACCCCGTGGCAGTGACGATCACGTTCCTGGGGGTGGGCGCGCTGACCGCCCTGTCGCTGTGGGGCCGGGCCGGCGGGCCGCCGCCGTGGCCGGAGGCCGCGGTCGGGGCGGCGAGCCTGGCCGCCGCGCTCGCCCAGCTGTGGTGGCCGGTCCCCGGAGCGCTCGCCGCGACCCTCCTCGCCGTGCTCTCCCCCGCCGCCACCCCGGCGGCGACGACGGGGGCGCTGCAGGTGGCCCAGCGCAGGCGGTTCCCCGTCGCGGCGGCGGTGGCGGCGGCGGGCCTCGCGGCCCACGCGCTCCAGGGACTGTGGCGGCCGAGCTCCGGCATCTCCCTCGGCTGGTGGCTGCTGCTGATCTGCGCCTCGTACGGCGCGCTCCTCGGGTGGGGCGCGCTGGCCCGTTCCCGCCGCGCGCTGCTCGCCTCGCTGCGCGAGCGCGCCCGCCGTGCCGAGGCAGAGCAGGGCCGGCGGATCGCCGAGGCCCGCATGGCCGAACGCCGCAGGATCGCCCGGGAGATGCACGACGTGCTGGCCCATCGCCTGTCACTGGTGGCCACCCACGCCGGGGCGCTGGAGTACCGCCCGGACTCCTCCCCCGAGCAGCTCGCCAGGGCCGCCGGAGTGGTCCGTTCCGGCGTGCACCAGGCGCTGGAGGAGCTGCGTCAGGTGATCGGACTGCTGCGCGAGGAGGACGACCTCCTGGAGGAACCCGAACCGCAGCCCACGCTGGCCGACCTGCCGCGGCTGGTCGCCGAGGCGCGCCAGGCGGGCCAGGACGTACGGGTCGCCGACGAGACCGCCGGCGCCGTCCCGCCCCCCGCCGCCGGAAGGACCGGCTACCGCGTCGTCCAGGAGGGGCTGACCAACGCCCGCAAGCACGCCCCGGGCCAGCCGGTGGAGGTGCTGCTGCGCGGCTCCCCCGGCACGCGCCTGCTGATCGACGTCCGCAACCCGCTGCCGGCGCCGGGCCCGGCGCCGGCCGTGCCCGGCGGCGGCGTCGGCCTGGTCGGGCTCACCGAGCGGGTACGGCTGGCCGGCGGACGGCTGGACCACCAGAACACCGGCGGACGGTTCCTGCTCCGGGCATGGTTACCATGGCCCGCGTGATCCGCGTGCTCCTGGTCGACGATGACGCCCTGGTCCGCGCCGGCCTGTCCATGATGCTGGACGGCGCCGCCGGCATCACCGTCGTCGGCGAGGCGGCCGACGGCCAGGAGGCCGTCACCGCCACCGACGCCCACGCCCCCGACGTCGTCCTCATGGACCTGCGGATGCCCCGCGTGGACGGCATCACCGCCACCCGGCGGCTCCGCGCCCGGGCCCGCCCGCCGGAGGTGATCGTGCTGACCACCTTCGACACCGACGAGAACATCCTGCACGCGCTGCGCGCCGGAGCCGGCGGATTCCTGCTCAAGGACACCCCGCCGCCGCAGATCGTGGAGGCGGTCACCCGGGTCGCGGCGGGCGACCCGATCCTGTCCCCGCGCGTCACCCGGCGGCTGATGGACCGCACCGTCGCCCAGGCCGGCGCCTACGAGCGGGCCCGCGCCGCGCTGGCCGCCCTCACCCCCCGCGAGCACGAGGTGGTCCTCGCGATCGCGCGCGGCCGGACGAACGCGGACATCGCCGCGGAACTCGCCATGGGCGTCACCACGGTGAAGGCGCACGTCTCCAGCATCCTCACCAAGCTCGACCTGGGAAACCGCACCCAGATCGCGCTCCTCGCCCACGACGCCGGCCTCACCTGACCGGTGCGCCCCCGGCCGGGGCGCACGGCCGCCCGGCCCTCGGCACGCGACGGACCCCCGGCACGCCGCGGCCGTACGGGGAGCCCGGCTCGACGCCGCGGCCGGTGATGGCGTTAGCTATCCCCCATGAACAAGCGCGAGCTGATCGACAAGGCCGCGGCCGAGGCGGGGCTCAGCAGGCGGCAGACCGCCGCCGCCCTGGACGCCATCCTCAGCGTGATCCAGACGAGCGTGGCCGCCGAGGAGAAGGTGGCCATCCCCGGCTTCGGATCCTTCGAGATCGTCCACAAGCCGGCACGCACCGGGCGCAACCCGCAGACCGGCGAACCCCTGGAGATCGCGGAGACCTGGACCGCCAAGTTCAAGCCCAGCCCGGGTTTCATGGGCCTCATCCGCCAGCGCAAGAGAGACTGACCGCGCCGCGACCGCGTCCCGGCGGAACCACGGCCGGGCGCGGGCACCCGGCGGACCCGGGAACCGGCGGGGGCGCGGGGTCAGCTCCGCACGGCGCGGGCGTACCAGCGCCCGTCCAGGGCGTCGATCCGCAACGGCCTGCCGAAGCACTCCGACAGGTTCTCCCCCGTCAGGACCTCCCCCGCCGGGCCGGCCGCCTGGACACGGGCGTCGCGCATCAGCAGGGCGTGGGTGGTGGTGGCCGGGACCTCCTCCAGATGGTGGGTCACGGTGACCGTGGTCAGCGCGGGACGGGACGCCGCCAGGTTCTCCACGGCGGCGATCAGGTCCTCGCGGGCGGGCAGGTCGAGCCCGGCGAACGGCTCGTCCAGCAGCAGGATCACCGGCTCGGCCATGAGCGCCCTGGCGACCCTGATCCTGGCCCGCTCCCCCTGGGAGCAGACGCCGAACGGCCGCTCGGCGAGGTCCTTGCACCCCAGGTCGGCCAGCAGCCGATGGGCCCGCTCGTGCTCGGCCGGGCCGTAGCGGTCCCACAGCGGGGCGCTGCTGCCGGTGTGACCGGTCAGCACGACGGTGTGCGCGGTCGCGCCCTCGTCCTCCAGCAGCCCCTCGTCGACGAGCCGCTGGCTCGCCGCCACCAGCCCGATCCGGCGCCGCAGCTCCCGCAGGTCGACCCGGCCCAGGCGCTGGCCGAGCACGGTGACCGAACCGCGGCTGGGGTGCCGCACGGCGGCCGCCAGCGACAGCAGCGTGGTCTTGCCCGCCCCGTTGGGCCCCAGCACCACCCAGTGCTGGCCGTACTCCACCCGCCAGTCGACGCCGGACAGGAGGGTCCGCCCCACCACCCGCACCTCGACGCCGCTCAGCTCCACCGCCCCGGGCCCGAACCCGCTCATCGCTCTCCGTCCGGTTCCGCACGTCCGACGATGATCACCCTAGCCGACCCGGCGGTCCCCGCCTCCGGCCGGGCGGGGCGGGGCCGCCGCCCCTCAGTCGCCGATCTGGAACGACGGGGTCGCGCCCGGCGGGGGCGGGGACGCGTCCTCCGTGGCCGACGGCGCCTGCGACGGCGCCTGGCTCTCACCGTCGCCGGTCTGCGGGATCTGGGTGAAGGAGGGCCTGGGACGGGGGGTGGGCGCGCCCGTCGCCTCGGGACAGCCGCGGTTCGCACCCCGGCCCCGGCCGCCGCCACGCCCGTTGCCCCGGCCGTCGCCGTTCCCCGGGAGGTCCGCACAGGTCTGCGGCCCGTCACCGCCGCCGGGCGGGCCGGCCGTGTCGCGGGGACGGCTCGGGGACGGCTCGGCCGACACGTCCGGAGAAGTACGGGAGGTGGGAACCGGCACCGTGCGGGTGGCGGTGACCGTGATCGCCGTCGGCGTGATCGGCGGCGCCTGCCGCGGCCCTCCCTCCGCGGGGCGGGGCCGGTGCGACGCGGGCGTCGTCGTCGCCCCCTCGGCCGGGACCACCACCGGGACGCGCTCGGGGACGCCGGAGCCGCCGGCCCCGCCGGTCCCGCCGTCACCGGCCCGCGCCGCGGCGGCCACGGTCAGCGCCGCCATCGACACCGTGGCCAGCGCGGCGAACCCCGCCTGCGAGAAGCCCCCGCCCCTGCCCGGCGCCGCCCGCCTGGCGCCCCGTCCCCGGGAACGTTCCCGCGAGGGGCCGCCGGGCGCGGACCGTCCCCCCTCCACGGCCGGCTCCTCCACGGCCGGGTACGGCACGCCCGCCGACGGATACGGCACCGGCGCGTACGGGTACGGCACGGCGCCCGGCGGAACCCCCTCCCCGAAGAACGCGGCCCGCGACGCCCCGGAGCGGCCCGGACCCGGCACCTGCGGCGCGACCGGGGGATACGGCACCGACGTCCAGATGTCCCCCAGCACCGCGGCGACCGCCTCACGCGGATCCGCCGGCGCGGGCACGCCGCCCGCCGCCAGCAGCGCCACGAGCAGGTCGGCGGCCCGGGGACGATGCGCCGGATCCTTGACCAGGCACGCCTCGACCGCCGGGCGCAGCAGCATGGGCACCGAGGAGACGCGCGGCGGCTCGACCATGACGCGCCGGGTCAGCACGTCGAGCTCACCCGTGCCGAAGGGGTGGTACCCGGTGGCCGCGTAGGCGATCACGCAGCCCCAGGCGAAGACGTCGGAGGCGGGCCGCGCGGGCCCCCCGGTGAGCCGCTCCGGGGCGACCCAGCCGGGACTGCCCATGACCTGCCCGGCCTGGGTGTGCGCGCCGGGGGCGTCCACGTCCGTGGCGATGCCGAAGTCGATCACCCGGGGCCCGGAGGGCGACAGCAGCACGTTGCCGGGCTTGAGGTCGCGGTGCACCAGCCCCGCCTCGTGCACCGCGACCAGCGCCGCGGCCACCCCCAGGGCGACGCCGTAGGCGAGGTCGGGCGTGAGCGGGCCGCCGGCGGAGACCACCTGGGACAACGCGGGCCCGGGGATGTACTCGCACACCAGGAACGGCCGGTCGCGGTCGGCGCCGTCCTCGACCACGGCCGCGGTGCAGAAGGGCACCACGCGCCGGGAGAACGCCACCTCCTCGGCGAACCGGGCCCGCAACGTGGGATCGTGCAGATGCAGCGGATGCGGCGTCTTGAGCGCCACCACACCGCCCTGGGGATGCTCGGCGAGATAGACGACGCCCATCCCGCCCACGCCGAGACGGCCGAGCAGCAGATAACGGCCGATGATGACCGGGTCCCCCACGGTCAGCGGCCGCACACCGGGCGGCAGGCCGTCGATGGGTCCGGTTCCGCCACGCACCATCCTGGTCGAGCCTCCCGTGTCCGCGATACGGCAGAACACACTGTGGCCGTAACCCGTGGCGCTTCGCGCCCGACCGGACACAAGCGATATGGCAGGTAAGGCGACTGATCCCTCAAGGTAAGTAACCCGTGGTACGCGGGACGCGGATGGTGCACGACATGACACCGCGACCGGCCGGCACGGCCCGCGGCGGGTCCGGGAACCGGTACGGCCGGGCACAGGCGCGAAAAGCGCTGCGGGGGGCCGGGCGGCGACCTCCGGCCACACGGCCGGAATGACCGGAACCGCCGCGGGTCAGGCGGCGGCCGAACCGGACGGCGCCGGCAGGTCCCGGGACGTCACGACACCGGGCCGCGCGAGATCCTTCGCCGTCACCGCACCCGGCCGCGCGAGATCCTCCGCCGCCGCGACGCCCGGCCGTACCGCTCCCCCGGCCGCCACCAGCCCGGAACCACCCGACAGGTCCGGCGCCGAGAGATCCGGCGCCACCGCGGGACCGGACCCGGCGGACACCCCCGGGGCCGCCGTGAGGAACCGGTCGATGTGCCGGAAGACCTGGCGCGCCTCCGGCAGGACGTCGGCCAGGATCGCGAACACGTGCGGCATCCGCCGCCACTCCTCATAGGTCACCGGCACCCCCCCGGCCCGCGCCCGCTCGGCCACCCGGCGCCCGTCGTCGCGGAGGACCTCGGTGGAACCGGTCACGATCATCAACGGCGGCAGCCCCCGGTAGTCGCCGAACACCGGGGACACCAGGGGATCGCGCACATCCAGGCCCGCCGTCCAGCGACGGGCCAGCCAGTCCACCCTGCCGGCCGGGATCAGCGGATCGACCAGCCGGTTCACCCGGCGCGGCACGTCCGTCAGGTCCGCCCACGGCGACAGGCACACCGCCGCCGACGGCAGCGGCAGCCCCCGGTCGCGCAACGCCAGCAACGCCGTGAGGGTCAGGTGACCGCCCGCCGAGTCCCCGGCGAACAGGATCCTCGCCGGATCGTAGCCCCGCTCCAGCAGGCACCCGTACGCCGCGACCGCGTCCTGCAACGACTCGGCGGGCCGGTGGACCGGCCCCTGCCGGTAGTCCACGGCCAGCACCGGACGCCGGGCGACCGCCGACAGCCGCCAGGTGATCGCCCGATGCGTCGCCGGAGAACAGGCGAAATACCCCCCGCCGTGGAAGTAGAGCAGCACCCCGCCCTCGTCGAGGTCCTCCCCCGCCCGGACCCACTCCCCCCGGCACACCCCGGTGCCGTCCCGGCTCACCCGCACATGGGAGGGCAGGCGCACCGGCACCCGCGCCGCGAGGGCGGCGAGCTGGGAGCCCGCGGCCACCCCCGCGCCGGAACGCAGCAGCAGACCGGCGAGCGGCTTGAAGGTCCCGCGCAGCATCGCGTTGAGAGCCGCGGCCTGCCAGCTCACCGGGTAACCGGGACAGACGTCCACGTCGATCTCGTCATGCATGCGGACCTCCCGCAGGACCACGAGCGCGGACCTGCCGAAAGGCCGTGCACGCGGACCTCCTGGAAACAGGATTCCCCGCCGCGAAACCCCCCACTCCCCCACCGGGCGCCCGCTCCCCCGCCCCGCCACCGTAAATCCCGTTGCCGGGCACGGGAACGGCGGGGAAAATCGGGTGGTCCCGACGACCCCGGGAGGCAGCCTTCCTGCTCTACGCACGCGTCGCCGGCTACGGCTTCCGCCGCCACTCCGCCTACCGCGCCGCCGCCCTCGCCGGGGCCTTCACCAACACCGTCTTCGGCGTCCTGCGCGCCTACGTCCTCATCGCCCTGTGGCAGGCCAGGCCCGGACTCGGCGGATACGACGTCGCCGACGCCGTCACCTTCTGCTTCCTCACCCAGGCGTTCATCGGCCCCATGCAGTTCCTCGGCGGCGGCCTCCAGCTCTCCGAACGCGTGCAGAGCGGCGACATCGCGATCGACCTGCTGCGCCCCGCCTCGCTGCAGCTGTGGAACCTCGCCGACGACCTGGGCCGTGCCGCCTACCTGCTCCTGCTGCGCAGCCTCCCGCCGACCCTCGCCGGGGCGGCGCTGTTCGGCCTGGTCGTGCCCGCCTCCCCGGCGACCTGGGGCCTCTTCGCGGTCAGCCTCACCCTCGGCGTCGTCGTCAGCTTCGGCTGGCGGTACCTGGTGGCCCTGTCGGCCTGCTGGATCGTCGACGATCGCGGCACGCAGACGCTGTCGATGGTGCTGACGACCTTCTTCAGCGGCATGACGCTCCCGCTCAACCTCTTCCCCGGCCTGCTCGGCGACGTGGCCCGGTCCCTGCCCTGGGCGGCGATGGCCCAGGTGCCCGCCGACGTCTACCTCGGCAAAGGCGACGCCCTGTCCGCCCTGGCGTTCCAGGCCGCGTGGGCCGTCGCGCTGCTGGCCCTGGGCGCCCTCGCCACCCGCGCCGCCCGCCGCAAGGTGGTGGTCCAGGGTGGCTGACCGCGCCGCCGCGGGACCGCGGGGAGGCCCCCGGTGACCAGGACCTACCTCCTGCTGGCCTGGACGTGGCTGCGCGCCTCCGCGCAGTACCCCGCGCCGCTGACCATGATGATCATCGGCTCGTTCGTCCTCACCGCGCTGGACGTCGCCGCGATCTGGGTCATCTTCCGCCACACCGGGACGCTCGCCGGATTCGGCCTCGCCGAGGTCATGTTCCTGTACGGCACCGCCGGCGTCTCCTTCGCCCTGGCCGACCTGCTGTTCGGCAACGTCGACCGGCTCAGCCGGCACATCCGGGCCGGCACCTTCGACGTCATGCTCATCCGCCCGGCGAGCGCGTTCGTCCAGATGGCCGCGGACCACTTCGGCGTGCACCGCCTCGGCCGGGTGACCCAGGCCTCCGTCGTGCTCGGCCTCGCCCTGTCCCGGCTCCACCTGGAGGCGGGCCGGGCATGGATGATCCCGCTGATGATCGTCTGCGGAACCGTGATCTTCGCCTCCGTCTTCACCCTCGGCGGCGCGCTGCAGTTCCTGCTGACCGACGCCCCCGAGGTCGCCAACGCCTTCACCTACGGCGGCGGCACCCTCGTCCAGTACCCGCTGAGCGTCTACGGCGGCGAACTCGTCCGGGGCGTCACCTACGTCCTGCCGCTGGCGTTCGTCAACTGGCAGCCCGCCCTGTTCGTGCTCGACCGGCCCGACCCCCTCGGCCTGCCGTACTGGCTCCGCTTCGCCGCTCCGCTCGCGGCACTGCTCCTCGCCGCCGCGGCCGCCCTCGCCTGGCGGACCGGCGTCCGCCGCTACCGCTCGACAGGGAGTTGATCCGCGTGATCGAAGCCGAACGGCTCGGCCGCTCGTTCACCGTGGGCCGCGGCCGGTCCCGTAGGACCGTGCACGCCGTACGGGACCTGTCGTTCACCGTCGGGGCCGGGGAGTTCGTCGGCTGCCTCGGCCCCAACGGCGCGGGCAAGTCCACGACGATCAAGATGCTCACCGGCATCCTCGCGCCCAGCGCGGGGCGGCTGCGGGTGGCCGGGCTCGATCCGACGCGCCGCCGTACGGCCCTGGCCCGCCGGATCGGGGTGGTCTTCGGTCAGCGGACCACGCTGTGGTGGGACCTGCCGTTGCGGGACAGCTTCGAACTGGTCCGGCACCTTTACAAAGTAGATCGTGTTGATTTCCGGCGGCGGCTGGACGAGCTGACCGCCGTGCTCGACCTGGCGCCCTTCCTTGCCACCCCGGTCCGTCAGCTCAGCCTCGGCCAGCGCATGCGCGGCGACCTGACCGCCGCGCTCCTGCACGACCCCGTCCTGCTGGTGCTCGACGAGCCCACGATCGGCCTCGACGTGGTGAGCAAGGCGGCCATCCGCGGCTTCCTGCACCGCCTCAACGCCGAGCACGGCACCACGGTCCTGCTCACCACCCACGACCTCGGGGACGTCGAGAAGCTGTGCCGCCGGGTGATGCTGATCGACCACGGGCGGCTGTCCTTCGACGGCACGCTCGGCGACCTGCGCGCCACCGCTCCCCCGGAGGACTCCATCGAGGACGTGGTGGCCCGCCTCTACGGCGGCTGAGCCCCGTCGGGCCCGGTCCGGGGACCGGCGCCCGGGGATCCGGCGCCGCCCGGTGTCAGCGGTGGTAGCCGTCGTCGGGCTCGTCGTAGTCCTCGTCGCGGACCCGGGGCGCCCAGCGGGAGGGCATCAGGACGGGCATGAAGAGGGCGACGCCCACGAGGGCGTAGACGCCGGCGGACAGCAGCACGCCCATGCCCCGGCCGGCCTCCAGGAGCGCGGCGGGCATGGAGGGGTCGTGCGGGATCAGGTCGGTGGCGCGGGCGGGATCGAGGGAGTAGACCACGGTCCAGGCGAGCAGCACGATCGACGGGACGAAGGCGGCCATCGGGGAGACCCGGCCGGAGGCCACCAGCCCGAGCAGGAGACCGACGCCCGCCATGGCGCCCAGCGCGGTCCAGGATCTCGGGCCGCCGAGCGTGAAGGCGGCCGCCGCCGACAGACCCTCCTGTACGGCCCAGCCGGCCCCGCCCAACAGTGCGGCGGTGAGAAGCAGCCCGACCAGAAAACCGGAAAAATGCCGCATTGACCTCGCCTAGCTACGAACTGTCTGCGGTGCTCGCGGCAACCATAGCGGCAAAAGACTGGAAAAGGCAGGCGTGGATCATTCATGAGAACATGTGGTCACCATGCGCGCCCGCCTCCCCCTGCGCCTCGCCCGCGCGGCGGCCTTCTCGGCCGTCTGCGTGGCCCTGGCCGTCGCCGGCCACCGGGCCGCGGGCGGAGCCGGGCCCGAGCCGCAGGCGATGGCCGCCGCCTGGGCGGCCGTCGCGGCGGCGACGGCGACGCTCGCCGGGCGCGAACGCTCCGGCACGGTGATCAGCGCCGGCCTGGCGGCCGCGCAGCTCGTCCTGCACGAGCTGTTCGCCTTCGGCGACCCCTCGGGGATCTCCCTGGTCACGCACTCCCACGGCCGGGGGCTGGGCGAGGGCCTGGGCATGCTCGTCGCACACCTGACCGCCACGCTGCTCACCGGCTGGTGGCTGGCCCGCGGCGAGGCCGCCCTGTGGACGCTGCTGCGCGCCGCGGGCCGGCGCCTCGGCGCGGCACTCCGGCTGCTCCCCTCCCCCGCCACACCGCCCGCTCCCCCGCGGGCGGCCGCCCCCTCCGTCCCGCCCCTCCCGGCGTGGGGCGTCCTGCGGCACACCGTCAGCCGGCGCGGTCCTCCACTTCCCGCCGTCTGACCCTCTCACCGCGGAACCCGCTCCACACGCCGCGGTCCCACGCGTGCCGTGGCCCTGTCATGGGTTCCGCGTCTTCTCCGGACATCCTGAACCCCGAAGTGGAGAATCCCATGTCCTTCCCCGCAACGTTCCGCCGCCTGGCCGCCGTGACCGCCGGCGCCACCGCCCTCACCCTCGGCCTGGCCGTACCCGCGCTCGCGCACGTGAGCATCAACCCCGGCACCGCCGAGCAGGGCGGCTTCACCAAGGTCGCCTTCCGGGTCCCCAACGAGCGCGACAAGGACTCGACGAGCAAGGTCGAGGTCTCCTTCCCGCTCGACCACCCGCTGCCGTTCGTCTCGGTCAAGCCGGTGCCCGGCTGGAAGGTCAAGGTGACCGAGGGCAAGCTGCCCAAGCCGGTCACCACCGAGTACGGAGAGATCACCGAGGCCGTCACCAAGGTCGTCTGGTCGGGAGGTCGGATCGAGCCGGGCCAGTTCCAGGAGTTCGAGGTGTCCATGGGCGCGCTGCCCGAGGACACCGACCGCCTCCTCTTCCCGACGACCCAGACCTACGACGGCGGCGAGGTCGTCAAGTGGGCCGACGAGCCCAAGGCCGACGGCTCCGAGCCGGAGCACCCGGCTCCGGTGCTCCGGCTCACCCCGGCCGCCGCCGGCTCCGACGGCCACGGCGCCGGTACGGCGAGCCCCTCGGCGGCCCCGGCCGCTCCGGCCGCCTCCCCGGCCACGCCGTCGGCCACCGTGGTCGCGGCCCCCGGCGTGGACTCCTCCGACGGCACCGCCCGCGCGCTGGGCGTCGCCGGTCTGGTCCTCGGGCTCGTCGGCGCCGTGGCCGGCGTGCTGGGCCTGCGCCGCGGCCGCAACGCCTGAGAGCGCCCGAGGACGCCATGAGGGCCGGCGGGCCGCGCACCGGGGAACCGGCGCGCGGCCCGCACCGTTCGAGGGACTGGAAAGTCAGCACGAGCCGATAAACACTCCTGGGGAGCGGACGGAAAAATCGACCCTGCGGCCCGCGGTTCCCGCCACCGGGATGTGGAACACGGGATGTCCGGGATCGCGGTCCGCGTGACGGCACACGGTCATGACCCCCGAAGCGAGGTTCGCGCATGGCAACCGAGGCAGTCTCGGCACGTCCCTCAGGCGGATGGATCTCCGCACTCAACACCCGGCACCACAGGACGGCGCTCAACGTCTACATGCTGATCGTCCTCGGCCACTGGGCCGAGCACATCGCCCAGGCCATCCAGATCTACGTCCTCGGCTGGCCGCTCTCGGAGGCGCGCGGCGTCCTGGGCCTGCCGTTCCCCTGGCTGGTCACCTCCGAGTGGATGCACTACGGCTACGCGCTGCTCATGCTGATCGGCCTGGTCCTGCTGCGGCACGGCTTCACCGGCAGGTCGCGCACCTGGTGGAACATCTCACTCGGCATCCAGGTCTGGCACCACTTCGAGCACCTGCTGCTGCTCAGCCAGGCCATCAGCGGCTACCACCTGCTGGGACGCCCCACCGTGACCAGCATCATCCAGCTCCTGGTGCCGCGGGTGGAGCTGCACCTGTTCTACAACACCCTCGTGTTCATCCCCATGGTGGTCGCGATGGTCCTCCACCGGCGTCCCCGCGCCTCGGAGCGCTCGCTGATGCGGTGCACCTGCGCGGTCGCACCCCAGTGGTGAGGCGGCGCGGCGGACCGGCGAGGAGGCGCTCCCCGTTCTTCAACACGGTCCTGACGCTCATCGCGCTCTTCCTGCTCTACCTGGCCGTGCCGAACATCGGCCCGGTCGTCCGCGCCGCACGGGCCGACGGGATCGGCGGCCGGTTCACCGCGCGGCAGCTCGAGTGCATCCAGCACCCCGGGCACGAGTCCTGCACCTGGATGGGCGACTTCCGCTCCTCCGACGGCGGGGTCAGCAAGACCGGGGTCGCGATGTACGGGAGCTCACGCGAGTCGCTGCGGGCCGGTCAGGAGACCCCGGCCGTGGACGTCGGCCGTCCCCGGCAGGTGTACGGCCCCGGCGGCTCGATGGAGTGGGTCTTCACCGGGGTGCTGCTCCTGATCGGGGTCGCCCTCCCGGTGTACCTGTACGGCGGGCCGCTGCGCCGGGCGCTCACCGGCCGCGCGGCGCCCGACGCGCCTGATGCGTCCGGGGAGCCCGGCGCACCCGGCGGGGTGGAACACCCGGAGCCGCGGACGGCGGAGCCGGTCCGTTGAGAACCGGTGCGGGGGCCCGCCGCCGGCCCGGCCCCCGCACCGGTTCGCACACCGGGGCGGACGTGGCCCGATGCGGCGTCAGGCGGCCTCGAGGACGAAGAACAGGAAACACATGAAGACCCCCGTGGGCCTGGTCGCGAAGAGGTCGGGGAACAGTTCGCGGGCGGCCGGCGCGGGCGGCGGCTCGCTGATGACACCGATCCGGAAGCCGGCCGCGGTGAAGGCGTCGGTCATCGCGTGCAGCGGCCGGCTCCAGAAGCCCAGCAGGGCGGTGTTCCCGCCGAGGGTCCACTCGTCGAAGGTCTGGCGGGTCTCGAAGTAGTTGGTGCCGGGGCCGGCCGACAGGTAGTCGGCGAAGGGGTGGTTGACCGACACGATCAGCCGGCCGCCGGGTTTCAGCACGCGCCGCAGTTCGGCCAGCGGCGCCGTCCAGTCCTCCAGATAGTGCAGGACCAGGGACGCGACGACGTCGTCGAACGAGGCGTCGGGGAACGGCAGCGGGTCGCTCAGGTCGGCCAGGTGCAGGTCCGCGTCGTCGCCGAGCCGCCGCCGGGCCAGCTCCAGCATCTTGGCGCTGGCGTCGAAGCCGGTCACGGCGGCGCCCCGGTCGCGCAGCGCCGCCGACAGCGGGCCGGAGCCGCAGCCGGCGTCGAGGATCCGCCGGCCGGCCACGTCACCGGCCAGGTCCAGCATGGCGGGCCGCTCGTAGTGGGCGTTGAGGAGGTTCGTCTCGTTCTCGGCCGAGTACCCCTCGGCGATGGGATCGTAGTCGTTGAGCGCGGCCCGCTCCGCGGGTCCGATGGACTCCTCGGGAACGGGGCGGATCCACGACGGCGTCGCGGCGGCCGGAGCGGCCGGGGTGTCCGTCTGCTCGTCGGGACTCTCGGAAACGGAAGTCATACGGGCGATCCTGGCACGCCGGACCGTCCGGGCTCGGGCGTTTCGTGATCTTCCTGTGCCCTTGGGGTGCCGACCGGCCGCCGGCGGGGCACCGCGCCGTCAACCGGCCGTCACGCCGTCAGCCGATCGTCACCAGGGCACCGGTCCGTCGGCGCCGAAGAACCCGCCGGTCGGCCCGTCCGCGCCGAGCGTCGCCAGGCGCACCACGGCCGCGGCGCCCTGCGCGGTGGTGAGGTACCCGGTGTGGTCGTTGATGTCGGTGTCGACGAAGCCGGGGTCGGCGGCGTTGACGAGGATCCCGTCCTTGCGCAGCTCGTTGGCGTACTGCACGGTCAGCGCGTTCAGCGCGGTCTTCGACGGCGAGTACGCGGCCGACTCCGGCAGCCCCGACAGCGGGCCGTCCGGGATGCCGTTGACGGTCAGCGACCCGGCGGCGCTGCTGACGTTGACGACGCGCGGCGCCGGTGACCGCCGCAGCAGCGGCAGCATGGCGTTGGTCACCGTGATCACCCCGAAGACGTTGGTCTCGAACACCGCCCGGACCATGTCCAGGTCGACGGAGCTGGGGACCTGGTCGCGGGCGTCCTGCGGCGAGACCTGCCCGGAGCCGCTGATTCCGGCGTTGTTGACCAGCACGTCGAGGTGGCCGAAGCGCTCCTCGATCCACCTCGCGGCCTCCCGGACACCGGCCTGGTCGGTGACGTCCAGGGTGACCGCGTGCGCGTCACCGCCCGCCGCGCGCACCGCCACGGCGGCCTCCTCGCCGCGCCGCGGGTCCCTGGCCCCGATCAGGACCGTCACGCCCAGCTCGGCGAGCCGCTCGGCAGTCGCCCGGCCGATCCCCTTGTTCGCGCCGGTGATCAACGCGACCTGCCGGTGCGCGGTGTGCTCGTTCACGAGCGATCTCCTCCTTGAGAGGGTTCGTTTCCGTCACCCGAGACGAGACAGCCGGCCGTTCTGTGACATGGCCGGGCCACCGCCCGCCGGCTCATGACTCCGGGTGAGCGCACGACGCCGGTCGGCGACCGTGGACGGTCTCCTCCCGGCCGGCCCGCCTCCCGTGTCAGAGACGGGCGGGCTGTCTTGTCTCAGTCGGTGGAGATGGACGCTCGGACCGGAAAGGTGAGGATCATGAGGGTGTTCGTGGCGGGCGGGGCCGGGGTGCCGGGACGGCCGGAGGTGATCGCGCACCGGATGACCACCGTCTCCGGGGAACCGGACGTCAGGCGTCCCGATCACCGGTTCGCCGTCACCGGCCGGCCGCGCGCCGAGGGGTTCGAGGAGGAGCCGGCGTGAGCCGGATCGAGGAGTTCCAGGAACTGCGGCCGCTGCTGTTCTCGATCGCCTACCGGATCCTGGGCAGTGTGAGCGAGGCCGAGGACGCGGTCCAGGAGACCTGGCTGCGCTACGAGACGTCCCCGGCCGAGCCCGTGTCGGCCAAGGCGTTCCTGTCCGCCACGGTGTCCCGGGTCGCGATCGACGTGCTGCGCTCGGCACGCGTGCGGCGGGAGGAGTACGTCGGGCAGTGGTTCCCCGAGCCGCTGCTGGCCGACCCGTACGAGGACCCGGAGCGCTCGGCGGAGCTGGCCGACTCGCTGTCGATGGCGGCCCTGCTGCTGCTGGAGCGGCTCAGCCCGCTGGAGCGGGCGGTCTTCGTGCTGCGGGAGGTGTTCGGGTTCGGCTTCGGCGAGGTCGCCTCGGCGGTGGGGCGTTCGGAGGCGGCGTGCCGCCAGCTGGCGGTGCGGGCGCGCCGCCACATGAGCACCGGGCGCGCCCGGTTCGAGGCCGGCCGCCGGGAACGGGAGGAGCTCGCCCGGCGTTTCTTCGACGCCTTCCGGGAAGGCGACGTCGACGGACTGCGCGGGCTGCTCGCCGCCGACGTGTCGATGGTCGCCGACAGCGGTGGCAAGGCCCCGCTGTGGGGCGATGGCGTATTCGGCGCCGGGAACGTGGCCCGGGTGCTGGCCGCGATCGCCGGGCCGTTCGACCGGATCGGCGGCGCCGCGGAGCCGCACGAGGTGAACGGCCAGCCGGGTGCGATCTTCCGCGACCGGGACGGCAGGGTCGTCAACACCCTGGCGTTCGACATCCTCGACGGGCGGATCCAGACGATCCGCGCGGTGCTCAACCCTGACAAGCTGCGGCACCTGGGCCCGGTGGCGGACGCCTGGGCGGTCGTCCGAGAGGCCGGCCGGGCCCGCCGTCCCGACGGGGCCTAGGTGTGGCGGGCGGCGACCTGGTCGAGGAGGGCCGCGAGGCGGCCGGGGGCCGAGACCATGGGCCAGTGGCCCGTGTCGAGGGTGCGGAAGTCCCAGCCCGGCGCGGTGCGCATGGCCGAGACGTCGGCGGACACCCGGCCGCCGAAGTGCTCCATCGAGCACATCACGTAGGTGGCCCGCTGCTGCTCCAGCGGGCGCGTCAGCACGGCGGACTCGGCGACGGTGCGCCCGGGGTGCCCGACGAAGCGCCTGGTGAGCCAGCCGGCCTGGCGGCGGGAGAGCCCCTGGCCGTCGGCCACGACCGAGGCGTCGGGGGCCGGCCAGCGGCCGTTGTTGGCGTCGATGAGCCGCAGTTCCTCGGCGCGCAGCCGCTCGGGGAAGGCGTGCAGCATCGACTTGCCGTCGTGGGGCAGGAACGCCTCGACGAACACCGTGTGCGCCACCCGGTCCCGGGCCTGGTCGGCCACCAGGCCGGCCACGATGCCCGAGTAGCTGTGCCCCACGACGATGACGTCGCGCAGGTCCTTCTTCTCCATGGTCGCCAGGACGTGGCCCACGTGCGTCTCCAGGCCGACGTCGGCGACGTCGGCTTCGGCGGTGGTCAGGCCCGGCAGCGTGACCGCGTGGACCCGGTGGCCGTGGCCGCGCAGACGCCGCGCCACCGGCTCCCAGGCCCAGGCGCCCATCCACGGGCCGGGGATGAGAACGAAGTTCTTCATAGGAGTCCGTTTCCCCTGCTTCCGGCCGGCCCGCGCCCCGTGGGAGGCGCGTTCCGGCGGTGGGACATCGTCATTGTCGAAAGGTCCGGCGACGGCGACGCCCATCGCCATTCAGCAACCCGGTGCCGGGCCCCGTCAAGCTCTCGTCAGGCGGCCCTGCCGGATGCCCGGACGAGGGAGGCCCGGTCGAGGATGGCGGCGTCGGATTCCACGACCCGCACGGCGGGGTTCCCGGTGAGGATCGCGACCACCCCGACGTAGCCGTATCCGGGGTCGAGCGGCAGGAGCCGCACCGCGTCCACGGGGACGTCCAGCGGCCAGCTCCGCAGCGCGGGCCGTTCGTCCGGGCCGCTGACCTCGACCCGGTCCGGGGAGATCCGCAGCCCGTGCCCGGTGGCCTTCAGGGCCGCCTCCTTGCGCACCCACGTCCGGGCGAACGCCTCGTACCGCTCGTCGCCGGGAAGCGCCTCCAGCGTCCTGCGCTCGGCCGGCGTCAGCGCGCACCGCGCGAGCTCGTCGACCGAGGTCGTCGGCACCGCCTCCACGTCCACGCCCAGCGGTCCCTCGGCCGTCAGCGCGACCCCGACCCGGTCGCCCGAGTGGGAGATCGAGACGTGCAGCGGGGGCCCGCCGGTGTCGATCCGCGGTTTGCCGTGGTTCCTCGCGCAGTCCGAGCACGACCGGTCGACCACCACGTCCTCGGGGCGAAGGCCGAGCTGGGCGCCGGCCGTGACCCGCAGCAGCCAGGCCCCGGTGAGGAAGCGGCGCAGGTCCGGCTCGCGCCGGAACCGCGCCGCCCGCTCCCGCTCGGCGGGGCCGAGCACCCCGGTCAGACCCTCGATCGTCCCCTGCCGCGGATCGGCCCACCACACGTGGCACTCGCCCGCCGACAGAACAGAAGTGATCATCGATCTTCTCCTTGTCGCAGCGTCTACTCGCGGTGACCGGCGGACAGGGCGCAGCAGGTCACCAGTTCCAGGTGGCTGACCTCCGGCCGGGTGAGGATCCGGGTCACCTCCGCGCGGATCTGCGCGCTCGTGGCCTCCTCCTCGGCGCGTATCCGGATGACGATGTCACCGGTGGCCTGCCTGAGGTCCTTGTGCCATTTCTCCGGAAGAAGCGCCAGAATCCGGATGCCGTCTACCGGAGAATTCGGTATCGGTCGCCCGTCGATATGGCGCATCGTCAACTGAACCAGCATGAGCCACGGTCCTTCTCCCGTTTACCGGCCGATCGGAAAAGGCCGGTTCCTCGACGTTTCACGGCCGTCCGGGTGAACGGCCCAGCGAGCTCCCCGAATTCACCGGATGCCGGCCGGGTCATCGGCCCTTCGACCTCCCTGCCGTCCGGCGTGGTCGGTGATTCGTTCTCACACCCTCAACTCTGCGGCGCGGGAGGGGCCGGGACCAGGCTTCGAGGAGGCAGCAAGTTGCAGGTGGGTAGCCGCATCCTGTCATCGGCCGGCGGACGCGCCGGAGCCGTACGGGACGGCACCGCGGAGCCGTACGGGATGGCACCGCGAGGCCGTACGGCATGGCGCAGCGGGACGGCGCGGCGGGGCGTACGGGTTCCGTGCGGGGAGGTCGCGAGGGGCGGGGATCAGGCCGGAAACGCGAAGGAGCCGCGCCCCGGTGTTCGGGACGCGGCTCCTCGGACGGGCGCGGCGGGCGTCAGAGAGGCACGTTCCCGTGCTTGCGCCGGGCCCCGGGCCTGCGCTTGTCACGCAGCATCGCCAGCCCGCGGGCGACCGCCGACCGGGTCTCGACGGGGTCGATCACGTCGTCGACCAGCCCCCGCTCGGCGGCGTAGTAGGGATGGACGAGCTCCTCGACGTACCGGCCGAGCAGTTCCCCGCGCAGCGCGGCGGGGTCGGCCGCCGCGGCGAGGTCCTTGCGGTAGATGACGTTCACCGCGCCCTCGGCGCCCATCACGGCGATCTCGTTGGTCGGCCACGCCAGCGACAGGTCGGTGCCGATGGAGCGGGAGTCCATCACGATGTAGGCCCCGCCGTACGCCTTGCGCACGATGACCTGGACGCGGGGCACGGTGGCCTCGCAGTAGGCGTACAGCAGCTTGGCACCGTGCCGGATGACCCCGGCGTACTCCTGGTCGGTTCCGGGCAGGAAGCCGGGCACGTCCACCAGGGTCACCAGCGGGATGCCGAAGGCATCGCAGAAACGCACGAAGCGGGCGGCCTTCTGCGACGCGTCGACGTCCAGCACGCCGGCGAGCACCATGGGCTGGTTGCCGACCAGGCCGACCACCTCGCCGTCGATCCTGGCGAGCGCGCAGATCACGTTGGGCGCCCAGCCCTGGTGCACCTCCAGGAAATCCCCGTCGTCCACCAGCTCGGCGATGACCAGGCGCATGTCGTAGGGCTTGTTCGGCTCGACGGGCACGATCTCCGCCAGCCGGGGCCGCGGATCGTCGGTCGCGCCGCGGGACGGGTACCGGGGCGGCGGTTCCTGGTTGTTGCCCGGCAGCATCGAGACGAGGTAGCGCACCTCGGCCAGGCAGCTCTCCTCGTCGTCGTGCACGAACGTCGCCACCCCCGAGCGGGTGCCGTGCACCTGCGCGCCGCCGAGCTGGGCGTGGGTGACCCGCTGGCCGGTCACCACCTCCACGACGTCGGGGCCCGTCAGGTAGAGCTGGGCGTTCTCCCCGGCCATGAAGGTGAAGTCGGCCAGCGCCGTGGAGTAGGCCGCGCCGCCCGCGCAGGGCCCGAGCACGACGCTGATCTGCGGGATGACCCCGGACGCCTGGACGTTGCGCTGGAAGATGCCGCCGTAGCCGTTGAGCGACATCACCCCCTCCTGGATCCGGGCGCCGCCGCTGTCGTTCAGCCCGATGAACGGTGAGCCGGTGGCGATCGCCAGGTCCATCACCTTCTGGATCTTCAGCGCGTGCGCCTCGCCGAGCGAGCCGCCGAAGACGGTGAAGTCCTGGGCGTAGACGAACACGCGGCGACCGTGGATCGTGCCCGATCCGGCGACCACGCCGTCGGTGTACGGGCGCTGCCGCTCCATTCTGAGGCCGTGCGCCCGGTGCCGCCGGTACATGTCCACCTCGACGAACGACCCCTCGTCGAGCAGCAGGTCCAGCCGCTCGCGGGCCGTGCGCTTGCCGAGTTTGTGCTGGCGGGCGACCGCCTCGCCGTTCCCGGCGGTGATGCCGTCCCGCAGCCGGCCGTGCTCCTCGCGCAGCGCGCGCATGGAGCGGGACGCGGGGCGGGCGGCCGGCGCGGGCGGTACGGCCGGCGCGGGTGACGCGGGCGGTACGGCCGGCGGCGCGTCACGGCCGCCGGCGGGAGCGGCGGGCCGATCCCCGGTGGGAGCGGCGGGCCGATCCCCGGGGGGCGCCACGGGGCGGACGGCGAGGTCCTCCCTGGCGGGCGCCGGCGCCGGTATGGATACGGCGTCGAGTTCCGAGATGCTCAATGGAGATCCTCCCTCAGGTGTTGCACGCGCCGGTGTTCCGGGTGACCCGGGCCGCCCGCGGCCACGTGGAGTGTCACCTCACGGGCGCGGGCGCCCGGCGGGCGAGGCCGGCGCGCCCGGCGGACAGGTGCCCGCTCTCGCACAGCCACCGCACCGTGTCCCCGACGGTCTCGGCCAGGGGGCGCGGAGTGATCCCGCCCGTGCCGGCGGTTCCGGCGGGGCGTCCGGCGTGGGCGCAGGTGTGGATGGCGCCGTACTCGGCCGGGATGTGCCACGGCCACACCCGCTGTACCAGGTCGGCGAGCAGGCCGACCGGGATCATCGCCGCCGCGGGCGGGAAGGCGGCCGGCAGCGCGCGGCCGGTGACCTCGCGCAGCACCCGGACGTACTCCCGGGTCGTCACGTACCGGCCGGGCCCGAAGCAGCGGACCGCCCCCGGACCGCCCGGCGCGGCGGGCGCGGCGGGCGCGGCGGGCGCGGCGTCCGGGGTGGACGCGGTGCCCACGGCGGGCGCGGCTCCCGGCGTGATTCCCGGCGCGGCCCCCGGCGAGGTCAGCAGCCGGGCGTGCAGCGCCGCGGTGTCCCGCACGTCGCCCAGCGGGAAACCACCGGCCGGCCACAGCGGCATCAGCCCGCGCAGGGCGTCGCGCAGCCTGGCCGTCTGGTCGCCCAGGTTGGGGTCGTGCGGCCCGAGCAGGGCGGGCGGGTAGGTGATCACCACGGGGGCGCCCTCGGCCT
Organism: Streptosporangium sp. NPDC004379; assembly: GCF_042873875.1. Taxonomy (NCBI): domain Bacteria; kingdom Bacillati; phylum Actinomycetota; class Actinomycetes; order Streptosporangiales; family Streptosporangiaceae; genus Streptosporangium; species Streptosporangium sp. NPDC004379. Next base: position 358,755 of record NZ_JBIAMC010000009.1, read on the forward strand.
GGTGGCGGCGGGCCACCAGTTCGGCCGCGGCCTTGGTCGCCGCGTAGGTCTCGCGTGGGCGGGCGACGGGTGACCACTCGTCGATCGTCCCGGCCCGCGCCGGGGACGACGGGTCACGTGAGGGGTCAGGGGCCAGGGCCACGACGGTGGAGACGTGGATGACCGGCCCGCCGGCGACGCGCCGCGCGGCGCCGAGGACGACCTCGGTGCCGCGTTCGTTGACCTGGCGCATCCGCGCCCGCAGCCTGCTGTCGAAGGAATAGACCGACGCCGCGTGCAGCACCGCGTCGGCTCCGCGAACGGCCCCGGCCACGCTCCTCTCATCGGTCACGTCGCCCGCCACCACGTCCACAGCCGCCGGATCGACGAGCAGGGGCGTCAGGGCGCGCTCCACCTTCGAGGGGTCGCGGACCAGCATGCGGACCCGGTGGCCCGCGCTCACCATCGCCGCGATCGAGTGGGCGCCGACGAATCCGGTGCCGCCGGTGACAGTTACGAGCATCGGTTCACCTCTCCCAATCCCCACCAGTCAAAGGCGGCGGGCCTTCCGGTGTCATCTCCTGTCGTGCTTGCCGCCGAACGCGCAGTTCAGAGGCCGTCCGGGCCTTTTCGGGAAACGCGTGGCCGTTTGCCGTCGCAAGGCCCTTCTTCCTGGGCAGGGGGCTGGCAGGAAGTGGTAACCGTCATGCAACTTGCTGCCTTCGCCAAGCCTGGTCCGGGTCCTCGCGGGAACGCAGAGTTGATTGTGCGGGGACGACCCGCCGAGAAAGCGAAGAACGAGAAAGAGGCAGTGATATGAGGAACCTGAGCGCCTTCCCGGTGAACTACAGGAGCGTCGTCAGGGGCGCCGTCGCGGTCGCCTCCGGCGCGCTGGTGCTGACCTTCGCGGCCGGCGCTCCCGAGGCGGTGGCCGGGCAGTCCGGCGGGCGGCACGCGACGGTGCTGGCCGACGGCAACACCTGGGGATCGGCCGCGCAGGGCGACGGCAACACCTGGGGTTCGGCTTCGCGGGGCGACGGCAACACCTGGGGCGTCCTGGCGGAGGGCCCCGGCAACACCTGGGGCTCCGCCCCGCAGGGTGGCCCCGGCAACACCTGGGGCTGACCGGCGGCGCCCCCGGCGGCACGCCGCGCCGCGCCGAAGGCGGGGTGAGGCGGAACGCGGAGAACCGGGATGAGGGAAAGCCGGCGCACGGCAAGGCGGGACGCGGACCGTACGGGAGAGGGGCTGGGCCCACCGTACGGGAGGAGCGGAAACCGCGAGGAGAGACGAGAAAGGTCCGGAAAGGACCGAAGAGAGCCAGGGCGGCGGGCAGAGTGCCCCGAGGCCATCGAGCGGTGTGTCGACCCCGCCGGTACGGCCTCCCCGGAAAACCTCGCGCGGAGCGGCGGACCCGCTCACGCGCGCCCCGATCACACGCATCACACCCACGCGCGCCCCGATCACGCGGACCACGCTCGGGCGGACCCCGCTCACACGCGCCCCGATCGCACGGGCTCTGATCGCATGGGCCTCGCGCCGTGGTCCTCCCCCGCCTCACGACTCCCCGCCGGGGTCTCCGCCCACGGTGGTTCCCGCTGCCCGGAGCCCGCCCGGCGCCCCCGCCGGCCGACGGGACGGACCCCGTGGGGGGACGCCCGCCCGCGTCGTCGCGGTCAGTCGATGACCGCGGTGGCCTCGACTTCGACCAGATGGGCGGGCACGTCCAGGGCCGCGACGCCCAGTAGCGTGGCCGGCGGCACCGGGGTGACCCCCAGCCTCGCGGACGCCCGGGTGATCCCCTCCAGGAGCAGGGGCATCTTGTCGGGGGTCCAGCCGACGACGTAGACGGTCAGCTTCGCGACGTCGTCGAAGGAACCGCCGGCCCCGGACAGGGCGGTGCCGACGTTGAGGTAGCACTGTTCGACCTGGGCGGCCAGGTCGCCCTCGCCGACCGTGACCCCGTCGGCGTCCCAGGCGACCTGCCCGGCGACGAAGACCAGCTTCGACCCCGACGCGATCGACACCTGCCGGTAGACATCGATTTCCGGCAGTCCGCCGGGGTTCACCATGGTGATGGCCATGCCACTCGTCTCCTCGTCATGAGAGCCATGGGCTCTCGCCTGCGTCGGACCACGACGCTCGTGGTCTCTTGCGGTTACTGGGGAACTGTAGGAGAGTGTGCGCTGACATGGAAGAACGCACTTTTCGGTGACTGGGGAACCTCATGGTGACCAAGCAGTTCGAGGGCTCGCCCGCGGACGCGGACCTGACACGCGCCGACTCTCTGGCACGCGAGATCTTCTCGGACGTCGCCAACAAGTGGGCGCTGCTGATCATCGAGGCCCTGGGGGAACGCACCCTGCGCTTCAGCGAGCTGCGGGACGGCGTCGAGGGGATCAGCCACAAGATGCTCACCCAGAACCTGCGCATGCTGGAGCGCAACGGCCTGGTCGAGCGGGACGTCCACCCGACCGTGCCGCCGCGGGTCGAGTACACCCTCACCGAGCCGGGCCGGGTCCTGTGGGAGATGACCAACCAGATGTGCGACTGGACCCACCGGTACCTCGGCCACATCGAGGAGTCCCGCCGCCGCTTCGACGCCTGAGCCGCTCAGGACACCCGAGACGTCCGGGCCCCTCGGGAGATCAGAGCGTCCCGCCGGTCAGATCCAGTTCTCCTCCTTGGCGCGCAGCGCGGCCTGGAAGCGGTTGACCGCGCCGAGGCGGGCCATGAGGTCGGCGACGTAGCGGCGGTAGGTCCGCACGGAGATGTCCAGCTCGCGGGCGGCGATCTCGTCCTTGTCGGCCGTGGCCATCACCTCCAGCACCCGCTGCTCCATCTCGGAGAGCAACGGCTGATCGGTGGAGGGCTCGATGAACTCGCGCAGGTCGACGGCGGACTTCCACATCCCCTCGAAGTAGATCACGAGCTGGGACACCAGGCCCGGCTCCCTGACCAGCAGGGCGCCCCTGGCACTCTCCTTGGGATCGATCGGCACGACCGCCACGCTCCGGTCGTAGATCAGCATGCGGTCCATGGGCTGCTCGGTGATGCGCACCTCACCGCCGAGGCTGACCAGCTCGCGGAGGTAGGAGAGCATGAAGGCGTCCTCGAGCGCCGCGGGGTGGTACACCCCTTTGATCGACAGGCCGCGGCGCAGCGAGCGGGTGTCCAGCGGCAGCGCCGACTCGATCATCACCCGGCTGAACGGCCCGCCGGGATGCAGGCAGAGCGTCTCCTTGTAGGAGAAGAAGGCGAGGTCGTCGAGCCGCTGGCGGACCCGGTCGGCGCCCTCGACCCGTTCGATGTCGAGCGCCGTCGCGGCGCGCTCCCCCTCCTGCTTGTCCTCCATGAAGACCGAGATGGCGTCGCGCGCCGCGAGGACGCGCAGGACCTCGGCGTTGAGTTCGTTGAGTCGTTTCTCCACCAGCCGCTCGATGCCGATCCGCGGCTCGGTGGCCACGACCCGGTGCCGGTCGTGCAGGTCGAGCAGGCCCAGCCGGCCGAGTGTCTCGACGGTGGACTCCACGAGATCCGGATCGAGGCCCAGCGCCTCGGGAACGGAGTCGACGCCCTCCCCCCGGTGCCGGAGGAAGTATCGATAGATCTCCACCGCCTCCGGCGAGATGCCGATGACGGACACGTCCACGGCTCACCTCCCGGCCATGCGCACCCGTCCCCAAAAGCGGGCAGACTGCCCCGCCATACAGGTGCGCCCGCCTACAATCTAACAACAAAGAGATAATCAGTAAATCGGCATATCTAGCCGATGACCCCCTGGAAGGCCAGGTGAGCAAGAACGCGGTCGAGGTGCGCCCGGTCCTCGGCCGCGAGACCGCCGAGGAGCCGGTCGTGGACCGTCTCGGTCACCGGGCCGAGCACCTCCGCGAGCAGGGCGTGGCCCGCGCCGGTCAGCCGTACGGCGTAGGCGCGGCGGTCGGCGGGGTCGCGCGTCCGCTCGGCCAGCCCCCTCTCCTCCAGGGCGTCGATGAGGTGGACCATGGTCGAGCGGTCCACCCCGAGGCGGCGGCCGAGCTCCTGCTGGGACAGCGGGCCCGCAGCCTGCAGCAGGCAGAGCACGCCGTAGTCGCGCCAGCGCAGGCCCTCGCCCCGCAGCGCCTCCTCCGTCTCGGCGACGATCCGCCGGGCCGTCTCGTGCAGCAGCCAGCCGGTCGTCCCGGCGAGCATCTCCGTGGCGGGGGCCGAGCCTCTCACGCCGTCCTTCGTCACCGCGTCCCCTCCCGGCTCACCGCGTCCGCCCCCGGTGGCGGTCGCGGACCGTCAGGCTCACCGACCGACAGGTTCACCGACCGCCGGCTCCCCCGTCAATCGGCGGGGTCCGCCGGCGGTGTCCCCCGCACGTCGGGAGCCGTCGTACGCCACGCCGGGGGCCACCGTACAGCCGTACGGCCACGTCGAAGGCCACCGTACGCCACGCCGGGAGCCGTCGTACGCCCCGGGGAGCGGGGGTCAGTTCACCGGGCAGGGCAGCGCGGTGCCCGGAGGGAGCGGCCGGTGGCAGGCGGCGCCGGGGCAGACCACCTTGACGACCTGGCGGGACGGCCCGGCCGTGACCGCGACCGGCTCGTGCCCGAACCGCCGGGACGCGACGTCCGCCCAGTTGGACGGCCGCAGCCCGCCGGGCTCACCGAGGAGGCGCGGCCCGGTGTCGACGGCCGAACTCTCCAGGTAGGCGAGGTAGTCGGCCTCGCGGTGCCAGACCACGAGACGGCGCAGCGAGTCGCCGGCCGGCAGTTCGTCCCACGGCTGGGCGCGGGACGCCATCGCCCGCAGGAACGCCTCGCCGACCGCCTCCTTGACCGTCCGGGCCGCGGCGGCCGCCATGGCCGTCCCCTCGCCGCCCACGCCGACCAGGGCGACCCGGGCGTCGGGGGCGGGCAGCACGAACGCCGACACCCACAGGCCCAGGCCGGACGCGGCCTCGACGACCCCGGGGGGAAGCAGCCGGTCGAGATAGCGGGACACCCGGAGGATCCGCCGCCGGGGATCGGCCCACCAGCGCGTGACCACGTCGTGGGCGAGCAGCTCGGCGACGGCCGCGGAGACCCCGTTGTCGACCACGCCGACCTCGGTGGGCTCGACCATGCCGTCGCCCTCCCCCAGCCGGCAGACCTCGGCCGGCAGCAGGTAGCGGTCCCCGGTCAGCAGGCCGGTGCCGGCGACGACCGGCCCGTCCTCCGGCGTGCCGGGCACGAAGTCGGTCAGCCGCAGCCGCCGCCCGCCCAGGCCGGGCACGGGGCCGGAGCCCGACACCGGATCGGACCCGGCCGGCAGACGGTGCAGGAGTCCGAGGGCGTCGGCTCGGGCCCGCGCCCTGGTCAGGGCCGCGTAGGCGGAAAAGCCCGCGGCGATCACGGCGGGCGCGGCGGGCGACGCCTGCGCGTACGCCAGGTGGACCGTGCCGCCCAGGCAGCCGGTCACCTCCCCCGTCGTTCCGGGATCCGCCTCCGGTGCCGTGACCGGCCGGGGTTCCGCAGATGTGGACGCCATCGGTCCCTCCTCCTCACAGATCCCGGCCCGTGCGGGCCCGGAGTGAAGGCCGTCGGCCCCGCGGCCGCCGTTCACCTCGCGGAAGGGGGACGTCGGCCGGCCGCGGGCCGGGGTTTCTCCGCCGACCGGCTTCCCGCCCCGACGTCGGAAACGGTTCGGGGGCCGGTACGTGATCCAGTACAGCACGCCGGTCCCGTAGGAGGTCAACGCGGCGGAGCCCAGTCAGCAATCCGCGAGAAGATACGGTCGGCCGCCCCCTCCCGCGTGGCGGCCCGGGGCACACCGGGCGGGCGCGCGGGACGGGCGCGCAGGAGGCAGGGCGCAGGACGCGAGGCGAGCGCGGGGGACGCTCTCCCGGTGTGCGGGGGAGGCGCCGCGGCGTCAGGCGGCTGACAGGTTCCTGCCAGCCGCGGCCATTTTGCTGCCTCCGTTCCGCCTGTCCGGCGTTCCGCCCGGAATGCATCGTGGGTGGCACGAGGACGAACCACCAGCCACGAGGCAGGTCTTCCCATGGACGTTTCCGTCACCACGCCGCCCGGACTCGATGTCCACGGCCGCCCTGACGACGCTCCCCGCTTCAACGTCGCCGAGCACTTCCTGGACCGCAACCCCGGCGAGCGGACCGCGCTCCTCACCGACGCCGGTCCCGTCACCTACGCCGAGCTGCGGGCGCTGGCCGGCCGGGTGGGCAACGCGCTGCGCGCGCTGGGCGTACGGCGCGGCGACCGGGTGCTGCTCGCGCTCGGCGACGGGGTGGAGTTCGTCGCCACCTGGTACGGCGCGCAGCGGATCGGCGCCGTCACCGCCGAGGTCTACACGTATCTGCAGCCCAAGGACTACCGCTACTTCGCCGAGTACGCCGAGCCCGCCGTCGTGGTGGCCGACGCGGTGACCCTGGACCGGCTCCGGGAGGCCGGGGTGACGAACCTGCTGGTGGTGGGGGTTCCCGAGGAGGACCTGCGGCCCGGCGAGCGCCACTTCGCCTCCCTCGTCGCCGCGCAGCCGTCCGAGCCGGCCACGGCGGAGACGACGCGCGACGACGTGGCCATCTGGAAGTTCACCACCGGCAGCACCGGCGCGCCCAAGGCGTGCGTGCTGCCCGCGCGCAGCCCGCTGCTGAGCTTCGAGTGGTACGCCCGGGGCGTGCTGGACATCCGGCCCGACGACGTCGTGCTGCCGGTGCCCAAGCTGTTCTTCGGCTACGCCCGCGACCTGACCGCGCTGTTCCCGTTCGGGGTGGGGGCGGCCGGGATCGTCTTCCCCGAGCGCAGCACCGCCGACCGGATCTTCGAGCTGATCGCGAAGTACCGGCCGACCATCCTGGTCAACGTGCCGACGATGATGAGCGCGATGATCGCCCATCCGGAGGCCGCGAAGCAGGACCTCAGCTCGATACGGCTGTGCACGTCGGCCGGCGAGCCGCTGCCGGAGGAGCTGCACCGCCGGTGGCTGGACACCTTCGGCGTCGAGGTCGTCGACGGCATCGGCTCCTCCGAGGCGTACCACATCTACCTGTCCAACCGGCCCGGCCGGACCCGCCCCGGCAGCCTGGGCCGGGTGGTGCCCGGCTACCGCGCGCGGGTGGTGGACCGGCACGGCCGGGCCCTGCCCGACGGCGAGACCGGGCTGCTGGAGGTGACCGGCGAGACCGTGGCCCTGGCCTACTGGCAGGAGCCGGAGAAGTCGGCCGAGACGTTCGTCGGCGAGCACACGGTGCGCTCCGGCGACCTGTTCACCCGCGACGCCGAGGGCTACTTCTACTACCGCGGCAGGGCCGACGACATGCTGAAGATCGGCGGGATCTGGGTGGCGCCCGCCGAGGTGGAGAACTGCCTGCTGGGCCACCCGGCCGTGACGGAGTGCGCGGTCGTCGGCCACCAGGTGGACGGCCTGACCCGGCTGCGGGCCTACGTCGTGGCCGACGGCGAGCTGTCCGCCGAGGAGCTGCGGGCGTTCGCGAAGTCCAGGATCGCGCCGCAGAAGTGCCCGCGCGACATCAGGTTCGTCGCGGAGCTGCCGCACACCGGCTCCGGCAAGCTCGACCGCCGCGCCCTGAACGGCGCGGGCGGCGACGTCGAGGCCCGGGACGGCGCCGGCCGGCCGGAACGCCTGTCCGAGGCGGCCTGAGGGGGTACGGGAGATGAAGATGATCGTTGACCAGTCGCAGGAGACGGCGTACCCCTCCTACCTGGCGCTGGACGAGATCCTGACGCCACCGCCCAGGACGCGCCCCGGCGGGTCCGGTGGGACGCTGCTCGCCGTCGCCCTCCGGGCGCAGGGCCTGTGGTTCGAGCAGCTCCTGCGGGAGCTCGGCGCGCTGCAGCGCGGGCTCGACCACGGCGACGGCCCCGGGGCGCTGCGCGCGGTGGACCGGTCGCTGCGGATCCTGCGGGCGCTGGTCGCCCAGCTGGAGGTCGTCGAGCCGCTGGCCGCGTGGGAGCTGGCCGACGGCGAGACGGCCGGGCCGGGGGCATTCGAGCCGGCGGGGTTCCGCGAGACCGAGGCGGTGCTGGGGTGGCGCGACCGCCGCCCGCCGTCCGCTGACCGCCGCCCGCCGTCCGCTGACCGCCGCCCGCCGTCCGCGGAGCCGTACCCGGCAGGCGGTTCCCCGGACGGCGGAGGGGTGACGGAGGCGGAGGCGGCGAGGCACCGGCCGTCGGTCTTCGACTCCCTCCTCGGTTACCTGGCGGCGCGTGGCTATCCTGTCCCGTGCGACCTGCTGTACCGGGACGTGTCGTCACCGGCCGCGCCGTCGCCCGGCCTCCAGGACGTCCTGGTACGGGTCCACCGCGACGACGGCGCGGCGGCCCAGATCTGCGAGCGGCTGGTGGACCTCGACGAGGGCTTCCAGGAGTGGCGGTACCGGCACGCCAGGATCGTGGAACGGGCGACCGGCGACGACGCCGATCCCCGCGGAGACGTGTTCGCCCCGGTCTTCCCGGACCTGTGGGCGGTCAGGAGCCTTCTGTGAACCACCGTGAGAACCCGCAGGGCCGCGTCGGCCACCCGGACGGCGCGGACCTTCCCGCCACGGACGGCGCGGCCGTGCCGGACGGCACACGCCCCCGCGTCCCGGAGGCCGCCGTGCCCGGCGGCGACCGGTCGGCGCTGCTCGCGCCGCACTACTCGATGTTCCGGGTGGCGGAGCGGATGCTGCTGACCGGCCACTCCCACCAGGCGTGGCCCGACGTGGCGATGGCCGGCCAGGTGGAGGCGTTCGAGGACGCCGCCCGCGAGGTGGACGCCAAGTGGGGCCGGGCGATGGCCAAGGCCGACGAGGTGCGGGCGGGCTTCCGGCGGTTCCTCGGCGACCCCTCCGCCGAGCTGGCCCTCGGCGGCAACACCCACGAGCTGGTGCTGCGCTTCCTGTCGGCGCTGGATCTGCGGTCCCGGCCCCGGCTGGTCACCTCCGACGGGGAGTTCCACACGCTGCGGCGCCAGCTCGGCCGGCTGGCCGAGGAGGGGGTGGAGGTCGTCCGCGTCCCGGCCGAGCCCGCCGTCACGCTGGCGGCCCGGATGGCCGAGGCCGTCGACGACCGCACGGCCGCCGTGCTGGTGTCGGCGGTGCTGTTCGAGACCGCGCGGATCGTCCCCGGTCTCGGCGAGCTGGCCGCCGCCTGCGGGCGGCGCGGCGCGGAGCTGCTGGTGGACGCCTACCACGCCCTGGGCGTCGTGCCGTTCTCCCTGGACGGGTTCGACGCGGCGTGGGTCGTCGGCGGCGGCTACAAGTATCTGCAGCTCGGCGAGGGCAACTGCTTCCTGCGCATCCCGCCGCACGCCGCCGGGCTGCGGCCGGTGATCACCGGCTGGTACGCCGAGTTCGCCGAGCTGGCGGCCGACCACCGGGAGGGCACGGTCGGCTACCCCGCCGGGGCCGCCCGGTTCGCGGGCTCCACCTACGACCCGACGAGCCACTACCGCGCCGCCCGCGTGTTCGGCTTCTTCGCCGACCACGGGCTGACCCCGTCCGTGCTGCGCCGGATCTCGCTGCGCCAGCGGGGGCTGCTGACCGCCGGGTTCGACGCGCTGGACATCCCCGACGACCTCGTCACCCGCGACCGGGAGGGCTCCCCCGGCGACTTCGGCGGGTTCCTGTCGCTGCGGTCGCCGCACGCCGGGCGGTTGCAGGCCCGGCTGGCGGAGCGGGGCGTCCTGACCGACAGCCGCGGGGAGTACCTGCGGTTCGGGCCGGCGCCGTACCTGTCGGACGCCCAGCTCGCCGCCGCCGTCGACGCCCTCGGCGAGGAGGTCGCCGCCCTGCGGCGGGAGGCGGGGTCGCCGGTCCCCGGGTCCTGACCGGGCCGCGGCGCCCTCCGCGGCGCCGGGGCCGTCAGGCGAGGCGGCCGTCGCGGGCGACGATCCGGCCGGCCTTGACGACGAGGGACCGGCGCGGGCGCGCGCACACCGCCTCGGCCGCGTTGCGGGCGTCCACCACCACCAGGTCGGCGCGGTCGCCCACGGCAGGGCCGTGGTCTTCGAGACCCAGGGCGCGGGCGCCACCGCGGGTGGCGGCGTCCAGGACCAGCTCGATGTCCTCGTCGCGCGCGCCGGTGCCCCTGGCCTGGAGGAAGGCGCGCTCCAGCATGTCCCCGGAGTTGAACGGGCTCCACAGGTCGCGGACGCCGTCGTTGCCCAGGGTCACCCGGACGCCGGCCTCGGTCAGGGCCCGCAGCGGCAGCACTCCCCTGGCCGGGGCGATGGTGGCGAGGGCGATCCCGGCCTCGGCCAGGTCCTCGATCAGCCGGTCGCGGGTGGCCGGGTCGGCGTCGCCGAGCGCGAAGCCGTGGCTGATGGTGACCTTGCCGTCCAGCCCCAGGGCGCGGGTCCGCTCGATGATGAGCTCGAACTGCCAGGTGCCGAGCGTGCCGCCGTCGTGCAGGTGGATGTCCACGCCCGCGCCGTACCGCCCGGCCAGGCCGAAGATCGCGTCCAGGTGCCTGACGGGGTCGCGGTCCACTCCGGCGGGGTCGAGCCCGCCGATCAGCTCGACCCCCGCCTTCAGCGCCTCCTCCAGCAGCGTCTCCGTGCCGGGGCTGATCAGCATGCCCGCCTGCGGGAAGGCGACGAGTTCGGCGGAGATCCGGCCGTCGAGGCGCCCGACGGCCTCACGGACCGCCTCGACGGAGTCCAGGCCCACCAGCGGGTCGACGTCGACGTGCGACCGGACGTGCGTGGTACCGCAGACGATCATGTTCTCGAGCAGGGCGGCGATGTGGTCGGCGTTGGGGATGCCGAATTCGGGCCGCCGCTCCTGGCCGTTGCGGATCCTGCCCATCAGGCCGGGGCCCGAGCTGTGCGGCACCCAGGGACCGCCCCACAGGGTCTTGTCCAGGTGGGCGTGACCGTCGACGAGGCCGGGCAGCACGAGCCGGCCGTCCAGGTCCTCGGTCTCGCCCGCGAAGCCGTCCGGCACGTCCGGCATGTCCGGACCGCCCGCGCCGGGCGTGAGCAGCGCGGCGATCCGGCCGTCACGGATCAGCAGGTCGGCGGGGCCCTCGTGGCCCTGGATCCGGGCGTCGCGCAGCAGCAGCTCGCTCATGCTCTCCTCTGTCCTTCTCATCCGCGGTGTCGTCGCGACATTAACGGTATACCAATAGCGGGGGCAATAGGCTGGCTTCGGCGCAGGCAGGAAGGAGCGGAAGGTGAGCGCGTTGCGCGACCGGGTCTACGAGACGCTCAAGCGGCGCATCGTCGAGGTGGAGCTGCGGCCGGGCGAGCGGCTGGTGGAGCGCGACCTCGCCGCCGAGCTCGACGTCTCCCGCATCCCGCTCCGCGAGGCGCTGCACCTGCTGGCCGCCGAGGGCCTGGTGGTCATCGTCCCCAACCGCGGCGCCCTGGTCAGCCCGCTCACCCCCGCCGACGTGCGCGACCTGTTCGACGTGCGCGAGAGCCTGGAGGTGCTGGCCGCGCGCCTGGCCGCCGGGCGGGCCGGGGCGGACGACCTCGCGCGGCTGCGCGGCTGCCTCGACCGGGCCCGCGACGCCGTACGGCGGGGCGACCGCCGGGGCGTCGTGACGGCCAACGCCGAGTTCCACGCGGAGATCGTCGAGGCCGCCGGGAACGCCCTGCTCGGCGCGTTGATGCGCCCCCTCGACGCCCAGCTGCGCCGGCTGTTCCTGCTGACCTCCGAGCGCGACCCCGCCACGCAGTGCGCCGAGCACGAGGAGCTCTACACCGCGATCGCCGGCGGCGACGCCGACCGGGCGGCGGTCTGCGCGCTGCGCCACGTCGCCGGCGGCCGTGAGCCGACGCTGACGCTCGCCGGGCGGTGGGCCGCCGGCGTCGACCCGGTCGAGGTGACCCGCACCCGCCGCCGCCGGACCGGGGATCGGGACTAAGGCGTGTCTGATAATTCGGCGTGGCGGAGCCAGAGCAGCAGGGAAGCGATGGTGACGCCCGCGAGGTAGCGGCCGGCGAGCTTGTCGTA
>NZ_JBIAMC010000010.1:0-304080 GCF_042873875.1 Streptosporangium sp. NPDC004379
CGGGGAGCAACGGATCGCTTCAGCATCGGCGGGGACCGTGGGCCGCCGGAAAGGGAGACGCTACGGCGGGTCATCCGTACGGACCGGTCAGGCATGGCGCGGAGGTGGGTGGGTGTTCCGGCCGGCTTCAAAACGCCAGAAACCACCGCGCCCGAGACCAGGCCGAAGGCCGGTCGGAACCAGACACCAGCCACAACGCCGGCCGGAACACCCACCCACCGCAGCGCGCGCACCCGCCCAGCCCGACAACCACTGACGAGCCCAAGCCCGGGGAAACACCCCACGACGCGAAAAGCCCCAGCCCGGCCCCGCGGGCAACATCCCGCGATGCGAAAGACCCGAGCCTGAAGCGCGGGACCCGCACAAGAAGCGTCAGACCCGTTCCCAGTCGTGGCGTTCCAGGAAGCCGCGCTCGCCCGTGGCGTACTCGGCGAAGGCGGCGCGGACCGCCTCCAGGTCGGACACGTGGGTGCGGAACATCAGGTTGCGTCCGCTGTCCTTGTACTCCAGTTCGTATCCGGTGATCTCCGGAGAGACCTGGATGAAGTGCGAGCCGAAGACGACCAGCGCGGTGAACGGGTTCTGCGGCGACAGGGTGCCCAGCACGTCGTGGACCAGCCCGAGGTCCGGATCGACGACGATCATCCCGTCGCCCGTGTGCATCTGCATGCCCGCGTAGACGCCCAGGGGCGAGAGGTTGTGCACGAGCCCGCGCTGCGGGTCGTAGCAGACCAGACCGTACTCGCGGGCCAGGGCGAAGACCTCGCCGGACATCTCGTCGGCCCGTTCCGGTTCCACGGTGACCAGGGCGAACCCCGGGGAGACCTGCTCGGCTCCGGCGAGCCGCGCGGCGAACGCGGTCACCTGGGGGCGCGGCTCGGCGGCGCCGGGCTCTCCGCTGCGGAGCGCGTGGTGGACGCGCTCCGCGCGTTCCCTGCTGATCGGTTCGGGTTCGTACCAGACGGCCAGTTCGAAGCTCACCGTCCCATGGTCCTACAGGTCTCCGGGCCGGGCGTCAGACCTGCGGCTTGTCGGCCGCGCGGACCGGCGACAGCTCCACGGTGCAGAACGCGCAGCGGCTCGCCTCGACCGGGATGTCGCTGCGGCACTCCGGGCACTTCTTCTCGGTCGCCTCCTTGTCCCGGTCGAAGAAGGCGATCAGCCGGGTCATCGGCATGACGACCAGCCAGTAAATCACCGAGGCGATGATCAGGAAGGTCAGGAGGTGGTTGATGAAGTCGCCGTACATGAACTTCGCGCCGTTGACGGTGAAGTAGTACTGCGAGAAGTCCGGATTCCGGCCGCCGGTGACCGCCGCGAGCAGCGGCGTGATCAGATCCTTGACCAGCGCCTGCACCAGCCCGCTGAAGGTGGCCCCGACGACGACCGCGACGGCCAGTTCGACGAGGTTTCCTCGCATGAGGAACTTCTTGAATCCGCCCATTCCTGCGCCCTTCACTCGTGAGACCGCTCGAAACTACCCGGCCGTCACGCGGCAAACGTCAGAAAACCCTTGCCGCATCCGGCCATCTCGCCTCGACAAATCCCCTGGAAGACCCGCGAATCCAGATGAAACCGTCCACTACTATCGGCCCGAACCGTGAAGAGGGGACCCGATGGAGTTTCGCGTGCTGGGGCCGGTCGGCGTGACGGCCGACGACGGGACGCCGCTGGACATCGGACCCCATCAGCAGCGCGCCGTACTGGCTCTCTGCGTGCTCGCCGCGCCCCGCCCGGTCGCCCCGCCCCGGCTGATCGACGCGCTCTGGGAGGGAGGCCCGCCGCCCGGGGCGGTCAACACCCTCCAGGCGTACGTCTCCAAGCTCCGCCGCGCCTTCGAGCCGGGCAGGCCGCGCAGCGTGCCGCCCCGGGTCCTGGTCAGCAGGGCCGGAGGTTACGCCCTGGACGTCCCGGCGGCCCGGATCGACCTGGGCAGGGCGCGCGAGCGGGCCGCCGAGGGACGGCGCGCGCTGGGCGGCGGTGACCACGAGGACGCGGCGCGGAGGCTCCGCTCGGCGCTGGGGGAGTGGAACGGGGAGCCGCTGGCGGACTTCGGGGCCGACGGCTGGGCGGCGGACGAGATCACCCGGCTGGCCGAGTTCCGGCTGGCGCTGGAGGAGGACGCGGCCGAGGCCGAACTCGCCCTCGGCCGGGGCGCGGTGCTGAGCGGCGGCCTCATCCGGCTGGTGGCCGCGCACCCGTTCCGGGAACGGCTGCGCGTCCTCGGCGCACACGCGCTCTACCAGGCCGGGCGGCAGGCGGACGCGCTGGCCGTGCTCGCCGAGGGCCGCCGGCTGCTGGCGGAGGGGGTGGGGCTGGACCCCGACCCCCGGTCCCGGGAGATGGAACGGCGCATCCTCACCCAGGATCCCTCACTCACCCCCCGGATCCCGGCGGTGACCTCTCCGGTCCTGGCGGCGGCCCTCACGGAGCCGCGGACCCGGCTGGTCGGCCGGGACACCGAGATCGGGGTGCTGGAGGAGGCGGTCTCCGGGGACGGGCACCGGGTGGTGCTGCTGGCGGGGGAGCCGGGGATCGGCAAGACCAGCCTCGCCGAGCGGGTCGCCGAAACGGCGAGGGCGCGGGGACGCCGGGTGGCGTGGGGCCGCTGCTGGGACGGGGCCGGCGCACCGCCGTTCTGGCCGTGGACGCAGGCCGTACGGGATCTGGCGGACGCGGACGTGAACACGGACGTGAGCGCGGACGTGAACACGAACGCCGACCCGGAAACGGACGGGGACGCGGACATGATCGGGACCGGGCGTCCCAGGACCTCGCCCGCCGAGGCCGGGCACCCCCCGCCGTCGCCCGGCGGCTCCGGCGACCCCCGGCCCGCCGGAGCCGGTCAGTTCCAGCGGTACGAGGCGTTCGCCCGGCTGCTCGACGGTCACGGCAGGATCCTGGTCGTCCTCGACGACCTGCAATGGGCGGACGCGTCCTCGCTGCGGCTGCTGGAGTTCCTGGCCTCCACCCGGCTCTGCCCGCGGCTGACCGTGGTGGCGACCTACCGCGACACCGAAGTGGGCACCGAAGCGAATACCGAAGCGGACACCGGCGTACGGCCCGGCGGCCCGCTCGCGCAGACGCTCGGCGCGCTGACGCGGCTGCCGAACGTGCGGCGGCTGGCGCTGCGGGGGCTGGGGGAGGCCGACGTCCGCGCCTACCTCGCCGGCGCCGGGGCCGACCCGGACCGGGCCGCCGAGATGGGCAGACTGACCGCGGGCAACCCGTTCTTCCTGGGCGAGGTGCTGCGCCTCGGGCGGGCGCCGCGTGAGCTGTCCGACGTGGTCCGCGGCCGGCTGGCCGGTCTGCCGCCGGACACCGAGGCGGTGCTGACCGTCGCGGCGCTGGTCGGCCGGGAGGCGGAGACGGACGTCCTGACGGCGGTGTCGGAGGTGCCCGAGGAGCGGGTGCTGGACGTCCTCGACGCCGCCGTGCGGGCCCGGCTGCTGACCGAGGGCGACGGGCCGGCCTGCCGGTTCGTCCACGACATCGTCCGCGACACGCTGCGCGACGGACTGCCGCCGCTGCGGCGCCGCCGCCTGCACGGCCGGATCGCCGAGGTGCTGGAGCGGCGGAGCCCGACCCGCCTGACGGAGATCGCGCACCACTACCGGGAGGGCGTCGTCAGCGACCGTACGGCGGGCAAGGCCGTCGGCTACACCCGCCGGGCCGCGGCCCAGGCGATGGCGCAGTTCGCCCCGGAGGACGCGGCGGAGCTGCTGGAACTGGCGCTCGCCACGGCCGGGACCCGGCCGGAACAGGATGACGCCCTGCGCTGTGACCTGCTGCTCGACCTGGCCGAGGCGCGGGCGGCGGCCGGGATGAGCATCGAGGCCCACGCCTCCCTGGAGGCCGCCGCCGGGATCGCCGAGCGGCTCGACGACGACAGCCGCCTGGCCAGGGCGGTGCTGGGCTTCTCCGACCCGATCCACCTGGCGATGTACGAGGAGATGACCGGCATCGACCGGCTCGCCGAGCGGATCGACCGGGTCCTCGGCTCGGGACTGGCCGGGGACTCGCCGTGGCGGGCCCGGCTCCTGGCGGCCGCCGCGACGACCGGTTTCGCGACCCGGCCGGTCGCGCGCAGCGCGGAGCTGGCGTGGGAGGCGGTACGGCTGGCCCGCCGTACCGGTGACGACCGCGCCCTGGCCAACGCGCTGGTCGCCCTCGTGATCGTGCTCCGGCACGGCCGCGACCACGACGCCCGGCGGGCGGCGGCGGAGGAGATCGTGGAGATCGGGCGTCGCACCGGTGACCTGGCCGTGGAGTGGCTGGGCCGGGAGTCCGTCCATGTCGAGCACGTCGCCCGGGACGGCGTCGCCGGGGCCGCGGAGCCGCTGGCCTGGCTCGGGGAGACCGCCCGGCGGCTCCGGTTGCCCTCGATGGTCTCGCTGGCCGCCTGGCAGACCGCGATCCACGCCCACCTCGACGGCCGGCCCGACGACGCCGTGGCCGCCGCGGAGGAGTCGGCGGCGGCCCACCCGCAGGGGGCGCTGGGCCGCGACGACACCCGCCTGCGCGGCGGCGTCTTCCGCTTCCTGGCACTGAGGGGGCGGGGTGAGCCGGCGGCGGCGCTGGCGGTGGCCGACGAGATGCTCGCCCTGCGTCCCGGCGAGTGGCCCTGGCTGCTGCTGCGCTGCCTGGCGCTGGCCGACCTCGGCCGGACCGGCGAGGCACGCGAGGTCTTCGCCGGCCTGGCGCGGGACGGGTTCGCCGTGCTCGGCCCCGGCCTGGCCTACCGGTTCGCGGCGGACGCCGCCGCCGAGCTCTGCCTGGCGCTCGGCGAGGCGGACGCCGGGCGGGACCTGTACGGCACGCTCGCCCCGGACGCCGGCCGGCTGGTGGGCTGGTCGGTCGCGGACCTGTGCCTGGCGCGGCTCGCGCTGCTCGCGGGCGACCGGGGGCGGGCCGGGGCGCACCTGCGGGCGGCCGGGGAGTTCATCGCCGCGGCGGGCCTGCGCGGGTACGAACCGGCGCTGCGCGCCCTGCGCGACCGGCTCGCCGTACCCGAGTCCTGAGCCCTGCCCGGAACCGGAACCGGGACTCCGGGTGTGACCGGCTCGCCGTACCCGGGCGCGACACACCGGGCCGGAACGCGCCCGTACGGAAAACCACGTCTTAGCCTGCCCACAGGGGGAACACGTAGGGACGGTCCGCACATCGTCTTCACCGATCCGACCCTGGAGGGACGCGTATGACCGTCAACCGCGTGGTGACCAACATCCTGTCCGACCGGCTGCCGGAGACCAGGGACTTCTTCGCCCGGCTGCTGGACCTGAAGGTCAACTTCGACGAGGACTGGTACGTGCAGCTCTCGCCGCCCGACGACCCCCGCCTGGAGGTGGGGATCTGGCGGCGGGACCACGAGCTGGTCCCGGAGGCCCATCGGGGCTCCCCGGCGGGCACGATCCTGACGTTCGTGGTCGACGACGTCGACGCGGTCCACGAGCGGGCCCTCGGAATGGGCTGCCGGATCGTCTCCCCGCCGAGCGACCGGTTCTACGGCCAGCGAGGCTTCATGGTGCTCGACCCGAACGGCCTGGTCGTGGACGTCTCCACGCCGGTCCGGAACGCGTAGGGGCTCCGGCCGCCGCGTGCGGCGCACTTCACAGCGAGAAGAGTGGGAAATGCGTGCATGACCTGGGAAAGACAGGGCATGTCTTCCCACCGCTGAAGGGGCGGTGTGATGATTGAAATCTGGCCGGGGGATCCGTATCCCCTGGGGGCCACATATGACGGCGCGGGAACGAACTTCGCGCTCTTCACCGAGGTCGCCGAGCGCGTCGAGCTGTGCCTGTTCGACGACCACGGCGAGGAGACCCGGGTCGCCCTCACCGAGGTGGAGGGGCATGTCTGGCACGGATACCTTCCCGGCGTCTCTCCCGGACAGCGGTACGGCTACCGCGTCCACGGGCCCTACGACCCGGCGAGCGGGCAGCGGTGCAACCCCGCCAAGCTCCTGCTCGACCCGTACGCCAAGGCGATCGACGGGGACGTGAAGTGGGACGAGGCGGTCTACGGCTACCGCTTCGGCGAGCCCGACAGCCGCAACGACGCGGACTCGGCGCCGTTCATGCCGAAGTCGGTCGTCGTCAACCCCTTCTTCGGGTGGGGCCACGACCGGCCGCCGGCGACGCCGTACCACGACACGGTGATCTACGAGGCGCACGTCAAGGGCCTGACGATCAACCACCCGAAGATCCCGGAGCGGATCCGGGGCACGTACGCGGCCCTCGGCCACCCGGAGATCATCGACCACCTCACCGGGCTGGGCGTGACGGCGCTGGAGCTCATGCCGGTGCACCAGTTCGTCACCGACCACGTCCTGATGGACCGGGGCCTGACGAACTACTGGGGCTACAACACCATCGGGTTCTTCGCCCCGCACAACGCCTACTCCAGCACCGGCCAGCCCGGCGGCCAGGTGATGGAGTTCAAGGCCATGGTCAAGGCGCTGCACGAGGCGAACATCGAGGTGATCCTCGACGTGGTCTACAACCACACCGCCGAGGGCAACCACCTGGGTCCGACGCTGAGCATGCGCGGCATCGACAACGCCGCCTACTACCGGCTCGTCGAGGACGACAAGCGCTACTACATGGACACCACGGGCACCGGCAACAGCCTGTTCATGCGGTCCCCGCACGCCCTGCAGATGATCATGGACTCGCTGCGCTACTGGGTCACCGAGATGCACGTGGACGGCTTCCGGTTCGACCTGGCCGCGACCCTGGCGCGTGAGCTGCACGAGGTGGACCGGCTGAGCGCCTTCTTCGACCTGGTGCAGCAGGACCCGGTGCTGTCGCGCGTCAAGCTGATCGCCGAGCCGTGGGACGTCGGTCCGGGCGGCTACCAGGTCGGCAACTTCCCGGCCCGGTGGACCGAGTGGAACGGCCGCTACCGCGACACGATCCGCGACCTGTGGCGGGGCGAGCCGGCCGCGCTGCCGGAGTTCGCCTCCCGGCTGACCGGCTCCAGCGACCTCTACCAGGACGACAGCCGCCGCCCGGCCGCCTCGATCAACTTCGTGACCTGCCACGACGGGTTCACCCTCCAGGACCTGGTCTCCTACAACGGCAAGCACAACGAGGCCAACGGCGAGCACAACCGCGACGGCACCGACGACAACCGGTCCTGGAACTGCGGTGAGGAGGGGCCGGCCTCGCTGGACGTCGAGTCGCTGCGCGAGCAGCAGAAGCGCAACTTCCTGACCACGCTGTTCCTGTCCCAGGGCGTGCCGATGATCTCTCACGGCGACGAGCTGGGGCGCACGCAGCGGGGCAACAACAACGTCTACTGCCAGGACAACGAGCTGAGCTGGGTCGACTGGTCGGACGTCCGGGAGAACTGGCTGCTGCTGGAGTTCACCCAGAAGCTGGCCAAGCTCCGCGCCGGCCACCCGGTGTTCCGCCGCCGCCGCTTCTTCTACGGCAGGCCGGTGCGCGGCTCGGGCGACAGCCTCAGCGACATCGAGTGGTTCACCCCGCTGGGTGAGAAGATGACCGACGCCGACTGGAACGTGGGATACGCCAGGTCGCTGGCGGTCTTTCTGAACGGCGACGCCATCACCGAGCCCGACCGGCGGGGGCGGCGGACGAGGGACGACTCGTTCCTGCTGATGTTCAACGCCCACCACGATGTCATCGGGTTCACCATTCCCAAGGACTACGGGGAGATGTGGATGACGGAGATCGACACGGCCATGCCGATCACGGTCGACACCCGGATGTGCCGGGCCGGGGAAGAGGTGCCGGTGGCCGGCCGGTCGGTGAGGGTGCTGCGCCGTGTCTGATCCCTCCGTCTCCTCCGTCTCGTCCGTGAGGGAGCCCGCCGCGCCCGGGACCGCCGTGACCGGGCCCGCGGTACCCCGCTCCACCTACCGGTTCCAGCTCACCCCCGACTTCGGCTTCGCCGACGTGGCGGCCCTGGCCCCCTACCTGCGGGACCTGGGGGTCGACCACGTCTACCTGTCGCCGGTCCTGCAGGCCGACCCGCCGTCGCGGCACGGTTACGACGTGACCGACCACTCCAGGATCCGCGAGGAGTTCGGCGGGATCGACGGGCTGCGGGAGATGGCGGCGACGCTGGCCGGGCACGACATCGGCGTCGTCGTGGACATCGTGCCCAACCACATGACGGTCCCGGTCCCGGAGTCGGGCAACCCGGCGCTGTGGTCGGTGCTGAAGGAGGGACGGGCATCGCCGTACGGGCGGTGGTTCGACATCGACTGGAGCGACGGCAGGGTCGCGATGCCGGTGCTCGGCGACGACGTCGAGCCGTCCCCCGACGGTGACGTGCTGCGTTACCACGACCACGTCTTCCCGCTGCCCGACACCCACTACCGGCTGGTCGACTGGCGCGAGGGCCCCGGCTACCGGCGGTTCTTCGACGTCTCCTCGCTGATCGGGCTGCGGGTCGAGGACCCGGAGGTGTTCGAGGCCACGCACGAGGTGATCCTCGGCCTGGTGCGGGAGGGCCTCGTCCAGGGGCTGCGGGTGGACCACCCCGACGGGCTGGCCGACCCGCGCGGCTATCTCGCGCGGCTGCGCCGCGAGGCGGGGGTGTGGACGGTCGCCGAGAAGATCCTGGTGGGCGAGGAGAGGCTGCCCGCCGACTGGGACTGCGACGGCACCACCGGCTACGACGTGCTCAACCGGATCACCGGGCTGTTCGTCGACC
This sequence comes from Streptosporangium sp. NPDC004379, assembly GCF_042873875.1. Taxonomy (NCBI): domain Bacteria; kingdom Bacillati; phylum Actinomycetota; class Actinomycetes; order Streptosporangiales; family Streptosporangiaceae; genus Streptosporangium; species Streptosporangium sp. NPDC004379. Next base: position 8,683 of record NZ_JBIAMC010000010.1, read on the forward strand.
CGGCCGGCGCCGAACCGCTGACCGGGCTGTTCACCGCCCGCACCGGTGTGCCGCGCGACTACGCCGAGGTGGTCCGGCGGTCCAAGCGGCACGTCATCGACCTGTTCTTCCGTGCCGAGGTGGACCGCCTGAACGCGCTGCTCGGCGCGGACCGCGAGACGCTGGTGGAGCTGCTGGTCGCGATGCCGGTCTACCGGGCCTACGTGGTGCCCGGTGAGCCCGTCCCGGCGGTCTCCGCGACGATCGTCGAGGAGGCCGGGAAGGTCGCCGCGGCCAGGCTGCCCGAGGGCGCGCCGGTGGAGGAGGTCGTCGAGAAGGTCCTCAACGGCCCGCCGGAGGCCGTCGTGCGCTTCCAGCAGCTCTGCGGGCCGGTGATGGCCAAGGGCGTGGAGGACACCGCGCTGTACCGGTGGTATCCGCTGTCCTGCCTGAACGAGGTGGGCGGGGAGCCCGACCGGTTCGGTGGGACCGTCGCCGCCTTCCACGACTTCTGCCGGGAGCTCCGGCCCGGCACGATGACGACGCTGTCCACGCATGACACCAAGCGCTCCGAGGACGTCCGCGCCCGGCTGGCCGTGCTGTCGGAGATCCCCGGCGAGTGGGAGGCGGCGGTCGCGGAGTGGTCGGACCGGGTCTCCTTCGACCCGTCGCTCGACCACCTGGCCTGGCAGAACCTCATGGCGGCCTGGCCGATCAGCGAGGAGAGGTTCTTCGAGTACCTGTTCAAGGCGGCCAGGGAGGCCAAGACCGCGATCTCCTGGGCCACGCCCGACCCCTCCTACGAGGAGGGCCTGCGCGACTTCGTCCACCGGGCCATCGAGGAGTGCGGCGAGTCCGTCGGGCGGTTCGCGGCCCGGATCGAGCCCCACGCCCGGTCCAACTCCCTCGGTCAGAAGCTCGTCCAGCTCATGCTGCCCGGCGTGCCCGACGTCTACTGGGGCAACGAGATCACCGACTTCTCCCTGGTGGACCCGGACAACCGCCGTCCGGTCGACTTCGCGCTGCGCCGCCGGATGCTGGCCGGGGAGACGGAGGGGGCCTCGGACTGGGACGCCGGCAAGCTCGACGTCACCCGCGAGGCGCTGAACCTGCGGCGGCGGCTGGACCCCGCGCTGCCGTACGTCCCGATGGAGGCGGGGGAGCACGCCGTGGCCTTCGCCCGTGGTGACCGCGCCGTGGCCGTCGCCACCCGGCTCCCGGTCGGCCTGGAGCGGCGCGGCGGCTGGGGGGACGAGATGATCGAGCTGCCGCCCGGCTCGTGGCGCGATCTGCTGTCCGGCGTACGGCACACCGGGCGGATCTCGCTGGGCCACCTGCTCGCGACCCGGCCGGTGGCGCTGCTGGAAAGGGAGTGAACCCCGGGCGCCCGGATCCCGGGCGCCCGCGGTTTCGGGATGGGAGTGAACGGAGTGCCCGAGGCGCGGGCGCCCGCGGTCACCGGAGGGTTCCGGAGAGGGAGTGAACGGCGTGTTCGAGGTCTGGGCCCCCGCGGCGACGGCGGTGGACGTGGTGATCGGTGACGTCCGCCACTCGATGGACGCCGCGGGCGGCGGCTGGTGGACCGCGGAGGTGGCCGGGGCCGGCCACGGCACCGACTACCGGTTCAGCGTCGACGGCGGCGACCCGCTGCCGGACCCGCGCACCCGCTGGCAGCCCGAGGGGATCTTCGGGCCGAGCCGGGTGTACGACCACGGCCGGTTCCCCTGGAACGACGAGCTGTGGCGGGGGCGGAGCCTGCCCGGCTCGGTGATCTACGAGCTGCACGTCGGAACCTTCACGCCCGCCGGGACCTTCGACGCGGCGGCGGGGAAGCTCGACCACCTCGTCGAGCTGGGGATCGACTTCGTCGAGGTCATGCCGGTGCCGCCGGTGCCGGGGAGGCGCAACTGGGGCTACGACGGGGTCGACCTGTGGGCCGTCGCGGACGAGTACGGCGGTCCCGACGGGTTCAAGCGGTTCGTGGACGCCTGCCATCTGCGGGGCGTCGGGGTGATCCTCGACGTGGTCTACAACCACCTCGGCCCGTCGGGGAACTTCCTGGCGCCGTTCGGCCCCTACTTCCACGACAGCGCCGCCTCCTTCTGGGGGCAGGCGGTCAACCTGGACGGCCCCGGCTCCGACGAGGTGCGCCGCTACTTCATCGAGAACGCGTTGCAGTGGCTACGCGACTACCACGTCGACGGCCTGCGGCTGGACGCCGTGCACGCGCTGCACGACAGGCGGGCGGTCCACTTCCTGGAGGAGCTGTCGGCCGAGGTGGACGTCCTGTCGGCGGCCGTGGGCAGGCCGCTGACGCTCATCGCCGAGTCCGACCTCAACGATCCGCGGCTGATGACCCCGCGCGAGGCCGGCGGGTACGGCCTGGCCGCCGCCTGGAACGACGACGTCCACCACGCCCTGCACGTGGCGGTGACCGGGGAGCGGCACGGCTACTACGACGACTTCGCCGGGGCGCTGCCCAAGGTGCTGACCTGCGCCTATCTCCACGACGGCACCTTCTCGTCCTTCCGGGGCCGTTCGCACGGCCGCCCGGCGCGGCACGTCCCGGGGCACCGGTTCGTCTGCGCGGCGCAGAACCACGACCAGATCGGCAACCGCGCCGAGGGCGACCGGATGCCGGCCGAGGCGCTGCGGCTGGCCGCGGGGCTGCTGCTGACCTCGCCGTTCACCCCGATGCTGTTCATGGGCGAGGAGTGGGGCGCGAGCACGCCGTTCCTGTTCTTCACCGACCACGTCGAGCCGCACCTGCGGGAGGGGGAGGCCGACCGGCGGCGCCGGGAATTCGTCGGCTTCGGCTACGACGACTGGGCGGACCGGGCCCCCGACCCGGGCGAGGAGACGACGTTCACGCGCTCCAAGCTCGACTGGAGTGAGCTGGACCGGGACGCCCACCGGGCGCACCTCGACTGGTACCGGGCGCTGATCGCGCTGCGCAGGGCGCATCCGGAGCTGTCGGACCCCCGGCTGGACCGGGTCCGGGTGGACCACGGCGACGGCTGGCTGGTCGTCCACCGGGGATCCTGCCAGGTCGCGGCCAACCTCGGCCGGGTCGCGCTCACCGTACGGCTCGCGCCGGGTCAGGTGCTGCTGGCCTCGGACCCGAAGGTCACCGCCGAGGGCGAGGAGCTGTTCCTGCCGCCGCGCTCCCTGGCGATCGTCAAGGCCGGCTGACCGGGACCGGGCTTGAGGCCGGGTCGGGAGCCGGGCGTGCCGGTCGCGTGACGTGGTCGTGACGCCGCCCGGCGCGTCCGGGGTCTGGGCGGGCGCGGCCGGGCGGCGGGCCGGTGCGGCGGGTCAGGCCGGGACGTGGTTGCGCAGCCGCAGCGCCCGCGGGTAGGGCGCGAAGTAGGTCTGGTCGCGGACGTACTCGGCGGCCTCGCCGCGCGCGTGGTGGCGCAGCAGGGTCGCCGGGACGCTGAGGGCCACCTCCCCGGCGCGGTAGGAGTCGATCACCTCCGCCAGGTCGGCCCGGCGGGTCTCGTCCAGGTGGTCCTTCATCATCCCCATGCAGTGCTGGAGGACGTTGACGTTGCGCCCGATGCTCGCCTTGCAGGCGAGGGCCGTGCGGAAGGCGTGGGCGTAGGCGACGGCCAGCTCCTCCCGGGAGGCCGTCCCCGCCCGGGACACCACCTGCCCCGCCCGCTGGTAGGAGACCGGGTCGTGGGCGAGCAGCTGCATCTTGTGCCGGGAGTGGAAGGCGATCAGGTCGCGCGGGCGCCAGTCGCTCTCCAGAAGCGCGCGCAGCCGCGCGTACGCGAAGATCCGCTCCACGAACGTCTCGCGGAGCAGGGCGTCGTTCAGCCGCCCCTCGTCCTCGACCGGCAGCAGCGGGTGGGCGTCCAGGACGCGGGACGCGAAGACGCCCATGGCCCCGCGGTCCACGACCCTGTCGCCCGCGTAGACCGGGATGCCGTGGATGCCGCAGCTCGGGCTCCTGGCCTTGAACACGTAGCCGTCCACGTCCAGGGTGAGCGACCGCTCGGCGGCCAGCGCGTTCATCCGGCCGGTCAGGTCCGTCCCGGTCTTCCTGGTGACCAGGCGCGGGCCGTCGGCCGAACGCTCCAGCCGCAGCGACTCCCTCGGCGCGCCGAGGCCGATCTCCATCTCGGGGCAGACGCGCACCCAGTCGACGTACGGGTCCAGCTCCCCGCTGACGAAGCGGTCGCGGCTGTGCCCGCCGTTGAAGCGCACCGGGTCGCCCAGCAGGCAGCTCGACACCGCCACCCGCGGCCGGGGCTGCCGGTCCATGTCGTTCCACTCGCCCATGTCATCCATGGTGTCCCCGTGGTCCGCGGCGTCCCGAGGGCGGGTCATGCCGCGGGGGCGAGGATGTCCGACAGCCGGCGCAGACCGCGCGCCGTACGGGCCTTGACCGTGCCGAGCGGCACGCTCAGCCTCTCGGAGATCTCCCGCTGGGTCAGATCGCCGTAGTACGCCAGTTCGATGGCCTGGCGCTGGGGCGCGGGCAGCTCGGCCAGCGCCCGCAGCAGCTCGTCACGGGCGGCCAGCCCGTCCCCGTCCGTCCGGCCGTCCGCGCCGGCCGGGTCGGCGACCACGTCCAGCGGCACCGTCTGCAGGGTGCGCACCCGCAGGTGGTCCACCGCCCGGTTGTGGGCGATGCCGATCAGCCAGGCCGTCAGGTTGCGTTCGGGGTCGAAGCGGTGCCGTGAGCGCCACACCTCGGCGAACACGATCTGCTGCACGTCCTCGATCTCCTGCGGCGGGATGAAACGCCGCAGGTAGGAGCGGATGAGCGCACCGTGCGCGGTGAGGCACTCGGCCAGCGCCGCGTCGTCGCCCTGTGCGAGCCGGACGTTCAGGGTGTCTTCCATGGTGACCTCACTTACCCAGGAAACCTATTCAAAACTTATTCATACCCGGCGGCTTCCATGAACGCAAACGAACCCGCCGGTCAGAGCGGTGTGCGGAGGGCGACGGGCAGCCGGAAACGACGGCAGGGAGGCGGTTCTCCGGCCCCGCGGAGAGACGGCCGCCGAGTCGGGACCCGCGGACGGAACGGCGGCCGGGAAACGGGCGGGCCGGCGGCCGGAGCCGCCGGACGGGTGTCAGCGGGCCGGAGCCGGTGAGCCGGGGATCAGCGGATCGCCTCGCGGATCCGGGTGACGGCCTCCTGGAACGAGGTGACGAAGGTCACCGACGGCGGCAGGCCGTCGCCCCACCCCGGGCCGCCCGCGACGATCCGGCTCGCCGGGCGCAGCGCGGGCAGTGAGCCCAGCGGCGCCGGGTCACCGGTCTCGGACCGCTGCGACCAGACGAAGACCACCCCCGGGCTCAGGCGGCGCATCGCGTCGGCCAGGGCCGGATACGGGGTCCGGGCCCCCAGCACCCGGGTCTCCAGGCGGTGCACGGTGGCCAGCTCCGCCGCCAGGGCGTAGACCGGCAGGCTGTGCTGCTCCTCGGCGGCGCAGGCCAGCAGCACCGGGCGGTCGTTGACCGGCCGGTCGGGACGTCGGACGAGCCGGGTCAGCGCGGCCAGCACCCGGTCGGAGAACAGGTGCTCGATCTCCACGCTCGCGCCGGTCTCGGCCTGGCGGCGGCAGATCGTCTCGAAGACCGGGAGCACCAGCCCCTCCCAGGTCCACACCACCCCGTGCCGCTCCAGCGCGGCGCCGATCCACTCGGCCACGGTCTGGCTGTCCAGCGCCACCGCGGCCCGTGCCAGCATCGCCACGGTCGGGACCTGCGCCCCCGCCCCCGGCGCGTCCGGCATGACCGGGGCGATCCGCTCCCGGGCGAGGTCGCCCTGGGTGACGGGGACGGCGGCGCCCAGCCCTGGGTCAGGGCGCAGCAGCCGCTCCGAGGGGACCTCCCACCGGGCGGCGCCCGGCCTGAGGACCTCCCGCGCCGCGTCGGCCGCCGGGACGCCGAGCTTGATGAGGCGGTTCATCTCCTCAAGGCGCCGCAGGTCGGCGGTGTCGTAGCGGCGGTGCCCGCCGGGGCTGCGGTGGCTGGGCCCGATCCCGTACCGGAGGTTCCAGGTGCGCAGCGTGGGCGCCGGAACGCCGAGCCGGCGCGCGACCGCGCCGATGCCGTAACCCGGTTCGTCCCCGGGAGCCGGCACGTCCTCGGAGACCGCCCGGCCCGCCTCGTCCATTCTCGTCGCCACCCCGATCCCTCCTCGGTCGTCGTCCTGCACCAGCTTGCCAGGAGAGTGACGCCCCCGGTCCGGGGCGTCCCTCCACGCATACTCCTTCGTACGGCCCACCTGGGCGGATGCAGGACGCTCCGGAGCGGATCCACGCGGGTGGGCGCGGCGGAGGAGGGGAGACCCGCGGAGACGCCCGGAGCGGAGACGCCCGGAGCGGAGGCGGGGAGACCCGCGGGGCGGATGCAACCGCTCCCGGACGGTCACGCGAAGTCACCTTCGATGGACACCGTCATCGTCTTGCTCAACCGCGACCTGAGGGTGCACGACCACCCGGCGCTCGCCGCCGCGTGCGCGCGGGCCCGCCGGGTCGTCCCCCTCTTCGTGCTGGACCCCTCCGTGCCCGCCGGCCGCCGGTCCGGGTTCCTGGCGGAGACCCTCGCCGACCTGCGCCTGTCGCTCCGGGAACGGGGCGGCGACCTCGTCATCCGCCGGGGCGACGCGGTGGCCGAGACCGTACGGCTGGCCCATGAGATCGCCGGCGGCGGAGGCGGCGACGGGTCCGGCGCGGGGACCGTCGAGGCCGTCCACGTCAGCGCCGACGTCAGCGCCCTCGCGCGGCGCAGGGAACGCCGCCTGGCCGGGGAGTGCGAGCGGCACCGGATGGAGTTCCGGGCCTTCCCCGGGGTGACGATCGTGCCGCCCGGCGCGGTCACCCCCTCCGGGAAAGGGGACCACTACCGGGTCTTCACCCCCTACTGGCGGGCCTGGCAGGCCCATCCCCGCCGCGGGGTGCTTCCCGCCCCGGCCAGGGTGACCCTGCCCGAGGGGCTGGACCCCGGCGCCCCGCCGCCCGGCCGGTCGCACCGGCCGCACGAGCTGTTCCGGGGCGGCGAGACGGTGGCGCGCCGGCGCATGCGGCAGTGGCTGAAGTACTGCGTGACCGACTACGCCGCCGGCCACGACGACCTCGCGGGCAACCGCACCTCCAAGTTCAGCCCCTACCTGCGTTTCGGCTGCCTGTCACCCCTGGAGCTGGAGTCGCTGGCCGAGGACGGCGACGACTTCGTGAGGCAGCTCTGCTGGCGCGACTTCTTCTACCAGGTGACGATGGCCTTCCCGGCCATCAACCGCACCGACTACCGGCCGCGCGGGCTGACCTGGAACGACGACGCCGACGCCTTCCAGGCGTGGAAGGAGGGCCGGACCGGGCTGCCGATCGTGGACGCCGGGATGCGGCAGCTCCTGGCGGAGGGCTGGATGCACAACCGCGCCCGGATGCTGACCTCGTGGTTCCTGGTCAAACGGCTGCGGATCGACTGGCGGGCGGGCGCCGACCACTTCTTCGACCTCCTGCTCGACGGCGACGTGGCGAACAACTACGGCAACTGGCAGTGGGTCGCCGGGACCGGCAACGACACCCGGCCCAACCGGACCGTCAACCCGGTACGGCAGGCCCGGCGGTTCGACCCGGACGGGGAGTACGTCCGCCGCTACGTTCCCGAGCTCCGGGACGTCCCGCCGAGGGCGCTCCACGAGCCCTGGCGCCTGCCGTCGGGGGTGCGCGGCTATCCGTCGCCCCTGGCGTCCCCGGACTGACCGGCCGCCGGGGTCGCCGGGGCAGGCGCGGTGACCCGCCGTGCTCGGTTCCATCGGCCCGAGCAGGGCGGAATCAGGCGGAACCCGGCGGAACTATTTCCCGCCATCGGGCGTCGCAGAGGTGTGGACTCCTTCGACGGCATCGACGACGACCTGCGCGCGGCCCGTGAGCGGGTGCGGCTCCTGGAACGACTGACCCGCCAGCGGCAGGTGGTGACCTCCCAGCTCGACGAGGTCGGTGAGCTGATCGGCGAGCTGGAGGCGCGGCTCGCCGAGGAGGAGCGCGACGTGTCCCGGCTGGAGGGCGGCGGGTTCGCGGCGTTCCTGGCCGGTCTGACCGGTTCCAAGGAGGAGAGGCTCGCCAGGGAGCGCGCCGAGGCCCAGGCCGTACGGCAGCGCCTCGAAGGGCAGCGCACCCGCCTGCGGTGGCTGGAGGCCGACCGGGCGGAGGTGGAGCGGGGCCTGGCCGGGACCGGCTCGGCCCGCGAGGAGTTCACCGCCCTGCTCGAACGCAAGGAGCGGCTGCTGACCGGGTCGGCCGACCCGCGCGGCCGGGAGCTCGCCGCCCTCGCCCGGCGGCTCGCCGACGTCCGGGCCGACCTGCGCGAGCACGAGGAGGCCCACCTGGCCGGGACCGTCGCCGGTCAGGCGGTGGAGCGGGTCCTGCGCTGCCTCGGCGGCGCCCGCGGCGCCTCCACCTGGGACGTGCTGGGCGGCGGCATGCTGGCCGACATGATCGAGAACGGTCACCTGCGCGACGCCGACCAGGCGGCCTGGCAGGCTCAGCGCGCGCTGGACGCCTTCGCCCGCGAGCTGGCCGACGTCGGCGTCCACGCCGATCCGCGGCTCCCGCAGATCGACACCCGGTGGTTCGCCGACATGTTCTTCGACAACATCGTCTTCGACGCGCTCAAGCATCGGCGGATCGCCCGCACCGGCGAGGCCGTCGCGGAGGTCGGGCGCTGGGTCGGCGGCACGGTGAGCGGCCTGGCCTCCCGCCGCGCGGAGCTGGCGGGCGAGTGCGACGCGCTCCTCGGGCGTCGTGAGGAGATCCTGACCGGCTGACCACCGGGTCGGCGGGCCCGGCGCCCTGGCGTCCAGCCGGCCGGGCGCGGACGGCCCGGCTCCCCGTACGCCGGAGCGGACGGCCCGGCGCCCCGATCGGCCGGATGCCGGACCAGCCGATGGGGCAGGCGGGCCGATGGGGCTGACGGGGCGGCCCGGCGGTGACAAGCTCGGCGTGAAGGCAGCGCACGTCCCGAGCGGCTCGATGGAGGCCGGCATGTCGACGCCCCGCGTGGTCCCGTTCCTTCGCTACGAGGACGCCCCGGCGGCCGTGGCGTGGCTGGGTGAGGTCTTCGGGTTCCACCCGCTGGCCGCCCCGCCCGGCGGCGGGGACTCCGCGTGCGTCCGGCTCGCCCTCGGGGACGCGGTGGTCGTGCTGGCCCCGGTCCGCGACGGCGAGCCGTACCTGCGCAGCGCCCTGGACCTGCCCGCGGTCAGCCAGGGGGTGTTCGTCGTGGTGGACGACCTCGACGCCCACTACGAGCGGGCGGCGGACCGGGGCGCGGAGATCGTCACGGAGATCGAAGCCACCCCCGACGGCGCCAGGGCCTACCTGGCCTTCGATCTGGAGGGCCAGCTCTGGGCCTTCGGGGACGGCTTCGGGACCGGCGGTCCCGGCTAGGTCCGGTCCCGCGGATCATCTCGCGGTGTCCGGGTGCCGTTCCGCGGGCCCCCGCCGTGAGCGGGGGTCCGGCGGCCACGGCGGGCGGGACGGTCCACGGAGCGGAGCCCGGCGGCGCTAGTGGTGGTGGTCGTGCCCGTCATGCCCGTCGTGCTCGTCCTCCTCCGCGGGGCCCTCGGAGGGCTCGACGCCCAGCACGGCCTCGCGGGGCTCGATCGACTCGATGTGCTCGATCAGGCCGAGCACGTGGTCCGGCTCGATGAGCCACTGCAGCGAGGTCGCCCCGCTGTCGTCGGCGGAGACCATCTCCGCCTGCTCCCGGCGCTCGGCGTCGTCGAGGTCGGCCTCGGGGTGGTTGATCTCTTTCAGCGCGGCGGCCTGGAGCGCGCCCAGGTCGGTCACCTCCACGGTCAGTTCGACTGTGAGGCGAAGATAGCGTTCGGTGCCCGATTCATCACTCATGGTGGTAAATCTTAGTGCCCCCGGCGGGCCGGACCGACCTGGGACGCCTGTGGATCATCCCGCCTGCCGTGGCCGGCCGGGCGGGGATCCGCGGAAGGGAACCTACGGGAGCCGCCAGTCGACCGGGTCGGCGCCCTGCTGCTCCAGCAGGTGGTTGGCGCGGCTGAACGGGCGGGACCCGAAGAAGCCGTTGCGGGCCGACAGCGGGCTCGGGTGGGCCGACTCGACGGCCGGGTAGGGGTGCAGCATCGGCCGCAGGTTGCGGGCGTCACGCCCCCACAGGATCGCCACCAGCGGCTTGCCGCGCTCGGCGAGCGCCTTGATGGCCTGCTCGGTGACCTCCTCCCAGCCCTTGCCCCGGTGGGAGGCCGGCTTGCCCGGCATGACGGTGAGGACCCTGTTGAGCAGCAGCACGCCGTGCTCGGCCCAGGGGGTCAGATCGCCGTTGCCCGGCATGGGCAGCCCGAGGTCCTCGGTCAGCTCCTTGTAGATGTTGCGCAGGCTGGCCGGGATCGGGCGCACGTCGGCGGCCACGGAGAAGCTCAGGCCGATCGGGTGGCCCGGCGTGGGGTAGGGATCCTGGCCGACGATCAGCACCTTCACCTCGTCGAAGGGCTGCTGGAAGGCGCGGAGCACATTGGGGCCGGCGGGGAGGTACTGCCTGCCCTCGGCGACCTCCTTCCGGAGGAAGTCGCCCATCTCGGCGATCTTGCCGGCGACCGGCTCCAGGGCCTTGGCCCACCCGGCTTCCACGACTTCGTTCAAAGGGCGTGCGGACATGGGGAAACCCTATCGACCTTTGAGGTCCGGTACGGCTCGTCCGGGAAAACCGGGCAAGCCGTACCGGACCTGCCCCCTTACTTCACCGAGCCGGCCATCATCCCCTGAACGAAGTACCGCTGGAAGGCGAAGAAGAGCACCAGCGGGATGATCAGGGAGAGGAAGGCGCCCGGCGCCAGGATGTCGATGTTCGTTCCGAACTGCCGCATCTGCGACTGCAGGGCCTTGGTCATCGGCTGGTTGTCGGAGTCGGCGAACACCAGCGCGACGAGCAGGTCGTTCCAGACCCAGAGGAACTGGAAGATCCCCAGCGACGCGATCGCGGGCTTGGCCAGCGGGAACACCACGGTCGAGAAGATGCGCCACTCACTCGCGCCGTCCATCCGCGCGGCCTCCAGCAGGGAGCCGGGGATGCCCACGAAGAAGTTGCGGAGCAGGAAGATGGCGAAGGGGAGCCCGAACGCGACGTGGAAGAGCACCACGCCGACGATGGAGCCGAAGATGCCGAGCGTGCCGTAGAGCTTCGCGATCGGGATCAGCGCGATCTGGATCGGCACCACCAGCAGGCCGACGACCACGAGGAACAGCGGGTCCCGGCCGGGGAAGTCCATCCAGGCGAACGCGTAGGCCGCCATGGCCGCGATGCCGATCACCAGGACCGTGGCGGGCACCGTGATGGCCACGGTGTTCCAGAACGACGAGGTGAACCCGGTGGCCAGCAGGTCGCCGTAGCTCTTCAGGGTGAACTCGGCCGGCTTGGTGAACGCGGTCCACCAGCCGGTGGAGTTGTTGGCCGCCTCGTCGCGGATCGAGACCACGAACAGGCCGAGGGTGGGGACCAGCCAGAAGACGCCGATCAGGACCATGAGGGCCTGGATCACGCCGCCGCCGATCCGGTCCGCGACCCGGCCCAGGGCGCCGCGCCGCGGGGCTCCGGCGATGGTGGAGGTTGTCACTGGTTGTCCCTCCTGAACCGGCGGATGTTGATGACCATGAACGGCAGGACGAGGATCAGCAGGAAGATGGCCAGCGCGCTGCCCAGGCCCTGGTTGTTGCCGCCGCCGAAGGCGACCCGCCACATCTCCAGCGCGATCACGTTGGCCTGCGGCTGCACCGATCCCGGCGCGATGACGAATACCAGGTCGAAGACCTTCAGGGTGTTGATGATCATCGTGACGAACACGACGAGCAGCACCGGCGACAGCAGCGGCACGGTGATCTTGCGGAACACCTGCCACTCCGTGGCGCCGTCGATGCGGGCCGCCTCCAGGGCGTCACGCGGGATGGCCGACAGGCCCGCCGCGATCAGCACCATGGAGAACCCGGCCCACACCCAGATGAAGGCCCCGATGATGGCCGGGGTGATCAGCGTCGGGCCGAGCCAGGAGACCCCGCCGAAGGCCGCCTCGAAGTTCGACTGCGGCAGCCGTACGACGTAGTCGCCCGGGGCCAGGCCGGTGAGGCGGAAGGTGCCGTCGGCGCCGGTGGTGCCGGTGGCCTTGACGGCGCCGTTCTGCACCGCCTCGACCGTCAGTCCCGAAAGGGCCTTCTCGGTGGGGTCGACCTCGTTGATCCGCCCGCCGCCGCCCTGGGTGAAGTCCACCCAGACGGTGCCGGCCAGCTCGCCGGGTCCGGCCTGCGGAGCCGCCTTGGCCGTGGAGGCCGTGGCGAGGTCGGCGGGCTTCACGCCCACCAGCGGGACCAGTACGGCCTTGCCGGGCTGCGCGGGCTGCCTGGTCACCACCGCGCCCTGCTGGGCGGCGATGGGCGCCTGGTCGTTCTCCCGGGGCCGGGCGTCGGGGAAGCCGGTGTGGCCGCCGAAGACGCCCTGGACCGAGGTGATGACGGCGTTCGCCACGCCCCGGTCGGGAGCCTGCTCGTACACGAGCCGGAAGATGACGCCGGAGGCCATCAGGGAGACGGCCATCGGCATGAAGACGATCAGCTTGAACGCGGTCGCCCAGCGGATCCGCTCGGTCAGCACCGCGAAGATCAGGCCGACCACGGTCACGATGGCGGGGGCCACCACGACCCAGATCAGGTTGTTCCTGATCGTGGTGAGGGTGCCGGAGTCGGAGAAGATCGCCCCGTAGTTGTCCAGCCCGACGAAGGCGTTCCCCGTGCTGTCGTAGAGGCTGCGGAAGATCGAGTAGATGATCGGGTAGATCACCATCGCGCCGAGCAGCACCACGCCCGGCAGGAGGAACAGGATCGCCAGCGTCGGCGACGGCCCCAGCCGGGAGGGGCCGCGCCCCGCTGCGGGAGCGGCCGCTCCGGGGGCGGCCGCTCCGGCGGTGGCGATCTCCGGCTCGACGGCCGGGGTCATCCGCTCGGCGGGGTCGTCGGAGGTGGCGGGGGTCACGTCGGCGAGGGCGGGGTGGACCTCGCCGTCGGCGCCGGGGCCCTCGGCCGCCTCGCCGGCGGTCCCGGCGGCGTCGCGGGTGTCCGCGACCGTGTCCCCGGGGTCCGCGGCGGTGCCGGCGGGGGCGCCGGAGGTGGTCCCGGCGTCCGCCGGGGGTGGGGGCTCCTCGCGTGGTCCGGCGGAGGAGCCGGGTGCGTCATCCGGTCCGGGAGAGGACCCGCGGGCGGCGTCGCCGCCGCCGCGCGGGGCCCGCGGGCCGTTCAACCGTTCGGTCACGGCCGCTCTCCCTTACTTCCAGGCCTTCTTGGCCTCGGCCTCGAGCTGCTTCTGGATGTCCTTGATCTTGGAGGGGTCGCGGACGAAGTCCTGCAGGAGCTTCCACTCGCCCTTGCCGTCGGTGCCGCCGAAGGCGCTGGGGGCCAGGTCGGACATGTCGTAGCGGACGGCCTCACCGGCCGAGACGATCGTCTCGGCGAGCTTCTTGGTCAGCTCGGAGGGGTAGTTGTCGGGCGAGACGTTGCGGTTGGGCGACAGGTAGCCGGGAAGCTTGGCCCAGACCTCGCCGCCCTCCTTGGAGGCGAGGAACTCCATCAGCGCCATCGCGCCCTTGGACTCCTTCATGACCACCGCGATGTCGCCGCCCAGCACGACCGGCTCGGTGTCACCGGCCTTGGGGAACGGGAAGTACTTGGCCTCCTCGCCCACCTTGGCCTTGGACTCCTCGGCGGTGGTGCCGACGAAGTCGGCCTCGATGACCATCGCCGCCTTGTCCTGGCCGTAGACCTGGGTGACGCAGGTGGGGAAGTCGGTCTGCAGGGCGCCGGAGGTGTCGCCGAGCAGGAACTCCTTCTTGCCGACGAGCTGGCCGATCTTCTCCAGCGCGGTGGTGACCGAGGGGTCGGTCCAGGGGATCTCGTGCTTGGAGAGCTTGGTGTAGTTCTCCGGGCCCGCGCTGGACAGGTAGACGTTCTCGAACAGGTCGGTCAGGGTCCAGCCGGAGGCGCCGCATAGGGCGAACGGCGGGGTGCCGGAGTCGGCGACCGTCTGGGCGGTCTTGACGAACTCGTCCCAGGTGGTGGGCGGCTGCGCGCCGGCGTCCTGGAAGGCCTGGTCGCGGTACCAGACCAGCGACTTGTGCGCCGCCTTCATCAGCACACCGTAGGTCTTGCCGTCGGCGGAGCCCAGCTCCTTCCAGTACGGGGTGTAGTTGTCGTCGAGCTGCTTCTGCACCTCGGGGGAGAGCTCCTTGAGCGCGTTCTCCTTGGCGTACTGCTGCAGCAGGCCCGGCTGGGGCAGGATCGCGATGTCCGGCGGGTTGCCGCCCTGGATGCGCGGGCCGAGGTAGGCGCCGGTGTCCTCACCGGTGGAGGCGTAGGTGACCTTGGCGCCGGTCTTGGCCTCGAACGCCTTGAGGACCTGCTCGAAGTTGGCCTGCTCGGCGCCCGTCCACTTGGCGGCGACCTCGACCTTCACGCCCTCGAGGGTCTTGGCCGCCGGGGCCGCCGCGCTGTCGCTCGCGGCGGCGGAGGGGGAGGCGGCGTCGTTCTGGCCGCCGCAGGCGGCGAGTGCGAGCGCGAGGCCCGCGGTGGTCAGGGTGATGACGGATTTGCGCATGCTGGGAAGACCTCCTGTGCTTGCGGAGGACCCGTGGGAGCCGGGTCCTTCCAGGGGGGGTGGCGGAGGAGGGAGGGCCGTGCGGAGCGAGAGTGGGGATGACGACTCGGACGGGGGGATCGCCCCCGGTCACTGAGTCCGTATGATCTCGCTGAGCTGGCCTTTGATGGAGGCGACGATGTCGCCGTCGTCCTCCTCCAGGGGATGTGTGAGGGCGTTGGAGACCGCGCTGGCGATCACCAGGCTCACCTGGTTGTAGTTGGCGCTCGCCGGTCTGGGGCGGGCGGAGAGGATGCTCTGCTTCAGAACCGGTAGGTAGGGGAAGCGCTTGATCAGGCCGGGGTCGTCGTACAGCTCGGCCCACACGGGCGGGAACGAGCCGTCGGCGAGCACCCGCCGCTGGTTCTCCAGGCCGGTGAAGTAGCGGATGAACTCCACCGCCGACTTCTGCCGCTTGGAGTAGGCGCTGACCGCGAGGTTGACCCCGCCCAGCGAGCTGGAGCCGGGACCGTTCAGGCCGGGCAGCCGGGTCACCCCGAACTTCTTCCCGACCGCCGAGGCGGTGGCCGGGCCGTAGGCGTGGGGCCAGTTCCTGGCGAAGGCCAGGCGGCCCTCCTGGAACGCCAGCCGGGACTCCTCCTCCTTGAAGGAGAGGGCCTCGGCCGGGATCCATCCCTCGCGGACGCCGCCGGTCAGGAAGTCCAGGCCTGCCTTGGCCCGGTCGGCGTCCATGGTGACCCGCGTGCCGTCCGGGCTGAGGATGTCGGTGCCGGCCGACTGCACGGCCTCGGCGAAGTTGACGGTCAGCCCCTCGTAGGCGAGGAACTGCCCGGCGTAGCCGCCGACGCCGTACCTCTCGTGCAGGGTCCTGGCCTGCTCCCGCAGCTCCGCCCAGGTCGTGGGCGGCTTGAAGCCCTGCTTGGCGAGCAGGTCCTTGCGGTAGTAGAGCAGGCCGGCGTTGCTGGTGTAAGGAACCGCCCAGAGCTTGCCCCGGTAGAGCGCGGTGTCGACCACCGGCGGCAGGAACCGGCCCAGCGGGAACGCGCCGCGGTCGAGCGGCACGATCCAGCCGGCGTCGGCGAACTCAGCCGTCCAGACCACGTCGAGGCCGAGGACGTCGTATCGTTCGCTCTTGGCCTGGAGGTTGGCGACCATCTGGGCGCGCTGCTCGTCGGCCGCCTCCGGAAGCTCCAGAAGGGTGACGCGCTCGGCCGGATGGGCCTCGTTCCAGCGGTCCAGGAGCGGCTGGAGATACCCGGTGGTGTCCCGTCCCGTGACGAAGGTGATCGGACCGGTCCCGCTCGACCGTTCCGGTGTCTCCTGCGCGACGGCCCCCGAGCATCCCGCCGCAAGCAGCGCGGCGAGCGCGACCGGGAACAGTCTGCGCATGATTGCCACCTCGTTTCGGTGCGGTTACATACGTGTTAGGTAGATGCATGCATGTTATGCACAGCGTTAATGTGGACGTCAACGGATAAGGCCGTAACGCTCAGATAACGAGCTCCTGGAGGAGGTGGGGCGTGAGGCTGTCGCTGCTGGCGCTCCTCGCGAAGGAACCTGCCCACGGGTACGAGCTGAAACAGGCGCTTGAGCAGATCTTCGGCCGGGCGTACCCCTCGCCGAACATCGGGCAGATCTACGTGACGCTGGGCCGGATGGAGAAGGACGGCCTGGTGAAGGCGGTGGACGTCGAGCAGTCCAACCGGCCGAACAAGAAGGTGTACTATCTCACCGCCAAGGGCCGGGACGCCCTCGACGCGTGGGCCGACGAGCCCACCGAGGGCCCCAGGGTCCGGGACGAGTTCTTCATGAAGCTCGTGCTGGCCCCGATGACCGGCATCGCGGACCGGACGGCGCTGATCAACCGCCAGCGCCGCCACTACCTCGCGCTCATGCGCGACCTCAACGAACTGGCCGAGCGGACCGACCGGGGGGATCGCGTCGCGCTCCTGCTGATAGAGGGGGCCATGCTGCACCTGCAGGCCGACCTCGACTGGCTCGAACGCTGTCAGGAGGACCTCCCGTGAGTCCACCCCCCATCGTGAACACCGTCAACCTCGTCAGGATCTACCAGGACGGCGGGGTTCCGGTGCCCGCCGTACGAGGGGTGGACCTGAAGGTCGAGGCGGGGGAGTTCGTCGCGATCATGGGGCCGTCCGGGTCCGGCAAGTCGACCCTGGTCCACATGCTCGGCGGCCTGGACGCCCGGACCAGCGGCGAGATCTGGCTCGACGGCTCGCGCGTCGACGCGCTGAGCGAGAGCGCCTGGGCGCTGCTGCGCCGCAGGAAGATCGGTTTCGTCTTCCAGTTCTTCAACCTGGTCGCCAACATGACCGTCGCCGACAACGTCGAGCTGCCCGCGCTGCTGGCCGGAGCCTCCCCCCGCGAGGCCCGCGAGCGCCGGGAGTACCTCCTCGGCGAGCTCGGCCTGGCCGACCGCGCCGACGCCGCCCCCGCCCAGCTCGCCGGCGGCGAGCAGCAGCGGGTCGCGCTGGCCCGCGCGCTGGCCAACCGGCCGAGCCTGCTGCTGGCCGACGAGCCCACCGGCAACCTCGACAGCCGCAACACCCGCGACGTCCTGCGCCTGCTCGGCGAGGTCCACCGCGACGGCCAGACCATCATCCTGGTCACCCACGACGCCCGGGTGGCCAGCCTGGCCGACCGCGTGGTCTCGCTGCTCGACGGCCAGATCGTCGACGACGGGGCCGTCGGCCCGGTACGGCGCCGCCCCCGCGCCTCCGCGGGCGACGTCGTCGAGCTGAGGAGCTAGCCGCCGATGAGCACGACCGGCCGCCCGCCCGCGCGCCGCGGGACCCACGTCGCCCCCGCGCGCCGCGGGGCCGGCACCGCCCCCGCGCGCCCGGGGGCCCCGGCATGAGCACGGCCAGGGCATCGGCCCGGTGGATCCGCGCCGACCTGAGGGCCCGCCGGGGCCAGGCGCTGCTGACGGTGCTCGCGGTCGCGGGGATCGTCACGGCGCTGATCGTCTCGGTGACCCTCCTGGAGGACGGCACCAACCCCTGGCGGGGGCTGTTCGCCGAGTCCCGCGGCGCCCACGTGTGGATCCACACCAGGGACGCCCCCGACGTGACCGCGCTGTCCCGCCTGCCGGGTGTGGCCGAGGTGGCCGGGCCGTACCGCACCGCGCCGGTGACGCTCACCCTGGAGGGCAAGAAGTCGCCGGTGGCGCTGCGCGGGATGGCGGCGACGCCGCCGGCGGTGGCCACACCGCTGGTCCGGCAGGGGCGGTGGCTGCGTCCCGGCGACATCGACGGCGTGGTCGTCGAGCGGTCCTTCGCCGAGGCGCTGGGCCTGCGTATCGGCGCGCCCTTCCCGGTCACCGCGCTCAACGGCGCCTCGCACCCGATGACCGTGGTCGGCCTGGCCGACACCGCCGACCAGGGCTTCTACCCCGAGTGGACGCCCGGCCTGGCCTGGACGCTCACCTCCACCCTCGCCAGGGTCGAGCCCGCGCTCGGCCGCAGCGAGTCGGTCACCGGCCTGCGGCTCGTGGACGGCGAGGACACCCTCCCGGCCGTGCACGGCGCGGTCACCCTGCTGGACGACCAGATCCAGCGCATGTCCACCTGGCGTGAGATCCGCGCGGCCATGGAGCTGGACAACCGGCTGCTCGGCCTGCTGCTGGCCCTGTTCGGCGCCACCGGGCTGGTCGCCGCCGCGCTGGCCGTCGCCAACGCGGTGGGCGGCCGGGTGCTCACCCAGACCCGGGACATCGCCACCCTCAAGTCGCTGGGCTACACCCGGGGCCAGATCTTCGGCCTGCTGACCGTGGAGCACGGCGCGCTCGGCCTGCTCGGCATCGCCTGCGGGCTGGTCTGCGGGCAGCTCGTCGCCTTCTTCGCGCTGGACGGGATGCCGCTCCTGCCGCCGTCGCCGCTGCCGCTGCTGCTGATCATCCTCGGCACCGCCGCGGTGGTCGTGGTCGCCGCGGCCCTGCCCGCCTGGCGCGGGGGCCGCACGCCGCCGCTGCCCGCTATGCCCGCCGCCCCGCCCCGCGGCCGCCTGTCGCGGATGGCCCGGCTGGCCCTCCTGGTACGGCTGCCGCCGGCGCTCGTCCTGGGCACCCG
Organism: Streptosporangium sp. NPDC004379; assembly: GCF_042873875.1. Classification (NCBI taxonomy): domain Bacteria; kingdom Bacillati; phylum Actinomycetota; class Actinomycetes; order Streptosporangiales; family Streptosporangiaceae; genus Streptosporangium; species Streptosporangium sp. NPDC004379. Next base: position 27,381 of record NZ_JBIAMC010000010.1, read on the forward strand.
CGACGCCTTCACCCGGCGGACGCCCGCGCTGCTGAGCATCTTCGGCCTCGCCGTCCCGATGATGATGATCACCATCGGGCTGGGGTGCTGGGCGACCCTGGATGACTTCCTGCGCCACCCCGAGCGGGTCGGGCAGGCCGCGGCGCTGGTCGTCCACCCCGACAAGCTGCCCGCCGACGAGGCCGCCCGGCTGGCCGCGGCCGACCCGCAGGTGCGGGCCGTCTACCCCGGCGCCGAGGTCTCCGCGCTGGAGCCCGAGCAGACCAGGACCGTGCTGGCCAGGGCGCTGGGCACCTCGGCGGAGCCGTACCCCTTCCGGGTGGCGGAGGGGCGGATGTTCGCCGCCCGGGGCGAGGCGCTGGCCGGGCAGGGGCTGCTCGACCTGCTGGGCGTGAAGATCGGCGACCGGGTGCGGATGACGGTCGGCGGCACGCCGCTGATCGTGCACATCGTGGGCAGGGTGGTGGAGCCCGACCAGGACGGCGAGGTGCTCTCCCTGGGGATGGACACCCTCGCGGCCAAGGACGCGGTGCCGCCGCAGTTCTACAGCCTGGTGCTCGCGCCGGGAGCCGACCCCGCGGCGGTCCGGGCCCGGCTGCTGGACGCCTCCGGCGAGAAGCTGGAGGTGACCCGGGTGGTCAACCCGGCCGAGCGGCTCTCGGTCATCCGCGTGGTGATCGTCGCGCTGATCGCCGTGCTCTCGCTGCTGGGCCTGGCGAACCTGCTGACCGCCAGCGCCCTGGGCCTGCGTGACCACGCGCTGGACCTGGCGGTGCTCAAGGCCATGGGCCTCACCCCCCGGCAGGTGGCCGCCACGCTGGTCACCGGCACCGGCCTGCTCGTCGTGCTGGGCGTGGTGGCCGGCGCCGCCGCCGGGACCTCCGTGGTGGCGGGCCTGGTGGATCTTCAGGGCCACACCAGCGGCGTCGGCGCGGGCATCGGCCGGGCCCCCTCGCCGCTGACCCTGGCCGTCGCGGTGGCCGTCGCGGTCGGCGCGGCCCTGCTGGTCGCGCTCATCCCGGCGAGGAAGGCCGCCCGCGCCCAGGTCCCGGTCACGGCCCGATAGCCGCGGGCCGGCACCGTCGGCACCGCCGGCGCCGGCCCCCGGTCACGCTCCGGGCCCGGGACCCGGGCCCGCCGAACGCCGCGAACCGGTGCGGTACGGCGGGGCCGTACCGCACCGGTTCGCGGGCGGGACCGTCTACGGGCGGGTGAGGGAGAACCAGTAGAAGCCGTAGGACGGCAGGGTCAGCAGGTAGGGGAGGGTGCCGATCTGCGGGAACGGCACCGAGCCGCGGGCCTCGACCGGCGTCATGCCCTCGAAGCGGCGCAGGTCCAGCTCGACCGGCTGGGGGAACTTCGACAGGTTGTTGACGCACAGCATCAGGTCGTCGCCGTCCTCGCGGATGAAGGACAGCACGGCCGGATTGCCGGACCACAGCTCGTTGTAGACGCCCGTGCCGAAGACCGGGTGGTTGCGCCGGATCTCCAGCATCCTGCGGGTGAAGTGCAGCAGGGACGCGGGGTTGCGCTCCTGGGCCTCGACGTTGATCGCCTGGTAGCCGTAGATCGGGTCCATGACGGTGGGCAGGTACAGCCGGCCCGGGTCGGCCTGGGAGAACCCGGCGTTGCGGTCGGGGCTCCACTGCATCGGGGTGCGGACCGCGTCGCGGTCCTCCAGCCAGATGTTGTCGCCCATGCCGATCTCGTCGCCGTAGTACATGACCGGTGAGCCGGGCAGCGACAGCAGCAGCGCGGTGAACAGCTCGATCTGGTCGCGGTCGTTCTCCAGCAGCGGGGCGAGACGGCGCCGGATGCCGAGGTAGGCGCGCATGCGCGGGTCCTTGGCGTACTCGGCGTGCATGTAGTCGCGCTCTTCCTCGGTGACCGTCTCAAGCGTCAGCTCGTCGTGGTTGCGAAGGAAGATGCCCCACTGGGCCTTCTCCGGGAGCTTCGGCGTCCGGGACATGATCTCGGAGATCGGCTCGCGGCTGCCGCGCCGCACGGCCATGAAGATGCGCGGCATCAGCGGGAAGTGGAACGCCATGTGGCACTCGTCGCCGCCGGTGGAGGGGTCGCCGAAGTACTCGACCACGTCCTCGGGCCAGCCGTTGGCCTCGGCGAGCAGCACCCGGTCCGGGTAGAGGCGGTCCACCTCGGCGCGGACCTTCTTCAGGTAGGCGTGCGTCTCCGGCAGGCCGGAGCAGGGCGTGCCCTCACGCTCGAACAGGTACGGCACCGCGTCGAGGCGGAAGCCGTCGATGCCGAGGTCCAGCCAGAACCGCAGCACCTCCAGCATGGCCTCCTGGACCGCCGGGTTGTCGTAGTTGAGGTCCGGCTGGTGGGAGAAGAAGCGGTGCCAGTAGTACTGCTTGCGGACCGGGTCGTAGGTCCAGTTGGACTCCTCGGCGCCGATGAAGATGATCGGGACGTCGGGGTAGCCGGTCGGCTCGTCGGCCCAGACGTAGAAGTCGCCGTAGGGACCCTCGGGGTCGTGGCGGGACGCCTGGAACCACGGGTGCTTGTCGCTGGTGTGGTTCATCACCAGGTCGGTGATGATGCGCAGGCCCCGCTGGTGGGCCTCCTCGATGAGCTTCACGAAGTCCGCCAGGTCGCCGAACTCCGGCAGGATCTTCATGTAGTCGGAGATGTCGTATCCGCCGTCACGCAGGGGCGACTCGTACAGCGGCAGCAGCCACAGGCAGTCGACGCCGAGCCACTGGAGGTAGTCCAGTTTCTCGATGAGACCGCGGAGGTCTCCCGTGCCGTCGCCGTTGGAGTCCTTGAACCCACGGACCAGCACCTCGTAGAAGACCGCGCGCTTGTACCACTGCGGGTCGGAGGAGACGAAGTCCTCGGACACGGTCTCGGGGGAGGGGGATGCGTGCATCGTGTTCTCGCTCAGGGTGAGAAAGGGCAGGACGATGTCGCCGGTCTACCGGCTGGACATGTTGTGGTGACCGCGCTGGCCGGGAGTCGTCATCCCCATGAGCTCCGGGCCCCGGTCGGACCGAATTCGTGGTTCGGTGCCGTCCGTTTGTGGCGCTTTCTGCGCGAAGACTACCAGCCGGAGGGGTGCGGGGAACCCCCAGAAATCGGACGGTCTCCGCTCCGTTCCGCGGATTCCCCGCGAGTATCGCGCCATACGCGCGTAGCCGTCACGACACTTACCGTTCCTTTACCGTGAAGCCGTCGGCCACGATCACGCTGACCTGGGCGTACGGTCACCCGGCCGGTCCGCGCCGGGGACGGTGGGAAAGGGCTTTCCAGCGATGCCGTCCCGGGGGTTCCGGGGCGCGGCCGTTTCGAACGGGGGGAGCCGGACGGGTCCGGAACCCCCGGAGGGCGTCCCTCAGGCCCAGGGCGGGGTGAGGCCGGTCAGGCGCTCCTCGTTGTCGGTGAGCCAGGCCCCGAAGAGCACCAGGCCGCGCACCCAGAACCGGTCGTTCCACCCGTTGAACCGCGCCAGGGCGTCCGGCCCGGCGGCGACGACGTCCTGGAGCTGCTCCGACAGCAGCTCGGGCACCGTCGAGGCGACCCGGGCCAGCATGCGGTGACCGTACTCCCTGGCCGGCGCGGCGGCCGAGCGCAGCGGGACCCGCTGGAGCGGCTGCTTGACCACGTTGGTGGAGGGCAGCGCCGCGACGCGCGGATCGGCCGCGTGCAGCAGCTCCCGGTAGAAGCGCCCGCCGTCCTTCCTGGCCACCCCCACCGACAGCGCCGCGTCGAAGAAGGCCGGGTGCATGAACGGCGCGACGAACGACACCTCGGGCCCGACGAGGTCGACGGCGGAGCGGGCGATGCCCCGGGCCGTCCGGGTGTGCAGCACGGAGAGGGGCAGCTCGGCCCGGTGGCCGTTCAGCATCGAGGTCGACTGGTCGAAGGCCGTCCGCACCACGGAGCCGATCCACTCGTCGGCGGCCTCGGACAGGAACGGCACCGAGGGGGCGCCCAGCGACAGCGAGCCCAGCAGCGCGGCCTTGCGCTCGGCCTGCGAGGAGGCGGTGATCGCGGCCCCGCTGACCATGAAGTTCTTCAGCAGCGGCCCGCCGGCCAGGCCGTCCACCAGGGTCCGGCCCGCCCGGTGGACCTCGCGGGCGAAGGGGGCGTACCAGGCGTGGTGCGGGGTGAGGAAGGAGAGACGCCGGGCGACGTCCAGCGCGTCGGAGGGGTAGGCGGCGGGGTCCTGGGGGATCACGCGGTGCCGTACGCCCAGCTCGCGGGTGATGGCGCGGGCGAAGGCGATGTCGGTGTCGGTGCCGTCGTCGGGGCTGGTCGTCCACGACTCCACGTCGGCGCCCCGGGACACCGCGACCGAGCACAGCAGCCGCGAGTCGTAGCCGCCGCTGACCGGCACCAGCAGCGGCCGGTCCTCGAAGTCCTTGTAGACCTCGTGCAGGATCTCCAGGATCTCCCCGGCCGAGCGCCCCGCCTCGAACGGCTCCTCCCGCAGCCAGCGGGGCAGCATCCGCTCGGTGGCGATCCGGCCGGTTGCCCGGTCGAGCACCAGGGCCCCGGCCCCGGCCAGCCGCTTGACCCCGGTGTAGGGGGTGTCGTCGCGGAGCGGGAAGGTGACCTGGATGATCGCGGCCCAGGCCTCCCAGTCGACCTCGTGGGGCCCACGCGTGAGCGACAGCAGCGGCTCCAGCAGGGAGGAGAAGTAGACCACGCCGTCCAGCGCCAGGTAGTAGACGTCGACCAGGCCGAGCCCGCCGGCGTGCAGCACGATCCGCTCGCCGTCGCCGATCAGGCCGGGCGTCTCGTACTCCTCCGCGATCCCGATCCACGACCGGGTCCGGCCCGGTCCCGACGGCCCGCGCTCACCCCAGGCGAACGCCCACGTCCCCTCGCCGCGGTGGTACGGCGGCAGCGGCGAGGAGCTGAACAGCGCCGCTCCCGGCTCGCGCAGCGCGGGCCGTACCCGCGGCCCGGCCTGCCGGAGGGTCTCCAGCGCGGCCTCGTCGAGGTGGCCGATGCCGCCGCAGACGTACGGCCTCACATTGAACGTCGGCCACTGCACCGTGCTACTCCTCTTTGTCGCGATTGAGTAAAGGGTATCCTTTCGCCCGGCTAAGGAATCGGAGGACGGCGTGACGGGCGATCAACTCGAGAGCACACGGCTGGCGCTGCGGGACGCCGTGGCCCAGGCGGAGCGGGCCGCCGAGCTGGCCAGACTGCTCGACGCGGCGCAGGCGAAGATCGCCGACGCGGAGCGCGCATCGGCCGAGGCGAACGCGCTGCGCGAACGCCTGGAGCAGGCCGAGAAGGGCCTCGCCGCGGCGCAGGCGGCCGAGGAGAGGCTCCGCCGCGACCTGGCCGAGCAGCGCTACCAGGCCGAGGTGGCCAGGTGGAAGCTCTCGTCGGTGCAGGTGGCCCGCTGGTCCCGGCTCGGCGACGCGATCAAGACGGGCAAGAGCAACCCGGTCAGGCTGGCGCGCGGCCTGCGCGGGGCCGCCAAGCCCGCCAAGCGCCCGGCCGCGCCCAAGCGGCAGCCCATCCCGGTCACCAGGAAGACCGACCGGCAGGTCCCCGGCGCGTCGTTCCAGGCCACCACCTCCACCCGGATCGTCGGCGGCGCCTCGGTCAAGCTCAAGCCCTTCCGCGTGCCGACCGGCCCCAACACCCGCCCCCACCTGACCGCGGCCGTCGTCGCCGAACCGCACGCCGAGGCGCTGCTGCGCTACGAGTGGCGCCAGACCGCCGGGTTCACCCCCGGCGACTTCACCCGCGCCCTGTCGGCCGAGGTCCCCCACCTGCTGCTGGTGGAGTCGGTCACCGAGGGCCCCTGGGCCGACGAGGTGCGCGAGGCCGGCCCGGGGCTGCGCGCCCTGCTGGCGTGGTGCGCCGAGCGGGGCATCCGCACCGTCTTCTGGCACACCCACGGCGAGGTCGGCCGCTTCACCGCCGCCGCGGGCCTGTTCGAGCACGTCGTCTCGGCGCTGCCCGGCACCGTCAAGGAGTGGGGCGCCGCCCTGGCGGCGCGGGAGCCGGAGCCCGGCCGCCGCCCGCCCTCCCTGGGCCTGTTGCCCTTCGCCGTCCAGCCCCGGGTCCACAACCCGCTGCCGCTGGCCGGAGACCGCTTCGACCGGGTGCTGACCCTCGCCGAACTGCTCCCCGCCCACCTGTCGTATCCCGACGTCCTCACCTCCTACCGCTGGCCCAGGGCCGTGTACTGCCCGCCGGGCACCGAGCCCTGGCGGATGGCCGAGCTGGCCGCCTGCGGCACCCCGATCACCCCGGTGAACCCGGCCGGAGCCGTGGCCGAGGCGCCGCCGCAGGCCGGGCCGCCCGCCCCGCCGGACGCCCTCGCCCTCTCCGCCGACGACCGCCGGGCCCACGCGGCGCTCCGCCAGGTCTACGCCGGCGGCACGATGAGCCACAAGGTCGACGACCTGCTCGACGCGATCGGCCTGCCCAGCGCCCGCGCCACCCTGAACATCTCGGTCATCCTGATCGACCGGGGCGACCTCGACCACGCCCTCGCCCAGGTCGCGCCGCAGAAGGGCGTCGTCCAGCTCGTCGTGCTGTCGGACGCCGCCGACGCGGCCGAGCGGGCCCGCGCCGCGATGCCCGACCGGGTGGACGTCACGGCCCGCCGCGCCGAGTCCGGGACGACCCTCGGCGGCATGCTGAACCGCGCCCTGGACCTGTGCGAGGGCGACCTGGTCGCCGTCATGGACGGCCGCGACCTCTACGGCGAGCACTACCTGACCGACCTCGCCCGCCCCTTCCTGTTCACCACCGCCGACATCGTCGGCAAGGCGGCCTACTTCGCCCACATGCGCGACGTCGCCGCGACGGTGCTGCGCCAGCCGGCGGCCGAGTACTCCTATCTGCCGGAGGTCTCCGGGGCGACGCTGCTGGCCCGCCGCGCCGTTCTGCGCGGCATCGGCTTCGCCGACGTCTCCGAGGGCTGGGACGAGGTGCTGATGCGTCAGTGCCGGGCCGACGGGATCAAGGTCTTCTCCGCCGACCGCTACGGCTACGTGTGCGTGCGCGACCGTGACCGCTGGCTCCTCGGCGCGGCACGGCTCGTCGACTACGGCCCGCCCGAGCCGCACGCGCTCGTCTAGACTGCGCGGCGTGGCACCGCTCACCGGCGCGTTCACCGCCGTGACGCCGCTCACGGGCGCGCTCACCGGCATGACGCCTCTCACCGCCATGGCACCGCTCACCGGCTCGTTCGCCGGTGTGACGCCGCCCGCGGGCGCGACCCCCGGCGGCCGGCCGTGACGCCCGGCGGGCTCGCGGAGGTCCTGGGCCTGCCGCCGATCCCGCGCGGCACCTGGGCCGAGGCGGCGACGTACGTCTCCCCGGCCGCGCTGCGGCGCGGCGAGGACCCGGAGGCGATGGCGGCGCGGCTGCGCGCGCTGCCCGGGATCGCGGCCGTGCGGGTACGACCGGGCGGGTTCCTGGAGATCGAGGTCGCCGTGCCGGGGGAGCTGGTCGCCGAGATCGGCCCGGCCCCGGTGGCCTCCACGGTCCCGGCCGCCGCCGGTCCTCCTCCCTGGCCGGACCTCCCGCGGACCTGGGCCAACCCGGGCTTCGCCGTACGGTACGCCCACGTGCGGGCGGTGGCCGTGCAGCGATGGGCCGCGGAGCTGGGCGTGGCCGGGGACTTCCGGCCCGAGCTGCTCACCGGCCGCCCGGACCGCGCCGTGCTCAGGTCGCTCGCCGAGCTGCCCGGCAGGCGGGTGAGCCGGGACCCCGGCTGGGCCGCCTACACCGAGCAGCTCGCCCTGGCCTACCACGACGCGTTCGAGCGCGCCCCCGCCCTGCCCTCGGGCGACGAGCCGCCCTCGCCGCTGCACGCCGCCCGGGTACGGCTGGCCCGCGCCGTACGGGACGTGCTGGCCGAAGGGCTGGCCGCACTCGGCGAGACAGCGCCGAGCCGCCTGTGATAAACCCTCACGGACAGTCCGTGGGGAACCTTTACGGAGCGAACGGACGGGAGGGGTCGATGAGCGGTCCGCGGGACTGGGCGCCCGGGGAGCCTCGCAGGCCAGGGGTGATCCGGCGCGTCCTGCCGATCGCGCTGGCCTTCGCGGTCATCGCGGGCGGGACGGTCTACCTCCGCGGCGACCTCCGGAGCCTCATCGGGACCGCGCCCGGCTCGCCCCGGTCGGCCGCCGCCACCCACCGCCTCTACGCCGCGACCCGGCCGGTCGGCGGACGCTGCGCCGGGCTGCCCCGCGACCTCGACGCCCGGGCGGGCGTGACCCTGCGCGCCCTGGCCCGCTGCCTGGACCGGATGTGGGCGGCGTCGCTCGCCGAGGCCGGCGTCGAGTACACGCCCCCCTCCGAGCTGCGGCTGGTCCGCGTCCCCGCGGACGCCGCGTGCGGCAAGGAGGACCACGACTGGGCCGGGATCTACTGCCCGAGGGACCGCGTGGTCAACGTGCTGGTCCAGGGCGGCGACGGCCGGACGGCCCCGATGATGTTCACCCTCGCCCACGAGTACGCCCACCACGTCCAGGAGGTCAGCGGGATCGCCGACCGGCGGGGCTCGGAGACCTTCGACGAGGCGTGGTCACGGCGGCTCGAACTGCAGGCCGACTGCCTGGCCGCGGCGGCGCTGCGGGTCGTCGGCCCGCGCCTGCTGCGCGACCAGCGCCGGCTGGCCGCCGCCGACGCCGGCGACGCGGACGGCCCGGCGGCGAGCTACCGCCAGTCGCACGGCTCGGGCGCCAGCAGCGCCGCGTGGATCGCCCGGGGGCAGCGCACCGGCACGGTGGGGGCGTGCAACACCTGGGGCGTCCCGGCGAAACAGGTGTCCTGACGGCCTCCCGGCGACGGGGGCGGCGGCGCGGCCCTTCGGGCACGGTCTCCCGGGTACGGTCCCTCCGCGCGGCGGGGTCGGGGCACGGATGTCCTGACGGCGAAAGCGGGGAGAAACGTAAAAATATCGCGTCTCGGGTGTGAAACACGTGAAAACTTCATGCCATTGGGGAGGACGGCGTCTCGACAGGTGGTCATCCGTCTCATCGGCGCCGCCGGGTCCGATAGCCTCGATCGGGTGAGTCGATTCGCCCATCCCGCCGGTGACCGGCACGCCGAGGTGCTGCCCGAGGAGCGCCCTCCGCACGCGCCCGCCGACCTCAACGGACTCGATCCCCAGATCTGGCCGCGAACGGCCGGCCGTGACGGCGGCGCCGTCACGATCGGCGGCGCCGACGTCAGGGACCTGGTCGCCGAGCACGGTACCCCTCTCTACGTGGTGGACGAGGAGGACTTCCGCTCCCGGTGCCGCGACTACCGCGAGGCGTTCGCCGGCGGCGACGTCCACTACGCCGGCAAGGCGTTCCTGTGCCGCGAGACGGCCCGCTGGATCATGCAGGAGGGGCTGGGCCTCGACGTGTGCAGCGCCGGCGAGCTGGCCGTCGCGCTGAGCGTCGGCTTCCCGCCCGAGCGGATCACGATGCACGGCAACAACAAGTCGCTCGCCGAGCTGGAGCGGGCCGTCGAGGCCGGCGTCGGGCACATCGTGGCCGACTCCTTCGAGGAGATCGCCCGCCTGGGCTTCCTCGCCGAGCGGCACGGCACGCGCCCCCGGGTGATGATCCGCGTCACCGTGGGCGTCGAGGCGCACACCCACGAGTTCATCGCCACCGCCCACGACGACCAGAAGTTCGGCTTCTCCCTCAGCAGCGGCGCCGCGGCCGAGGCGGCCCGCCGCGTCCTGGCCCTGCCCCAGCTGGAGCTCGTCGGCCTGCACTCCCACATCGGCTCGCAGATCACCGACACGGCCGGGTTCGAGGTCGCCGCGCGGCGGCTGGCCACGCTCCTGGTGCAGATCAAGGAGGAGCACGGCGTCGTCCTGCCCGAGCTCGACCTCGGCGGCGGCTACGGCATCCCCTACGTCGAGGGCGACACCGCGCCCGACGTCAAGGTGATCGCCGACGGCCTGCGGGAGATCGTCGCCAGGGTGGCCGAGTCCGCCGGTCTGCCGGTGCCCCGGCTGACCGTCGAGCCGGGCCGCGGCATCGCCGGCCGCGCGGGCGTCACGCTCTACGAGGTCGGCACGATCAAGGACGTCGAGGGACTGCGCACCTACGTCAGCGTCGACGGCGGCATGAGCGACAACATCCGCACGGCCCTGTACGGTGCCGAGTACACCGCGCGCCTGGCCTCCAGGGAGAGCGACGCGGAGCCGATGCTCTCGCGCCTGGTGGGCAAGCACTGCGAGAGCGGCGACATGGTGATCCGCGACCTGTGGCTGCCGGCCGACCTCGCCACCGGCGACCTGGTCGCGGTGGCCGGCACCGGCGCCTACTGCCGGTCGCTGGCCAACAACTACAACTACCTCCCCAAGCCCGCCGTGGTGGCGGTCAGGGGCGGGGAGTCCCGGGTGATCGTCCGCCGGGAGACCGAGGAAGACCTGCTGAGGGGCCAGCTGTGAGGGCGGCCGTGAGCGAGATGGGTGGTGCGGGCGCATGGCTCTGAAAGTCGCCCTCCTCGGGTGCGGCGTCGTCGGCTCGCAGGTGATCCGGTTGATGCACGAGCAGGCGGACGACCTCGCCGCGCGCATCGGGGCCCCGCTCGAACTCGCCGGGGTGGCCGTGCGGCGGCTCGGCCGCAGGCGGGACATCGAGGTCGATCCCGCCCTGCTGACCACCGACGCCGAGGCGCTGGCCGCCCGGGACGACGTCGACATCGTCGTCGAGGTGATCGGCGGCATCGAGCCGGCCAGGTCCCTCATCCTGTCGGCCCTGAAAGGCGGCAGGTCGGTCGTCACGGCCAACAAGGCGCTGCTCGCCGAGGACGGCGCGACCGTCCACGCCGCGGCGCGGGCCAACGGCGCCGACCTCTACTTCGAGGCGGCCGTCGCCGGGGCCATCCCGCTGATCCGCCCGCTGCGCGAGTCGCTGGCGGGCGACCGCGTCCACCGGGTGATGGGCATCGTCAACGGCACCACCAACTACATCCTCGACAAGATGGACTCCACCGGGGCGTCGTTCTCCGACGCGCTGGAGGAGGCCCAGGCCCTGGGGTACGCCGAGGCCGACCCCACCGCCGACGTGGAGGGCTTCGACGCCGCCGCCAAGGCCGCGATCCTCGCGAAGATCGCCTTCCACAGCCGCGTGACGGCCGCGGACGTCCACCGCGAGGGCATCACCGAGATCACCGCGGCCGACGTGGCCGGCGCCAGAGCCATGGGATACGTCATCAAGCTGCTGGCGATCTGCGCCCGCTCCGACGACGGCCGCTCCTTCGGCGTGCGGGTCCACCCCGCCATGATCCCCAGGTCGCACCCGCTGGCCGGGGTCCGCGAGGCGTACAACGCGGTCTTCGTGGAGGCGGAGTCCGCCGGCCGGCTCATGTTCTACGGCGCGGGCGCCGGCGGCGCCCCGACGGCGAGCGCCGTGCTGGGCGACATCGTGGCCGTGGCGCGCAACCGCCTGGCCGGCACCCGCGGCCCCGAGGAGTCCACCTACGCCGACCTGGCGGTGCACCCCATGGGCGAGACGGTCACGAGATACCACGTCTCCCTGGACGTCGCCGACAAGCCGGGCGTACTCGCCCGGGTCGCCGACATGTTCGCCAAACAGGACGTCTCCATCCAGACCGTTCGCCAGGAGGGGCACGGCGACGACGCCCAGCTCGTCCTCGTCACCCACCGCGCCGACGACGCCGCCCTCTCGGCCACCATCCAGGGGCTGCGCGAGATGGACATCGTCCGCGACGTGGTGAGCGTCATGCGCGTCGAGGGCGAGGACATCGCCTGACCCGGAGCCGTCCCGGCGATTCCGCCGGGACGGTTCGGTGACCCCGCGTGTGCCGGTGATCACCGGCTTGTACCGTGGTGTGTATGACTCCCTCCGCCGCCCGCAGGGCCGTGCCCGCCGACAGGACCGCCCGCCGGACACGGCCGCCCGCGACGGCCGTCCTGGCGGTGCTTCTCACGGCGTTCCTGACGGCCCTTCCGGTGGCGTTCCCGGGTGCGGCCCGGGCGGACGGACGGGAGGGCCCCGGGGCCGCCGGGCACCGTACGGCCGGAGGGGCCGGCGCGGAGGCCGCCGGCGCCCGTGCGGCGGGGGCATCCGGAACCCGGGCGGCGGGGGCGGCCGGAGGCCGGGCGCCGAAACGGGCCAAGGCGATCGTCTCGCTCACCTTCGACGACGGCGACGCCACCCACCCGGCCGTCGCCCGCATGCTGGAGCGGCACGGCATGCGCGGCACCTTCTACGTCAACACCGGCACCGTCGGGCACGAGCGGAAGCTGACCCGCCGCGGGCTCGCCGCGATCGCCCGTGCGGGCCACGAGATCGGCGGCCACACGCTGACGCATCTCCGCCTGCCCGAGCTGACCGTCGCCGAGCAGCGCGCCCAGATCTGCGACGACCGCCGGAAGCTGGTCTCCTGGGGATACCGGCCCGTCACGCTCGCCTACCCCTTCGGCTCGGTGGACGCCCGCGCCGAGGCCGCGGCCCGCCGGTGCGGCTACGACGCGGCCCGCGACGTCGGCGGGCTCCGCGAGTTCCCGTGCCCGGCCTGTCCGGCGGCGGAGAGCCTGCCCCCCAGGGACCGGCACGCGATCCGCACGGCGGGCTCGGCGGGCCCGGACACGCCGCTTCGGCGCCTGAAGCAGCAGGTCTTCGACGCCGAGAAGATCGGCGGGGTCCTGCCGCTGGTCTTCCACCGGGTCTGCGAGGACTGCGGCGACTACTCGGTGTCGCCGAAGCTGCTGGAGGACTTCCTCGGCTGGCTGGCGACCCGGAAGTCCCACGGCACGGTCGTCCGGCCCCTGGGGGAGGCGGTCGGCGCCCGCTACCGTCCGCTGCCGCCCTCCGCCGCACGATGAGCGGCCCGCCTGACCTCTCGGCGCGCCTCGGGCAGGGAGGACGCGGACGTCTCCATGCCGAAGACCAGGCCGGATGGGACATTTCGTGAAAAATGGCCTTTCGTCATCGCTATCCTTCGCTGGTGCCCGTTCAGCCTTCCCCCTCCCAGGCCGTCCCCGAGCCCTCCGCCCCGAACCCCGCCGAGACGGGCCCCGCCGAGGCGGACTCCGCCGAGACAGGGCCGGGTGAGACAGGGCCGGGTGAGACGGGTCCCGAGGAGACCGGTTCCGCTGAGAGCGGTCCCGCGACCCCCGAGGGCTTCAAACGCGCCGCCGACGGCCCCGTGGCCGAGCTGGTGTGGGACGGCCGGCACTGGACCGCCGACGGCGAGCCGCTCGGCGAGCGCCCGAGCGCCGCGGAGGTCGCCCGCCTGCGGCCGCTGCGGGGCCTGGCCGTACGGTGGCCCGCCGAACCCGCCCCGGCCGGCGCGGTCGCCGGGCTGGCCGCGGCCGGGGTGCCGCTGCACGCCGCCGTCTCGCCGGGCTGGGTCGAGCCCGGCCTGGCCCGGCTGCTCGCGGCCTGGACGCCCGAGGACGACCCCGGCGGGCCCCGCTCGGTGACCGCGCTGCGCCGCGAGGAGCACAGCGTGCGGCTGCGCCGCCACGTACTGCGCGGCCCGGCCTCCGGGACGGCGGGGGCCACCGTGAACGGGGCCGGGGCCGGGGCCGTGAACGGGGCCGGGACGGCGGCGGTCACGACACCGAAGGTCAGCGTCGTGATGTCCAGCATGCGGCCGCACCACCTCGGCCAGGCGCTCGCCCAGATCGCCCGCCAGCGGGAGATCGAGGTCGAGGTCCTGCTCGCCCTGCACGGCGTACCGGCCGGGCACGAGGCGGTACGGCGGGCCCTGGCCGCCTGCGAGGTGCCGGTGACGGTCGTCGAGGCCGCCGCCGACGTCCCCTTCGGGACGGCTCTCAACACGGCCGCCCTGCTGGCCGGCGGCGACCACATCGCAAAATGGGACGACGACGACTGGTACGGGCCCGAGCACCTGGCCGACCTGCTCATGGCGCGGTCCTACTCCGGCGCCGACATCGTGGGCACCGCCGCCGAGTTCTTCTATCTGGAGCCGCTGGACGCCACCGTCCGCCGCACCGACTACACCGGCGAGATCTGGTCCGACCACGTGGCGGGCGGCACGATCCTGCTCGACCGGGACCGGTTCATCGAGACCGGCGGTTTCCCCGCCCTGCCGAGCGGGGTGGACGCGGCCTTCCTCAAGGCCGCCCACGCCGCCGGGGCGCGCGTGTACCGCACCCACGGCCTCGGCTACGTGCTCCGGCGCTCGGTACGGGCCCAGCACACCTGGCGGCTCCCGCTCGCCCACTTCCTGCGCGTCGCGTCCGGTCAGTGGCGCGGCTTCCGCCCGAGCCTGCTCCTGGAAGCGTCATGACAGCACGGATCCCCGGCAACGACCACCGCGTCCTCACCCCTCCGGAGCTCGGAGGCTGGTCGCCCTCGCTGCGGGTCAGCGTGGTCGTGCCCGCCTACGGCGGTCAGGAGAAGCTCGACCTGGTGCTCGCCGGGCTGGCCGGGCAGAGCTACCCGGCCGGGCTGACCGAGGTCATCGTGGTGGACAACGGCAGCGACCCGCCACTGCGCCTGCCCGCGCTCCGGCCGCCGGGCACGAAGCTGATCACCTGCCCGGTCCCCGGCCGCCCGCACGCCCGCAACGCCGGGCTCGCGGCCGCCACCGGCGACGTGATCCACTGGCTCGACTCGGACGTGGTCCTCGACCGCCGGTCGATCGAGGCGCACATGCGCTGGCACCACGCGGCGCCGTACCTCGTGGTGACCGGCCAGCTGCGTTTCACCCCCGCCGAGCCGCCCACGCCGGAGGCGGTGGCCGCCGCCGGTGACCTGGCGGAGCTGTTCGAGCCCGCCGAGCCGCACGCCTGGCTGGTGGACCTGATCGAGCGCACCGGCGGTCTCACCGACAACCCGCACCGCGCGTTCAGCCTGCACGTGGGCGGCGCCACCTCGGTGAACGCCTCGCTGCTCGCGGCGGCCGGGCCGATGGACACCGGCCTCATCCTCGGCCAGGACACCGAGATGGGCTACCGGCTCGCCCAGGCGGGCGCGGTCTTCGTGCCCGAGCCGCTGGCCAGGGCCTTCCATCTCGGCCCCACCATGCGGATGCGCGGCAAGGCGCCGATCGACCGGGTGAGCCACGCGTTCGTGGCCGACCGGATCCCGTCCTACCGCTGGCTGCGCTCCCACCCGGCGCGGCAGTGGAAGGTGCCCTACCTGGAGGTGGTCGTCGAGGCCGGTGGGCGGGCGGGCTACGACGAGGTCCGCGCCACGGTCGACGCCGTCCTCGCAGGCACCCTCCCCGACGTCGAGGTCACCGTCGTCGGTCCCTGGGACCGCGTCGCCGCCGAGGGCCGCGCGCCGCTGCGGAACCCGGACCTGGAGAAGGCACTCGTCCGCGGCCACTACGCCCACGAGGGACGGGTGCGCTTCGCCCTCGCCGCTCCCGGGGCGGCCCGCGTGACCGTGCCGTACCGGGAGGAGGCCGCGCCGCGTCGCGGGGAGGCCGTGCCGTACCCGGGGGAGGGGGAGCCGGGATCGGTGACGGCGGTGCCGTACCGGCTGCGGCTGCCCGCGGGCTGGACACCGGACGAGGACACCCTGGCACGCCTGCTCGACCTGGCCGTCGAGGGCGAGTACGGCCTGGTCTCCGTGCTCCTGGCCGAGGAGGCCGGGACCGCCGGGGAGACAGCCGGGGAGACAGGGGAGACCGGAGACGCCGGGGAGACAGAGGAGACCGGAGACGCCGGGAACACAGACGGGGCCCGGACCGCCGGGACCGCCGGGACCGCAGCCGGTGCCGGGAACACGGGGGGTGCCGGGGGCGCGGGGCTGGTGACGGCCCGGCTGGAGCGCACCGCCGCGTTCGCCCGCGCCGCGATCGTCGCGGACGACGGCGAGGACCTCGACGACGCCGTGGACGACGTCTACGGGGTCATCTGGGTGGACGGCGAGACCTACGGGTTCGCCGCCGGGCCGCGGCGGATCACCGGACGCCGGAGCGCCTACCGGGCCCGTACCGAGGCGCGCGCGGAGGCCGACCGCCTCGCCAAGGAGACCGAACGGCTCCGCGGCGAGGTCGCCCGGTGGCGGGAGGAGTCGGGCCGCTGGCGCAAGAACGCCGTCGAGCTGCGGCGCGAGGTCGGCGGGCTGCGCAAGGAGCTGGCGGCGGCCCGGAAGGAACTGGCCGCCGCCAGGAAGGTGATGCAGCTCGGCCTGCTGTCGTCGGTCAGGCGGGCGCTCACACGCCGCCGGTGACGATCCCGACCCCGCCGAGGAAGTAGTCGCCGATCCCCCGGTAGGGCACCTCGGTGCCCGGTTCGGGACGCCACTCGGGAAGGTTGACGATGCCCGGCTCCACCACGTCGAAGCCGTCGAACATGCGGACGATCTCCTCGCCGGTCCGGGCGACGAAGGGCGCGGACGCCCGGTCGTAGGCCTGGGTGACGGCGCCGGCGGCCTGCGGCCGGGCGTCGATCGCCACGTGCGACATGATCAGGTGGCTGCCGGGCGCCATGGCCTCGCGCAGCGTGGCGATGATGCCCAGCGGGTCCTCCGCGTCCGGGACGAAGTGCAGGACCGACAGCAGCAGGACCGCGACCGGCCGGTCGAAGTCGATCGCGGCCAGCACGTCCGGGTCGGAGAGGATCTCGCGGGGGCGGCGCAGGTCGCCCTCGGCGATCGTCACCCGGTCGTCCTTGCCGAGGATCGCCCTGCCGTGGACCAGGACGGTCGGGTCGTTGTCCACGTAGACGACCCGGGCGTCCCGGGCGACCTGGTGCACGTTGTCCTGGGTCGGCAGGCCCGCCCCGAGGTCGAGGAACTGGTCGATGCCGGAGGCGGCGGAGAAGGCGACGGCGCGGCCCAGGAACGCGCGGTTGAACCGGGTGCTGTGCCGGATCTCCGGGACCGCGGCCAGGGCCCGTTCCGCGGCCTCCCGGTCGGCGGGGAAGTTGTCCTTGCCGCCCAGGTAGTAGTCGTACATGCGGGCGACGTTGGGAACGTCCACGCGGATGCCCTTGGGTATCTGGTCGGTCACGAGCCGCTCCCCCCGGGAGGTTCTTCCGAAATGCCGTGATCATATCGGTGGGAAGGCCCTGGAGAAGCGCCCCGGTAACTGACAAGATCGCCGCATGGCCGTCTCCTCCCCGCGCCGGGTCCTTGGCCTCCAGCTCGCCGACGGCATCGGCCGCGGCAACATGTGGGCCTTCCTGTTCCTGGCGTTCACCTCGACCATGGTGATCTCCTTCCTTCCCGCGGCGCAGCCGTACGTGCTGAAGGGCGTCCTCGGCGTCTCCGGGGACGACACGGGGAAGATCGTCGGATTGCTCGGCTCCGCCGCCGAGATCGCGATGATCGCCAGCCTGGCCTGGTACGGGGCGCTGGCCGACCGGTTCGGCCGCCGGCCGATCGTGGTCATCGGGTTCACGCTGTGCGCGCTGGGCGCCGGGCTGTTCCCGTTCGCCGGGAACACCGGGGCGCTGGTGGCGCTGCGGGTGGTCTTCGCCCTGGGCGTGGCCGCGCTGAACGGCATGCTCTCCACGCTGGCCGTCGACTACGTCCGCGACCGCTCCCGGGGGAAGTCCTACGGCCTGGTCGGCCTGTTCAGCGGGCTCGGCGCGATGGTCGCGGTGCTCGCGCTGGTCCGCCTGCCCCAGGCACTGGAGGAGGGCGGCGCGGAGCCGGTCACCGCCGCCCGCCTGTCGTTCCTGCTCGTCGCCGTCGCGGTCCTCGGCGTCGCCGTGCTGATGTGGTTCACCCTGTCCGCCGCGCGGGTCAGCGAGAGCGCCGCGCGCGTCCCGCTCACCCGCCTGGTCCGCGAGGGCGTGACGCTGGCCCGCGACCCCGGGGTGGCGCTGTCCTACGCGGCGGGGTTCGTCGCCCGCGCCGACCTCGCGGTGGTCGCCGGCTTCCTGTCGCTGTGGATCACCGACCACGCCACGAGGGAGCACGGCATGTCGGCCGCCGAGGCGCTGGCCCGCGCCGGGGCGGTGGTCGGCGTCGCGCAGACCGTCGCCATGCTCGGGGCGCCGCTGTTCGGCTGGCTGGGCGACCGGATGCGCCGCCAGGACGTGCTCATCCTCGCCCAGGCGGTCGCGGCCGTCTCCTACCTGTCCACGTTGCTGGTCGACGACCCGCTGGGGGCCGGGATGATGCCGGTGGCGGTGCTCGTCGGGCTGGGGGAGATCGCCGCCATCACCACCGCGGGCCCGCTCCTGGCCGAGCGGGTCCCGGCCGCCGTGCGCGGATCGGCCTACGGCGTGCAGACGCTCTGCGGGGCCGTGGGCATCCTGGTGGTCTCCTCGCTCGGCGGCGCGCTGTACGACTCCTGGCGGCCCGCCGCGCCGTTCGTGATCTCGGGGGTGTGCGGCCTGCTCGTCGTCGCCTTCGGCCTGGTCGTACGGCGGCGCCTCGGGGCGCCGTCCGCCGGGTTTGAGGACGTGCCCGCCGCCGCCCGCTGATCCGGCCCGCCGTCGCCCGTCGGTCCGCCAGCCATCAGCCGGCTGTCAGCCGTAGGTCGTCGGCGGACCGGTCGCCGGAGGGACGTGTCGGCGGGCGGGTGCGCCGGGCGGGTCAGTCGGGGCGCAGGGTCGAGCGCAGCACGGAGCGCCAGTTCCGCCGGGCCGCCGCGGACGCCGCCCGTCCGGGGACACGAGCGGACGGCCGGGCGCCGGAGGACGCCGACTTCGGCGCCTCCGCCGCCTTCTCGGGCCGGGCGGCCTGGGCCGTCTTCTCCGCCCGCGCTGTTTTCTCCGCTTCGTCCGTCTGCGTCGTCCGCACCGTCTGTGCCGCCTTCTGCGTCCTCCGAGCCTTCGAGGGCCAGAAGTCCGCCCGGACGCCGTGCCGTACGCCGTGGGTCGCCTCGATCGAGGCGGTGACGTCGGCGGCGCCCAGCAGCAGCGCCCGGCCCAGGGCCTCGGTCCGCACCAGCGTCGCCGGGCCGTCCTCGCCGAGGTCCGCCACGAGCATGCCGGACCGGTCGTCCTGCATCGCGGCGATCATCCGCTCCAGCGAGTCGCGGGCGGGCGGCGCCGAGAGCGGGCCCGTGTAGCGGAACGGGATCGGCGCGGGCGTCGCGGAGACCTCGTCGGCCAGCCGTATCCGCCGGTCGTGGGCGAAGTGCTCGCGCAGCAGTCGCAGTTCGAAGAGGGGGTCGTCCGGCCCCGGCCGATCCTCCGACAGCTTCGACCAGGGGGCGACCAGGGTGACCGCCACGTCGGGCAGCGACCCGGACAGCGCCGCGCCCACCGCCGCCCGGACCCGCCCGGGGTCCGGGTCCGCTCCGAGGCGGTACACGATCTCCACGTACGGCACCAGCCACTGGCGGCCCGGGTCCTTGCGCAGGTCGCGGCGGAGCGGCACGCGCTGGGCGAGGTAGGGCGCGACCGTGCGGACCGCCCGTTCGCGGTCGAGGCGCTGCGCGGGGATGCCCAGGTGCACCGCCTGCGCCTCCATGTCGGGCACGAACACCACGCCGTGTGCGGCGAGCCGGTAGGCGAACTCGGTGTCCTCGCCGCGCAGGACCGCCGGATCGAACCCGCCGACGGCGTGGAAGACCTCCCGCCGCAGCGACACCGTGGGACCGGTGCACACGTGGTAGGGGTTGCGGCTGGTCCGCAGGCCGTTCGTGCGGGCGATCGTCTGCTCGGTGGAGCTGGCCTGCGCCGCCGACAGGTCGAAGACCTCCCCGAGCGAGCCGGCCCGCACGGCGTCGTGCACCTCGCCGGGGGACAGGACGGGCTCCTCCACGAACCGCTTCGCGCCGATGGCGACGACGTATCCGGCCAGGTGGTGCCAGCGCGCCAGCGCCTCGATGTGCTCGCGGCAGACGACCATGTCGGAGTCGAGGCGCTGGACGATCTCGCCCCCGGCGCGGGCGGCACCGGTGTTGACCGCGTGCGCGATGCCCCAGCCGCCGGGGGCGGCCCGCTCGATCCTGGCGCCCGGCGGCGCGAGCTCCGGCAACCGCAGCGGGGGGTCGCTGCCGTCGTCCACCACGATCACCTCCATGAGGTGGGCGGGGTAGCTCTGCGCGGCCAGGGCGGCCAGGGCGAGGTCCAGGCGGTGCTGGCCGCCGCGGGCCGGGATGACCACGCTGACCGGCAGGGACGGCTCCCACGAGCCGAGCGCGGGCGGGGCCAGGGGAGAGTGGTCGTTGTGCCGGATCGGTGGCGGCCCGGCCGCTGCTCCATCCGTCATCCGAGAATGCCCCTTGTCTGCGTCGCCGCTTGTCAAGTTCGCGCCGACCCTACCCGGGCAGCCTGAGGGTTTCCTGTACGAGCCTTCGGAATCGGACGGATTCGTCCCACCTGGTGGACGGTGAATCCCGCCGCGCGGGCGGTTGCCCGTAGACTCGTGCCAACACCGCAGGTAGCGCGCGTGGTGTCGCCACGCGCGAGAGGAGCAATCATGACCAGGGCGTGGCGTGGCCTGATCGAGGAGTACCGTGACCGGCTTCCGGTGACCGCTGCGACGCCCGTCGTCACGCTTCTGGAGGGCGGCACGCCGCTCGTCCCCGCCCCCCGGCTGTCGGCACTGACCGGCTGCGACGTCCACCTGAAGGTCGAGGGCGCGAACCCGACCGGCAGTTTCAAGGACCGCGGCATGACCATGGCCATCAGCAAGGCCGTCGAGGCCGGAGCCAAGGCCGTCATCTGCGCCTCCACCGGCAACACCAGCGCCTCCGCCGCGGCCTACGCCGTACGTGCGGGCCTGACCTGCGCCGTGCTGGTGCCGCGCGGGAAGATCGCGATGGGCAAGCTGGCCCAGGCGCTGGTCCACGGGGCCAGGCTGCTCCAGGTCGAGGGCTCCTTCGACGACTGCCTGGAGATGACCAGGAAGCTCTCGGAGAGCTACCCGATCGCGCTGGTCAACTCGGTGAACCCGTTCCGGCTCCAGGGGCAGAAGACCGCCGCCTTCGAGATCGTGGACGCCCTGGGCGACGCGCCCGACATCCACTGCATCCCGGTGGGCAACGCCGGCAACATCTCCGCCTACTGGATGGGCTACACCGAGTACGCCGCCGACGGCGTCGCGACCCGTACGCCGCGCATGTTCGGCTTCCAGGCCAGCGGGGCCGCGCCGATCGTCAACGGCGCGCCGGTCTCCCACCCGCACACCATCGCCACCGCGATCCGCATCGGCAACCCCGCCTCCTGGCACCTCGCCGAGGCGGCCCGCGACGAGTCCGGCGGCCTCATCGACGCCGTCACCGACCGGCGGATCGCCGCCGCCTACAAGCTCCTGGCCCAGGAGGAGGGCGTGTTCGTCGAGCTGGCCTCGGCCGCCAGCGTGGCGGGCCTCCTCCAGGCCCACGAGCGGGGACTCGTCGCCCCGGGGCAGCGCGTCGTCTGCACGGTGACCGGAAACGGCCTGAAGGACCCCGACTGGGCCATCTCCGGCGCGCCCGCCCCCGTCACGATCCCGATCGACGCCCACGCCGCAGCCATAGCCCTGGAACTCGCCTGACACGTGACGCCGGCGTGGGTCGTCCGTGAGCGGGTCCGGGCCGCCACACGAGGAGACCAATGATCACTGTTCCCCGCGGGAAGGCCGTCGTCAGGGTTCCCGCGACGAGCGCCAACCTGGGCCCCGGATTCGACTCGCTCGGGCTGGCGCTCGCCCTGCACGACGAGGTCGAGGTCGAGATCGGGGCGACGGGCGGGCTGAGCGTCGAGGTCACCGGCGAGGGCGCCGGGCAGGTCGGCGCGGGTGAGGACCACCTGGTCGTCAGGTCGATGCGCGCGGCCTTCGACCTCTTCGGCGCCAAGCAGCCGGACGCGGTCCGGATGGTCTGCCGTAACCGCATCCCGCACGGGCGCGGCCTCGGTTCCTCCTCCGCGGCGATCTGCGCCGGCATCGTGGCGGCGCGTGCCCTGGCCTTCCCCGCCTCCCCGGACGGCGGCGGGGACGCGCCGTCGGAGGACGCCCTGCTGATCCTGGCCACCGAGATCGAGGGGCACCCCGACAACGTGGCGCCCTGCCTGGCCGGAGGGCTGACCGTCGCGTGGACGGAACAGTCCGGAGTTCCGCGTATGGTGAAACTGACCGTCCACCCCGAGGTCCGGCCCGTGGTCCTCGTTCCGGGGCACCGGCTGTCCACCGAGGTCGCCCGGGGTCTGCTTCCCGCGCAGGTGCCGCACGCCGACGCCGCCGCGAACGCCGCCCGGACCGCCCTGCTGGTGGCGGCTCTGACCGCCAGACCGGAGCGCGGGCTTCTGCTGGCCGCCACCGAGGACCGTCTGCACCAGGGTTACCGCGCGCCTGCGATGCCCCTGACAGCGGATCTGGTACAACGTCTGCGCGGGCTCGGCGTCCCCGCGGTCGTCTCGGGGGCCGGTCCCACGATCCTTGCGTTTTCCACGGGGGATACGCAGGATTTGATCGCACCGGAAGTGGGTAATGATTGGCACATCCAGTCACTGGATGTCGAAACCCACGGTGCCGGCGTGGTCTCTGCCGAGACACGCTGATGCCTCTTCGACCTTCAGGGAATAGCTGTGTGCGCTGGTGATGTTAGGCTGGTAGCCGCACCAGGTGTCCCCTTGTTGGGTGCGTGCTTGTCAGTCACACATCGCTGCACCACGACTCACCTTGTGAGGCGTGAGCGCCGCAGTGGCCTCCCCGAATCCGTCGCCTCCGAATGCTCCATATTCGGATGGGGCAACGCGAGGCGGCGTTTGAGGAGACATGCTCGTTCGAATTACCTCGACATCTGGTTGCCGGTAGCGATCCGGGGGGTGTCCTCCAAGCCCCACCGTCGGCGAATCTCGATGGTGACGGCAAGGATGTGCCCTTCCCCGACAGTGGCGGCGGCCTTCACCGGCCGTCGAGGATCGCGACGTGCAACCCGACCCGGTCTGTCCCTCCGGGTCGATCGCACCACCGGGACGATTGGCTGATCATGGCCACGCCCGACCCCTGGGAAGGACCCATTTAGTGAGCGACACCACCGAACTCCTCTCCGACGCCACCGGCACCCCGGCGGCCGGTGACACCCCCACCCGCCCCGCGGCCAAGCCGCGCCGTCGCTCCGGCACCGGCCTGTCCGCCATGGTGCTGCCTGAGCTGCAGGCCATGGCGTCCGGTCTCGGCATCAGCGGGACCGGGCGGATGCGCAAGAGCCAGCTCATCGCGGCCATTCAGGAGAAGCAGGGCGTCTCCGCCGAGAGCACCCCCGCCTCCACCAGCGCCGCCGAGGCCCCCGCGGCTCCGGTCGTCACGACCGAGTCGCCCGCCGAGCGCCCCGCCCGCAGCCGCAGGGAACGTTCCCGCGCCGCCGCGGCCGAGACGGCGCCCGCGGCCCCCGCGCCCACCGCCGCTCCCGCGTCCACCGCGGCCCCGGTGGCCCCGGTGGCCCCGGTGGTGCCGGCGACACCCGCCGCCGAGAAGACGGCTCCCGAGCCCGTGGCCGCGGCCGCTCCCGTCGTGGAGCAGCAGACGAACGAAGGCCAGGCCGCCGAGGGCCGCGCCGAGCGCGGGGAGAGCCGCCGCGAGCGCCGCAGCCGCGGTGAGCGTGGCGAGAGCCGCCGTGAGCGCGGCGAGCGTGGCGACCGCGGTGAGCGTGGCGAGAGCCGCGGTGACCAGCGGACCGCCGACGGCGGCCAGGGCCGCGACCGTGACGGCCAGGGCCGCGACCGCGACGGCCGGGCCGACCGCGACGGCCGGGCCGATCGTGACGGCCGTGACAGCCGGGGCGACCGTGACAGCCGGGGCGACCGTGACAGCCGGGGCGACCGCGGCGACAGGGGCGGCCAGAACCGCGGCGTACAGGACCGCCAGGACCGCCAGGATCGCAGCGACCAGCACGGCGACGACGACGACCGCCGCGGACGCCGCGGCCGGTTCCGGGAGCGCAACCGCCGCGGCCGCGACCGCTTCGACGGCAACGAGCCGGTCGTGAGCGAGGACGACGTCCTCATCCCGATCGCCGGCATCCTCGACATCCTCGACAACTACGCGTTCGTGCGCACCAGCGGCTACCTCCCCGGCTCCAACGACGTCTACGTCTCCCTGGCCCAGATCCGCCGCAACGGCCTGCGCAAGGGCGACGTCATCACCGGCGCCGTCCGCCAGCCGCGCGACGGCGAGCGCCGCGAGAAGTTCAACGCCCTGGTCCGCCTCGACACCGTCAACGGCATGGACCCGGAGCAGGCGCGCCAGCGCCCCGACTTCAACAAGCTGGTCCCGCTCTACCCGCAGGAGCGCCTGCGCCTGGAGACCGAGCCGAACGTCCTGACCACCCGGATCATCGACCTGGTGGCCCCGATCGGCAAGGGCCAGCGCGGTCTCATCGTCTCCCCGCCCAAGGCGGGCAAGACGATGGTGCTGCAGGCGATCGCCAACGCGATCACCCGGAACAACCCCGAGTGCCACCTGATGGTCGTCCTCGTCGACGAGCGTCCGGAAGAGGTCACCGACATGCAGCGGTCGGTGAAGGGCGAGGTCATCCACTCGACCTTCGACCGCCCCGCAGAGGACCACACCACCGTCGCCGAGCTCGCCATCGAGCGGGCCAAGCGCCTGGTGGAGCTGGGCCACGACGTGGTCGTCCTGCTCGACTCGATCACCCGCCTGGGCCGCGCGTACAACCTCGCGGCACCCGCCAGCGGCCGCATCCTGTCCGGTGGTGTCGACTCGACCGCGCTCTACCCGCCGAAGCGCTTCTTCGGCGCCGCCCGCAACATCGAGAACGGCGGCTCGCTGACGATCCTCGCCACGGCGCTGGTCGAGACCGGCTCCAAGATGGACGAGGTCATCTTCGAGGAGTTCAAGGGCACCGGAAACCTGGAGCTCAAGCTCAACCGTTCGCTCGCCGACAAGCGGATCTTCCCCGCGGTGGACGTCGACGCGTCCGGCACCCGCAAGGAGGAGATCCTCATGTCGCGGGACGAGCTGCAGATCACCTGGAAGCTGCGGCGCGTGCTGCACGCCCTGGACATGCAGCAGGCCCTTGAGCTGCTCCTGGAGAAGATGAAGGAGACCAAGTCCAACGCGGAGTTCCTCCTTCAGGTGCAGAAGACGACGGTCAACTCCGACCGCGACTGATCACCGTCCGCACCGTCCGCACTGTCGTACGGCGAACGCCCCGGCCCCGTGGCCGGGGCGTTCGCCGTTTCCGGGGCCGTGGCGGCCTTTACCCCTTGTGCGCCCGCGGCCCGGCGTGTATCCATGGCGTGAGGGCGCCCGTACTCTCCGTTCCGCCGCGTCCGGGTGCGCCGCCGCACCCTCCGGAGGGGCCGAAAAGAGACGGATCCGGGCGCGGACCGCGACCGGTGGCCGCGGAGCGCGGAGCCGGAGGGGCGCACGGAGCCGGAGGGGGCGCATGGCCGTCGAGACCGCGACCGGGAGAAGGCGCACGGTCATCAGGGCCGTCGAGGGCGTCGAGGGCGTCGAGGGCGCGACCGGGCGGGCGGCGCCCACGCCGTCGCGCGGACGGATGCCGCTGGGACCGTACGGGCCGCCGGCGCTGCTCACCGACCCGATGACCTGGCGGGCCGTGCCGTACCTGCTGGTGAACATGTTCTACGGCCTGGCCTTCTTCGGCCTGTTGTCGTTCGCGGTCCCGGCCGCGTTCGCCCTGACGGTCGTCGGCGTGGGGGTGCCGCTGCTCGCGCTGCTCATGGTCGTCTGGCGGGCCGTGGCGATGGCCGAGCGCCGCCTGCTCCGGCTGGCGTTCGGGGTCGTGATCGCCGACCCCTACCGGCCGTCCGCCGGGGGCGGCCCGCTGCGGCGCTGGCGGGAGATGGTCGTCGACCCGGCGACCTGGAAGGACCTGCTGTACCTGCTGCTGCTGCCTCCGATCGGGTTCGTGGAGCTCGTCGTCTCGGCGGTGCTGTGGACGCTCGGGGCGGTCCTGCTCGTCGCGCCGCTGCCGCTGCTGTTCGGCGGCGGGCCGCTGAAGGTCACCGACGGGCTCCTGGTGGACACCTGGGCCAAGGCGCTGGCGTGCCCGCCCGCCGGCCTGGCGGTCCTCGTCGCGGCGCTCTACGCGACCCGCGGGCTGGCCTGGCTGCACGCGCTGCTGGGCGTCGCCCTGCTCGGCGCCGGGGAGAAGGAGCTGCTGGCGGCGCGGGCGGCCCGGCTGCGGGCGAGCCGGGCCCGCGGGGTCGACGCCGCCGAGGCCGAGCGGCGCAGGATCGAGCGCGACCTGCACGACGGCGCCCAGCAGCGGCTGCTGACGGTCGCCATCGACCTGGGCCGCGCACGGGAGAGACTGGACCACGATCCCCGGGAGGCCGGGGAGCTCCTGGCGCGGGCCCACGAGGGAGCCAAGACCGCCCTCGCGGAGCTGCGGGACCTCGCCCGGGGCATCCACCCGGCGATCCTCACCGACCGGGGGCTTGAGGCGGCGCTGTCGTCCCTGACGGCACGGGCGCCGGTGCCGGTGCGGCTGTCGGTGGAGCTCGTCGATCGCCCGCCCGCCGCGGTGGAGAGCATCGCCTACTTCGTGGTTTCGGAGTGCCTGGCCAACGTCGTCAGGCACGCGTCGGCCACCGAGGCGTCCGTCCGGATCGGCGGCCTCGGGGAGCGGGTGACGGTCGAGGTGCGCGACGACGGCGCCGGCGGCGCGGTGCTCCGTCCCGGGGGCGGGCTGGCCGGCCTGGCCGACCGGGCGGCGACCATCGACGGCGTGCTGACCGTGGACAGCCCGCCGGGAGGCCCCACGACGGTCCGCGTGGAGCTGCCGTGCCGGTGGTGACCTCCCGGGCCGCGCGGACGGTCGCCCCCCGGCCCATGCGAGTGGTGATCGCCGAGGACTCGGTGCTGCTGCGCGAGGGGCTCGCCCGGCTGCTGGCCGACGGCGGGATCGAGACCGCCGGGACGGCGGGGGACGGCCCCGGCCTGGTGGCCGCGGTGGCCGAGCACGACCCGGACATGGCCATCGTGGACGTGCGGATGCCGCCGACCCACACCGACGAGGGGCTGCGCGCGGCCCTCGCGGTCCGGGCGGGACGGCCCGGCCTGCCGATCCTGGTGCTGTCGCAGTACGTCGAGGAGAGGTACGCCGCCGATCTGCTCGGCGGCGGAGCCTCGGCGGTCGGCTACCTCCTCAAGGAGCGGGTCGCCGACGTGGCGGAGTTCCTCGACGCGGTCCGCCGCGTGGCGTCCGGCGGCACGGTCGTCGACGCCGAGGTCGTCGCCCAGCTCCTGGGACGGCACCGCCCGGGAGACCCCCTGGCGGCGCTGACCGCCAGGGAGCGGGAGGTCCTGGCCCTGATGGCCGAGGGCCGCTCCAACACGGCGATCGCCGCGCGCCTGGCCGTCACCGAGGGGGCGGTGGAGAAGCACATCTCCGGCATCTTCGGCAAACTGGGCCTCGGCCCCGCGCCGGACGACCACCGTCGCGTCCTCGCGGTCCTGGCGTACCTCGGCCGGTGAGCCCCCGGCCCGCCCGGACCGGTGGCTTCCGGCCCGCCCGGAGCCTCCAGCCGGCCCGGACCGGTGAGCGGGGTCCTGCGGGACGGCGGGCGGAGCCCATGAAGCCCGGTGGGCAGGGGGCGGAGGGCCGGTGCGCGAGTGCCGGGGACCGCCGGGGAATGTCTTGTGGCCTGGGATGGTTGGAGCATCTGGCACACTGGTAGCCGAACCGAAGCGGTTCCGGTTCCCGCCCGCGCGCATCCCGGTGTGCTCACCGCGCGCGAAGCCCCATCGGGCGACGAGACAGTGGCGACCCGGCGACCGCGCTCTGGAGAGGAAAGCAAGCCATGAAGTCCGACATCCACCCGGAATACAACGTCACCGAGGTCACCTGCACCTGCGGTAACACCTTCACCACCCGCAGCACCGCCAAGAACGGCGTGATCCACGCCGACGTGTGCTCCGCCTGCCACCCGTTCTACACGGGCAAGCAGAAGATCCTGGACACCGGTGGCCGGGTGGCGCGCTTCGAGAAGCGCTTCGGCAAGAAGACCACGGGCCAGTAGCCCACCCCCGACGCCGGCCCGGAACCGCCCGCCTTCACCGAGGGCGGGCGCGCCCGGGTCGGCGTTCGTGGTGATGAGGCACGTCACGAAAGGCCCCGCAGGAAGGACGCACGGTGAACATCGACGAGCTGCTCAGTGAGTACGCCGAGCTGGAACTCAAGCTCGCCGACCCCGCCGTGCACGCCAACCCCACCCAGGCGCGCACGCTCAGCCGGCGCTACGCCGAGCTGACCCCGATCATCGCCGTCAACCGGGAGCTGGAGAGCCTCCAGGACGACCTCGCGGCGGCCCGGGAGCTGGCCACCGAGGACCAGGCGTTCGCCGAGGAGGCCAAGGAGCTGGAGGCCCGCGTCCCGGAGCTGGAGGACCGCCTCAGGCACCTGCTCGTCCCGCGCGATCCCAATGATGACAAGGACATCATCATGGAGATCAAGGCGGGCGAGGGCGGCGAGGAGTCGGCCCTGTTCGCCGGCGACCTGCTGCGCATGTACCTCCGCTACGCCGAGCGCGCCGGCTGGAAGACCGAGATCATCGACGCCACCCACTCCGACCTCGGCGGCTACAAGGACGTCACGGTCGGCCTCAAGGCCAGGGGTGACGAGGGCGTCTGGTCCAGGCTGAAGTTCGAGGGCGGCGTCCACCGCGTGCAGCGGGTGCCGGTCACCGAGTCCCAGGGCCGCATCCACACCAGCGCGGTCGGCGTGCTCGTCTATCCCGAGGCCGAGGAGGTCGACGTCCAGATCGACCCCAACGACCTGCGCATCGACGTCTACCGCTCCAGCGGCCCCGGCGGGCAGAGCGTGAACACCACCGACTCCGCCGTCCGGATCACGCACCTCCCGACCGGCGTGGTCGCCTCCTGCCAGAACGAGAAGAGCCAGCTCCAGAACAAGGAGTCGGCCATGCGCATCCTGCGGGCCCGCCTGCAGGCCATCGCCGAGGAGGAGGCCAACGCCGCCGCGATGGCCGAGCGCAAGTCCCAGGTCCGCACGGTCGACCGCTCCGAGCGCATCCGCACCTACAACTATCCTGAGAACCGAATCTCCGACCACCGCGTCGGCTTCAAGGCCTACAACCTCGATCAGGTGCTGGACGGTGATCTCACGGCCGTCCTCCAGGCCCTGCTCGACGCTGAGATGGCGGAGAAGCTCGCCGCCCACGCATAGAGCGCCCGATGACCTTTCTGCTGGACGAGATCGCCCTCGCCACCGCCCGGCTCGCCGAGGCAGGTGTGCCGTCGCCGCGCACCGACGCCGAGGAGATCGCCGCGTTCGTCCACGGCGTACGGCGCAGCGAGCTGCACACCGTCTCCGACGCGGAGTTCGACGCGCTCTTCTGGGAGGGCGTCGCCCGCCGGGAGGCCCGCGAGCCGCTCCAGCACATCACCGGCCGGGCCTACTTCCGCTACCTGTCCCTGGAGGTCGGGCCGGGTGTCTTCATCCCCCGCCCGGAGACCGAGGTCGTGGCGGGCTGGGCGATCGAGCGGCTGCGGGAGATGGACGTCGCCTCACCGGTGGTCGTCGATCTCGGCACCGGCTCCGGCGCCATCGCGCTGTCCATCGCCCAGGAGATCGCGCTGGCCACGGTGCACGCGGTCGAGGTCGACCCGGACGCCTACCACTGGGCCAAGCGCAACATCCTGGAGCACGGCCAGGGGCGGGTCCACCTGCACCCCGAGGACCTGGCCGACGCCCTGCCCGAGCTGGACGGCCGGGTCGACCTCGTCATCTCCAACCCGCCCTACATCCCGCCGGGCGCCGTCCCCCGCGACCCCGAGGTGCGCGACTACGACCCCAGGCGGGCGCTGTACGGTTCGGGCGGCGACGGCCTCGACGAGGTCAGGGCGGTGGAGCGGACCGCGAGAAGACTGCTGCGGCCGGGCGGGTTCGTCGCCGTGGAGCACGCCGACGAGCAGGGCACCGCGGTCTATCTGATCTTCTCCGAGGAGAACGGCTGGCGCGACATCCGCAGCCGCCAGGACCTCACCCGCAGGGACCGTTTCGTCACCGCTCGGTTCGGCCAGGAGTAGGCCGGGAGTTCGGCCGGGCATCCGGCCGGGAATAGGATGGGTCGCCGTGAGCCGCCGTTATGACTGCACAGACACCGAGCAGCGGGCCGCGGGCCTGACCGACGCGGCGTCAGCCGTACGGCGGGGCGAGCTCGTGGTCGTCCCCACCGACACCGTCTACGGCATCGGGGCCGACGCCTTCACCCCGGCCGCCGTCACGTCGCTCCTTGAGGCCAAGGGCCGCGGACGCGACATGCCCGTGCCCGTCCTCGTCGGCACCGTCCGCGCCGCCACCGCCCTGGTGGAGAACCTCGGCCCCTACGGCCAGGACCTCATCGACTCCTTCTGGCCAGGCCCGCTGACCCTGATCTGCCGGGCCAACCGGTCGCTGTCGTGGGACCTGGGCGACTCCAAGGGCACCGTGGCGCTGCGGATGCCGCTGCACTCCATCACCCTCGACCTGCTCAAGGAGACCGGCCCGATGGCCGTCTCCAGCGCCAACCGCTCCGGCGCCCCGCCCGCCACCACCGCCGCGGACGCCGAGGAGCAACTGGGGGAGTCGGTCGCGGTCTACCTCGACGGCGGCCCGTGCTCCGACGACGTGCCCTCCACCATCCTCGACCTGACCACGGCCGTCCCCCGGCTGCTGCGCCAGGGCGCACTCCCGGTGGGCAAGATCCGCGGTGTGATCGGCTACGTCGCGACGGACGCGGAGCCCGACTCCGCCGGTTGATCCGGCGTGTGCCCAGGCCCGTGCGCACGGTCCATGACTCACGGCCCGTGCCGTGAGTCATGCCGTCTGATTATCATCGTGACGCCGGGCGATCTCCCCGGTACCTTGAAGTGGGCCGACACTTCTGGGAGACGTCCATGGGCAAGTTCGACGGAATGGACCCCGAGCTGGTCCGCGATCTGCTGTCCGAGGTGCGTCAGGCGGCCGAGCAGATACGGTCCGTCGAGGGCAGGGTCACCCGGCTGATGAGCGCGGCCGGTCTGTCCTCGCAGTCCGCCCACCGTCCGGCGCAGGTGGCCGACTCCGGCGACAAGATGGTCCGTGACGTCTCCGCCCGCGTGGCGCTGCTGGAGAAGAAGATCAAGCAGGGCACCGGGCACGAGGCGGGCCCCAAGGCCGCGGCCCCGAAGCCGGACACCGAGCCGTCGAAGGCCGACGACCGCGCCCCGGAGAGGCCGAAGGCCGAGGACCTCACCCCGGCCGTTCCCAAGGACGGCGACGGCCCGGACACCGGGCACGACTCGGGCTCGCACTCCAAGCAGGACGGCGGCCCGGACGCCAAACATGACTCGGACGCCAGGAAGGATTCGGACGCCAAGAAGGACGCCGGTTCGGACGGCAAGCAGGAGGTCCGGCGGGACGCCAAGGTCGAGGACAAGCCCCAGACCGGTTCCAAGGGGGACGAGACCTCCCCGCGGCGCGACACCTCCGTCCCCGACACCTCCGCACGCGGAGACGACCAGGCCCAGGACACCTCCACCCGCCGCGACGACCAGGCTCCGGACACTTCGGCCCGCCGCGACGACTCCGCCCAGGACACCTCCGCGCGCCGGGACGGCTCCATCCCGGAGACCTCCGCGCCCCGTGACGACTCGACCCCGGAGTCGCCCGGCGGGCGTTCCGACGGGAAGATCGAGATCGTCTCCATCGGTGACCACGACGCAGGTCAGGACCCCGGTGGCGACGCCGGAGGCAAGGGGGACACCGGTTCCAAGGGTGACGAGCGCTCTCCCAGGGCGGACCAGACCGGGACCCAGCAGGTCGGGACGGACCAGCAGGGGACCGGCCGGCAGGGAGCCGATCAGACCGGGACCGGTCAGCAGACCGCCGACCAGACCGGAACCGATCAGACGGGGACCGGGCAGACGGGGACCGGGCAGACGGGGACCGGGCAGACCGGGACCGATCAGACGGGGACCGATCAGACAGGGACCGGGCAGGGGACGTCCGGCGCCGACATCCTGGACACCCCGCGCAAGGACCACCCCGACGACATCGACCAGACCGATCCGAGGCCGAAGGTCGTGACGGTGGACGGCGTGAAGGTGCTGCAGATCCCGCTCAACCAGCCCACCGCCGCCGAGGTGACCGATCTGCTGAACAACGCGGGAGGCGTCCCGCCGGCCGACATGCCCACCGTGGACGGCACTCCGGATCCCGCGGGGGCGCCCCCGGCCCAGGACGCCTCCCAGGGCGTCCCCCCGGCCCAGGACGCTCACCGCGGCGTGCCCGCCCAGGACACCGCTCAGGGCGTGCCCACCGCTCAGGACGCCTCCCAGAGGGTTCCCACGACCCAATACGCCCCTTCCGACGCCCCCACCGCCTCGCAGGGAGTCCCCACGGTCCAGGACGCCTCCCACTCCACCTCCCAGGGGGTCCCCACGACGCAGGGGACCGCGGACGCCCCGGCCACCGGGACGCCGGCCCCCTCCGGCGACTCCGGGACCGCGGGGGTCCCGCTCGACCGGCCGGGGCAGGTGGAGCCGCACGGGCCGGTGCGGGACGTCAAGCCCGCCTTCCCCATCCCGGACACCGTCGAGCCCGTCCCCGACCAGGAGATCCAGCCGCCGGGAACGGGTGGGGAGCCGGCCTCCTCGCAGCACGGCGCCCTCCGCCCGGACGGCTCCGCCGCCCATCACTCCGCCGCCCATCACGTGGTGCGGCACCCCTTCGACGCCCCGGACGCCCCGGACGCCCGGAGCACCGGCACGACCGGCGACGCCGTACCGCGGCAGGCGCCGCCGGTCGCGGGAGCGGCGGCGGGCGGTGGCCTGGGCGGCGACGCAGGCGGCGCGGGCGGCGCGGGCGGCGACGTGGTCTCGGCGCGGGTGGTCCCGCCGGACCCGGACGTCCTGGCGGGGCTGGTCGACGACGCGCGGGACGTCGAGCCGATGGACATGCCGAGTGTGCGGGTCCCCGGCGGCGAGGTGTGGGGCGAGGGGGCCTGGCGGCCCATGGACGTCGGGCCGGACGGCCCGGCGGGCGACCTGGACCCGGGAGACCCGCTGCGGCCGATCCCTCCGCCCGGTGACGAGCGGCAGGGCGGACGGTGACGGTGGACGGTGACCGCGAGGCGACTGTGAGGAGCGTGTGATGTACGTGGACCCGCCGGCGCCGCAGCCCATGCGTCAGGGAGAGACCCCTCCGGTCTCCCCGAGCCCCGGCCTGCCGACCCCGGGCACGGCGACGGCCTGGGAGTTCAACCCCGACTACCAGAAACTGGTCACGCTGTGGCGGGAGGTCCTCCCCCTGCTCGACACGCTGACCACCAGCCTGGACAAGGCGTACCGGATGGCCAGGAGCGGGGACGTCTGGGACGCGCCCGTCGCCGAGCGCTACGTGGAGGACATGACCGAGTGGCGCAACCGCCTCGGCCTCTACCGGCAGGCGATCCTCACCTCGATCAGCGACCAGGCGGCCGACACGCCGAGATGGGTGCCCGCCGACGTCGGGGCGCCGCACGCGTTCTCCTGAAGGACACCCCTGGCCGAAACGGCTGCCGGACCCGGCCGGGACGGCCGCCGGACCCGGCCGGGGAAGGCGTCCGGCCCGGCTCGACGGCGGATCCAGGCCCTTCCCGGCGTCGGGTCCGGGTCCGGTCCGGCGGCCGGGCGCGGGCCCGGCTCGGCGAGGCGATCCGCGCCTGACCTGGGAACGGAGAGGCGGTTGGACTTAGAGTGGGGTAGTCACCGTCCCGGGGATGTGAGCCATGGACGACGCAGATCCGTACTACGGTCCCGACTTCGGCCTCCTGCGGAGGCAGGACCCGGAGGTCGCGAGCGTCCTGCTGGACGAGCTCGAACGGCTTCGCGGGGGGCTCCAGCTCATCGCCAGCGAGAACTTCACCTCGCCCGCGGTGCTCGCCGCCCTCGGCTCGACGCTCACCAACAAGTACGCCGAGGGGTATCCCGGCAGGCGCTACTACGCCGGGTGTGAGGTCGTCGACCGGGCCGAGCGGCTCGCGATCGACCGGGCCAGGCGGCTCTTCGGCGCCGACCACGTCAACGTGCAGCCCCATTCGGGGGCCTCGGCCAACCTCGCCGCCTACGCCGCGCTGCTCCAGCCCGGTGACACCGTCCTGGCCATGGCGCTGTCGCACGGCGGTCACCTCACCCACGGCTCCAGGGTCAACTTCTCCGGCCGGTGGTTCGACGTCGTCGCGTACGGCGTGCGCCGGGACACCGAGCTGATCGACTACGACGAGGTGCGGGAGCTGGCGCTGCGGCACCGGCCCAAGATGATCATCTGCGGGGCCACGGCCTATCCCCGTGCGATCGACTTCGCCGCCTTCCGCGGGATCGCCGACGAGGTGGGCGCGTGGCTGCTCGCCGACGTCGCGCACACCATCGGGCTGATGGCCGGGGGCGCCCTGCCGTCGGCGGTGCCGTACGCCGACGTGGTCACCTTCACCACGCACAAGGCGCTGCGCGGGCCGAGGGGCGGCGGGATCATGTGCACGGAGGAGCTGGCGGCCAGGATCGACCGGGCGGTCTTCCCGTTCGTCCAGGGCGGTCCGCTCATGCACGCGGTGGCGGCCAAGGCGGTGGCGTTCGGGGAGGCGCTCCGGCCGGAGTTCGCCGGCTACGCCCGGCAGGTGGTGGCCAACGCCAGGGCCCTGGCCGACGGCCTGGCCGCGGAGGGCATGCGTCCCGTCTCCGGGGGCACCGACAGCCACCTGGCCCTGATCGACCTGCGCGACGCCGGGATGTCCGGCGCCGTCGCCGAGACGCGGTGCACCGCCGCGGGCATCACGCTGAACCGCAACGCGATCCCCTACGACCCCGAGCCGCCCACGGTGACGTCCGGTCTCCGGGTCGGCACCCCCTGCGTCACGACGCAGGGCATGGACGCGGAGGCGATGAAGGAGGTCGCCTCGATGGTGGCGCAGGCCGTCCGGAATCCGGACGCATCAGGAGAGATCAGGGAGCGGGTGGCGGGGCTCGCCCGCGAATACCCCGCATATCCCAGCGAACTCTGAGGTGTTCCGTACCCCTTTCCGGTCACAGCCGGTCGTGGCATCCGCGAAACTAGGTCCGTGCGCGAGTATCTGTTCATGGCGCTGGTGGCGGCCGCGGTGACATACCTGCTGGTGCCTCTGGTGCGCGTGTTCGCCATCCGCATCGGAGCGATGCCGGAGGTCCGTGACCGGGACGTGCACACCATCCCGACACCCCGGCTCGGCGGCCTGGCGATGTACGGCGGGCTCGTCGCCGGCCTGCTGGTCGCCGCCTATCTCCCGTACGCCGGAGGCAAGCTGGCCGAGGGCAAGACCGTCATCGCGCTGATCGCGGCGGGCGGTCTCATCACCCTGACCGGCTTCCTGGACGACTGGTGGGGGATGGACGCCTTCATCAAGCTGGCCGGGCAGATCGGCGCCGCCGGAGTGCTGGTGGTGTTCGACGTCAGCCTGCCCTGGCTGCCGCTGCCCGACTCGCTGGGCGGCCAGGTCATCCTTGACTCCACGCTGAGCCCGCTGATCACCATCATGGTCGTGGTGGTCATGATCAACGCGGTGAACTTCGTCGACGGCCTCGACGGGCTGGCGGCCGGGATCGTCGGCATCGCCGCGATGGCCACGTGGAGCTATTCGGTCGTCCTGTCGAAGGACTACGGCAACACCAGCATCAACGTGACGGCGGCGATCGCCGCGGTGCTCATCGGGGTCTGCCTGGGCTTCCTGCCGCACAACTTCCATCCGGCCAAGATCTTCATGGGCGACACCGGGGCGATGCTGATCGGCCTGGTCCTCGCCTCCACGATGATCACGATCACTCCGCTCGATTCCGAGACCTTCGAGGTCAACAGCTTCCCGGTGGTCCTGCCGCTGGTGGTGCCGGTCGCCATCCTGGTGCTGCCGCTGCTCGACCTGATCATGGCGGTCATCCGGCGCACGTCCAACGGGCTGTCGCCGTTCGCGCCCGACCGGGGGCACCTGCACCACCGGCTGCTGGACATCGGCCACTCCCACCGGCGCAGCGTGCTGCTGATGTACGCCTGGACCTTCCTGTTCGCCTTCGCCGTCGTGGCCATGGCCGCGTGGGGCGTGCCGCTCCTGCTGTTCCCGCTGGTGGTGCTGCTGGCCGTCGGCGTGCTGGTGATGATGGCGCTGCCGCGCTGGCGGGCGCGCCGGGGCGGCGGCGGGGCGGCGCCCGACGCCGGGCACCACGACCGGCCGGACACCGGTCCGGGCCCGGACGGCGGCCGGGCCCGCCCGCTCCCGGGGGAGATGCCGGGGCTGCCGCCGGAGATGCCCGGTCCCCGGTCCTCAGGCGCCGCGGGGGACGACACGGCCACGCTGGCGGTGCTGCCCGACATCACGGTCACCGCCCCCGGGCCGGGTGTTCCGGGTCCTGAGACGGGTCGCTGATCGTCCTCGCGTTCACGCCTTGATCGTTTACTTGAAACGGCAGGTAAAGGCGCTCTTCCATGAGCTTGTGATAGCTTTCACTAGCAGCCGCCGAGTTGGACGCGCCCTGTAAGGTACCAATCGCTCGCTTGATAACAGTCATCTGGAGTGTCGATGCAGACCAACGACCTGCGCCTCCTGAAGGGGGCCGCGATCCCCACGTTGCTGGTGGGTCTGGTCGTGGTCGTCGTCGCCGCTCTCCTGGCGGGGGGCGGGGGAGCACTCGGCGCGGCGATCGGCGTCGTGGTCGTCAGCGCGTTCTTCGCGCTCGGCATCCTGGCCGTCTCCTACGCCAGCCGGATCTCGCCGATGGCGATGATGACGGCCGCGGTGGTGGGCTACCTGGTGCGGATCGTCATCGTCATGGCGCTGTTCCGGATGTTCCAGGACGTCACGGTCTTCGAGCCGAAGGCGTTCGGCTGGGGCGCCCTCGCGAGCATCGTGGCCTGGACGGCCGGCGAGATACGCGGTTTCATGAAACTCCGGATCCTCTACGTCGATCCGGCCGCCGGTCCCCCCGGGCAGGGCGGCCCGCGATGAGGCGTAGGATCCTCCCGGGCGTGATGGGGCCCGATATGACTAGCCCTCACCATGCCTGCTATCGTCGTGCCCGCGATGAGCGAGAAGAAAATCCGGCCCGAGGACGACGGCCGCGACTTCGCCAACGCCGCCTGGTCGATTCCCAGCTATCTTCTCGCCGGGATGATCCTGTACGGCGGCGCGGGGTGGTTGCTGTCCAAGTGGACCGGCGTGGTCGCCTTCACGCCGATCGGGCTGATCCTCGGAGTCGCGCTCGCCGTCTACCTGGTCTACCGGAAGTACGGTCGCTAGCCGGCGGCGGTCGCCTCGCCGACGAAGCCATTTCGATCCACTACCACGCTGAAGGGAACGCCGCGTGAGCACGCTGACGCTCCTCGCTTCCGGGGACGAGTTCACCCCTCCGGGCCTTGAGCTCTTCAACTCCACCCCGATCATCTCCGGCGTCGCCTGGTTCACCAAGCCGGTGCTGCTGGCACTGCTGAGCACGCTCATCGTCGTGGCCTTCTGCTGGTCGGCCTTCGCCAACCCGAAGCTGGTGCCCCGGGGTGTGCAGAACGTCGCCGAGATGGGCTACATGTTCGTCCGCGACCAGGTCGCCCGGCCGTTCCTCGGCAAGGACGCAGACCGGTGGATGGGCCTGCTGCTCAGCATCTTCTTCCTGGTGTGGATCTGGAACCTGATGGGGGTCGTCCCCGTCCTGCAGTTCCCGGTCGCCTCGCACATCGCCTTCCCGATCGTGCTGGCCCTGTCGATCTACATCCTCAAGATCTACCTGGGAGTCAAGCACCAGGGCGCCGTCGGCTACTTCAAGAACATGATGTTCCCCCCGGGCCTGCCCAAGCCGATCTACGTGCTGCTGGCCCCGATCGAGCTCCTGTCGAACATGATCATCGCGCCCTTCACGCACGCGGTGCGACTGTTCGCCAACATGTTCGCGGGCCACATCATCCTCGCGTTCTTCAGCCTGGTCGGCTTCTGGTTCCTCTTCGAGAAGCTCACGCCGCTGGGCGCCCCCCTCGGTGTGGTCGGCGTCATCATGACGATCGCCATGACCGGGTTCGAAATGTTCATCCAGTTCCTGCAGGCGTTCCTCTTCTCGATGCTCGCCGCGATGTACATCGGCAACTCGCTCCACGCCGAGCACTAGACCACTCTTCGAATGTCCAGACCGGTGAAGCCCTCACCGGCCGACCAGTAAAGGAATACACAATGAGCGTCCTCGCTGAGGTCACCGGCTCCCTCAACGCTCTCGGCTCGATCGGTTACGGCCTCGCCGCCATCGGCCCCGGCATCGGCGTCGGCATCATCTTCGGTCAGGGTGTGCAGGCCATCGCCCGCCAGCCCGAGGCGTACGGCCTCATCCGCCAGAACATGCTGCTCGGCTTCGTTCTGACCGAGGCCCTGGCCCTGATCGGCCTCGTCGCGCCGTTCATGTTCCGCTGAGACGCACGACAACTGACGGAAGGCTGCACCAATGATTAAGGCAGCTTCACTCCTGGCGGCGGAGGAGGGGGGCAACCCCCTCATCCCGCACACCTACGAGCTGGTCGTCGGTGTCTTCGCGTTCTTCGTCGTCGTTCTCGTCGTCGGCAAGATCCTCACCCCGCGCATCCAGAAGACCCTGGCCGAGCGGACCGAGGCCATCGAAGGCGGGATCCAGAAGGCGCAGGACGCCCAGGCCGAGGCCCAGGCACTGCTCCAGCAGTACAAGGACCAGCTCGCGGAGGCGCGCCACGAGGCTTCCCGCCTGCGCGAGGAGGCCCGCGAGCAGGGTGCGCAGATCAAGGCCGAGCTCCGTGAGGAGGCGCAGGCCGAGGCCCGCCGCCTCGTCGAGGCCGCGCACGCCCAGATCGAGGCCGACCGCCAGCAGGCGTTCGCGCAGCTCCGCAACGAGATCGGCCGCCTGTCGGTCGAGCTCGCCACCCGCATCGTCGGCGAGTCCCTCGAGGACGAGGCGCGTCGCCGCCGCACCGTCGACCGGTTCCTCGAGGAGCTGGAGTCCAGCAGCGCGGCGGTCAGGTGATGAGGGGCTTGAGCAGGGCCTCGCTGGCCGAGGTCGAGGAGCGCTTCAACGCCGTGGCGGGAAGCGCGGACCTCGGCTCGCTGGCCGACGAGCTCTTCGCGGTCGCCGACCTG
This sequence comes from Streptosporangium sp. NPDC004379, assembly GCF_042873875.1. NCBI lineage: Bacteria > Bacillati > Actinomycetota > Actinomycetes > Streptosporangiales > Streptosporangiaceae > Streptosporangium > Streptosporangium sp. NPDC004379. The sequence continues at coordinate 66,283 of NZ_JBIAMC010000010.1, forward strand.
CTCGACCGTGAGCACGGGCTCCGCCGCTACCTGTCCGACCCCTCCCGCGACGCGGCCCAGAAGGGGCAGGCCGTACGGGTCCTGCTGCAGGGCAAGGTCGGCGCCGCCGCGCTGGAGACCATCGCGGCGGCCGCGTCCGCCAGGTGGACGCGGCCCGGCGACCTGGCCGACGCGCTGGAGCGGCTCGGCGTCGTCTCGGCGGCCGCCGAGGCCGAGGCGCAGGGCAGGCTCGACGACGTCGAGGACGAGCTGTTCCGGTTCGGCCGCGTCGTCGCCTCCAACCGCGACCTGCACCAGGCGCTGGCCAACCCCAACGTCCCCGCGGAGGGCAAGCGGGAGCTGCTCCGGGGGCTGATCGGGGCCAAGGTCTCGCCCAGCACCCTCCGCCTGGTCGGGCAGGTCGTCGCACACCCCCGAGGACGTAGCCTGGACGGGGGGCTGGAGGAGTTCGGCAGCCTGGTCGCCGCCCAGAGGCAGCGCCTCGTCGCGGTGGTGCGCAGCGCCGTCGTGCTCTCCGAGGAGCAGAAGCAGCGTCTCGCCAGGTGGCTGCGCACTACGTACGGTCACGACGTTCAGCTGAACGTCGAGGTGGATCCGCGGGTGCTGGGAGGGTTCTCGGTACAGATCGGGGACGACCTCATCGACACCACCGTCGCGGGACGAATCGAAGAAGTCCGCCGCCGGTTGGCCGGCTAGGCGAATAGGGAGACTGAAGAGAGATGGCGGAGCTTACGATCCGGCCGGACGAGATCCGGGACGCCCTTGAGCGCTTCGTCCAGGCATACGAGCCGGAAGGTGCCGCGCGCGAGGAGATCGGGACCGTCGTCGACGCCGGCGACGGCATCGCCCACGTCTCCGGCCTTCCCTCGGCGATGGCGAACGAACTGCTGGAGTTCGAGAACGGCACGCGCGGCCTGGCCCTGAACCTCGACACCCGTGAGATCGGTGTCGTCGTCCTGGGTGACTTCAGCGGCATCGAGGAGGGCCAGACGGTCCGCCGGACGGGCCAGGTCCTGTCCGTGCCGATCGGAGACAACTTCCTCGGCCGCGTGGTCGACCCGCTGGGCGTCCCGATCGACGGCAAGGGCGCCATCGAGTCCGAGGGCCTGCGCGCCCTGGAACTCCAGGCCCCTTCCGTGGTCCAGCGCCAGCCGGTCAAGGAGCCGCTGCAGACCGGCCTCAAGGCCGTCGACGCCATGACGCCGATCGGCCGCGGCCAGCGCCAGCTGATCATCGGTGACCGCGGCACGGGCAAGACCGCCATCGCCGTGGACACGATCCTCAACCAGCGGGAGAACTGGCTGTCGGGCGACCCCGACAAGCAGGTCCGCTGCGTCTACGTCGCGATCGGCCAGAAGGGCTCGACGATCGCCCAGGTGCGGGGCCGCCTCGAGGAGGCGGGCGCGATGGAGTACACCACCATCGTCGCCGCTCCGGCCTCCGACCCGGCCGGCTTCAAGTACCTCGCCCCCTACACCGGTTCGGCCATCGGCCAGCACTGGATGTACCAGGGCAAGCACGTGCTGATCATCTTCGACGACCTGACCAAGCAGGCCGACGCCTACCGCGCGGTCTCGCTGCTGCTGCGCCGCCCGCCGGGCCGTGAGGCGTTCCCCGGCGACGTCTTCTACCTACACTCCCGCCTGCTGGAGCGCTGCGCCAAGCTCTCCAAGGAGATGGGCGGCGGCTCGATGACCGGTCTGCCGATCATCGAGACGAAGGGCAACGACGTCTCGGCGTTCATCCCGACCAACGTCATCTCCATCACCGACGGCCAGTGCTTCCTTGAGACCGACCTGTTCAACGCGGGTGTGCGTCCGGCCATCAACGTCGGTGTCTCCGTCTCCCGAGTCGGCGGCTCGGCGCAGATCAAGGCGATGCGCAAGGTCGCCGGCACGCTCCGCCTGTCGCTGTCGCAGTACCGCGACCTGGAGGCCTTCGCGGCCTTCGCCTCCGACCTGGACGCGGCCTCCCGCGCCCAGCTGGAGCGCGGTCAGCGCCTGGTCGAGCTGCTCAAGCAGTCGCAGTACGCGCCGTTCCCCATCGAGAAGCAGGTCGTGTCGGTCTGGGCCGGCACCTCCGGTGAGCTCGACGACGTCCCGGTCGAGGACATCCGCCGCTTCGAGGCGGAGTTCCTGGACCACCTCGAGCGCAACAACAAGGGTCTCTTCGACGGCATCCGCGAGACCAAGGAGCTGTCGGACGACGCGGTGACGACCCTCAAGGACGCCATCACCGAGTTCAAGAAGACCTTCGAGACCGCCTCCGGCGAGCTGCTCGTCCGCGACGAGTCGGTGGCCGCCCTGGACGCCGGCGACGTCGGCCAGGAGAAGATCACCAAGCACGTCCGCACGGCTGAGAAGAAGTAGCCGATGGGTGCCCAGCTAAGACTGCTGCGGCGGCGGATCCGGTCGGTCAGGTCCACGGCGAAGATCACGCGTGCCCAGGAGCTCATCGCTTCGTCGCGCATCGTGAAGGCGCAGCAGCGGATGCAGGCGGCCATGCCGTACGAGCGCGAGATCACGCGCGCCGTCACGGGCGTCGTCAGCAACACCGCCAGCGTCGACCACCCGTTGACCGTGGCCAAGGAGCAGCCCGCCAGGGCCGCCGTGCTCATCCTGAGCAGCGACCGCGGGTTCGCCGGCGGTTTCAACGCCAACGTCCTGCGCGAGGCCGAGGCCCTGCGCGGCCTCCTGGAGCGCAGGGGCGTCACGCCCACGCCCTACGTGGTGGGCCGCAAGGGCATCGCCTGGCACTCCTTCCGGGGTCGCGAGATGGGCGGGCAGTGGGCCGGGTTCTCCGACAACCCCTCCTACTCCCACGCCAAGGAGATCGCTGACGCCCTGATCCAGGCGTTCTCGGCGGAGGACGGGGTGGACGAGATCCACATCGTCTCCACCGGATTCGTGTCCATGCTGACCCAGGAGGTGCGGGTCAACCGCATCCTGCCGCTGGAGGTCGAGGAGACGACCGAGGCGCCGGACACGCCGCTGCCGTACTTCGAGTTCGAGCCCGGCGCCGGTGCGGTGCTGGACTCGCTGCTGCCGCGCTACGTGGAGTCGCGCATCTTCAGCGCGCTCCTGCAGTCGGCGGCCTCCGAGCACGCGGCGCGCCGCCGGGCCATGAAGTCGGCGACCGACAACGCCAACGAGCTCATCAGGGTCTTCACCCAGCAGATGAACCAGGCTCGCCAGGCGGAGATCACCCAGGAAATCAGCGAGATCGTCGGTGGCGCGAACGCGCTGGCTGACGCCGCAGCGGGGAAAGAGTGAAATGACTGCAGAGACTGTTGAGACCGGCGTGGGCCGCGTCGCGCGGGTCACTGGTCCCGTCGTCGACGTGGAGTTCCCCGTCGAGGCGATGCCCGACATCTACAACGCCCTCACCGTCGATGTCACCATCGGCGAGGAGACCCAGACCCTGACCATGGAGGTCGCCCAGCACCTGGGTGACAACCTGGTCCGCGCCATCTCCATGCGGCCCACCGACGGCGTCGTCCGCGGCGCCGCGGTGACCGACACCGGCGGCCCGATCTCGGTGCCGGTCGGCGACGTCGTCAAGGGCCACGTGTGGAACGCCCTCGGCCAGCCGCTGGACACCGACGCCGCGTCGCTTCAGGTGACCGAGCGCTGGGGCATCCACCGCCCGTCGCCGTCGTTCGACTCCCTGGAGTCGCGCACCGAGATGCTGCCCACCGGCATCAAGGTCATCGACCTGCTCACCCCGTACGTCAAGGGTGGAAAGATCGGTCTGTTCGGCGGCGCCGGCGTCGGCAAGACCGTTCTGATCCAGGAGATGATCCGCCGTGTCGCGCTGAAGTTCTCGGGCACCTCGGTGTTCGCGGGCGTCGGCGAGCGCACCCGTGAGGGCAACGACCTCTGGCTGGAGATGGAGGAGGCGGACGTCCTCAAGGACACCGCGCTCGTCTTCGGCCAGATGGACGAGCCGCCGGGCACCCGTCTGCGCGTCGCGCTCTCCGCCCTCACCATGGCGGAGTACTTCCGTGACGTGCAGAAGCAGGACGTGCTTCTGTTCATCGACAACATCTTCCGGTTCACCCAGGCCGGTTCCGAGGTCTCCACCCTGCTCGGCCGCATGCCGTCCGCGGTGGGTTACCAGCCGACCCTGGCCGACGAGATGGGCGTCCTGCAGGAGCGCATCACCTCGACCCGCGGTCACTCGATCACCTCCATGCAGGCGATCTACGTCCCCGCGGACGACATCACCGACCCGGCTCCGCACAACGCGTTCGCGCACCTCGACGCGCAGACCGTTCTGTCCCGGCCGATCTCGGAGAAGGGCATCTACCCCGCGGTGGACCCGCTCGACTCCACCTCGCGGATCCTCGACCCGCTGATCATCGGCGAGGAGCACTACCGCGTGGCCCAGGAGACCAAGCGGATCCTGCAGAAGTACCGCGAGCTGCAGGACATCATCGCGATCCTCGGTATCGACGAGCTCTCCGAAGAGGACAAGGTCACCGTCCAGCGGGCCCGCCGTATCGAGCGCTTCCTCTCCCACCCGATGTACGCCGCCGAGGCGTTCACCGGCCAGCCGGGTGAGTTCGTGCCGCTGGACGAGACGATCGCCTCGTTCAAGGGCCTGTGCGCCGGTGAGTACGACCACCTCCCCGAGCAGGCGTTCTTCATGGTCGGTGGCATCGAGCAGGCCATCGCCAAGGCCAAGGAACTCGCCCGCTAGTCGCCTTGGGCGCCGGCGCGGCCCAAGGGCCGTGCCGGCGCCTGGTTCGAAAGGAACTGGAAAGAAAGTGGCGAAGCTGCGAGTAGGCGTCGTCTCTCCGGAGCGGGAGCTCTGGTCCGGAGAGGCCGACATGGTGATTGCCAAGACCATCGAGGGTGAGATCGGCATCATGCCGAGGCACGCCCCGGTGATCGGTGTCCTCGTCGAGGGCGGCGTGCTGAGGATCAAGCGCGGTGACGACACGGACCTGGTCGCCGCGGTCCACGGCGGGTTCATCTCGGTGGCCGGCGACGAGGTGTCGATCCTGGCCGAGACGTCCGAGCTCGGCTCCGAGGTCGACGTCGACCGGGCCCGGGACGCGCTCCAGCGGGCCCAGGCCTCGATCGACGCCAACGAGAGTGACGTCGACGACGCCGCCGCCGCCAAGCGCGCCAGGGCCAGGCTGCGCGCGGCCGGCGAGGAAGTCGGTTAAATTCTGCTTCTGAGCGGTACGGCTTTTGGGAGCGGGAATGACGGCGCTGAACGTGCTCATCGTGGTGACGGCGGTCGTCGTCCTCGTCGCCCTCCGCGGGCTGGTCCTGACACGCTCCCGGGGATCGGTGCTGTGTTGCCTGCGCCCGGTTCCGGGGAAGCGGAGCTGGCGGGTGGGGGTGGCCCGCTACGCCAAGGACCAGCTCAACTGGATTCCGCTCATAGGTCTGCTGCCAAGGCCGCGCCACGTCATCGTGAGGCGCGGCCTTGTCGTTTCCGGGCGCCGCAAGGTGGGGTCCGGTGAGTTCTTCGGGTTCATCGAGGGGGTCACGGCGCTGGAGTGCCGCAACGGCCCGGACGCCTTCGAGATCGCCATGGGTTACCGCGCGCTGACCGGGTTCGTCGCCTGGCTGGAGTCCGCACCGCCCAGTGCCTATCTCGACGTCGCCTGACTCCTCCGCCGCCTTCCCTATCGCCGGCAGGCCCCGTTCCCGGTCCGCCGGGGACGGGGCCTGCCGCTTTTCCAGCTCTCTTCTCCCTGATCCGGCCCCGCGTCCGGTACGGCTCGCGCCCCGGGTCCGGCCCTCGTGCCCGGTACGGCTCCCGCCCCGCGTCCGGTCGTCGTCCCCGGCCGGGTGCTCGCCGGAGGATTGACCGGTTCCCGTGCCCCTTCTATGGTTCATTAGTAGAGTAATGAACCATAGAAGCAGGTGCCATGTTCGACGACCGGAGCCCGATCTACCGGCAGATCGCCGAGCGCATCAGGGCCGATGTGCTGAGCGGGACGTTGCGCGGCGACGAGCAGGTCATGTCCACCAACCAGTACGCCGCCTTCTACCGGATCAACCCGGCGACGGCCGCCAAGGCCTTCCAGCAGCTGGTGGACGAGGGCGTGCTGTACAAGAAACGAGGGATCGGCATGTTCGTGAGTCCGGACGCCCCGGAGAGGCTCAGGGCCGGGCGCAGGGAGAGGTTCTTCACCGACGTGGTGGACCCGATGGTGGCCGAGGCCAGGGCCATCGGCATCCCGCTGGGCGAGGTCGTCGGCCGCATCGAGGAGCTGGAGGGGAGATGAGGGTCGACGTCCGGGATCTGGTGCTGCGTTACGGCGAGACCACGGCGCTCGACGGGCTGACGTTCACCCTGGAGAGCGGGAAGATCTACGGACTGCTCGGCCGCAACGGCTCGGGCAAGTCGAGCCTGACGTCGGTCCTGGCGGCCTTCCGCCGCCAGACGAGCGGCGAGGCGCTGGTGGACGGGAGGCCGGTGTTCGAGAACGCCGGCCTCACCCGCGGGATCGCCCTGGTCCGCGAAGAGGGGGAGGCGATCACCATCGGCACCGCCGAGGACGCCCTCTACTTCGCCGAGGGGCTCCGCCCGAACTGGGACGCCGGCTACGCCCGCTCGCTGCTGGAGACGTTCGGGATCCCGCCCAAGGCGAACGTCAAGGCGATGTCCAAGGGGCAGCGCTCGGCGCTGGGAGCGGTGGTCGGCCTGGCGAGCCGGGCGCCGCTGACCATGTTCGACGAGGCCCACCTCGGCATGGACGTGCCGTCCCGGCAGGCGTTCCACGACGCGCTGCTCGCCGACTACATGGCGCACCCGCGCACGTTCCTCCTGGCCGGCCACCCCATCGAGGAGGCCGCCCCGCTGTTCGAGGGGGTGCTGGTCATCGACCGCGGCCGGCTCGTCGTGCAGGAGGACGCCGGGACGCTGCTGTCGAGGGGGGCCTCGGTGACCGGCCCCGCCGCCCGGGTGGACGCCTTCACCGCGGGGCTGACCGTACTGGGCGTCAAGGACCTCGGCCCGACCAGGTCGGCGATGGTCTACGGCGACCTCGACGACACGCGGCGCCGCGAGGCCGCCGAGGCCGGCCTCGAACTCGGGCCGGTCGCCATGCAGGAGCTGTTCGTCCACCTGACCGGAGGCCCCCGATGAGGTTCCCCAGCCGTCTCCTGGCCGCCAACGTGTTCTTCGCGCTGCTGCTGTGGGGGTTGCTCCTGGTGGGCGTCGCCCTGGTCGCGGCGGGCGTCGCGGTCTTCGGCACGCTCACCGGGAGCACCTGGGAGAAGGGCGTGCAGCTCGCCCGATGGTACGCGCTGTTCGCCGGCGTGGCCCTGGTGCGGGAGTTCCTCCCGATGTACGTCGCGCACGGGGTGACCCGCCGCGAGTTCGGCGCGCAGGCGGCCGTCACCGCCACCCTGTTCGCGCCGTTCCTGGCCGTCCTGGTCGCGGCCGGCTACCTGCTGGAGGCGGGGGCGTACGGCCTGGCCGGCCTGCCGCAGACGCTGGACCGGGCCCACCTGTTCGCCGAGCCGACCCACGTGCCGCTCGTCTTCGCCGAGTACCTGATCGAGCTCGCCGCCTGGCTGGCCGCCGGATCCTTCATCGGGGCCGGCTTCTACCGATGGGAGGGAGGCGGCCTGCTCACCCTGCCGGTCGGCGTCGGCCTGGTCGTGCTGGCGGAGAGCGCGATCGGCACGGAGCTGCGGCTGCCGTTCGTCAGCCGCCTCGCCCTGGGCGTGGACGTCCCGCAGTCCCCGGCGGTCACCGCCGGCCTCGGGCTCGCCGCGTTCCTGATCGGCCTGGCCCTGACCTGGCTGGTCATCCGCGACGTGCCGCTGCGCAACAGGCCGGCCTGAACGACGGGCCGGGACCGGGTTCCGCACGACGCCGCGAACCCGGTCACGACTGCTTCCTCTGACCGGCCTCTCAGTGGGCGTCCTGCACCTCCTCGATCTCGGGCCTGCCCTCGATCTGGGCGATGCGGCGCAGGAGGTACGGCGATGCGAAGACGGCTCCGGTGGAGTGTGTGTATGGTTGTGTGTATGGCACGTAGGAACGTCTACATCGACGATGAGCTGGACGCGCAGCTCAGGAGACATCGAAAGCTCAACGCCTCAGAAATCTTCCAGAAAGCCGTGCGGGACGCCATCCTCGCCAGCGAGATGGACGACTACATCGCCGGTGTCGAGGCCGAGCTGGCGGAACGGGGTGTCACGGATGAGGAGTGGGCCGTCGCCGAACGGTACGCGGACGAACTGATGAACCGCATCGCGCCCTCCGGAAACGACGAGCGGATGGTCGGCTAGACGTGCCGCGTCTGATCCTCGACTCCGGGGCCGTGACCTTCTTGGCAGGCAGGACCCCCGAGTCGATCGCCGTCATGCGCCGACTCCGCGACGAAGGCGTGTGGCCACCCCTGATTCCTTCGGTCGTGCTGGTCGAGTGCTTCACGGGTCATCCGGCGCGGGATGTGGGGGTCAACCGTTTCCCCCCGGCACGTGCTCCTCGTACCGAAGTGCCGAAGGAGCTCGCCAGACGTGCGGCGGCCTTGCGCACCAAGGCCATGGCCGCCATGGCGAGATCAGACCGTAAAGCACTGCCCTCCGCGGTGGACGCGCTGGTGGTGGCGTACGCCGAGGCGGAAGGGCCCGCATTCGTGCTGACCGGTGACGGCAAGGACCTGCGTCCGCTGGCGGACGAGGCACGGGGAGTTCAGATCGAGATGCTCGCCCAGGCGGTGGAGAGGTCCCGAGGCCGCCGCTGATACCGGAGTCCGGTGCAGCGGTCACGGTCGTTCGGCGGTGGGACGCGGGTCTTCTCTCGTGTCAGGGGACGTAGTCCGTCACATGGATCTTGATCTTGGCCCATTCGTCGTCCACGTAGACACCGGGGCGGTTTCCGGTGGTCCCCCTGGCGGCGTCGTGGCCCTCCCCGCCCCACGTCGGCCTGTCCAGCCTCGACCCCCGGTCCGGACGGACCTCGGTGTAGAAGGTGAAGCTTCCCCGCTTGTGCCGCTCGGAGGCCGGCAGCGGCCCGGCGTACGCCTGGACCTGGGGAAAGGAGCTGTAGCGCGGCGACCGGCCCCACAGCTCGCCTGAGTCGAGGACCCTCTGCAGGAAGTCCGGCTCCTGGTTCGGGGTCATGATCCGGTGGAAGGGCCCGTACAGCAGTTTCTCGTTCTCCGGCACGTCCGGCGTGCAGCCCATCAGGCCGAGCGGGTTGTGGACGTAGGCGTAGGGGTTGGGGTGGGACAGCAGCCCCAGCGGGTCGGCGCTCGCGTACCGCGCGGTCTCCGGGTCGTAGTGGCGGTGGTGGTTGTGGTGCAGGCCGCTCTCCGGGTCGGCGTACTGCCCGGGGAGGCGCAGCGGGCACTCGGCGGAGCCGGCCGGCTCGTCCGGATGTTCGCCCCACAGGGTCGGCCGCGCCCGCCAGGTGACGGTACCGCCGGGGCCGGCCAGCTCCGCCGGCGCGCCGGCCGGATCGGTGACGACGGCCCGGAAACGCTCGTCGGACCACCCCTGTACGGCGTCGCCGGCCGGGAAACGCGCCTCGAACCGTCCCTGTACGGCATCGCCGGTTCGGGTGCGGCGGACCTGCGTGACGGGACGGAAGGTGCCGGGTTCGTACTCCCACACCGTGGCCTCCAGGCCGGTCGGCCCCGTCTCCGCGCCGTTCCACCCCGTGCCGCGGATCTCCTCGGCCAGCAGGAAGCCGTCCCAGGCGAAGTCCACCCGTTCCGCGACCGACCGGCCGTCCGGTCCGAGCCGCAGCTTGGAGACCCGGCGGCCCAGGGCGTCGTACAGGTACCGCCACCGGGTCCGGTCGGGGGTGAGGACGCCGCTCGGGCCACGATGCGTCCACGACGTTCCCCGACGGGTCGTAGGAGTACCGCTCGCTCCAGCCGGCGCCGTGTACGGCGGTGATCCGCCCGGCCGCGTCCAGGTCGTGGCGCCGCGGGCCCGTGACGGAGTCGTCGACCCCGGCGAGGAGGCCGTCCGCCCGGTAGGTGAAGGCGCTGTGCCGCAGGAGGACGCCGTGCCGTACCGGGTCCGCCGGGGCGCGGCCGGTCACCGCGTCCGGAGACGTGTCGGGGAGCGGGTCCGGGGACGTGCCGGGGTGCGGGCCCGCCGGGTCCGGGAGCGGGACGTCCGGCGCCGTCCGGAGGGTCTGGGAGGTGAGGCGGCCGGCCGCGTCCCAGGTCCGGGCGAGTGTCATCACCGAGTCGACGTGGCGCAGGACCTCGCGGCCCGCCGCGTCGCGGCCGAACGACACCGTCCGCCCGCCGGTGCGCACCCGCGCCGCCTGGCCCGACGCGTCGTGGTCCCACAGGCTCTCGGCGCCGGAGGGGGTGCCGCGCCGTACGCGGCGGCCCGCGGCGTCGTACGCCGAGGTGACGACGAGGCCGTCGCGCCACTCGGCGACGACCCGGCCGAGCGGGTCCCGCTCGAACCGCAGGTCGGCGTCGGCGTTGACCGCCCGCACCATGCGCCCGGCGGCGTCGTAGGCGAACCTGGAGACCAGGTCGCCGGACCGCCGTTCCACGACGTTGCCGAGGGGGTCGCGGACGTAGCGCGTCGCCCGTCCCGCCCCGTCGGTCCGCTCGGCGAGCCGTCCGGCCTCGTCGTAGGAGTAGGAGCGCACGTGCCCGGCGAAGTCGGTCTCCCGTACCAGGCGGCCGGCCGCGTCGCGCTCGTAGCGCCAGACCAGGCCCCGCGGGTCGGTCACCGAGACCAGCCGCAGCTCGGTGTCGTGGCCGAACTCGAGGCGGGCCCCGTCCGGCCCGGTCCGGGCCGACTCCATGTCGAAGACGGCGAACTCCGACCGTACGGCGTGCCCGGCGGCGTCGACGTACTCGACCGGGTTGCCCTCGCCGTCGTAGGCCCACCGCTCGGTCGCGCCGCCGGGGAGCGTCCTTGAGGCCAGCCGGCCCTCGGGGGTCCAGGTCAGCCGGGTGACGCCTCCCGCGGGGTCGGTGATCGAGACGACCCGGCCGAACGCGTCGCGCCCGTAGCGGGTCGCCCGGCCCTCCGGGTCGACGGCCGTGACCGGCAGCCCGGCGGCGTCGTACGCGGTACGCCATGTGCCGCCCAGCGGATCGACGAGGGCCGTCACGAGGCCGCGTCCGTCGATCTCGAAGGTCGTGGTGGCCCCGGTGGGGTCGGTGACCGCCGTGCGGTTCCCCCGGGGGTCGAACCGCTGCCGCCAGACGGCCCCGTCGGCGCCGGTGATCTCGACGGGCAGCCCCGGCCCGTCGTGGACGACGGTGACCCGGGTGCCGTCCGGGCGGGTGACGAGGGCCAGGTTGCCGTCCCGGTCGTAGGAGTAGCGGGTGGTCCCGCCGAGCGGGTCGGTGCGGGACAGGAGGCGGTCGCGGCGGTCCCACTCCGAGCGGGTGACCCGCCCGAGCGGGTCCACCTCGGCGACCACCTGCCCGGCGTCGTTCAGGTGGAAGCGGGTGGTGTGCCCGAGGGAGTCGGTGAAGGCGGTCAGCCGGTCCGCGTAGGCGAAGTCCGCGTTCAGGAAGCCCCCGGTGCCCCGGCCGCGCACGCAGCGTCCCGCCTCGTCGTAGGTGTAGCGGTAGTCGCCGCCGTTGCTGTCGCGCCAGCGGGTGAGCCGGCCCTCGGGGTCGTGCTCGAAGCGTACGGCGGCCCCGGAGGAGTCGGCGACCCCGGCGAGCCGGCCGGCGTCGTCGTAGCGGTACCGCCGCAGCTCCACGCCCGTCTCCCCGGTCCGGGGCAGGAGGCGCAGCGCGGTGATCCGTTCCCCGGAGGTCTCCACCGTGATCCGGTGGTCCCCGGAGTGCCGCACCGTCGCCGGCGCTCCGGCGTCGTCGTAGTCGACCTCGACGCGGTGCCCGTTGCGGTCGGAGATCTCCGCCAGCGGGAAGACCTCCGGCGGCGTGCCCGCCGTCCTGGTGAACCGGAAGACGTGGCCGTTCTCCGGCACGGTGACCGTATACGTCCCGCCGTCGGCGCTCACCGTCAGCGGCCAGGGCGGTCCCTCGACGGGCAGCACCGGGGCCTCCGGCATCGGTGCCGGATAGGCGAGGATCATGCCGTCGGCCGCGGCGAAGCAGGCGCCCGACGCGTCGGCCTCCACCCGCTGGTCCAGCGTCGAGCTCCACGACTCCCCGAACCAGCGGCCCGCGCGGTAGAGCGAGGAGCTGTGCGCGCAGATCGTGCTCGCGGTGAACGCGGCGCTGGACGACCTGCGGGACCGGGTCGCGCGGGCGGGCGGCGAGGTGGACCACGAGGCGCTGCTCGCGCGGCTGCGGGAACTGCAGAGCGACTCGGTGCGGCAGATGGAGTCGTTCGCCCAGTCCATCGGCGAGATCGTCGGCCGCATCGAGAGCCGGACGGAGCGGTGAGCGGGCACGGGCCGGCGCGGCCGGTGCTGATCGTCAGCTCTCCCGGCCTGCGGGCCGTGGCGGAGGACCTCCGGGAGGCCGGCGAACGGCTGACCGGCCGGTGGGACGCCCTGTGGGCGTCGGTGAACACGGCGGGCATGTGCGGGGGCGACGACATGATCAGCCAGCTGATCAGGGCGTCCTTCACCTCCGTCATGGACCGGGCGGAGGAGTCGGTGAGGTCGGTGACGGAGCTGTGCGGCGTCTACGGCGCCCACGGCTCCCGAATGGACGAGCCGGTACGGCAGGGCGAACACGCCGTGGTGAGGCACATCGCGTCGATCGAAACCGCGGGGTGACGGATGGGACTCCAGCTTCCCCCGGCTCTGGCGGCCCTGCTCGTGGATCTCGGCTTCCAGTGGACCCGGTCGGACGAGGTGATCCTCGCGCAGGTGGGTGACCTGTGGCGGGACTTCGAGTCGGGGCTGGACGACGTCGAGCACCTCCTCGCGGGCGCGCTCCACCGCATGCGGGACGGTAACGCGGGGGAGGGCGTGGAGGCGTTCACGGCCGCCATGCTCGCCGGAGACGCGCCGCAGGCGACGGTGCGGGACGCGGGCACGGGCTCGCTGGCGGTCGGCGCGGGCTGCTACATCAGCGCCGCGATCGTGCTCGCGGTGAAGAGCCACGTGATCGTCCAGCTCGCCCTGCTCGCGGCGGGGCTCTCGGCGCTGTTCGCGGCGGCGGGGCCGACCATGGGGGCGTCGCTCGCCCAGGTCCCGGTCGTCAAACAGGTCACCGGCCGGCTCATCGACATGATCATCTCGCGCCTGACCGCGCTGCTCGTCTGACGGCCGCGAACGGGACCCGGCGCCCGGCCTCCGCCCGCCGTACCATCACCCGCCGAGCCGAGCCGAGCCGAGCCGAGCCGAGCCGAGCCGAGCCGAGCCGAGCCCGTGCCGCCGCCGGGGGCCGGCGGGTTCCCGGCCCGCGCCGCCGGGGCGTCAGCGGGTGCCGCCGGGCCTCCAGAGGATCTCGTCGCCGTGGGCGGCGACCCGGCACAGGATGAACATCAGGTCGCTCAGCCGGTTGAGGTATCTGGCGGTCAGCGGGTTGACGTCGTCGTGGGCGGAGAGGGCCGCCCAGACGGTCCGCTCGGCCCGCCGTACGATCGTGCGGGCCACGTGGAGCTGTGCGACGGCGGGGGCGCCGCCGGGCAGGATGAAGCTGCGCAGCGGCTTGAGACGCTCGTTGAACTCGTCGCAGCGCTCCTCCAGCCACTCGACGTAGGAGGGCTCGACGCGCAGCGGCGGGAACTCGGGGTTCTCGGTGACCGGGGTGCACAGGTCGGCGCCGACGTCGAACAGCTCGTTCTGGATCCGGCCGAGGACCGCCGCGACGTCCTCGTCGAGGGCGCCGGTCGCCAGGGCCACGCCGATCGCCGCGTTGGCCTCCTCGACGTCGGCGTAGGCGGCCAGCCGGGGGTCGGTCTTGTGGGTGCGGCTCATGTCCCCGAGCGCGGTCGTGCCGTCGTCGCCGGTCCGGGTGTAGATCTTGGAGAGCACCACCGGCTCGTCCCTGTCAGCTCGCGTCATGGGGTTCAGCGTAGCGACCGTAAAACCCTTACGATCCTCTTCATAGCGGACAATATGCTGGATAAATGGGCTCTGGTTTCTACCTCCGATTTCCCCATCTCTCCCGTGACACGCTGACGTTCGTCGCCGACGACGACGTCTGGGCCGCTCCCGTGGACGGCGGGCGCGCCTGGCGCCTGACCTCCGACCGGGCCCCCGCGGCGCATCCCCGCCTCTCCCCGGACGCCACGAAGGTGGCCTGGACGAGCTTCCGCGACGGCGACCCCGAGGTGTACCTCGCGGACCTGGAGTCCGGCTCGGCCGAGAGGCTGACCTACTGGGGGGACATGCGGACCCGCACCCGCGGCTGGACGCCCGACGGGCGGGTCCTCGCGGTCAGCGCGACCGGGGAGCCGTTCGCCGCCTGGAGCTGGGCCTACACCATCGGTGACGGCCTGCCCGAGCGGCTGCCGTACGGGCCGGTCACCGACCTGTCGATCGCCGGGGAGGGCGAGGAGGCGGGGGAGGCGGCCGGCGCGGTGGCGCTGCTGACCGGCGCCCTGGGCCGCGACCCGGGCACGTGGAAGCGCTACCGGGGCGGCACCGCCGGCCGGCTGTGGGTACGGCGGGCGGGCGAGGAGTCGTTCACCCGGCTGCTGGCCGACCTCGACGGCCACTTCGCCGACCCGATGCTCGTCGGCGGGCGCCTGGTGTTCCTGTCCGACCACGAGGGGATCGGCAACCTCTACTCCTGCGCCCTGGACGGCACCGGCCTGCGCCGGCACACCGACCACGACGTCTTCTACGCCCGGCACGCCACCACCGACGGCACCCGGATCGTCTACCAGAACGCCGGCGACCTCCACCTGCTGGACGGGCTGGACGCCGAGACCCGGAAACTCGACGTCAGGCTCGGCTCCCCGGCGCGGGGGCCGCAGCCGTACCGGGTGGACGCCGAACGGCGGCTGCACGACCTGGCGGTGGACGAGACCGGCCGGGCCAGCGCCGTCGAGGTGCAGGGGACCGTGCACTGGATCACCCACCGGGACGGCCCGGCGCGGCAGCTCAGCTCCGGCCTGGCCGCCGGGACCCCGCGCCTCCTGGGTACGGACCGGGTGGTGTGGGTCGTCGACGACGGGCACCGGCAGGGCCTGGAGATCGGGCCGGCCGGCGGCGGGGAGACCCGCAGGATCGCCGAGGGGCTGCTGGGCGAGGTCGGTGACCTGGCCGTCGCGCCCGACGGGAACACGATCGCGGCGGCGGCCAGGGACGGGCGGCTCCTGCTGGTGGACGTCACCTCCGGCGAGGTCGTCGAGCTGACCCGGGCCGAAGGGCAGGTCGACGGGCTGGCCTTCTCGCCCGACTCCGCCTGGCTGGCCTGGTCGCACCCCGAGGCCGATCCGCTGCGCAGGATCCGCCTGGCCCGGCTGGCGGACCGGGTGGTCACCGACGTCACCGACGGCCGGTTCGTGGACACCTCGCCGGCCTTCACCGGCGGCCACCTGGCGTTCCTGTCGCGCCGCGGCTTCGACCCGGTCTACGACGCGCACTCCTTCGACATGTCCTTCCCGTTCGGCCACCGCCCCTACCTGGTGCCGCTGTCGGCGGCCACCCCGTCGC
Source organism: Streptosporangium sp. NPDC004379 (assembly GCF_042873875.1). Taxonomy (NCBI): domain Bacteria; kingdom Bacillati; phylum Actinomycetota; class Actinomycetes; order Streptosporangiales; family Streptosporangiaceae; genus Streptosporangium; species Streptosporangium sp. NPDC004379. Next base: position 81,781 of record NZ_JBIAMC010000010.1, read on the forward strand.
CGTTCGCGCCCAGCGCCGAAGGGCGCCCCGTCGGGTCCCCGGACGACGACGGCGACGGCGACGACAAGGGCGAGGACGTCTCCGCCGCCCCCGCGCTCACCGTCGACCTGGAGGGCATCGCCGGGCGGGTCGTGCAGGTGCCGGTCCCCGAGGGCCGCTACTCGAAGCTCAGCGCGGTCAAGGACGGGTTCGTCTGGCTGCGCGAGACGCTGGCCGGGGAACTGGGCGAGGACCGCGAGAAGGTGGGGGCCGACGCGCCCAAGCCCGCGCTGGACCGCTACGACCTGGTCAAGCGCAGGTGCGAGGAGATCGTCGACGAGCTCGACGACTACTGGGTGAGCGGCGACGGCACCCACCTCGTCGTCTCCTGCGACGGCGAGCTCACCGTCCACAAGGTCGGCGGCAAGAACGACGACGACGTGACCGTGGACCTGTCGCGGATCCGGGTCACCGCCGATCCCCGCACCCACTGGCGGCTCGCCTACGACCAGTTCGGCCGCCGGATGCGGGCCGACTTCTGGGTCGAGGACATGGCGGACGTCGAGTGGGACGCCGTGCTGGAGGAGTACCGGCCGCTGGTGGAGCGCGTCGCCACCGCCGACGACTTCGCCGACCTGCTCTGGGAGGTCGCCGGCGAGCTCGGGACCTCGCACGCCTACGTCATGGCGGCCCCGTGGGGGCAGCCGACCTGTGACCGGGTCGGCCTGCTGGGGGCCGACCTGTCCCGGGACGCCGACGGACGCTGGCGGGTGGACCGGGTGCTGCCGGGCGAGTCGTCGGACGTGCACGCCCGCTCGCCGCTGGCCGCGCCCGGCGCGGCCGTCCGCCCGGGGGAGAGGCTGCTGGCGGTGGACGGCCGCCCGGTGCCGCCGGACGGGCCGGCGCCGCTGCTGGTCGGCGCGGCCGACAAGCCGGTCGAACTGACCCTGGACGGCGGGCGCAAGGCGGTCGTCACCCCGCTCGGCGACGACCGGCGCCTGCGCTACCAGGACTGGGTGAACGGGCGGCGGGCGCGGGTCCGCGAGCTGGGGGAGGGCCGGGTCGGCTACCTGCACATCCCGGACATGGTCGCCGAGGGCTGGGCGCAGTTCCACCGCGACCTGCACCGGGAGATGGCCCGCGAGGCGCTGGTCGTGGACGTCCGTAACAACCGGGGCGGTCACACCTCCGAGCTGGTCATCGAGAAGCTGATCCGCCGCGTCATCGCCTGGGGGAACCCCCGCGGCATGACGCCCCAGACCTACCCCCAGGACGCGCCGCGCGGTCCGCTGGTCGCCATCGCCGACCGCGACGCCGGGTCCGACGGCGACATCGTCACCGCGGCCTTCAAGTTCCACCGGCTCGGGCCGGTGGTGGGCACCCGCACCTGGGGCGGGGTGATCGGCATCGAGGACGCCCACCGCCTGGCCGACGGGACGCGCATCACCGTGCCGAAGTACTCCTTCTGGTTCGAGGACCTCGGCTGGGGGGTGGAGAACCACGGCGTCGAGCCGGACGTCGAGAGGGACATCACCCCCGACGACTGGGCCGCCGGACGCGACACCCAGCTGGAGGAGGCCGTACGGCTGGCACTGGCCGCGCTGCGGGAGCGCCCGGCGGTGACCCCGCCCGACCCGGCGACCCGGCCCTCCCGCCGCCGCCCGGTGCTGCCGCCGCGGCCGTAGCGGGCGACGGCGTCACCGAAAGGCCGTGTCCGCCGTCTCTCCGGAGAGGCCGCCGCCCGTCGCCGGACCCGGCGACGGGCGGCGGGACCACGGCCGTCCGGGAGCCCCGGGAGGGACGACGGGATCGGGCCCGTCCGATCCTCCGGAGAAAAAGGCCGGCTCCGGCAGAATTTTTTCCCTCCGCCGGGGCAGGCCTTTTCGGTAGGCGGAAGGATCGCAGGGGGTCAGACCATCGCCTTTCACATCACGTAGTCATCGAGCCGCTCCGTGTGACCGCCCCTACAGGTCACGCGCCGTGGTTCTCGTCCGGCCGCATCCCCGGCGGCCGGACACGAGGAGGAGGCATGCGCGTCGCTGAAAACCCCGAAGCACAGGTGGTCGACGTCGGGAACCGTCTCGACGTGGGCACCGTCGCCGAGGTGCGCCCGCGGCTGCACGAGGCCGTCGACACGGGGCACGGTGACCTGATCGCCGACCTCTCCGGGCTGGAGATGATCGACGCCACCGGCCTGGGAGTGCTGGTCGGCACGCACCGGCGCGCGGCGGCCGCCGGACGCCGGCTCATCCTGCGCGGCGTGCCGCCCAGGGTCATGCGCGTGCTGGCGGTGACCCGGCTCAACCGGGTGCTCACCGTCGAACTCCCGGTGGACGCGGTCGCCTGACCCCGGTCTCGGGTCTCGGGTCTCCGGAAACGGCCCCGGGCGTCTGATTCCGGTCCCTGGAAACGGTCCCGGGCGCCGGCGGGCCATCGGGCCACCGGGCGGTGAGTCCCCTCACACCACCAAGGCCCGGTGGAAGACGTGCACGGCGGTGTCGATCATGTGGTCCACCTCGGGCGGGTCGTCGGCCAGCACCCATTCGGTGAGCAGCTCATGGATGGCCCCGATGACCCCGATGGCCAGCAGTCGCCGGTCCAGTCCGGCCGGGCCCGCCAGGGCGGGGTCATCGGGACTGATGATCTCGACTGCCTCGCGGAAGCCCGCCAGGGCCTGCTCACGCGCTTTGGCGAGGCAGCCGGCGGCTCGCCGTACCTCCAGGTGCATGAGGCGGGCCCGCCGCCTGTCCTCGGTGACGAAGCCGATGTATCCGCCGATGCCGGCCCTGATCCTTTCGAGCAGTGAGTCGGGGGCCTGCGCGACGGCCTTCGCCACGGACGCCAGTGACTCCTGCACGCACCGGTCGTGCACGGCCTCCATCAGCTCGTCGCGCCCGGAGAAGCACTCGTAGAAGGCGCGGTTCGAAATGCGGGCGGCGGCGCACAGCTGCTCGATCGTCGTCTCCGGGAATCCGAGATCGCAGTAGAGCGTGTACGCCGCGGTCATCAGGCGCTCGCGGCGGTCCGCCAGTCGCTCCTCGGATGACATTCCCCGATAGGGCCGTCCATTCATGTCAAGCTCCCGGTGCCGTCGTGAGCTTGACAATGCATCGCTTTATCACTTCCACCCCAAAGTCATGGCCCCAGAATCCACCATTATGGGTGCAAGATCCGTTTTTCTGGAAGAGTCAAAACGTCATGTATTCCGGTCTTCATGTAAGAAGGTCAGGATTCTGACCGGTCGGTCAAGCGCTCGGGGAGGCCGGAGCGGAAACACGAGAACATTTCTCATTTCGGACGGCCATGTGGCTTTCCGGAAAAGACGGCCCGGAGGGCGTCCGGAGGATCGGGGAGGGCTTCAGAAGAGCGTGTCGGTGCGCTCGATGCCCCGCAGCGCGTCGTAGTCGAGGGTGACGCAGCGGATGCCGCGGTCCTCGGCGAGCGTCCTGGCCTGCGGCGCGATGGCCTGGGCCGCCAGGATGCCGGAGACGGGGGCGAGCAGCGGGTCGCGGTTCATCAGCTCCAGGTAGCGCGTCAGCTGCTCCACCGCGTCGATGCCCGCGCGGCGCTTGAGCTCCACGGCCACGGTCGAGCCCTCGTGGTCGCGGCACAGGATGTCCACCGGCCCGATCGCCGTCATGTACTCGCGGCGGACCAGCGTCCAGCCCGCGCCGAGCGTGGTGATGTGCTCGGCCAGCAGCTCCTGCAGGTGGGCCTCGACACCGTCCTTGATCAGGCCGGGATCGACGCCCAACTCGTGGGTGGAGTCGTGGAGGATCTCCTCCATGGTGAGGACGAGCTTCTCGCCGCTCTTGCCGTGGGTCACCGTCCAGGTGCCCTCCTCCTCGCGGAGCCGGCACGGCGGGTTCATCCAGTTGAGCGGTTTGAACGCCCTGTCGTCGGCGTGCACGGACACGCTGCCGTCCGCCTTGATGAGGATGAGCCTCGGCGCCATCGGAAGATGAGCGGTGAGCTTCCCCACGTAATCCACGCTGCATCGCGCGATGACCAGCCGCATGGGGGCCAACCTTACCGCCGGAACGCCGGTGCCGGTGGCCACGCCGGCGGATCCGGCGACCCGCACCGGCGTTGAGCTGGATTTGGGGTGGTTTTGAGGAGAGCGGGGGACCTCTGGGAGACTGGTCGGCATGACGCGCAGCTTCGACCGGACCGGAGCGGCCGCCCCCGGCTCGACGGGCGCCGCGGGCGCCGTGACCTCCGTGGTTTCCCCGGTCTCCGCGGTTCCCGTGGTCTCCGCCCCCGTGCCGCCGCCCGGCCGCCCCGCCACGGCCGCGGCGCGGAGCGTCCGCGACCTGCCATGAGCCCCCGCCGATCCCGCCGCAAGGATCCCTTCGCCCGCGACGGCCGCGGCGGGCGCGGAGGCTCCGGCCGCCCGCCGTCCTCCCGCCCCGTGGGGATGTTCGTCGCCGGTGTCGACCAGGTCGAGGAGTGGCCGGACGGCGACTGGCACGTACGGCGGGTCACCGGCGCCGGGGCGGACAAGACCTACCGCTGCCCCGGCTGCGACCAGGAGATCAGGTCCGGCGTGCCGCACCTGGTGAGCTGGCCCGCCTGGACCGGCGGGGAGGAGGAGCGCCGGCACTGGCACACCGCGTGCTGGCGCCACCGGACCAGACGGGGGCCGGGCCGGACCAGATACTGACCGGATACTGAAAGGCGGCCGTACGGTCCCCGCACCCAGGGCGGCCGACGGCGGCCGACGGAGGCCGTACGGTCCCGTGCCCCGCTGCTCCGGCCACGACACGACGTCACGAAGTGAGGAACACATGGAGATCCGGGCCTCCACGGTGCTGCCCGCGCGCAGGGAGCCGATCGAGCTGGTCACCGCCGACGGGCTGACGCTCGTCGGCGAGCTGGCCCTGCCCGCGGACCGGCCCCCGGCCGCCACGCTGGTCTGCCTGCACCCGCTGCCCACGCACGGCGGCATGATGGACAGCCACATCTACAAGAAGGCGGCCAACCGGCTGCCCGCGCTGGCGGACCTCGCCGTGCTGCGGTTCAACACGCGCGGCACCACCTCCGACCGCGGCACCTCCCAGGGGGCCTTCGGCGGCGGCGAGGACGAGCGTCTCGACGTCGCCGCCGCGCTGGAGTACGCCGAGTTCCACGACCTGCCCCGGGCCTGGCTGGTGGGCTGGTCCTTCGGCACCGAACTGGCGCTGAAGTGGGGTCGCGACCCGCTGGTGGAGGGGGCGATCCTGCTCTCCCCGCCGCTGCACCGGGCCACCGACGCCGACCTCGACGGCTGGGCGGAGTTCGGCCGGCCGCTGACCGCGCTGGTCCCCGAGTTCGACGACTACCTGCGACCGGCCGAGGCCCGCGAGCGCTTCGCCCGGGTGCCCCAGGCCGAGGTGGTCGGGGTGGACGGCGCCAAACACCTGTGGGTCGGCGAGCCGTACGTGCGGATCGTCCTCGACGAGATCGTCCGGCGGGTCAACCCGGCCGCGCACCCCCTGCCCACCGAGGTCCCCGAACCGTAGCGCGGGCCGGCGCGATCCAGCGAGGCCGCCGGACGGCCGGGAGATCGAGGGGCCGGAAGACCGGGGCGCGGGCCGGCGTCTCCGGTCCGGCCATGCCGCTTCGCGCGTCAAGGGATGTCAGAACCGGGACGCGCGACTACCGTGGATCTGTGCATCTGTACACCCGGTCGGCGGGCGAAGGACTTCCGGTCGTCCTGCTGCATGCGTTCCCCCTGTCCTCTGCCATGTGGCTGGCCCAGCGCGAGGGCCTGTCCGCGGTCTGCAAGGTCATCACCCCCGACCTGCGCGGCTTCGGCGGCTCGGTGCTCGGGGACGAGGAGCCGTCCCTCGACGTGATGGCCGACGACGTCGCGCGGACGCTCGACCGCGAAGGCGTCGACCGGGCCGTCATCGGAGGGCTGTCCATGGGCGGCTACGTGACGATGGCCCTGTGCCGCCGCCACCCCGACCGGCTGCTGGGGCTCGTCCTCGCCGACACCAAGGCGAGCGCCGACCCCGACCAGGCCAGGGTCAACCGTGAGCGCATCGCCGCCGCCGTGGTCGAGGACGGCCCGGCCGTACTGCTGGAGGAGGTCCTCCCGCCGCTGGTCGGACGGACCACCGCCGAGCGCCGGGCGATGGTGTACGGCAGGGTGCGCGGGCTGGTCCAGTCGGCCCCGCCGCGGGCGGTGGCCTGGGCCCAGCGGGCCATGGCGGCCCGCCCGGACTCCTTCGACACCCTGCGCGCGCTCAAGGTGCCCGCGCTGGTGCTGGTGGGGGAGGAGGACGGCCTCACCCCGCGGGCCGACGCCGAGGCGATGGCCGGGGCGGTGCCCGACGGGCGGCTGACCGTGATCGAGAAGGCCGGCCACCTGAGCGCGGTCGAGCAGCCGGAGGCGTTCAACCGCGCGCTGGCGGGCTTCGTCGCCGAGCTGGCCGGGCGGGCGCCGCTCGGCGGCTGAGTGCGAACCGGCCCGGGGACGCGGGACCCAGGACGCGCGGGCCCAGGGACCGGGCGGACCGCGAGGACCCGGGGCGGGGGTTCCGGGACGCCGTGAGGACCCCGCGGCAGGGTTCGGGCGGAACGCGAGGATCCGGGGCGCGGGCTCGGGGACGGCGCCACGAGGACCCCGGAAGACGAAGAGGAGCCCGGCGATCCACACGGATCGCCGGGCTCCTCAGGTCAGCCGTCTCGACGCCTCCCGATCAGCGGCCCCCTACTCCTGCCACCACTCGGCGTCGTCGTCCTTGGTCTCGGCCTTGGGCGCGGGAGCCGGGGCCGGCGCCGAGGCCGAGGCCGGAGCCGGGGTCTCGGCCGGAGCGGAGATGGCCGGCTTGACCGGGGCCGGGGCGATCGCCGGCTCCGGGTCGGCGGCCGGAAGCGGCGCGCCACCGAGCAGCTGGCGGAGCTGCGCGAGGTGGCTGGTGATGCTGTCGCGCTGCCGGGTCAGCTCGTCGACCTGGCGCTGGGCGACCGAGAGACCCCGCTCGGCCTCGATCTTGGCCTCGGAGACGATCGTCTCGGCGTTCGTCTTCGCCTCGGCCACGAGCTGGTCGGCGTTCTTGCGCGCGTTGGCGAGCAGCTGCTTGGCGTGGGTGTCGGCGTCGCGGCGGGCCTGCTCGGCCTGCTGCGTGGCCTTGGTGGCCCGCTGCTCGGCGGTGGCGGCGCGCTCCTCGGCCTTGGAGACCATCTGCTGGGTGTGGGCCTGCGCGGTGGCGTGGCGCTCGGCCTCCACGCGCTCGGCCTCCTCGCGCCGGGCGGCGAGCTGGATCTCGAACTCGGCCTCGTCCTGGGCCCGCTTGGCCTCCGACTCCTCCAGGACCCGCTGGGCCTGGGCGCGCATCTCGTCGGCCTGGCGCTTGGCGGTGGTGAGGATCTCGTCACGCTCGCGCTTGGTCGAGGCCCGCAGCTGGGCGACCTCGCGCTCGGTGGTGGTGCGCAGCTTGTCGATCTCGCGCTCGGCGTCGGCGCGCTTCTCGGCCACCTCGTGGTCGGCGGTGGCGCGCAGCTTGGCCACCTCGCGCTCGGTGGTGGAGGTCAGCTCGTTGGCCTCGCGGCGGGCGGTCGAGCGGATCTCCTCGGCCTCGCGCTCGGCGGTGGTGCGCATCTCGTCGGCCTCGCGGGTGGCCAGGGCCCGCTTCTCGGCCGCCTCGTTCTCCGCGGCGGCGCGCGCGTCGGCGGCATCGACCTTGGCGGCGGCCCGGATCTCGTTGGCCTCGGACCGGGCGGCCTGGACCAGCTCGGTGGCCTGCTCCTCGGCGAGCCGGAGCAGCTGCTCGATCCGCGCGCCCAGGCCGGAGTAGGTGGGGCGCTCCTGCTCCTGCAGCTGGCGCTGGGAGTCGGCCAGGTCGCGCTGCAGGCTCTGCGCCTGTTCCTTCGCCTGACGCAGCTCGGCGTCGACCTGCTTGAGATGATCATGGACCTGGTGCCGGTCATAGCCACGGAGCACCACGTCGAATTCCCGAGCGGGGGAGTCTTCAAAGAAATTGTTGAGCTGGGCGTCGATGTCGGACTGCATGGAGGCTCGATCCTGGGTTGTCGAGACGGCTACACGGGGCGGACGAAGGATTCGGACACCCGAGCTGGGATCCGTGGCGGGACCCACGTCCGGTGATAGGCCAGCGTACTCTGGAGTTGCCGCGTTGGCGGTCCCCTCTGACTTTCTGCGTGACTTGTTACGTATGAACCTTTCCTGCATGTGACGCGACACCCGGCCGCCGCGTTGACCGCATCCGGCCGCCACTTGGCCGGGCGCGCCGGCGGCGACCGGCGGGCGCGTTGACCGGACACGTTGACCGCTTCCGGCCGCCGCGTTGACCGTGTCCGGCCGTCACCCCGATCGCTCCCGGGTGTCACGCCGCCCGCGTCCGCCGGACACGGGCGTCCGTGCCCGGCCGTCACACCGGCCGTGCCCGGGGTGGCAACGTCCGGCGGGGCCGTCAACGTCCGGCGGGGCCGTCGGCGTCCGGCGGGGCCGTCGGCGTCCGGCGGCCGGGCCGTCAGCGTCCGTGGGACGACGCGTCGCCGGTGCCGGGGGCCTGAACCAGCTCGGTCAGCACCCCGCCCATGTCCTTGGGGTGGAGGAAGGCGATCGACGACCCCAGCGTGCCGTGCCGGGGCTCGGCGTCCAGCACCCGGACGCCCCTGCCGCCGATCTCCCGCATCGCCTCCGCCACGTCCGGCACCCCGAACGCCACGTGGTGCACCCCCTCCCCGCGCCTGGCGAGGAACTTCCCGACCGGGGTGTCGGGGCCGAGGGGCTCCAGGAGCTGGATGTAGGAGCCGCCGCCCTCGCCGTCGGCGACGTGCAGCAGCGCCTCCTTGACGCCCTGCTCCTCGTTGGTCTCGCGAGCGACCACCCTGAGGTCGAAGGTGCGCTCGAAGAACGCGATCTTCTCCTCCAGGTCGTGGCAGGCGATCCCCACATGGTCGATGCGCATGAACATATGGACGGCCTCCATGGCGATCGGTTCGGTACTCATGGGTATGGTGGCAAAGTCGTTCGAAGACTCGCCAGGAGGCCCCTGCTCATGTCTGGTTCCGTCATCGTCGCCGGAGCTCGCACCCCCATCGGACGGCTGCTCGGCTCGCTGTCCGGCCTCACCGCCGCCGAGCTCGGCGGCATAGCCATCAAGGCCGCGCTGGAGCGCGCCGGCGTCGCCCCCGAGACCGTGCAGTACGTGATCATGGGTCAGGTCCTGCAGGCCGGGGCGGGGCAGATCCCCTCCCGCCAGGCGGCCGTCCTGGCCGGGATCCCGATGACCGTGCCGTCGCTGACCATCAACAAGGTCTGCCTGTCCGGCCTGGACGCCATCGCCCTGGCCGACCAGCTCATCAGGGCCGGCGAGTTCGACATCGTGGTCGCCGGCGGCATGGAGTCGATGTCGAACGCCCCGCACCTGATGCGCGGCCTGCGCCGGGGCGTCAAGTACGGCGACGCCACCGTCGTCGACTCTATGGCCTACGACGGCCTGACCGACGCCTACGACCAGATCGCGATGGGCGAGTCCACCGAGCGGCACAACGTCCGCCTGGGCCTGACCCGCGAGGAGCAGGACGCCTACTCCGCCCGCTCCCACCAGCTCGCCGCCGCCGCGATCAAGAACGGCGCGCTCGACGACGAGATCGTCCCGGTGCCGGTCCCGCAGCGCAAGGGCGACCCCGTCCTGTTCTCCGCCGACGAGGGCGTGCGCGGCGACACCACCGTCGACGTCCTGTCGCGGCTGCGCCCGTCGTTCGTCCCGGACGGCACCATCACCGCCGGCTCCGCCTCGCAGATCTCCGACGGCGCCTGCGCGGTCGTCGTGATGTCGAAGGCCAGGGCCGAGGAGCTGGGCCTCGACTGGCTCGCCGAGATCGGCGCGCACGGCAACGTCGCGGGTCCGGACAACTCGCTGCAGTCGCAGCCGGCCAACGCCATCAAGCACGCCCTCGCCAAGGAGGGCATCACCGCCGGCGACCTCGACCTGCTGGAGATCAATGAGGCGTTCGCCCAGGTCGTCCTCCAGTCGGTCAAGGAGCTCGACGTCCCGCTGGAGAAGGTCAACGTCAACGGCGGCGGCATCGCCATCGGCCATCCGATCGGCGCGTCCGGCGCCCGCATCGTCCTGACCCTCGCCCACGAGCTGAAGCGCCGGGGCGGCGGGACCGGCGCGGCCGGCCTGTGCGGCGGCGGCGGCCAGGGCGACGCCCTGATCATCCGTGTCCCGTCGGCCTGACGTGGAGACGTCCAGCCCCGCGGCGCGGCGCGACCCGCTGCCCGCGGAGGTCTCCGAACTGGTCGCGCAGGCGCGGCAGGGCCGTCCCCGGGCGGTCGCACGGCTGATCTCCCTCGTGGAGAACGGCTCGCCGCTGCTCCGGGAGGTCACCGCCGAGCTCTGCGCGGCCCGGCCGCCCCGGGCCCGCGTCATCGGGCTGACCGGCTCCCCGGGCGTGGGCAAGTCCACCTCGACCGCGATGCTGGTCCAGGCGTTCCGCAAGCTCGGCAGGCGGGTCGGGGTCCTCGCCGTGGACCCGTCCTCGCCGTTCACCGGCGGGGCGCTGCTCGGCGACCGGGTGCGCATGCAGGACCACGCCACCGACCCGGAGGTCTTCATCCGGTCGATGGCCAGCCGGGGCCACCTGGGCGGCCTGTCGTGGGCGACGCCGCAGGCGCTGCGGGTCCTGGACGCCGCCGGGTGCGAGGTCGTCCTCGTCGAGACCGTCGGGGTCGGACAGGCCGAGGTGGACATCGCCTCGCTGGCCGACACGACCGTCGTGCTGCTCGCGCCGGGCATGGGCGACGGCATCCAGGCCGCCAAGGCGGGCATCCTGGAGGTCGCCGACGTGTTCGTGGTGAACAAGGCCGACCGCGACGGCGCCCAGGCGGTCGTGCGCGAGCTGCGCACCATGACCTCCCAGATCGAGGGGCCCTGGCGACCGCCGATCGTGACGACCGTGGCCTCCCGGGGAGAGGGCGCCGAGGACGTCGTCGCCGCCCTCGACGAGCACCTGGCGTACCTGGAGGAGTCGGGCGAGCTCGACCGCAGGCGCCACGTCAGGGCCCGCGACGAGATCGAGGCCATCGCGGTCGCGACGCTCCGCGCCCGCTTCGCCCACCTGCACGGCGACCGGCGGCTCGACGCGCTCGCCGGGCGCGTCGTGTCGGGCGGTCTCGACCCCTACACCGCCGCCGACGAGCTGCTGGACGCCGCCGGCTGACCCCGTGCCCGCCGTACGGCCCGCCGGTCCGGGACCGGCGGGCGGAGCCTACGGCCGGCCGTCCAGCGTGACGGTGACCTTCTTGAAGCCCAGGCCGCCCAGCATGCCCTGGAGCATGGCCCTGGTGTTCTGGTCGGCCCGGTCGCGCAGGTCGCTGGCCTGTGCGGCATCGGCGATCTTCTTCTCGGCCAGCTGGTAGAGCTCGCGCTGGTCGCCCGGGGAGGACGACAGGAAGTCCTGGACCCGGTCGAACAGGCCGCGCTGCTGGGCGTAGACGTAGGACCGCCGGTTGTCGAGGTTGGGCTTCTCGAGCTGCGCGTGCGGCAGCTTCACCGTCACCTCCCTGCGGTCGGGCGACACGGTCAGCGCGCCGGAGGACAGGCCGCCGAAGTCGACGTAGGCGTCGACGCCGCCGGCGCCCACGAAGAGGGTCCGGGTGCCCTTGACGGCGTCGGGCAGGAACGCGGCGTCCTTCTCCAGGTCGACGATGACCTGGAAGTTGCCGGTGGCCGCCTCGAAACGGCTGAGGTTGTGGATCGACTGCAGCAGCGCGGGCTGGCTGCGGTCGATCGAGGTCTCGCCGAACGGGTTCAGCCGCGTCCAGACCAGCCAGGCGGCTCCGGCGACGATGGCGAGCGTGACGACGACCCCGGCGAGGAAGCGCAGGCCGCGTCGGCGACGCGGCGGGGACGCCCCGGGGGGTGCCTGTGGAGAAGCGTTCACGACGATCTCCTTCCCCCCACGGGGTCCTTCTCACGCCCGCCGGCCCGGCCGTGCCCCCGGAAAGGCCGTCCCGGCAGGCCGTCCCGGTGAATCGGAACGGGAGACCGGGGCGGGAGCCGTCCGGCGGCCCGGTGGTCCGGCAGTGATCCGGGAACGGTCCGGAAACGGTCCGGCGGGCCTCAGCGGTCCGGCGCGGTCCGGCCCGCCGGGGCCGTCCGGGGGAGGGGCGGCGCGCCCGCCGTGGTGGGCGCGCCGCCCGGCGTCCCGTAGAGGGCGGACGCCTGGGGCGCCGGCCCGGCGGGCGCCGTGCCCCCGGCCCCCGTCCCTCCGGTCCCGAGGCCCCCGGCTCCCGGATACCCGCCTGCCGGAGGCTGCGCGGCCGGCTGCGCGACCTGCGGTACCTGCCCGCCGAAGTCGCCGCTCTGCAGCCGGCACCCGGCGAACCGGTCGTAGTGCGTCCGCAGCCAGTCGCGCCGCTGGGTGTCGGTGAGACCCGCGAACCACGCGGCGGCGTACTGGTGCTCGGCCAGCGGCCCGCCGGGCAGCGGCCGCCCCGCCAGCCACGCGACCACGATGTCGCGGTACCCCTGGGCGGTGGTGCCGGCGCAGCGGGGGGCCAGGCCCTCGACGAACTCGGCGGCCGCCTGGTCGGCGAACCCGCTGGACAGGTCGTCCACGTGGATCGGCACCGAGCCCGGCGGCAGCGGGGCGTCCTCGCGCCGCGGGCGCTGCTCCAGCCGGGAGAACTCCCCGGGCGTCCCGGCCAGCCGGGAGGCGATCCTGACGAACGCCGAGCCCAGCTCGGGCAGTCCGTCGCGCATCCCCGGATGCACGCAGACCATGATCGGCCACTCCTCGCAGCTGTAGACCACCCGCTGCGCGGTGACCGTCCGCGGCTCGTTGAGCAGCCGGGCCATCCCCGCCGCCGCGGCGAGCACGGCGAGCAGCGCGCCGGCCAGCGCGAGCGACTGGCGCGTCACGACCGCGGCCCAGCCGAGCAGCAGCACGGCGCTGATGCCCAGCAGCCAGAACGTCTGGTCGGCGAACGCCGACGTGCTCAGCCCCTGGAAGGGGTCGTACGGCTCGCGTGTGGCCGGGGCGAGCCGGTCGGCCCAGGTCCCGCTCTGGGCGAGCCAGGTGAAGAGGCCGTAGCAGCCGAGCCCGGCGATCACCGGGGTGATCGTCCAGGGCAGCAGCCACCCGATCACCCAGCCGACGGTGACGTACAGCGCCAGGCCGGCCATCCCCATGAACAGGCCGCTGGGCGGCAGCCGCCCGGACTGCTCGCCGAGGATCGTCCGGACGGCCAGCACCAGCGTCGTCGCGGCGAACGCCACGGCCGGCACCGCCGCCACCGCCAGCGGCGTGCGCACCGCGCGCCAGGTGGTCGGCAGCCACCGGCCGCTCTCGCGCCGCCTGCGCACCGCCACCCAGGCGGCGAACGCCGCGGACACCGGCCCCGTCAGGCGGAGCGAGCCGATCATGGCGACCACGGTGTTCTCCCAGGCTCCGACGCCGGGTATGAGGACGCTCCACGCCGCGGCCAGCCCCAGCACGAGCAGGACGGCGGCAGCCACCAACGCGCTCTGCTGGAGTTCTTCGCGTGAAACGCCCCTGTGCTCACGCACCGGCGTGCGTGGAACGCATCCACGCCGCGTCGGCCGGCCATGAGCTCGCGTGGCGCACGAGCGCCATCGGATCGTCGTTCATCAAGCACCCCCCGTGCTGTGAATGTGCGGTGGCCGGTCCCCTCGGCAACCGGTCCGGCGTGCATCCCCCGCAGCCGGACTGAGGCGACGCGGCTTTGGCCGCGCCCTCACCATTCGATGTGGGAACCATAACTGAGCGTGACGTTTGGTGCCCGGGTTCTTGGTGAAGCGGTCAATCTTGTGACTCTACGTATACGGGCGAACCGGGATGAGCTCGCGCTACCGTAGCCCTGTGGCTACAGGTCAGCTGAATCTGCCGTTCGACCCCATCGAGCGAGCCGCCCGGACGTGGCGCGTTCACTTCGGGCCGTCCTCGGCCATGGCCGCCGTCACATCGATCATGAGAGCGCACCAGATCCTGCTCTCGCAACTGGACACGCTACTCAAACCGCATGACTTGACCTTCGCCCGCTACGAGGCGCTGGTCCTGCTGACCTTCAGCAGGACCGGGTCGCTGCCGCTGTCGAAGATCGGCGAGCGCCTGATGGTCCACCCCACGAGCGTGACCAACACCGTCGACCGGCTGGAGCGCGCCGGGCTGGTCCGGCGCATGCCCAACCCGCGCGACGGCCGGGGGGTGCTGGCCGAGATCACCGGCAGGGGACGGAAGGCCGTCGAGGCGGCCACAGCCGACCTGATGGCCGCCGACTTCGCCATGACCATGTACGGCGAGGCCGAGCTGGAGGAGATGTTCGGCCTGCTCCGCACGCTGCGGGTGGCGGCCGGCGACTTCGCGGACTGAGCCCCGGCGGGCCGTACGGCTCCCGGCTCGCCGTGACGGTCCCCGGCCTCCCCGCGCTTCCCGTGGCGGCTCCGGTTCTCCCGCGCGTCGGCTCGCCGTGTTCTTCCTCGCGCCTTGACCAGAAATTATTAGGACGTCCTAGTATCTCTCCTAGGGGGATGTCCCGGGCCTCACCCGTCACGAGCGGGCGGCCCGCCGGCGTCCTCCACGAGGCCACGAGCCACGAGGCCACAAGCCGCACACGAGCCGCGAGCCGTACAAGGGAGTTGGCATGAACGCCGAGGAGATCGAGGCAGGGCGGGCGCGCTGGCAGGCGCGGTTCTACCAGACGGCCAGGCGGCCGACGGAGTTCCGGACCCTGTCGGGGCTGGAGGTGGAGCCCGTCTACGGGCCCCAGGGCGACGACCCGCGGATGGAGCGCATCGGCTGGCCGGGGGAGTACCCGTTCACCCGCGGCCTGCACGCCACCGGCTACCGGGGCAAGACCTGGACCATCCGGCAGTTCGCCGGGTTCGGCAACGCCCGGCAGACCAACGAGCGCTACAAGATGATCCTCGCCGCGGGCGGCGGCGGGCTGAGCGTCGCCTTCGACATGCCGACGCTGATGGGCCGCGACTCCGACGACCCGCGCTCGCTCGGCGAGGTGGGCCACTGCGGCGTTGCGATCGACTCCGCGCTCGACATGGACCTGCTCTTCGACGGCATCCCGCTCGGCGACATCACCACCTCGATGACGATCAGCGGCCCGGCCGTGCCGATCTTCTGCATGTACGTCGTGGCCGCCGAGCGGCAGGGCGTGCCGGTCGGCAGGCTGAACGGCACGCTGCAGACCGACATCTTCAAGGAGTACATCGCCCAGAAGGAGTGGCTGTTCGCCCCCGAGCCGCACCTGCGGCTGATCGGCGACCTGATGGAGTACTGCGCCGCCGAGATCCCGGCCTACAAGCCGCTCAGCGTGTCCGGCTACCACATCCGCGAGGCCGGCTCCACGGCCGCGCAGGAGCTGGCCTTCACCCTGGCCGACGGGTTCGGCTACGTGGAGCTCGGCCTGTCGCGGGGCCTGGACGTCGACGTCTTCGGGCCCGGCCTGTCCTTCTTCTTCGACGCGCACATCGACTTCTTCGAGGAGATCGCGAAGTTCCGGGCGGCGCGGCGGATCTGGGCGCGCTGGATGCGCGACGTCTACGGCGCGAAGACGGACAAGGCGCAGTGGCTGCGCTTCCACACCCAGACGGCCGGGGTCTCCCTCACCGCGCAGCAGCCGTACAACAACGTGGTGCGCACCGCCGTCGAGGCGCTCGCGGCCGTGCTCGGCGGCACGAACTCGCTGCACACCAACGCCCTGGACGAGGTCCTCGCGCTGCCCTCGGAGAAGGCCGCCGAGATCGCCCTGCGCACCCAGCAGGTGATCATGGAGGAGACCGAGGTCGTCAACGTCGCCGACCCCCTCGGCGGCTCGTGGTACGTCGAGGCGCTCACCGACCGGATCGAGGCCGAGGCCGAGGCGATCTTCCAGAGGATCCGCGACATGGGCTCCGACGGGACGATGACCTCCGGCATCCTGCGCGGCATCGAGGACGGCTGGTTCATGTCCGAGATCGCCGAGGCCGCCTTCGACTACCAGCGCAAGCTGGAGAAGGGCGACAAGCGGATCGTCGGGGTCAACTGCCACACCTCCTCCGTCGAGGAGCCGCTGGAGATCCTGCGGGTCAGCCACGAGGTCGAGCGCGAGCAGAACCGCGTCCTCGCCGGCCGCCGCGCCGCCCGCGACCAGAAGGCCGTCGACGCGGCGCTGGCCGAGATGACGCGGATCGCCGCGGGCGAGGGCAACCTCATCCCGCCGATGCTGGAGGCGGTCCGCGCCGAGGCCACGCTGGGCGAGATCTGCGACGCCCTGCGCGGGGTGTGGGGCGTCTACAGCGAGCCCGCCCGCTTCTGAGAGCCGCCGCCCCCGCCGGCCCGTCGTGGAGCGGGCCGGCGGGAGGCGGGAATCAGGGTGGCGATTCTGCGTGGCCTGCGGGATACGGCAGGATTGGAGTCATGAGCCCAGCGGACTTCAAACGACCCGGATCGCTGTACGGCGCCGTGGATCTCGGCGCGCGCAAGCAGGCAATGGAGGCGCAGGCCAAGCGCGAGGCCGTCGCGCGGGAGGGCGGCGGGACCGCGGCGCAGGTGATCCACGCCGACGACGCCACCTTCGCGACGGAGGTCGTCGAACGCTCCATGAACAGCCTCGTGCTGCTGGAGCTCACGGTGACCCGTGCCGAGCAGGCCAGGGAGTACAGCCTGCTGCTGGAGAAGCTGGCCGCCGAGAACGCCGGCCGGTGGACCCTCGCCCGGGTGGACGTGGAGACCAGCCCGCAGATCGCCCAGGCCCTGCGGGTGCAGAACGTCCCCGCCGTATACGCGATCTTCCAGGGGCAGCCGGTGGCGGTCGCCCCCGGCATCGCCACCGAGGAACAGCTCCGTGACTGGCTGTCGCAGCTCATGGAGGCTCTGGCCCAGTACCTCTCGCCGGCCGCCGAGGGCGCCGAGGCGGGGGAGGAAGGCCAGGCGGCCCCGGAGCCGCAGGCCGAGCCGGAGATCATCGCCGCCGAGCAGGCCATCGACGCCGGCGACCTCGAGGGCGCCGTGGCCGCCTACGAGCGGCTGCTGGCCCGCTCCCCGAACGACGTGGACGCCAAGCTGGGGCTGGCCGGGCTCGGCCTGATCCGCCGGACCCAGGACGCCGACCCCGCCGACGTGCAGCGTCGCCTGGCCGACCCCGCCGACATCGAGGCCCAGCTGCTGGCCGCCGACTTCGAGATGCTCTCCGGCGAGGTGGACGCCGCCTTCGACCGGCTCGTCGCGGTGGTGCGCCGTACCTCGGGCGAGGAGCGCGACCGGGCCCGGGTGCACCTGCTCGGGCTGTTCGACACGCTGCCCGCCGAGGACCCGTCCATCGCCCGGGCCCGCCGCAACCTCGCCAGCGCCCTCTTCTGAGACCGGCGTCCTCCGCTGGGGGCGGCGCCCTCTTCCGGGAACCGTCCCAAGCGGGGGCGCGGAGAATGCTGAACGCGCTCCCACGGGGCATTGAACGGGCATGCGGGTCGTCACCATCTCCGCGACGTACGGCACCGCCGGAAGCGTGATCGGCCCGGCGGTGGCCGGGCGCCTGGGCGTGCCCTTCGTGGACCGGGCGATCCCCGGCGAGGTGGCCGAGGTGCTCGGCTGCACGCTGGAGGAGGCGCTGGCCCGCGACGACCGGGCCGAGCACGGGCTGTCCATGCTGCTGTCGGGGGTCATGCGGCTCCCGGCCGTCACCTTCGGCGGCCTCGACGTCTACCTCCCGGGAGCGCCGCCGCTCCCGGAGGACTTCGTCGCCCACACCGAGCGGGTGATCAGGCGGACGGCGCGCGAGCGGGGCGGGGTGTTCCTCGGCCGCGCCGCGGCGATCGTCCTGGCCGACCACCCCGGCGCGCTGCACGTGCGGCTGGACGCCCCGGTGGCGCGCAGGGTCGTCCAGACCGCGACGCTGACCGGCGTCCCCGAGGAGGAGGCGCGCAGGCTCGTGCGCGACGCCGACCGGGCGCGGACCGCCTACGTCCGCCATTTCTACCGCGCCGACCCGGCCTCGGCGACGCTCTACCACCTCGTGCTCGACAGCACGACCATTCCGGTCGACACGTGCGTGGAGCTCATCGTGACCGCTTCGATGGCACTGAGCTGACCGAGCTGGCCCGTCCACCCGTCAGGTGATGGCACGATGGATGCATCCTTGAAGCAAGTCAGTCGCAAAGGAGCGGATTGACTGTGGCCACCGTGCCGAGCGTTTCATACTCCATCACCGTGCGCCTTGAGGTGCCGGCCGGCGGCAAGGCCGTCAGCCAGCTCACCCACGCCGTAGAGTCCGCCGGGGGTGTGGTCACCGCGCTCGACGTGACCACGGCGGGTCACGAGACCCTGCGCATCGACGTGACCTGTGCCGCGAGGGACACCGAGCACGCGCAGGCGATCGTCGACAACCTCGGCGGGGTCGAGGGCGTCGTCATCCACAAGGTCTCCGACCGCACCTTCCTCATGCATCTCGGCGGCAAGATCGAGATGAAGTCGAAGGTGCCGCTGCGCAACCGAGACGAGCTGTCCATGGCCTACACCCCCGGCGTCGCCCGGGTCTCGATGGCCATCGCCCGCAACCCCGAGGACGCCCGCCGCCTCACCATCAAGCGCAACAGCGTCGCCGTCGTCACCGACGGCTCGGCCGTGCTGGGCCTGGGCAACATCGGCCCGGCCGCCGCGCTGCCCGTCATGGAGGGCAAGGCGGCGCTGTTCAAGCGGTTCGCCGACATCGACGCCTGGCCGATCTGCCTGGACACCCAGGACATCGACGAGATCGTGCGCACCGTCCAGCTCATCGCCCCCGGCTTCGGCGGCATCAACCTGGAGGACATCTCCGCGCCGCGCTGCTTCGAGGTGGAGCGGCGGCTGCGTGAGCTGCTGGACATCCCGGTCTTCCACGACGACCAGCACGGCACCGCGATCTGCGTGCTGGCCGCGCTCACCAACGCGCTGCGCGTGGTCGGCAAGGAGCTGGGCCAGGTCCGCATCACCCTCGCCGGCGCCGGCGCCGCGGGTACGGCGGTGCTGCGCCTGCTGATGGCCGCGGGCGCGCGCAACATGATCGTCTGCGACTACCTCGGCGCGGTGCACGGCGGCCGGGACGACCTGGACGACACGCTGCGGTGGATCGCCGACCACACCAACGCCGAAGGCTACGCGGGCGACCTGCGCGGCGCGATCAAGGGCGCGGACGTGTTCATCGGCGTCTCCGCCCCGGGCATCCTCAGCGGCGACGACATCGCCACGATGGCCGACGACGCGGTGGTGTTCGCGCTGGCCAACCCCGAGCCGGAGGTCTCCCCGGACGACGCCCGCGAGCACGCCGCCGTGGTCGCCACCGGCCGCTCCGACTACCCCAACCAGATCAACAACGTGCTGGCCTTCCCCGGAGTCTTCCGCGGCCTGCTCGACGCCCAGGCCAACATCGTCAGCGAGGAGATGCTGCTCGCGGCGGCCAAGGCACTCGCCGCCGTCGTCACCGACGAGGAGCTGGGCCCGAACTACATCATCCCCAGCGTCTTCCACGCCGACGTGGCCGGCGCCGTCGCGGCGGCCGTGCGCGAGTCGGCGGGCGGCCGGGCACGCAGCGGCATGACCGAGGCCTGACGGAGAAGTCCCCGCCGAGGGCCTTCGGATGGTGAGACCCGGAATCGCCGGTCCTCGGTCCCACCATCCGGGGCCCGGCGCCGGCGGAGCCCGCGGTCACCCCGTCCGATCCGCCACCGACAGGACGATCTTCCCGGTGGTGCGGCCCGATTCGCCCAGCCGGTGCGCCTCGGCCGCCCGGGAGAGGGGAAGCACCGTCTCCACGCGTACGCGCAGTTCACCGCTCTCCAGCAGCCCGGCGATCCTGCGCATGCCGTCGTGGTCGGGCTCGACCAGCATGAATCCCGCGCGGATTCCCAGCGCCCGTGCCCGGGGAACCAGATCGTCGCCCCCACGCGGCAGCGACACCAGTACGCCGCCCTCATCCAGCACCCGCAGCGAGCGCGGGCCGTACTCACCGCCCACCGCGTCGATGACGACGTCCACCCGATCCACGGCGGTGACGAAGTCGACCGCGGTGTAGTCGATCACCTCGTCGGCGCCCAGGTCGCGCAGGAAACCGTGTTTGGCCGCCCGTGCCGTGCCGATGACGTGCGCGCCCAGATGTTTGGCCAGCTGTACCGCGAAGTGGCCGACGCCGCCCGCCGCCGCGTGGACCAGTACGCGCTGCCCGGGGCGGACCCCGGCGGTGTCCACCAGCGCCTGCCAGGCGGTGAGCGCCGCCAGCGGGACGGCGGCCGCCTCCACGTGGCTCACGTTCGCCGGCTTGCGGGCGAAGTGCCGGGCCGGCGCGGTGACGTATTCGGCGTAGGCGCCCGCCTGGTGGGGGAAGCACAGGAAGCCGAACACCTCGTCGCCCGGCGCGAGGATCCGCACGCCGAGCCCCACCTCCTCGACGACTCCGGAGACGTCGTAGCCGAGGATCGGCGGGTCGTCCCAGGGGACGAACCCTCCGGTGGCCCGCGACTTCCAGTCGATGGGGTTCACCCCGGCCGCGTGAACCCGCACCAGCACCTCGGTGGGCAGCGGATCCGGCCGGGGGAGTTCGATCTCGGTGAGAACCTCGGGACCGCCCCAGCCCAGGGGCGTGATCGCACGCATCATGGGCTCAGCCTCACCGGGGTCGGCCGCCTCCGCCAGCGGCCCGCATGCCGGTATGCGCAAGAATCGGGCCATGCACCGCGTCGCCGTCCTAGCCCTCGACGGGGTGGTCCCGTTCGAACTCAGCCTGGCCGCCCGGATCTTCGGCACCGCCGAGGGACTGTACGAGGTGATCACCTGTAGCCTGGACGGTGCGCCGGTCGCGACCGGCGCGGACTACTCGGTCGTGGTCGCGCACGACGCGAGCGTGCTGGCCGAGGCCGACACCGTGGTCGTCCCGGGGTCGGAGGCGCACGCCGCGTTCACCGGGCCGCACGCGCTGCCCGAGCCGCTGGCGATCGCGCTCGGCACCATCCGCCCCGGCACCCGGCTCGTGACGATCTGCATCGCCACCTATGTGCTGGCCGCGGCCGGATTGCTGAACGGGCGGCCGGCCACCACACACTGGCGGCACGCGGCGCACTTCCGGCGGCACCATCCCCGGGTGAGGCTTGACCCCGGCGTGTTGTTCGTCGACGACGGCGACATACTGACCAGCGCCGGTGCGGCCGCCGGGTTGGATCTGTGCCTGCATCTGCTCCGCCGCGACCACGGCAGCGAGCTGGCCAACCAGGTGGCCCGCCGGTGCGTGGTGCCGCCCTGGCGTGACGGTGGGCAGGCGCAGTACGTCGAGCGTCCGCTGCCCGCGTCCTCCGATGCCTCTGTGGCCGCCACCCGTGAGTGGGCGATGCGGCACCTGGGTGAACCGCTGTCACTGGTCACGCTGGCCGATCACGCACGGATGAGCCTTCGCACCTTCACCCGCCGGTTCCGCGCGGAGACCGGGACCAGTCCCGGACGGTGGCTCCTGCAGCAGCGTCTCGATCTCGCCCGTACCCTGCTGGAGGCCGGGGACCTGCCGGTGGACCGGGTGGCGACGCGTTCGGGGTTCGGCACGGCCGCCTCGCTCCGGCGGCACTTCGCGGTGGGGGTCGGCGTCTCACCCGTCGCCTACCGGCGCGCATTCCGGCGGGGGGCCGCCGTCGCGGTGAGCCCCGGGTGCTTTTCCGGGAATCCGGAGCCGGGGTGAGCGGCGCGAAGCGGGCCGTACCCCTCATCATGGATGTATGGCGGAAGCGATCTACGTCGGTGGGCTGCTGGTGGCCGCGCCGCAACTCGACGACCCCAACTTCCGGCGCAGCGTCGTCCTGATCCTGGAGCACGACGCCGAGGGCGGCACCCTGGGCGTGGTGCTCAACCGGCCCAGCGACATCTCGGTGACGCAGGTGCTGCCGACCTGGGACACGATGGTCACCGGGCCGCCCGTGCTGTTCCAGGGCGGTCCCGTGCAGACCGACAGCGCCCTGGCGCTGGCCGCGGTCCCGAGCGGGCAGGAGCCGCTCGGCTGGCGGAGGCTGCACGCCGGCACCCCGGCGGTGTCGCGGCTGGGCACGGTCGACCTCGACGCACCGCCGGAGATCCTCGCCGGTGAGATCGCTCAGATGCGGATCTTCGCGGGATACTCCGGGTGGACGGCCGGGCAGTTGGAGACCGAGATCGGGGAGGGAGCCTGGTACGTCGTGGACGCCGAACCCGGCGACACGTTCTACCCCGACCCCGGCTCGCTGTGGCGGGCGGTGCTGCGCCGCCAGCCGGGCGAGCTTGCCTACGTCGCGACCTGCCCCGACGACCCCTCCATGAACTAGCCGGGTACGGCCGCGCCGTACCCGGCGGGACCTACCCCCGGCGGCCGGCGGCTCAGCCGCCGCCCGGGATGGGACCGTCGTCCGGAGCGGAGCCGTCGCCCGGGACGGGACCGTCGTCCGGAGCGGAGCCGTCGCCCGGGACGGGAGCGTCGTCCGGAGCGGAGTCCTCGCCGGTCGCGCTCCCGCCGGGCGCGGGGCGGTCCCAGCCGGGGCGCAGCGAGCGTTCGGCCAGCCTGAGCATCGGCTCCACGTGGCGGGTCAGGTCGGCGAGGTCGTTGAGCTCACCCGGCCCGCACCCCTCCAGGCCGATCCGGACGGCGGAGGTGAACAGCGAGACGACGAACTGGGAGAGCAGGTCGCCGGGGTCCCTGCCCTCGCGCCGGGCGATCTCGGCGGCCAGCATCCGCTCGTTCTGCATCATCATGCGCACGCCGCCGGCGAAGAGCGCCGGGGTGCTCTCGATCAGCTCACGCGCCTTGAGGAACCTGCTCCGGTCGGCGATGTCGGACTGTTCCATCAGCGTGATCATCGCGTGCATCGCGCGGCCCAGGGCGGTGAACGGGGACTCCTCCGCGGGCCTGGCGGCCAGCTCGGCGAGCAGGATCTCGTGTGCGTCGGCGTCCAGAGAGAGGGCGACGTCCTCCTTGGTCGCGAAGTAGCGGAAGAAGGTGCGGGGGGAGACGTCGACCGCGGCGGCGATCTGGTCGACCGTCGTGGCGTCGTAGCCCTGCTCGGCGAACAGGTCGAGGGCCGCGTCGACCAGCGCCTGCCGCGTCCTCTGTTTCTTGCGTTCACGCAGGCCGGGGCGGCTCATCTCTGTCACCTCTTCGAAACGTGGTGTTCACAGTGTGCCATACGTCACTGAGTGACAAAGTAAACAGTTTGCCAGTTGTCAGTGACTGCCATAAATTACCCCCGTATGACGCCTCATCCGGGGCGGCCGAGCGCAAGGGGGAGTTATCCATGGCAGAAGCCGAGACGGTGGCCGCGCCGTCACCCGACGTCGATCCGCCGCCGGTTCAACGGCATCCGTGGCTCACCCTCCTCGCGGTCTCGCTCGGCGTGATCATGGTGATGCTCGACGGCACCGTCGTCGCCATCGCCAACCCGGTGATCGCCACGGACCTGAAGGCGTCCCTCGCCGACCTCCAGTGGGTGACCAGCGGCTACCTGCTCGCCCTCGCGGTGTTCCTGATCACCGCGGGCAAGCTCGGCGACCTGTTCGGGCACAAGATGATCTTCTTGGTCGGGGTCGCCGGCTTCGCGCTCTCCTCGCTCGCGATCGGCCTCAGCTCCTCGGTCGGCATGCTGATCGCGCTGCGCGTGCTCCAGGGCCTGTTCGGCGCGATGCTCCAGCCCGCCGCGCTCGCGCTGCTGCGCGTCGCCTTCCCCGGTGAGCGGCTGAAGACCGCGATGGGCGCCTGGGGTGGCATCATCGGCCTGTCCAGCGCCGCCGGCCCGATCGTCGGCGGCCTGCTCGTCGAGCACGTGAGCTGGCAGTCGGTCTTCTTCATCAACGTCCCGGTCGGCGCCGTCGCCCTGGCCATGGGCCTGTGGGTGCTCGTCGAGAGCAGGGCGCAGACCCTGTCCAAGGTCGACTGGCTGGGCGTCCTGCTGCTGTCGCTCACGATGTTCTCCCTGGTCTGGGCCATCATCAAGGCCCCCGAATGGGGCTGGGGCGACCCGCTGACCATCGGCTTCCTGGCCGCCGCCGTGGTGCTCGGCGCCGTGTTCGTGTGGTGGCAGCGCCGCGCCGCCGAACCGCTGCTGCCGCTCAGCCTCTTCGGCAACGCCTCGGTCTCCATCGGCACCGGCCTGATGGTGCTGGTCGCGTTCTCCATGTTCGGCGCGATGTTCTTCCTGACGTTCTTCTTCCAGGGCGTGCACGGGCTCTCGCCCATGGACTCGGGCCTGCGCATGCTGCCGATGAGCGCTGGAATGATCTTCGCCTCGCCGCTCGCCGCCGTGCTGATCGGCAAGCTGGGTCCCAGGGTGACGATCTCGGGCGGCATGCTCGTCACCGCCCTGGCGATGTTCCTGCTGTCGCGGCTCAGCCTCGACGCCGCCTTCATCGACAGCGCGATCCCGTTCGTGCTGCTGGCCTTCGGGCTCTCACCGGTCTTCGTCGGCGCCACCGAGATCATCGTCGGCAACTCGCCCGAGGAGCTCAGCGGCGTCGCGGGCGGCGTCCAGCAGTCGGCCATGCAGGTCGGCGGCGCGCTCGGCACCGCGATCCTCGGTGCGATCGTCTCGGCCCGGGTCGCCGACGTCTACCCGCGGCACTGGGCCGACACCGGCCTCCCGGCGCTGCCGCCCGAGCAGGCCGAACCGCTGAAGGCACTGGCCCAGTACGGCGGCGCGCCCACCGCCCAGCAGATGCCGGGCGTGCCCGAGCAGGTCATCCGGGGCATCGCCGACGTCTCGCACCTGTCCTTCCTGGACGGCATGCACCTCGGTTTCACGGTCAGCACGGCGGTCGCGGTCCTCGCCGCGGTGTTCGCCCTGTTCGTCAGGGCGGGCCGCAAGACCGCCGACGCCCCGATCCACATGGGCTGACCCGCCGGACCCGGTACGGCTCCCGCCCGCCGGGGCAGGGAGCCGTACCCGTTTCGTGGCTCTGAGCTGCGGCGACGCGATCGGGAAGGGGATTGGAAGTCCCCATGAACGGTTAGACGTCAGACATGAGAACGATCACCCACTGTTTCCGGATCACAGTGATGATCACCGTTTCCACGGTGATCCTCGCCCCCGGTCCGGCTCGCGCCGGAACCGTACCCTCCCGGAACTCCCGCGACGTCCCCGCGCCGGGGCCGCCCGTCCTGAGGTTCGGCGACGGCGCCGGCCTCGGCCGGGAGATCGTCGCGGTGAAGAAGCGGCTCAACGGGCTGGGGTTCAACGCGGGCCCGCCCACCCCCGTCTACGACTCCGGCATGCGCACGGCCGTATGGGCCTTCCAGAAGGCCAACGGGATGCGCCCGCTGGACCGTATCGACGCCGCCACCTGGCGGGCGCTGGTCCATCCGGCGCGGATCAGGCCGCTGGTGCGCGACGGGGAGCCGTCGAGGGTGGAGATCGACCTGCGCCGCCAGCTCCTCACCGTCTGGCGGCGCGGCAGACCCGTGCTGGTCAGCCACGTGTCCACCGGCGCGGAGCGGTCCTACTGCGAACGCGGCCACTGCGGGTTCGCCGACACCCCGCTCGGCGACTTCCGGGTGGGGGAGCGGGTGCGCGGCTGGTCGATGGGCTACCTGGGCGCGATGTACTACCCCGTCTACTTCAACGGCGGCATCGCCATCCACGGCTCCACGCTCGTCCCGCGCTACCCCGCCTCCCACGGCTGCGCCCGCATACCCCTGAACAACGCCGTGCCGCTCTTCCGCCTGGCGCGGCCGGGGGAGCCGGTCCACGTCCGCCGGTCCGCACCGGAGCGGAACCGTCTCCCGGACCGGGGCGCGGATCGGGACGCGGACCGAGGCGCGAATCGGGGCGCGGATCGGGACGCGGACGGCCGCCGATGAGCGCCGGAGCGGCGACCGGTGGGATGCGGGCATAAAATCTGCAGGGTGAGCACGAAGATTCTCCTTGAGAGCGACGTCCGGCCGAACCTCTCGCACGGTGACGGCGACCACGAGCGGTTCGCCCACTACGTCGAGAAGAACAAGATCATGGAGAGCGCGCTGAGCGGCACCCCGGTGCGCGCGCTCTGCGGGAAGGTCTGGGTGCCCAACCGCGACCCACAGAAGTTCCCCGTCTGCCCCGAGTGCAAGGAGATCTACGAGGGCCTCCCCAAGGGTGAGGACTCCGGCGGCGAGTGAGTGTTGCTCGCGGCTGATCGCCGCAGGTCAGGCTAAGGTCGGTTCTCGCCGGACGGCGAACGACCGGCCGGGGTGACCTGTCGGGGGAGTGCATGGCTCGGCGCGCGATCGCCGTTCTCGTGATGTGCGTGTCGGCGGCGGGCTCCGCTCCCGGCGCACCGTCGCGGCCGTCCGCGGTGGCCGGACCGGCCCGGTGCGCCGAGACCGCGCGGGCTCCGGTCCCCGGCATGCCGGCCGTACGGCTGCCGGTTCCCGGTGCGCCGGCCGAGAGCACCCCGGTCCGGGAGTCGTTCCCGGGCACGCGGGCGCGGGCGCCGTTCCCCGGCGTGCGGGCCGAGGCCGCGCGGGTGCGGGCGCCGCTCCCCGGCGCGTCCGTCGAATCGCACGGCTCCGGCCGGGTCCAGGCCGAGGAGATGCTGGCCGACCTGCGGGCGCGCCAGGCCAGGCTGCCGCGTCCGGCGGGCCTGAGCTGGACCCCCGTCACGGTGCCCGTCCAGGCGCACGTCATCACCGCCGGTTCCCTCGGCGCGCCCGACGACACGGTGCGCGCCCAGATCGCCACGCTCAACGCCGCCTACGGCGGGCGGTACGGCGGGGCCGACACCGGGATCAGGTTCCGCCTCGACGGCCTGACCCGGACCGACGATCCCGTGCTGTTCCGTGACCCGCTGGGCCGTCTGGCGACGCTGGAGCGGATGCGCCGGGGCGGGCCGGAGACCCTCAACCTCTACATCGCCCAGCTCGGCCGCCTGGTGCTGGGCTACTCGACCTACCCGTACTGGTACGCCGGCGACCCCGCGGGCGACGGCGTGGTTCTCGACTGGCGCACCCTGCCGGGCGGTTCGCTGCGCGACTTCGGACTCGGCTTCACCGGGGTCCACGAGATCGGCCACTGGCTCGGGCTGCTGCACACCTTCGAGAACGGCTGCCTCCCGCTGGGCGACACCGTCGACGACACCCCGTCCGAGGGTCTCCCCACCCAGGGCTGCCCGGTGCGCAAGGACACCTGCGCGGGCGACGGCGCGGACCCGGTGCACAACTTCATGGACTACACCCACGACCGGTGCATGTCGGGGTTCACCGAGGGCCAGGCGACCAGGATGCGGGAGATGTGGACGGCGTACCGGCGGACGCCGCCCGCCGGGCCGGAGCCCGAGGCGACGCACCGGCAGGCGTCGCCCGCGGAGCCGGAGGCCGGGACGATGCGCGAACGGGCGCGGGCCGCCGGGCCGGAGCCGGGCACGCCGTACCGGCAGGCGCCGCCTGCCCGGCCGTAGCGGGACACTACCCTTGTGAGGTGACAGTACCGAAGACGGTTAAGACTCCGTACGAAGCCCCTCGTATCTTCGGCCCCGCATACCGCACCGCCTCGCTCGGCATCCTGCTCGTCGTCACGCTCATCGCGTTCGAGGGCATGTCCGTCGGTGCGATCATGCCGGCCGTCTCCAAGGACCTCCACGCGCTCGACCTGTACGGCATGAGCTTCTCCGCCTTCCTCATCGCCGGTCTGTTCGCCAACGTCGTCGCGGGGCTGTGGTCCGACCGGCGCGGGCACGCGGCGCCGTTCCTCCTCGGCGTCGGCCTGTTCGTCGCCGGCATGGCCCTGGCCGGCGCGGCCGGCTCCAAGGAGCTGTTCATCGTGGCCCGCGCCGTACAGGGCCTGGGCGGCGGCGCGACCATCGTGGCGACGTACGTGATGATCGCCCGGGTCTACCCCCCGGTGGTCCGGCCCAAGGTGTTCGCCGCGCTGTCGGCGGCCTGGGTGCTGCCCGCGATGATCGGGCCGAGCGTCGGCGGCGCCGTCGCGGAGGTGTTCGGCTGGCGCTGGGTCTTCTACGGCATCGTGCCGCTGGTGATCCCCGCGATGCTCATGCTGCTGCCCGCGCTGCGCACCGGCGGGGGACCGGCGCCCGTGCCCGCCACCGGTCCCCGCTCCCGGCCGCTGGCGATGACCCTGTCGGCGGCGGCCACCGCCGCCGGCGCCGGTGTTCTGCTGTACGGCGTGGACCGCCTGCACACCGCCCCCGTCGTCGGCGGCGTCGCCACCGCCCTGGGCCTGGCCGGACTGGTCGCGGGCCTGCCCCGGCTGCTGCCCACCGGGGCGCTGCGGTTCGGCCGCGGCCTGCCCACCACGATCATGATGCGCGGCCTGCTGTCCTCGGCGTTCTTCGGGGTCAACTCCTTCATCCCGCTGGTGCTCACCTCGGTGCGCGGTTTCAGCGTCGCCGAGGCCGGGATCGCCCTCACCACCGGCGCGCTGGGCTGGTCCACCGGCTCCTACCTGCAGAGCCGCCGCGACTACGACCGCGCCCTGCTGGTGCGGATCGCCGCCGCCGCGGTCACCGCCGGCATCCTTGCGACCCTGCTGTCGCTGGTGCCGGGCGTCACCGGGTGGATCGACGTGCCCGCCTGGATCATCGCCGGGTTCGGCATGGGCGTCGGCGTCGCGAGCATCAGCGTCACCGCGATGCGCCAGTCTCCCGACGAGGAGCAGGGGGCGAACTCCGCCGCCCTCCAGGTCGTCGACACCCTGGGCAGCGCGCTCATGATCGGGTTCGGCGGCGTCCTGATCAACCTGGTCGGCCACGACGACATCGCCACCGGATACACCATGATCGTCATCCTGACGGCGGCCGTGGGGCTGTTCGGCACGATCATCGCCGTGCGCATGCGCGAGCCCGCCTCCTGACCGCCGCGCCCTCTTCCGCCGCGCCCGTCTCCTGAACGCCGCACCCCCTGGAAGAACTCGCCTCCTGATCGCGGCGGCCCCGGAGAGCCCGCCTCCGGGCCTCGGCTGCCCCTCCGGTGGCGTCCGCGCCCGGCCGCGGCGCTTCCCCCGTCGGTCCACGGCCTGATCTCCGTACGAGCCGTACGAGCCGTACGAGCCGCACGGACGCCCGGAAGGTCACGGAGGAGCGCGGCGGTTCCCGATCGGTCTATGGCCTGATCGCCCTCCGGAAGGCATGGTAGGACGGGATGACCGTGACCACCGGAGGGAGTCGTCGTGGGCGAACGGCCTCGCCGGGCGTGGCAGCCGGAGGAGCCCGGCGGGCGCCCGCACCCCCCGGAGGAACCTGAAGGACCCTCGCGTCCCGTCGGGTCCCCCGCCCCCGGACGCCAGCTGGGGGCGCCCCGGGACTTCGAGGAGTTCTGGACGCCGGACGACCACGACCCCCCGGGCTTCCGGGGGCTCCGGATGTTCCGGGGACTCCGGGGTTCCCGTGACGCCCGGGACTCCTCGAAGCCGCAGGACGCTCGGGACGCCGAGGGAGCCCGGAACCCCGGAGGCTCCGAAGGCCACGAGGGTTCCGGTGGTCTTGAGGACTCTGGGGGCTCCGAGGGCTCCGGAGGCGACAGCCGGGTGTGGCCGCCGGAGGAGCGCGGGCGGCGGGGCCAGCACCGCGCCCGGCCCGGGGAAGGACGGTCCCGTCGGGCCGATGAGCGGACCCCGCCGGGAAGGGAACGGTCCCGGCGGCCCGAGGAGCGGGCCCGGCCCGGGGACGCCCGGCTCGCCGGGGAGCGGGCCCGGCCCGGGGACGCCCGGTTCGCCGGGGAGCGCGCCCGCATCGCCGAGGAGCCCGCGCCTCCGCCTCCGCCCGCCCGGCCCCGCCGGGCACGGCACGCGGGAGAGCCCAAGGAGGACGACCTCCCCTCCCCGGCCCGCTGGTACGGCGGGCCCGCAGGAGTGCCGCGCGAGGACGACCTGCCACCGTCGGCCCGCCTGTACGGCGCGCCC
Source organism: Streptosporangium sp. NPDC004379 (assembly GCF_042873875.1). Lineage (NCBI taxonomy): Bacteria > Bacillati > Actinomycetota > Actinomycetes > Streptosporangiales > Streptosporangiaceae > Streptosporangium > Streptosporangium sp. NPDC004379. Next base: position 111,597 of record NZ_JBIAMC010000010.1, read on the forward strand.
GCCGCCCCCGCCCAGGCCCGCGTCCCCGGCCCGCTGCGCCGCGTCCTGCTCGTGCTGCTGGCCGTGCTGGTCGCCGGCGGGGCCGTCGCCTGGGGGGCCGCACTCCTGCTGCGGACCCTGCCGTCGTCCTCGGGACCCGCCGCGGTGAGCGACCCCGCCGCCGGAGTGCGCTATCCGCTGCCCGAGGGCTGGCGGACGGGCGGCCCGCCGCCGGTCACCGGGTTCACCTCCGTGGCCGGCCGGGACGGGCTGGTGACCGTGCTGACCAGGCCCGCCGATCCGGTGACCGACGCGCGCAAGGAGACGGTCCGGCTCGCCGACCTGTACGGCAGGCTGCTGCTGCACGGCGACGAGGTGAAGGTCACCGAGGACCGGGAGGTCACCGTCGGCGGGAGGACGGGCTACAGCCGCACCCTGCGGGCGGAGTACAGGGACGTGGTCAACCGCCCGGCCTACCTGCGTGTGATGTTCCTCACCGGCCGGACGGGACCACCGGTCGTCGTGCTCGCCGCCGCACAGCCGGACGACCCCCGGACCCGTGCCGAGATCGACACGGTGGTGGCCGGGATCCGCTAGGGGGCGGCACCGTACGGTGTCCGGAGCCCTTTAGCACCCGGAGGCGATATTGGCGAGCATCTCACCGGATCGGCACGTCCTGTCGGCGACTCAGATTACGCTGGTGACACTGTGAGCACTTCCGCCGCATCCCACCTGTCCCCCTCGTACCCCGACCGCGCAGCCTGGGGCACCGCGCCGAAGCTCCGTGCCTGGCAGCAGGAGGCGTTCGACCTCTACTGCCGCCGCGCGCCGCGTGACTTCCTCGCGGTCGCCACGCCCGGCGCCGGCAAGACCACCTTCGCGCTGCGCATCGCGAGCGACCTGCTGTCGCGGGGGATCATCAAGGCTGTGACGATCGTCACACCCACCGAGCACCTCAAGAGACAGTGGGCGGACGCCGCAGGCCGGGTCGGCATCGCCATCGACCCCGAGTTCAAGAACAGCCAGGGCGCGACCTCACGCGACTACGTCGGGGTGGCCGTCACCTACGCGCAGGTCTCGATGCACCCGGCGCTGCACCGCGCGCGCACCGAGGCCCGCAAGACCCTTCTCATCTTCGACGAGATCCACCACGCGGGCGACGCGAAGTCCTGGGGCGACGGCGTGCGCGAGGCGTTCGAGCCGGCCGCGCGGCGTCTGGCGCTGACCGGCACGCCGTTCCGGTCCGACGTCAACCCCATCCCGTTCGTCACCTACGCCGAGGACGGCGAGGGCATCCGGCGCAGCGTCTCCGACTACTCCTACGGCTACGGCCCGGCGCTGGCCGACGGCGTGGTCCGCCCGGTGATCTTCCTTGCCTACTCCGGCGAGATGCGCTGGCGGACCCGCGCCGGCGACGAGATCGCCGCGACGCTCGGCACCCCGCTCACCAAGGACCAGCTCGGCCAGGCGTGGAAGGCCGCGCTCGACCCCAAGGGCGACTGGATCCGGCAGGTGCTCCACGCGGCCGACCGGCGGCTGACCGAGGTGCGCCGGGGCGTCCCCGACGCGGGCGGCCTGGTGATCGCCACCGACCACGAGACGGCCCGCGCCTACGCCCGGCACATCCGCTCGATCACCGGCGAGGGCGCCACGGTCGTGCTGTCCGACGACCCCGACGCGTCCAAGAAGATCAAGATGTTCTCCGCCTCGCAGGACCGCTGGCTGGTCGCGGTCCGGATGGTCTCCGAGGGCGTCGACATCCCCCGGCTGGCGGTCGGGGTGTACGCCACCAGCACCTCGACCCCGCTGTTCTTCGCCCAGGCCGTCGGCCGTTTCGTCCGGGCGAGGAAGCGGGGGGAGACCGCGTCGGTGTTCCTGCCCTCGGTGCCCACGCTGATGGGCCTGGCCGGGGAGATGGAGGCCGAGCGCGACCACGTCCTCGACCGCAGACCGGCCGAGGAGGGGCTCGACGACTTCCTGCTGGAGGACGCCCAGCGTACGAAGGACAATCCTGACGTCATCGGCGACGAGCTGCCGTTCGAGACCCTGGAGGCGGTCGCCACCTTCGACCGGGTGCTGTTCGACGGCGGCGAGTTCGGCACCGCCGCCGAGCCCGGCTCGCCCGAGGAGGAGGACTTCCTCGGCCTGCCCGGCCTGCTGGAGCCCGACCAGGTGCGGACCCTGCTGAGCAAGCGCCAGTCCGACCAGCTCAGGGCCCAGCGCAAGGCCCCCGAGCCCAAGGAGACGGAGCTCGCCCCGCACGAGCGGATCGCCGAGCTGCGCCGCGAGCTCAACGGCCTGGTGGGGGCGTGGAACCACCGCACCGGCCAGCCGCACGGCGTCATCCACGCGGAGCTGCGCCGGGCCTGTGGCGGCCCGGCCATCGCGCAGGCCACGGCCGAGCAGGTCCAGGAGCGGATCGACCGGATCCGCCAGTGGGCCACCCAGCGCCGCTGACCCTCCGCCCCGGCTTTCCCGGGGTGGGCCCGCCCTGACGCCGGACCCGCCCCGGTCCAGGCTCACCTGGAGGCTCACCTGGTCCCGGTTTCGGCGGCGGTCAGGCCCGGTCGAGGGCGATGAGGAGGCCGCTGCGGCCGTCCACCGTCCGCAGCCTGCCCCGGACCGGCGGCGGGGCCAGGCGCGCCCGCACGGAGGCGACGCCGTCCGACACGGCCACCGGGACGGTCCTGGCTCGGGCCGGACGGTGCTCCAGGGCGCCCTCGTTCAGCCAGATCCGCACCTCGCGTCCTTCCCGGCCCTCCCGGCGCAGGAGAACGGTGGCGGTGCCGCACTCGTCCGCCGTGGCCGGCCAGAACAGCCGCAGCGCCCGCGGCTCGCCCGCGCGGCGGACCAGCGCCGCGCGCTCCGGCACGACGGGCCGGGCGGCGCAGGGTGCGGTGGGTCGCGCCGGCCCGGCCGTCCGGAGGTGGACCCCCGCGTGCCCGGCCGTGCCCGGGGCGATCGCGTGCCCGGCCGCCGCCACGGCCACGGTGTCCCGGGGCACGGCCGCCCCCGGGCCGCCGCCGTTGACCCAGACGGTGACCGCCTCCAGCCCGGCCAGCGCGCACACCGCCCCCGCCCGGGCCGAGCCCCGGCCGCGCACCAGCAGCCACAGGGACAGGGGGGCCAGGACCAGCCAGGAGACACCGAGCAGCAGCATGGGCGGACACCACCGTGAGATCGAAGAGCGTTTCCGCTCTCCGTGATACTCCTGCCACGGCCGGTGGTGTCGGCCTTGGACGTTCCGTGACCGTCCTTTACGAACGGATCACCGGGGCCTTCGCCCCCGGGGACCCGGGGAACGGCCGCGCCGTTCGGGCGCGGGACCGGCCTCCGGTCATCGGGGCGTCACCCCGGGAGCGATCGTGCCGTCCGGGTGCGGGACCGGTCCCCGAAACGGGCGCGCCTGTCCGGCGGACGCCCCGCCGCTCAGGCGCCGACCACCGGCTCGCCGCTGAGCTCGACCCCCGCGGCGCGCAGCTCGGCCAGCGCCCGCTCGGTGGTCGGCCGGGCCACCCCCGCGGTCAGGTCGAGCAGCACCCGTACGGCCAGCCCGCCGGCCGCCGCGTCCAGCGCCGTGGCGCGCACGCAGTGGTCGGTGGCGATGCCGACCACGTCCACCGAGTCCACACCGCGGTCGGCGAGCCAGCGGCCCAGGGGGGTGCCGTCGGGCGCGGCCCCCTCGAAGCCGCTGTAGGCGGCGGCGTGGGCGCCCTTGCTGAACACCTCCTCGGCGAGGGAGTCGTCGAGGGCCGGGTGGAACTCCGCCCCCGGCGTCCCGGCGACGCAGTGCGCGGGCCAGGAGTCGACGTAGTCGGGCTCGGCGGCGAAGTGCGGGCCGGGGTCCACGTGGAAGTCACGGGTGGCCACCACGTGGTCGTAGCGGTGGGCGGCGGCGTGCCGCGAGACGGCGGCGGCCACCTCCGCCCCGCCGCTCACCGCGAGGCTGCCGCCCTCGCAGAAGTCGTTCTGGACATCGACGATGATCAGTGCATTCGTCACGAAGCTAGTCAAACACGGTCGGAAGGACCGCGTCTCCCCGGGAGAGATGGTGGGCGTCCGAGGGCAGCTCCGCCAGCGCCTCGCGGTGCCAGGCACGCGACGCCTCCAGGCTCTCGCGGCCGACGACCTCGCCGCCGCGCACCAGCGGCACCTGGAGCGGCCGGGCGCCCGGCACCTGGAGCGGCCCGGCGTCCGGATCCCGGAGCGGCCCGGCGTCCCCGGCCTCCCCGGAGGTGAAGACCAGCTCGGCGTCCGCCGTACCGGAGGCGTCGAGCCGCCGGAAGGCGCGCTTGCGGCCCCCGCGGCTGGGCTTGCCCACCGACTTCTTGGCCACCGGCGCGAGTACCCCGGAGGCGTCCTCGCGGGCGACGAGCTTGTACACCATCGCGGCCGTCGGCACACCCGAGCCGGTGACCAGGGACGTGCCGACGCCGTAGCCGTCCACCGGGGCCGAGGCCAGCGACGCGATGGCGTACTCGTCGAGGTCGCTGGTGACGATGATCCGGGTCTTGTGCGCGCCCAGCGCGTCGAGCTGTGCGCGGACCTCCGTCGCGACCTCGCACAGGTCGCCGGAGTCGAGCCGCACCGCGCCCAGTTCGGGACCGGCCAGCTCCACGCCGGTCCGCACCGCCTCGGCGACGTCGTAGGTGTCCACCAGCAGCGTGGTGCCCGCGCCGAGCGAGACGATCTGCGCCTGGAAGGCGTCCCGCTCGGAGTCGTGGAGCAGCGTGAACGAGTGGGCCGCCGTCCCGGCGGTCGGCACGCCGTACAGGTGGCCGGCCATCAGGTTGGAGGTGAAGGAGAAGCCGCTGAGGTAGGCGGCGCGCGCGGCGGCGACCGCGGACCTCTCGTGGGTACGGCGCGAGCCCATCTCGATGATCGGCCTCCCGGCCGCGGCGTGGACCATCCGGGCGGCGGCGGTGGCGATCGCGCAGTCGTGGTTGAGGACCGAAAGGATCACCGTCTCCAGCAGCACGGCCTCGGCGAACGTGCCCTCCACGGTCATGATGGGGGAGCCGGGGAAGTAGCACTCGCCCTCGCGGTAGCCGTACACGTCGCCGGAGAAGCGGTAGCCCGCCAGGAAGTCGAGGGTCGGCTCGTCCACCACCTCGCCGTCACGGAGGAACGCGAGCTCCTCGTCGCCGAACCGGAAATCCTCCACCGCGTCGAGCACCCGGCCGATCCCGGACACCACGCCGTACCGCCGCCCGCCGGGCAGCTGCCGGGCGAAGACCTCGAACACCGCGTGGCGGGACGCCGCCCCGCTGCGCAGCGCCGCCTGCAGCATCGTCAGCTCGTAGTGGTCGGTCAGCAGCGCGGTGCTCGTGGAAGTACTCACGATTCGAAGACTATGGGGACGGTAGGGCAGACTGTTCCTGTGGGTGGCATCGCTCCGATGGAGGTCGAGCGTCCGGAGACGGACGTCCGGCCAGACCTGCCATGGGTCACCGTCGTCTGGAACGACCCGGTCAACCTCATGTCCTACGTCACGTACGTCTTCCAGACCGTCTTCGGCTACTCGCGGGAGAAGGCCGAGAAGCTCATGCTCGACGTGCACCAGAAGGGCAGGGCCGTGGTCTCCAGCGGCACCCGCGAGGAGATGGAACGCGACGCGCAGATCATGCACTCCTACGGCCTGTGGGCCACGGTGCAGCACGACTCGTGAGCCGCGCCGTGGAGGTCCCTTCGGAGCCGGGTTCTCCCGGCGACCCGTCACGGGGCCGTGCGGCGGCGGGGTCCGTCGTGGGACCTTTCCGGCGGCGAGGTTCGTCGCGGGGCCGTTCCGGCGGCGGGCGACGGCGGACGAGTGAGGACAGGCGAATGAAGGCAGGCGGCCGGTGAGTTCGGGATTCAGGCGAGGACACGAGGGCGGGGTGATCGCCGTCTTCGAGGACGCCGAGGTCTCGATCCTCCGCTCGCTCGCGGCCCAGATCCTCGACCTGATCGAACCGCCCGAGACCGGTGACGACCCCCTGGAACGCGCCCTCGGCATCGGGCCCTCCACGCCGTCCGAGCCGTCCGGCGACCCGGTGCTGGCCCGGTTGTTCCCCTCGGCGTACGAGGACGACCGGGAGGCCGCCGCGGACTTCCGCCGCTACACCGAGGCCACCCTGCGCGACGGCAAACGGACCGACGCCCGGACCGTGCTCGACAGCGCCGCGCCCGGCCGGGTCGAGCTCACCCGCGAGCAGGCCCACTCGTGGCTGCGCGCCCTCAACGACGTACGGCTGGCCCTCGGCACCCGCCTGGAGGTGACCGAGGACGTCCACGAGGAGTTCGCCGAGCTCGCCGAGGACGACCCCCGCTACCCGGCGTACGTCACCTACGACTGGCTGACCTACCTCCAGGACACCCTGGTCCGCGCCCTCTGACCGCCTCCGGATCCGGGGCGCGTCCCGGCGGCGGCGTCCCCGGCGGGTCCGGGGCCCGTCCCGGCGCTGCGTCTTCGGCGCGGACGGCCCCGTGTGACGGCGTTCCCCCTGCCCGGGGGATTCCGGGTGACGGTGTCTCCCCATCAGGGCGGGTCCGGGCGTCCCGGGTTCCCACCCCAGGTCACGACGCGGGTCCTCCGGGGCGCTCTGGTACCTTCCAGGCATGCTCACGATCTCTCGGGAACTGGCTGACAGGATCATCGCCCACGCCAGGGCCGACCACCCGGACGAGGCGTGCGGGGTGATCGCCGGTCCGGCCGGTTCCGACACACCCGAGCGGTTCGTCCCGATGGAGAACGCCGAGCGGTCGCCCACCTTCTACCGCTTCGACTCGATGGAGCAGCTCCGCGTCTGGCGGGAGATGGACGACCGTGACGAGGAGCCGGTGGTCATCTACCACTCCCACACCTCCACCGAGGCGTACCCCTCGCGCACCGACATCAGCTACGCCTCCGAGCCCGGCGCCCACTACGTGCTGGTCTCCACCCGCGAGGAACTGGGGGAGGACGCGGAGTTCCGCTCCTACCGGATCATCGACGGCGTGGTGGAGGAGGAAGAGGTGAAGATCGTCCCCGCGTGACCGCCGCCGTGCCGCCGCGGGCGCCCGCCGTACGGGCGCGGATCGCAGAGGAGGCCGTACGGTGCCTGCCGCTCACCGCATGGAACGCGGACCGGCGCTTCCCGACGGGCACCGGCATAGGGCGTAATCCTCCTTTTCGGTAAACTGACCACGCCGACCATCGACCCGAGCCAGGAGGACCGACATGCTGTCACGTCCCTGCGCGCGGGCCCGGCACACGGGCCTGGCGCCCGTGCAGACCTACCTCTTCGCGCACACTCCCACCGTCGTCGTCTACGACTGTCGCTGAACCACGGCTTTCCGGAAAACCCTGCAACCCCGCCCGGAATCCCCCTGTGCCCGCCGGTGTTCTGATCCGGGGGGCGAGCACTCTCATGACGACACAAGGAGATTGACCCGCGATGGCCATCGAGGTTCGCATTCCGACCATCCTGCGCACCTACACCGACGGCGCCAAGGCCGTCGACGCCAAGGGCGCGACGCTCGAGGAGCTGATCGGCGACCTGGAGACCCGGCACCCCGGGCTGCGGGACCGCCTGGTCGACAAGGGCGCGCTGCGCCGCTTCGTGAACGTCTACCTCAACGATGAGGACGTCCGCTTCCTGGGCGGTCTGGAGACCCCGGTCTCCGACGGCGACACCGTCACCGTGCTGCCCGCCGTGGCCGGCGGCGCCCGCTAGGACCTGCCTCGCGGATCCCCGCCCCGGCGGAGGGTCCGCATGACGGGGCTCTTCCAGGCCCTCCGCCGTCACCGGCCCTCCGGCGGGCCGGTGACGCGCCACTTTCCGGCTCCCGCCGCGCCGCAGGGCACGGCCGGTGCCGGGACACCACGAAGGTCCTGCGGCGCGGCTGGGCACGGCCGGCGCGGGAACACCACGAAGGTCCCGCCGTGCGGCCGGGTACGGCCGGCCGCCGGGACGCCACGAAGGACGACGCGGAAGCCACACCATGCGCTTTGACTCACTGATCGACTCCGTCGGCCGCACCCCGCTGGTCGGCCTGCCCCGGTTGTCCCCTTCCGAGGACGTGCGGGTCTGGGCCAAGCTGGAGGACCGCAACCCGACCGGTTCGATCAAGGACCGCCCGGCGCTGTGGATGATCGAGCAGGCCGAGAAGGACGGGCTGCTCAAGCCCGGCTGCACGATCCTGGAGCCCACCAGCGGCAACACCGGCATCTCGCTGGCCATGTCGGCCAGGCTCAAGGGCTACCGGCTGATCTGCGTGATGCCGGAGAACACCTCCGAGGAGCGCCGCCAGCTCCTGCGCATGTGGGGTGCGGAGATCATCTCCTCCCCGGCGGCCGGCGGCTCCAACGAGGCGGTCCGGGTGGCCAAGGGCCTGGCCGCCGAGCACCCCGACTGGGTGATGCTCTACCAGTACGGCAACCCGGCCAACTGGCGCTCCCACTACGAGACGACCGGCCCGGAGATCCTCGCCGACCTGCCGTCCGTCACCCACTTCGTCGCGGGCCTGGGCACCACCGGCACCCTCATGGGCGTCGGCCGCTTCCTGCGCGAGCACGTCCCCGACATCAGGATCGTCGCCGCCGAGCCCCGCTACGGCGAGCTGGTGTACGGCCTGCGCAACGTCGACGAGGGCTTCATCCCCGAGCTGTACGACCCCGAGGTGCTGACCACCCGCTACTCGGTCTCCTCCGGCGACGCGCTGCGCCGTACCAGGGAGCTGCTGGCCACCGAGGGCATCTTCGCCGGGGTCTCCACCGGCGCCGCCCTGCACGCCGCGCTGGGTATGGCCGCCAAGGCCGTCAAGGCGGGGGAGCGGGCCGACATCGTGTTCGTGGTGGCCGACGGCGGCTGGAAGTACCTGTCCACCGGCGCCTACGAGGGCACCCTGGACGAGGCCGAGGAACGCCTGGAGGGCCAGCTCTGGGCCTGACGCCGTAGCCCCGCGTGAGGCTGTGACGGTGCGGTACGGTCGTTGACACCGTCCCTGCCAGGGGGAGGAAGTGAGCCCGGGCTTACCGCCGGAACCGGCGGGACCCCGGGCTTCGCGTTTTCCTGGCTTACCGGGAGACGGGACCCTTCTGGGCGATTGCTACAGAATGCAAACGATATTCCGACTTGCCCTCTTTGTGGGTCAGGTTCGGAGATCATCTGGGCATGGCAGAGCACCATCGTGCACAGGAGTCACACGAGCTCAGGCCACACGTTCCGAACGTGGCCCGCATGTACGACTACTTCCTCGGCGGGAAGGACAACTTCGCCGCCGACCGGGACGCCGCCGAGAAGATCATCGCCATCACCCGCGAGGCCGGAGGCGACCTGCGCCTGCTGGCCCGCGAGCACCGGGCGTTCCTCGGCCGCGTGGTCCGCACGCTCGCCGGGATGGGGGTGCGGCAGTACCTCGACATCGGAACCGGGCTCCCCACCAAGGAGAACGTCCACGAGGCGGCCCAGCAGGTGACGCCCGACGCCCACGTGGTGTACGTCGACAACGACCCGGTGGTGCTGGTGCACGCCCGCGCGCTGCTGCGGGACGACCGGCACACCCGGATCGTCGAGGCGGACCTGCGCGACCCCGCCGGCATCGTGGACCACCCCGAGGTCCGCGCCTTCATCGACTTCGACCGGCCGGTGGCCGTGCTCCTGATGGCGATCCTCCCGTTCATCACGGACGAGGAGGACCCCGGGCGGATCGTCCGCGACCTCACCGCCCGCCTGCCCTCCGGGAGCCACGTGGCCATCTCCCACTTCTGCGCCGCGCAGACCAGCCCCGACCTCGTCCAGGAGGCGCAGGACGTCTACGCCCGGACGGGACCGACCGGGATCACCCTCCGCAGCCAGGAGGAGATCCTCGGGCTCTTCGACGGCCTCGAACTCCTCGACCCCGGCGTCGTCCCCATCAACGCCTGGCGTCCCGACCGGGAGGAGGAGGCGGCGCCCGCCGACTTCAGCCGCCCGTCCTGGCTCGGCGGCGTCGCCCGCGTACCCTGACCTGTCCCGGACCGATCGGCGGTCGAGGCCGGGGCCCTCGACGAGACCGAGGAGCGACCGAGGCCGACTTCTGGCCCGGCGTACTGTGTCACCCTCAACTCATGTCGTCCGGTGTGAGCAGCCCGAGGCGAAGCGCCGCGCGCTCGTAGACGTCCATCTGAGCTCGGGGACCGACGGCGAGGATCTGGATGAGAGGAAGCGTTCGCGGGCGATGAGCAGGTAATTCGCGGTAGACGATGCGCCAGCGTGCGAGCCTGGGGATCTCGTCGAAGTAGAGGCGGCGGCATCCGGTGAGATCAGGGTCGGCCGTGCCGATGAGTTCTCTCCCGCGTTCCTCTCCGTACATGAGGTTCTGGATCCGAAGGACCGCGATGCTTCGGAGGCGGTGTGTCGGAAGGTTCTTGAGGTCGTCATGGACCTCGGGCCTCAGCCGGACATCGAAGATGCGTTCACGGGGGGACATGATCCGGAGAGTAGCTGATTCATGACTCTCCGGAGTCATGTTGGGGCATTGCGTTATGCGGCTGACTCCCTCCCGGGGGGAGGGGCGGCGCAAGGCTCCTCCAGGTCTATTCCGAGGGAATCCGCCACCTCCTCCAGGGTCAGATCGGATTCGGCCGTCGAGTTCGCGAGGCGGTCCCGGATAAGGGGGGCCAGTTGGATCTCGTCGATGAGATCCGCGAGCTTCTCATAGAGTTCGAAGCTGATGATCACGGCTTCGGGCTTGTAACGGCGACCGATGACGACCGGTTCGGCCTGGAGGCCCTCTTCGCCGATGCGGGCGATGGTCTCGCTGAGCTGGGCGCGGGCGGTGGAGATTGGTTCCACGTGTACGAACTTCGCCATGCCGTGATCGTAGCACCACGGAAAGTCACTTGTACAAGTAGTTGTACAACTTTTCGTCGCGTCTGAACGTGTCCTGACGGGCGGCCGGCTGGCCGATCGGATCACGCTTCCCCTTCTCCTGGAATGACCGTCAAAACGGGGGAGCCGGTCGACCGACAGCGTGTTCGTAGTGGCCGACGGTAGCTGGAAGATCCGTCCATCGACGCTTATGAGGGCACTCGGGCGAGGTCGAGGAGCACCTGAAGGGGCGGCTCTGGCCTGACGCCGTATCCTGCCGCGCTCACGGCCTCGTCCGCGCCAGCGCCTCAAGCTGCTGGACGACCCTGTCGATCGGCGCACTAGCGTCGATCTCGGCGGTGCAGGTAGCCCGGAGCAGCGGCTCCACGTCGGCCAGGTCGCGCAGGATGGCCTCACGCTCCTCAGGATGCTTGCCGAAGGGGTTGTTGGTCCGCGTCGCGATGCGCGCGAGCATGATCTCGGCGGGAGCGCTGAGCAGGACGATGTGGTCGAACCGCGGGTAGAACCGCCCCTGGTTGGTCTTGCAGCCGGCCACGAAGAGGGTGCCCTCGCGGTGGCCGGTGAGCAGGTCGTCGATGGCCGGCTCCCGCCACGCCCAGTCGGTGGATCCGTCCGGCAGGGTCACCCAGTGGCTCCACCGGCCGCTGTCGGTGTCGACGGCGCGATGGCCCCGGGCCGCCAGCATCTCCATCGCGGTGGACTTGCCGGTGCCGGACATGCCCGTGACCAAGACCTTCGCCATCGGCCGAGACTACCGCGCCACCCCGAACTGCCGGAGCTGACAGGACCCCGGACTTCGCGCTTTCCCGGTCGATCACAGCGCAGTCGGAGGAGCGTGATCCCTGCCGCTGCTGATGTCGTTGCCGCGATCCTCTACAAGAACGAATCTGGCGGGTCGCTCCTGCCTGCGCGGGGACAATGCTCCCCGTGAAGGCGGGGCCGTCGCTGTGCCTTCGGATCAGGCGGCACGGTACTCGTCATCGATCTGGTCCGGCAGGAATGACGCGGGGATGCCATGCCCGATCAGGAAGCGGCGCTCACGCTCGAACACCTCGCGGGTGTGGCAGGCGTAGGTGGCCACATCTCAGAGGAGAGCGTGTCGCGAAACGGCCCCTCCTAGTCGTCGATCAGGTAGCAGGAATGGGTGCCTCGCATCCAGTCATGTCCGAACTCCGTGCCGGTGACGCGGCCGACGAGCACGAAGGCGGAGGTGACGCACTCCGCGAGGGACGGGCTGTAACCGTCCAGAGACAGCTGGGTGAAGTCCTCCCACTCGGCGGGCATGTCCTCCTCGTCCTCCTCCCCATGGGTCTCCGACCACTCCTCGTAGGCGAGCCAGCCGGGCAGCAGATCGGGATCGGTTCGCCAGCTCGTGTCCGCCCAGTCGAACCGCAGCCCTTCCGCATAGGCGTCGAGCGCGTACGGGTCGCCGCCGCGACGGGCCTTGGGCCGAGTGATACTCATCTCGGTCAGGTAGCTGCCGTCGGCCGCGTATAGAAGGGTGCCGGGATCATTCACATGCCGGCTCAGCCCAAGCGCCCGGCCGCCCATCGACAGCTCGTCGAGGGCGTCGATGGCCTGAACGCCGTGGTACTGCACCACTTGGGTCCATCGGTCATTCAACCGGCCGATCCATACCGCGCCCTCGTCTTCGGAGAAGTCGTGCTTCTCCAGTTCCGCCCAGCTCAGCTGAACTTCGCTCCCGAGATTCGCGCCCATGAGCCGCGCCGTATCATGCACTCCCCAGTTCTCCACCCATAGGCCCAGGAACTCCTGGCCCATGCCGTAGGACCGGATGAGATGCCACAGCCGCTCCTCATCTCTCACTTTTTCTCCTCGCGAATCGGGTAGAGGCCGCCGGTACGGCTTTCGCCGCGCCGGCGGCCCACGTTTCTACTTGATATGCACCCAGAACTTGTCGTTGGCGAGCACCCGATATCTGGCGTAGAAGATATTCAAGTGCCTGCCGGCGCTCGTGTTCTGGCTACCCAGGATGCTCTTCACCGAGAAGTTCTTCGCCCCATACCTGTCATGGACGAACGCGGCGCCCTGCTTGGTCGAGGCGAACGGGAACTCATCGCACTGCTCCCATTTCGTCTTGTTCTTCTCGCCCGTTAGCTTACGCGGCCGATCATCGAAGAACTCATCGCAGACCTCGTCCTTCGCGTCCTGGTTGGCCGTGTACCGTGGGTCCTTGCTGGTGATTCTGGACAACGCCTCCCCGCTCGGCCACTTGCCGGGGAAATGCTTGGGCCCGTCCGTCTTGAAGGGCACGGTGTCCTGTGGACGGGTGTAGGCCAGCTCGATATGACGGGCGACCGCTCCGTTGTCGAGGTCGAGACGTGACATCTCGTAGACCCGGCTCGAACCGTAGAAGACACATCCGCCTCGGTAGGTGGCCGTCTTCGCACCCATGGAGAGACTGTCGCAACGAACGGTGGGCGCCCCCGCGGACTTGTCGTTCTCGGGCTTACCCCACGCGGAGACCGCGATCTTGTCCCAGTTTCCCGCGTGCACCGGGTCGTTGTAGACCATCCAGGGGCGGATCGAGCATCGGCTGGCCCTTCCCGTGCCGAAGGTCGAATGGAAGATGAAGACGTCGTCTCCGTCGTCCATCCACTTCTTCACGTTCCCGGTGCGGGTCAGGCCGCCGTTGTCTCCGGAGGAGAACACCTTGACGCAGTCATTGGTGCCTCCGACGACGTCCACCTGCAACTTGAAGCTCTGGTACAGGTCATCAGGATCCGTACCGCCCAGGCCGAGCAACATGTTCCAGAAGTCGTCGTCCGCCGTCCAGAAGTTGTCGACTCTGGTCCAGACCTTGATGTCGCGGGGTGACAGGCTGGTTCCCGCTCCGCCGATCACGCTCAGCCCGTCGGCGGAGCCGAGGTAGCTGTGCATGACCACGGTCATGTCGAAGTTGAGGTAGTCCTCCACCCCGGTGGTCGTCAACATGCACTTGCAGTGCTTGTTGTACTTCGTGCTTCGCTCGTATATCGCGAAACTGAGGTGACGGCTCCAGCAGCCGCTGTAGGGCGCGATGGAGTCCCACCCTTCGCCTCCGTTCCAGATGTCGGAGCCGCCAGTGCGCTGGTCGCGGCCTCGCTCGCAGTCCTCCAGGGACATGTGGTCGTACTTGAAGTCGTCCGACGCCAGCGTGGACGCCTTCGCCGGTGGCGAGGCGAGCGGAGCCGGTGTGGACTGCGGCGCCTGAAGAGCGGTGATCTCCGCCGGTGTCAGGTTCTTCAGGTGAACACGGACCTCGTCGATGCTTCCCACCATGGCGCTGCCCACGGTCATGAGCCGGGCGGCGTCCCAGGTGGGGAAGGTGAGCGTGGCCGTACCGATGGCAGTGCCGTTGAGATGGATCGTGGCCGTCTTGGTGGCCGCGTCGTAGACACCGGCCAGGTGGAACCACTCGCCCACCGGGGGCTCCACGCCGGAGCGTACGCCCTCGACGGTGGCATCGGCGGAGTCAGCGCTGGTGAAGGTGAACACCAGCCCATGCTCAGGGTCGTTGCCCAGCCGGAAGGGAGCCTGGTGGGTGCCCTTCTGCTCGACGACGCTGTAGGTGCCGTCCTTGTCGTTCCAGCGCAGCCAGGCGGCCACGGTGAAGCTCTGGTCGGTGCGGATGACCGGTCCGGCGGTCTGAGCCAAGGGCTCTTCGCCGGGCTGGGCGACGTCGACGGTGACCTGCTGCCAGTCCGACCAGGTCGAGGAGGCCTGCTCGGTGACCGCGCGGACCCGCCAGCGCACCTTCCACCCGTCGGTCAGCTTCCCGGCGGGGACGGTGAGGCTGGCCTGGGTGCCGGAGACGACGTTGTCGGCGCTGCCGGTCCAGATCTGACCGCTGCCCTGCCCCGCAGGTGCGGCCGGGTCATGCTCGATCTCGGCTTCAGCCCGTAGTGCCTGGCCGGTTGGGTCGGTGACGGTGGCTTGCAGTGTGGGAGTGAGCGTGGTGCTCACCGCGACGCCGTCTACCACCTTCAACGGGGTGATGGTCAGGCCGGTTGCGGTGGGCTTGGGCAGACTGACGGTGAAGGACTGCCAGCCTGACCAGGCGGAAGCGGTGGTGGCCGAGACCGCGCGGACCCGCCAGCGCACCTTCCACCCGTCGGTCAGCTTCCCGGCGGGGACGGTGAGGCTGGCCTGGGTGCCGGAGGCGACGTTGTCGGCGCTGCCGGTCCAGATCTGACCGCTGCCCTGCCCCGCAGGTGCGGCCGGGTCATGCTCGACTTCGACCTCGGCGCGCAGTGTGCCTCCGGCAGGGTCGCTCACCTGGGCCAGTAGGCTGGGAGTGCGAGTGGGGGCGACGGTGGTGCCGTCCACCTGCTGGGATGGGGTGACCTGCAACGCACCCACAGCCGGTTCGGAGACCGGATCGGACACGTCGACGATGAGAGTTTGCCAGTCCGACCAGGGCGAACCTAGGGCGGTGGCGGGGTTTATCGCACGAGTCCGCCAGCGCACCTTCCACCCGTCGGTCAGCGTGTTCGCCGGAACAGTCACGATGGCCTGGTTGCCGGAGACGACGTTGTCGACCGCACCGGTCCAGACCCGCCCCGATCCCTGACCGGGGACGGCCGGGTCGTGTTCGAGTTCGAACTCGGCCCGTAGCGGCTGGCCGGCCGGGTCGGTGATCGTGGTGTGCAAGGCCGGGGTCAGGCTGGTGGTGACGGTGACGCCGTCCACCTGCTGAGCGGGGGTGACCTGGAAAGAGCCGACCGCCGGGTTCGGTACGTCCACGGTGGCCTGCTGCCAGTCCGACCACGCCGAGGCGCTCGATGCGGCCGCGTTAACCGCCCGGGCCCGCCAGCGCACCTTCCACCCGTCCGTCAGTTTCCCGGCCGGGACGGTGACCGTGACCGGGCTACCAGAGGCCACTGCGGCCGAGGCACCCGCCCAGACCTGGCCGGTGCCCTGGCCGGGAGTGGCCGGATCGTGCTCGATCTCGAACTCACCAGTCAGATTGCCGCCGATGACATCGGAGACGGTGGCGGTCAGTTGCGGGGTGAGCGAGGTGGCGGTGGTGTTGCCACCGGTGCTCTGGGCTGGAGTGATAGCTAGACCGCTCACCTGCGGAACCGAGGTCGGACCGGAGGTGGTGATGGTCAGCGTCGGCGGCCGGTTGAAGTCGGAGGTCTCCTCGGCTGAGGGGAAGACCCGGTAGTTGTCGGCGGTGTTGGCCTCGTTCGGGTGGCGCAGCATCAGCCCGTGGTTGGCCGAGCCGTTCGCCCAATCCTGGGCGATGCCGGTGATGTTCCACTCCAGCGGCGCCACACCCTGAGTACAGCTTTGCCCGAAGGCAGTCGTGTTGGTGACGGCGTCCTCTGTGGTCGCGGCGGGCTTGTTGCTCCAGTGCAGGTTGTTCTCATCCCAGGCCGCGGTCACTCGGCGCACCTGAAGGCCCGGCCCGACCGCGGTGCCGCAGCCCTGGGCGTCGATGTTGAGCAGCGACAGCCTGGCGTCGCTCACCGTCTGCCCGGCCAGGCCGGCGGTGTCGAAGCGCAGGTAGATCCGTGACAGCGAGCCGTACATGCGTCCGGCCGTCAGGTACCAGGCGGTCGGATCGGCGGGCCACTCGGCATCACTGCTGTCGGCGACCTCCACGTCATTGTTGAATGGCAGCGTGGTGGTCGGATCTACCCGCACCGGGTACGTGGTGGCCGGGTCGGTCAGGAACGCATGATCGGGCTTGAGCACCAGCTCGGTGCGGCCGTCCTTGACCACCACATCGGTGGCGACCTTGGCGTGCCGTGCCTTGGGTGAGCCGCCCTTGGCCAGACGATCCTTGGCCTGGGAAGCCTTGGTGCTCGCCTCCCACATGGCCGGCTGCGGCGCTGAGGCGATCAGCTTCTTGCCCTTACCCTTGGTAAGAAACAGGCGTCCGTCTTTCCCCTCGGACAGGGTCAGACCGTCGGCCTGCACACCGATGCGGATCTCCAGCGGCTTGGTGGGTCGCTTGTGTAGCACCACGTCATGCCGGAACCCAGTCGGCAACGCCGTCACCACTAAGTCGGCGCCCACGCCTGCGGCATCGGCGTAGGTAGCGACATTGTCCTTGATAGTCGGCTTGGGCAGCGGGATCGGCCACGTCAGCGCGTAGGATTTCCCATCGGCGGTCATCTTCACGAAGGGGTCCGTGCCACCACCGGAGATCTCCACGGCCGCGCCTTCGGCAAGGGCCTTGGGCCACAGCTTGCCACCCTGCTCGGCCAGCGTGGTGTTGATCGGCACCCATGCGTCGTTCTGCCGGGTCCGCACCGGGCCGGCCGTGATCTCGGTCTTGAAACTCTTCCCATCCGGCTGGGCGTAGGTAATGCTGGTGGCGGTCGTCTCGTCGTCGACTTCGACGGCCTTACCCTGCTTGGCCGCTGCCTGGGAGGCAGCGATCCGCGCCTGCGACGGCACGTTGGAAACCGCGTTGCCGTTTTTCCCCACGATCCACGCCGCCGTGTCGTTCAGGCTCGCGTTGTGACCGTTGCCCGACGAGTCGGCCGTGGTGGAACCTGTACCTTCGTCGAGCTTCCAGTGGGCGGCCAGCGTGCTGACCGTGAACGACCACGGGTGGGGGTCCATCTTATTGTTGGAGCCGTCGCGAGCCCCACTGACCAGCGCGGTGTATTTGGCTCCTGGCGTCAGCGGTCGGCCTGGCGTGAACGTCAGGACCTTGTTGCCAGCGTCCATGATTGAGGTGCCCTCGACCACCGCATCCTGGGCGTCTTTGACCGCGATGACGGCGTCGGTGACCGCCTCGTTGAACGTCGCGGAGATCTTGGCGGAGGGCAACGCGTCGGTCGAGTCCTCCATAGGGCTGACCGCGCTCACCTCCGGGTCGAATTCGTCCATCTCCGGATCGACGTCCGTGGTCCAATCCTCGCCTGGCAGGGGCGTCAGGTTCTCTGGACCCACGAAGTACGGCGTGGCCGCGTTGCTCTCCAGCCTCTCGGCGAGCGCGTCCGACATGGGCCCGAGGTCGATGACGGAGGAGTCAGCCTGTCTGGCCAACGCGAGCGCCTCTTCCGGCGTGGGCTTGGACCGCCTCGGAGCGCCGCTCTCCGTCCAGTGCAGGACGCTCCGCTCGACTGTCGCGGGCTCGTACTCGACCATAAGGGTGGGCGGGTGGCGGAAGCCCGGGTAGGGGCTGCCGCCGTATTCGCTGGCGTAGTACTGGCGCCAGTTGATCGCCGGGCTCTCAGTGACCGCCCGCAGCAGCAATCCGTGGTTGGGCACGCCCTCTTCAATCCAGGCGCGGGCCATGCCGGAGATCCGGTGGACGAGCGCCTCTTCCTTGGCGCACCACCCAGTGGCATTGGGGTCGATGCTGTAGCCGTACTCGTTGCCGCTGCCGCCCTCGGCTCCGTTGTTGGAGGGCTGGTTGTTCCAGCTCAGGTTGGTCGACGTGCCATCGAGGGTCCACGGGGAGGTAACGCGGGAGGCCACGATGCCCGACCTGATCTCACCACACAGCTGGTTGTTGGGCCCGCCGGACTTGTAGTTCCACACATACAGGTCCGCGTCGATGACCCTGGCGCCCTCCAGCTCCGGGACGGTGGTGTTGAACTTCAGGTATACGCGGGCGATGTCGGCGCTGGTCTGCGTGGTGCCCACGCGCAGGTATCCGGCCGAGGCGTTGTTGGCGCTGGGGCTGTTCTTGTTGACCCAAGCGTCGGTGGGGACGCCGCCGCCGAACCATTCGGAGGCGGCCGCGATCGTCACCGGGTAGGTCACCGCTGGGTCGGCCAGGAACGTCGCATCTGGGGTGAACACCAGCTCGTGGGTCTTGCCGGAGGGTTCCACGCTTGCGGTGACCGGGAAACTCTTGCCCTTCTCAGGCGAATTCTCCACCTTGGCGTCCATCGCGGTCAGCACGATCGGCGCCGCCTTCGGCTGTCCCTCGGCGTCCTGCAGCTGCGGCTGCCCCTCGGCGTTCTTGCCGAACTTCGTGTCCTTGGGCAGCGTGAGCGGCAGCCGCACCGTCACTGGGCCGGTCGGCTTGTGTCGGAAGACCACCTGGGAGACGAACCCGTCGGCCAAGGCCAGCACCACCAGGTCCGCCCCTGGTGCGACGGCGTCGGGGTAGGTGATCGTATTTTCGGAGATCTTGGGTTCCGGCAGTGCCCGGCTCACGCCCAAGCCGCTCTTGCCCTCTTCCCCGGTCGCTGACACCAGGTGCTTGGTGCCGCGTCCGCCGAAAGTCAGCGGGGTCTTGACCCGGGCGGCTTGCAGTTTGCCGTCGCGGGTCACGATGCGGGTGTCGATGGGCTCCCAGACGCCGCTGTCGGGGTTCTTCAACTGGACGGGCCGGGTGTGCAGCTCGGCACGCAGGTTCTTGCCGTCGGGGTCGGCCCAGACCTTCATGGTCTCGGTGGAGCGGGAGGGAACCTCGACGGGTTTGCCGGACTTGACGGCCTTGTCCCAGGCGCTCTTGAGGGTCGGATCTGAGGCGGCGCCTGGTGGTGTCGTCGATGCGGAGGCCGGGGTGGGGGATGGCGTGGGGCCCTGGGCGATCGCGGGCGCGCTCATGAGCGAGAGCGGCAGCATCAGCGTTGTGATCAGGGCAACGCGGTGGTGCATCCGGGCGGATGAGCCAGACGCTAATCGGCGTGTTTTCACTCACGACCTTTCGAACATATGTATCAAAACGAAGCTATCGTCACATAAAGCAAAGGGATAAGTAAAGATTGTTTTCGGTATCGGGAAAGTGCTGCTCCGTGATCACCACACGTCGTCCACTCGCAGGCGCAGCCACGATCCGCTTGTGGCCTTGAGAATTTCGTCTGCCTTCGCGAGCCGTTCAGGGCGCCGCGAAGCGTGATCGGATTAACCGGACCGTGACAGGGGGGACTGGCCGACGACCGTTGTGTCGCTGAGACCGAGCAGAGGGAGCGGCTCACCGAGCGGCTGTCCATGAGGAAGATCGTCACCGCGCTGGACGCCGCCCAGCAGGAAGCGGCCGACGATGGTTATGGAGCGGTGGACACCGCGCTGGCCCTGTACGAGCTGATGCGCGAGCACGTGGCCTGTACCGACGACACTGCTCTCCGACTATCTGCCGCATCGGCGGCGCCTCCACCCTCAAGCGGCACCTGCTCTCCGTCGGGACATGACCGGCCAGTACGGTGAGCGCGTGAGTGGCGCCCCAATCCTCGGCAGCCGGATCACTGGCGGCATGAAGGCACCATGCCGCTCACCTCCTCGGGATCGGCGGACACCGATCCGCGCGACTCCACCGCACCGAAGATCTTCGCCATGATCCATCACCGGTGTGGGAGCCTGGGCGCGTGGCGGTCGAGTGGTCCCGGGAGGAAGCCCTTGAAGCGGTCAGGGCGTGCCTGCCGGGTATGAGCGCGATGACGGACGGGTGCTCCGGCCTCGATGTCGTCATGGAGCCGGACAACCTGCTGGTGGTCTTCCGCTGGCGGCGGGATCCGAACGTGTACGCCGTCGAGGTCGCGTTTCCGGCGACGCCCACGAGTCCGTGGACCGGCTTACCGGTGACCTCGGCGTACGAATGGGCCGCGGACGTCATGGCCGGCCTCTCGGAGAACCTCGCGACCGGATTGGTCCTCCGGAGCCGCCGGAAGGTCCGCGACGGGTATGTCGTGCTGGACGCCCGTGATGCCGTGGACGTCTGCCCCGCCGGTTACTTCATCGACTCGGTTCCCCTCGTCGGCGCGCCTTCCTCCTCGCGGCCGCCCTTCTCATGGTCGTGGCGGAGACGGACCCATGTCACCTGGGGGCCGCCGGAGGAGTCGGTTCCCCTGCCCGCGTCCGAGGTGGGCTCCTGGCTGGCCGGAGCGGGGATGGACGTGAGCCTACCCCGGCGGCTGATCGCCGAGGCGAGGCTTGCCTGCTGGCTGCAGGCCCATGTCGACAACGACCGTGGAGAACCCTACGTCGGCCAGGTGGTCGCGTCCTGGGAGGACGCGCGGTGCGCCACCGCACGTCTCGACCTGGTGCACACCAAGCCCGGCGTCCCGTCGGAGGTACGGGGTGCGTTGGTGCGTTCAGCGGTCCGCATGGTGACCGAGAACGGTGCTCTGCACGTGGTCACCGCGCTCGATGTTCCCGAACTGCACGGGCTGGGGTTCCGGCCCGCGAACGGTGGCGGTCTCACGTTGCGTACCAGCGACGCCGACCGGTCGTCGGCTCCCGTCGCCGAGGGCTGACCCCAGGCGTCGCTCGTCCGTCTCGTCCGAGGCCGGACCTCCGCGAGACCAGGGTGGAGACCCTCCGCGGGCGCATCCATGGAGGATTGCTCGCCATCGATGCGGGCGATGAGCGGGACGCCGGGTTCACGAACTCCGGCCGGAGAGCTGGAACCAGACGATGCGGCCAGCGGCGGTCTCGTACCAGCCCCAGGCGGTGGCCAGCTCCTGGACCAGCCACAGGCCGCGCCCTCCGCTGCCGTCGCCGTCGGCGTCCGAGCACAGGGCGGGGCGGCACCCCTCGGATCCGGCGTCGATGACGTCGATGTGGAGCGTTCCAGAGTGGTTGGCGACGGCGACGAGGACCCGGCCGCCGGGGACGCGGCCCGAGTCGGAGTGCCGTACGGAGTTCGTCACCAGTTCGGTGACCAGGAGGAGGGCGTCGTCGGTGTGCGGGTGCTCGGTGTCGTCCAGCAGGTCGCGGACGTAGCGGCGCATCCGGGGGACGGTGGCGAACTCGGCGGGCAGCTCGACCTGCCCGAGCAGTCCCAACGCCCTCAATTGAGGGAGCGCAAGGCTCTGACTCTTGAGGAGGCGGCCGAGCGTGTCGGCTGGTCCATGGCGAAGGTCTCCCGTATCGAGACGGCCCGTGTCGGGATCACCTCCCCTGACCTCACCCGCTTGCTGGACCTGTACGAACTGGACCCCGCCAAGCGGACCGCTTTGCACGCGTTGGCGCGAGCGGCACGAACCAAGGGATGGTGGGACGCCTACACGGACTCGTTGCCCAGCGACTATGCGACCTATATCCAGCTTGAAGCAGAAGCCGCATTCATCCGTAGTTTCGACGGCATGCTCGTCCATGGACTGCTTCAAACGGAGGACTACGCCCGTGAAGTGATCCGGTCGGCTCTGATGGCTCTGTCACCGCCCGCGGAGGTCGAACGCCGTGTTGAGGTCCGGCTGACCCGTCAGAACCTTCTTCTGCGCGAGGAGAGCCCGCTCCGGTTCTGGACGGTGATCGATGAGGCTGTCCTCGCTCGGCAGATCGGCTCGGAGGCGATCATGCATGATCAGTATGTCAAGCTCGTTGAACTTGCTGAGCAGGACAACGTCACGATCCAAGTGCTTCCATTCACCGCCGGAGTTCATCCCGCCACCTCTGGGACGTTCGCCATCATGGAGTTCCGCGAACCTTACGATCCTGACGTGGTGTACGTCGAGAGCATGACGAGTAGCTTGTACGTGGAGAAAGATGTCGAAATGTACTGGTACACGCTTGCTTTCGATCACCTCCGAGCGGCGGCGCTCGGCCCCGATGAGTCGAGAGCATTGATTTCAAAGATGGCGGAGAAGACCTTCTGAGAACAGCCTGCGCTCGATCGAAGGGTGAATCGATGAACGTGTCCCGCATTACGTGGCGCAAGAGCAGTCTTAGCGGAAACGGTTCAAACTGTGTTGAGGTTGGTGTCTGGCGCAAGAGTTCCTTGAGTGCCGCACAGGACTGCGTGGAGGTCTCCGCATGGCGGAGAAGCTCTCTCAGCGGTAGCGGTCAAAACTGTGTCGAGGTGGCCGCTGGATCCCAGCCCGACCGCCTCTTCCTGGTCCGTGACTCCAAGGACCCCGAAGGTCCGGTGCTCTCCTTCGCCCCAGCCGAGTGGGACGCCTTCCTCGTCACCGTCAAGAGCGGCGCACTCGACGCGCTGGCCTGACCGGCTTTTCGACGGCCCAGATGCCGGCGGCAAGGAGGTGAAGAGGCTGTTCGGAAGACGCGGACCAGGCCCGGATGCCGACCGAGTGAAAGCGATGACTCCGCGGCATCCGGAGCCAGCCGGACGGGCAGGAAGGACATGAGCCCTACGCCACCGGTGCCCACTCGCCGGCGAAGGCTTCCGTCTACCTGATCGCGAGGTCCATGGCCCGGCCCGGTAGCGACCGGTTCGGCTCGGTATGGAAAAGGGCAGCGCCCGCGGAGGCGGACGCTGCCCCGGGGTGTGGATCAGTCGGCGTGGACCGGGCGGCCGGTCCTGGTGAGGGACGGGTTCTCCGCCGGCCTCCTCGCGGCGGACGGCTCCGTCGGGTACTCGGGAGCGCAGCGGGTGCCGGGCTGCGGCACCTTGAGCTCGATCAGATAGTTCGCGATCGTGTCGTGGGCGCAGACGCTGTTGCGGAACTGGCCGTGCCCGACGCCCTCGTACTCCAGCAGGACCGACTGCGGGATCTGCTGCGCGGCCGCGTGGTTCCAGGCCGCCGGGGTGCCGACGTCGTGGCGGGCGGTGGCCACCAGGATGGGCGGGGTGTCACCGATGCTGAGCCGGTGCTGCGGGTTGGAGACGGGGCCCTGCCAGTTGAGGCAGCTCGTCACGTCGGACCAGAACGGCGAGAGCTTCGTGTGGGGGGCGATCGTCTCAAGGCGCCGCCGGTACTGGTCGAGCTGGGCGAAGCTCGTGACGTCCCACTTCCAGTCGGAGCACCAGATGGCGGGGTAGGGGTTGGCGACCGCTTCGGCCTTAGCGGTGAACGAGGGCGGCGGCGCGGCGCCCTCGGCGAGGGCCTTCAGCCAGTCGGCGGCGTCGAACCAGTCACTCGGGGCGTACATGTAGTCGAACAGCCCCACCCGCAGTTCCTCGGCGGAGATCAGGTGTCCGTCGGCGGGGTCGGTGAGGTCTCTGGCCGTGGCCCTGGTGTGCAGGCCGTCCCACACGTCGACGACCTTCTCGTCGTGCAGCGCACAGGCCGCGGTCTCGCCGCACCACTCGGCGAACTCGAGGAAGCTGCCCTCGAAGTCCTCCGTCGTGGTCTTCAGGTAGTGCCACGCGGAGGTGATGCTGTGGTCCATGTTGGAGTCGATCGCCATCGCCCGGATGTTCTGGGGGAACATCTCGGCGTACTGCTGGCCGACCTGCGTGCCGTAGGAGATCGCGAAGAAGCTGACCTTGCGTTCGCCGAGCGCGATCCGGATCGCGTCGACGTCGCGGGCCGCGCTGGTGGTGTCCACATGGTCGAACAGCGGGCCGGTCCGCGCGCGGCAGTCCCTGGACAGGTCCGCGTTGAACGTCAGGAGCGACCGGTATTCGGCCTCGCTGGCCGGATAGGTGACCGGTGTGCGGTCGACCAGGTCCTCGCTGCACACCGCCTGCGTGCTGCGGCCGACGCCGCGCGGGTCGAGGCTGACCAGGTCGAAATACTGGCGGACGGGATCGCTGTCCGGGATGCCGCGGTTGAGGATGAGCGAGTTGATGCCCGAGCCGCCGGGGCCGCCGGGGTGGACGACCAGCACGCCGATCCGCTTGGCGGGGTTCAGCGCCTTGAGCCGTCCGATCGCCAGGTTCAGGGTCGGCCCGTTCGGCTTCTTCCAGTCGATCGGCACCTTCAGGGTCGCGCACTCACCCTTCTGGGTGGTGCCGCACTCCGTCCAGGTAGGCGGCTCGGAGGGGCGCCACTGCGAGGCGGAGGCGGTCTGGGCGGCGGGCTGCTCGGCGGAGGGCCGCTCAGCGTGGGCGAGGGCCGGGTGCGTGAACGAGGCCGTCAGAGCGAGCCCCGCGAGCGCGACGGTGAACAATCGCGTCTTCATGGATTCCTTTCATGAGCGTGCGCCGTGTGCGAGGGGGCGGCGACGGGTCAAGGACGTACGGAGACGGCCTTGACCTGGGCGGGTGGCACTCGCCGGTGAAGCGAGTGCTACGGCGCCGGTCATGGAGGTTCACCCGGATCCCTTTGCGACGCCCGCCCCCTGGGCGGCATGAGAACCTGACGGGAACGTTCAGGAACCCACGCCCGAAGATCGCAAGTAGACGGGTGGATCTTGTCGTAGTCCGCATCCGGCCGCAAAGGGTTTCAGCCCTGGCTGAAAGGGATGCTTCGCCCAGGGCCGTACCGGGCCGGCGTCATGGGGACCCCTGCGGCGGACGATCTGTGCCGTGAACGGCCGGAGCCCGGCGACGGGTGGTCGCCGGGCTCCGTTCCAGGGCGTGGACCGGGTCTTCTCCCGGTCCCGGGCCTCACGTGACGGCCGGCCGTACGGCCGCCGGGCGCGAGGTAGGGCGGGTCAGTCGAACAGCACCCGCAGGGAGAAGGTCATCTCGTCGCCGGAGGCGGTGCCGCTCAGGCCCACGGCGCGCAGGGCCTGGAGGTTGGCCTTCTCCTCGCCCTGCATGCTCTTCAGGTAGAGGGGCTCGATCTTGTTGAGGTCGGCGAAGAGGGCGAAGGTCGCCTTGTCGCCGTCGGGGATGGCCTGCTTGAAGCTCTCGCTGTCGCCCAGCTCGCCGTCCTTGGACAGCGCGGTGGCGTACTCCTGGGTGCTGGCCACCGTGAACACGCCGTCGCCCGCGACCTTGCCGAGCTGCATGGGGGTGCCGGACTGGGAGAGCGCCTTCTCCAGCTTGCCGAGGACCGCCTGGGCCTTGGCCGGGTCGGTGGTGATGCGGGCGCCGACCCTGGGCTGGTTGTCGGTGAGGCCGTTGGCGTCCAGCGCGACGGTGAGGTTCTCGCCGAGCAGCGTCACCAGGTCGGCCGGGAGGGCCAGCCCGGTCTGCTGCTGGATCTGGGCGACGGACTGCTTGAGGCGTCCGCCGGCGGCCTGGTCCGCCGAATCGATGATCTTTGGCCACTGCTTGGAGACCGCGTCGCCGAGGCCGGAGATGGAGACCGCGCCGACGGTGGAGGCGGGCAGTCCGCCCATGCCGTTGGCGACCGGGTCCGCGAGGCCCTCGACCGGCTGTGCGCCGCGGGTGACGCCGGCCACTTCGGCGTAGGAGCCGTCGAAGCGGAGCGCCGCGGCGATCCGGGCGTTCTTGAGGGTGTCGAGGGCCGTGGTGTTGCTCTTGGACTCCTCGGGGAGGAACGGGATCATCCGTCCGGCGTTCACCCAGAACGACAGCACGCCGGTCTCGCCGAGCGCGCCCAGGTCGCCGGAGAAGTCGGCGTCGTCGGACAGCGGGGGCGCCTGCGCGGCCTGGTCGGCCTCCGCCTTGGTCTCGGCCACCAGCGCGTAGTCGTCACGGAAGGCGATGCCGTGCTTGTCCTCGCTCATCAGCTTGTCGATGCCGGCCTTGGCCTTGGCCTCGTCGGTGACCTGGATGGCGACCACGGGCCTCGGCTCGCCGCCGCTCTTGGCCGGCGGGAGCACCGCCACGCCGATCCGGCTGCCGAGCCACGGCTCGACGTCGGCGGCGTAGTCGACCTTGGCGAGATCGTTGCCGTCCTTCGTGAGCATCGAGTACAGCGCCTTGCGCGGGTCGTCGCCCTTGAAGGAGTCCCTGGTGTTCGAGAACTTCTGCGCGATCTGGAAGAGCGCGACCTTCTGGCCGGCGGCGGGGTCGAGGTCCAGGCGGGCGTAGACGATGGCGTTGCCGGGCAGCACGTCGTGCGGCTGGGTGCCGCCGCCGCTGAGCAGGTTGACCGCGTAGAAGCCGCCGCCGCCCACCAGGGCGGCGATCAGGACGGCGATCCCCGTGATCAGCATGCCCTTGCCGCTCCTGGGCCCCTTGCGGCGGGCCGGAGGGGACGCGGGGTGGCCGGAGCCGAGGATCTCGGTGTTCTGCCCGCCGCCGTAGGGCGGCTGCTGGCCGTAGGCCGCCTGGCCCCCATACGGCTGGCCGCCGGAGGGCTGGCCCCCGTACTGCTGGCCGCCGTAGGGCTGCTGGCCCGCGCCGTGGGACGCCTGGTCACCGTAGGGCTGCTGGCCGCCGTACGGCTGCCCGCCGGAGGGCTGGCCCCCGTACTGCTGACCGCCGTACTGCTGGCCTCCGGACGCCTGGCCGCCGTAGGGCTGCCGGCCGTACGGCGTCTGCCCGGACGCCTGCTGCCCGTAGGACTGCTGCCCGTAGGGCTGGCCGGAGGACTGGCCGTAGGGGGGCTGCTGGTGGGCGGCCTGCTCCTGCCCGCCGTACGGCGTCTGCCCGGACGCCTGCTGCCCGTAGGGGGGCTGGCCGTAGACCTGGGTCTGGTCGTACCCGGAACCGCCCTGGGGGTGACCCGGCTGCGGCGGCTGCTGCGGGTAGCCGCCCTGCTGCGGGTGCCCCGAGGCGGGCGGTGGGACCCGCTGGGTGGCGTCGTTCCAGGGATAGGGGGACGTGCCGTCGGGCTGCCAGCCGGGGCCGGGAGGCTGGCCAGGGGGGTTGTTGGGAGACATGCTCTCTCACAATGTGGATTTAGTGGGTAAAGCGAAAATAGTGGACTTCGGTAGCCGGGCGCTTGCATTGCACTAACCGTGAGACCGCCTGTCAGGGCGGAGCCGGGGGCCGGAGCCTCTCGCGGGGGCGCGTCCCGTGCCCGGACGGTGAGGCGTCGGCGCAGGTCATGGCGGTGGTGAGAGGCCGGGGAGGCGGGACCCGCCGGGAGTCGGTACAGTGAACGCTCTAGAACAAGGTTCGGGAGCGTGGATGACGAAGTTCGACGAGGCGACGCAGGCGATCCGGGTGGACGAGGCCACCTACGACGTGTGCCTGGACGCCGGCTACTCGATCGGCGGCCCCCTCAACGGCGGCTACCTCATGGCGGTGCTGCTGCGCGCCGCGGTGGACGCCTCCCCGCACGAGCACCCCGTCAGCACCGCGGCCCAGTTCCTGCGCGCCCCCGTCCCCGGCCCCGCCCAGGTACGGCTGGAGCAGCTCAAGGCGGGCCGCACCGCGGCGATGACCCGCGCCACCCTCGTCCAGGACGGCGTCTCCTTCATCGAGGCCCTCGTGACGACGGCGACCCTCGGCGACGCCGCCCCCGACTGGACGGGCGAGCCCACGGCGGTCCTGCCGCCCGTCGAGGAGTGCGTCAGGCTGCCCGACCCCAAGCCGGAGTCGAACATGACGCTCAGCGCGCGGATGGACATGCGGTTCGACCCGCCCACCATCGGCTGGCTGCAGGGCAGGCCCACCGGCCGTCCCGAGGCCCGCGCCTACTTCCGGATGTCCGAGCCGCAGGACCCAGACCCCTACGTGCTGGCGCTGGCCGTCGACGCCCTCCCGCCCGTGGTGTTCTCCGCCGGGGCGCGCGGCTGGGCCCCCACCGTGGAGCTCACCTGGCACCTGCGCGCCCTGCCCGCGCCCGGCTGGCTCACCCTGGTCGGCGGCGGCAGGCTGATCAGCGACGGCTGGTTCGACGAGGAGGTCGAGGTCTGGGACTCCACCGGACGGCTGGTCGCCCAGTCACGGCAGCTCGCCCGGGTGGGCCGCGGCTGAACCCGGCCCGGCGGGACCCGGCCCGGCGGGATCGGGAACGTGGCGGGACCGGGGACGCGGCGGGACCGGGGACGCGGCGGTGCGGGCGGTGGCCGTTCGAACCGGGCCCGGCCTGGAGCGGCCGGGACGTTCCGGGCACGGCCGGGGGAGCGCCGAAGCGGCGGACGCCGCTGTGACGATTATTACCGTGATCGGGGACCCGGGGTCCCCTAACCTTGGGAACCGTGTCCCAAGCGAGCATCGGGATCTTCGACAGCGGGGTGGGCGGTCTCACGGTGGCCCGCGCCGTCATCGACCAGCTTCCGAACGAGTCCGTCCTCTATGTGGCCGACACGGCGCGGCAGCCGTACGGGCCCAAGACCATCGCGCAGGTCCGCGCCTACGCGCTGGAGGTGATGGACCACCTCGTCGAGCACGACGTCAAGATGCTGGTGATCGCGTGCAACACCGCCAGCGCCGCGGTGCTGCGCGACGCCCGTGAGCGCTACGGCGTGCCGGTCGTCGAGGTGATCCAGCCCGCGGTGCGCCGTGCCGTACGGGCGACCCGCAACGGCCGGGTCGGGGTGATCGCCACCCGGGCCACCATCGAGTCGATGGCCTACCACGACGCCTTCGCCGCCGCCCCCGACGTGCTGCTGACCGGGGTGGCCGCGCACCGGCTGGTGGAGTTCGCCGAGCGGGGCGAGACCATGAGCGACGAGCTCATCGAGGTCGTCCGCGACTACCTCAAACCGGTGCTGGCCGACGGCTGCGACACGCTGATCCTGGGCTGCACGCACTACCCGCTGCTGGCCGGGCCGATCGCCTACGTGGCGGGGGACGGCGTCACGCTGGTCTCCAGCGCCGACGAGACCGCCAAGGACGTCTACCGGATCCTGCACGACCGGGGGCTGGCCGCGACCTCCGGCACTCCCCGGCACCGGTTCCGCACCACCGGTGACACCGGGCTCTTCGAACGGCTCGGGCGGCGGTTCCTCGGGCCGGAGATCGAGGCGGTGGAGTTCGCGGCGCTGGGCGACGGCCCCGGCGGGCGGCTCGTGGAAGCGGGGGAGGCGCCGTGAAGGTGACGATCGTCGGATGCTCGGGGAGCTTCCCCGGGCCGGACAGCCCCTCCTCCTGCTACCTGCTGGAGGCCGAGGGGTTCCGCATGCTGCTGGACTTCGGCAACGGCTCGCTGGGCGCGCTGCAGCGCCACATCGGCCTCTACGACGTGGACGCGATCTGCCTGTCCCACCTGCACGCCGACCACTGCCTCGACATGTGCTCCTACCACGTGGTGCGCACCTACTCCCCGCAGGGGCCGCACCCGAGGGTGCCGGTCCACGCGCCCGCCGACGCCCCCCGGCGGCTGGCCGGCGCCTACGGCATGCCCGACGAGCCGGGCATGGAGACCTCCTTCGACTTCGCGCCGCTGACCCCCGGCACGTTCGAGGCGGGCCCGTTCCGGGTGACGGCCGCGCCGATGAACCACCCGGTCGAGACCTACGGCTTCCGCGTCTCGTACGGCGGGCGCTCGGTGGCCTACTCCGCCGACACCGGGGAGACCGCCGAACTGGTCCGGCTGGCAGCCGACGCCGACCTGCTGCTGTGCGAGGCCAGCTTCCCCGACGTCCCGGGACTGCCCGCCGATCTGCACCTCACCGGACGACAGGCCGCCGAGCACGCGGCCAGGGCCGGGGCGGGCACGCTGGTGCTGACCCACCTGGTGCCCTGGCACGACCCGGCCCGCATCCTCGCCGACGCCTCCCGGGCCGGTTTCCCCGGACGTATGGAACTCGCGCGGAGCGGCGCCGTCTATGACCTAGGGTGATGCCATGGCTCGTGCAGATGGACGTTCCCCTGACCAACTCCGCCCCGTCACCATCACCCGTGACTGGCTGACGCACGCCGAGGGCTCGGTGCTCGTCGAGTTCGGCGGCACCAGGGTGCTGTGCGCCGCGACCGTGCAGGACAGCGTGCCGCGCTGGCGGCGGGGCAGCGGCCAGGGCTGGGTCACCGCCGAGTACGCCATGCTGCCCCGGTCGACGAACACCCGCAACGACCGCGAGTCGGTGCGCGGCAAGATCGGCGGCCGGACGCACGAGATCTCCCGGCTGATCGGCCGCTCGCTGCGCGCCTGCGTCGACTACAAGATCCTGGGCGAGAACTCCGTCGTCATCGACTGCGACGTCCTGCAGGCCGACGGCGGCACCCGTACGGCGGCCATCACCGGCGCCTACGTCGCGCTGGCCGACGCGGTGAAGTGGATGCGCGAGCGGAAGATGTGCTCGGGCAACCCGCTGGTCGAGTCGGTCGCCGCGGTGTCCGTCGGCGTCGTCGGCGCGACTCCGCTGCTCGACCTCTGCTACACCGAGGACGTCGCCGCCGAGACCGACATGAACGTGGTGATGACCGGCTCCGGCGCGTTCGTCGAGGTCCAGGGCACCGCCGAGGGCCGGCCGTTCGACCGCGCGGCGCTGGACGAGCTGCTCGACCTCGGCGCCGCCGGGTGCGCGGAGCTGACCCGCCTGCAGAAGGAGGCCCTGGCGTGAGCGCCGGAGTCCCGTCGGCCGTGAGCCGGGGGGCGGGGAGCGACGCGGGCCACGGACCGGGGGTGCCGGCGTGAGCGCCGGAGCGGCGTCACCCGCGAACCCGGGGATGCCGGGGGTCCCGGAGGCCGCGGGCCGGGTGGTGCTGGCCACCCGCAACGCCGGGAAGATCACCGAACTGCGCCGCATCCTGGCCGAGGCCGGGGTGCCGGTCGGGATCGTCGGCCTGGAGGAGTTCCCCGAGATCGGCGACGTCCCCGAGACCGGCCTGTCCTTCGCCGAGAACGCCCTGCTCAAGGCGCACGCGGTCGCCCGCGCCTCCGGCCTGCCCGCGATCGCCGACGACTCGGGCCTGTGCGTGGACGCGCTGAACGGCATGCCCGGCATCTTCTCGGCTCGCTGGTCGGGCAGGCACGGCGACGACCTCGCCAACCTGGAGCTGCTGCTCGCGCAGGTGTCCGACGTGCCGGCCGCGCACCGGGGCGCGCACTTCGCGTGCGCCGCCGCGCTGGCCCTGCCGGACGGGCGGGAACGGGTCGCCGAGGGCGCGATGCACGGCGTGATCGTTGACGCGCCGCGCGGCACCGGCGGCTTCGGCTACGACCCGATCTTCGTGCCCGAGGGCGAGAGCCGGACGAGCGCCGAGCTGTCGGCGGCGGAGAAGGACGCCATCAGCCACCGGGGCCGCGCCTTCCGCGCCCTGGTCCCGATCCTGGTGGAGACGCTCTCCGGCGCGACGGGCTCGTAGCCGGGTCCGTGTGCGGCCGGGGCGCTCCCTCGTGGGCGGTTCCGTGCCCGGAGTCCGGGGGATGGGCCGGGCCGCAGGCACCCTGGCCGGGTCCCGTAATCGGCGCGTAAGATCCCGGCCCCGCCGCCGGGCGTAGCGTCGGAGGCATGAGGAGTGACAACCGCCTGCCCGTCTGGGCCTCGGCGCTGATCGGACTGGTGACCGGCGCGGTGGCGATCGGGGTCTCACTGCTGGCGGCGGGGCTGGTGAAGGCGTCCGCCTTCCCGGTCTTCGCGGTCGGCAACGCCGCCGTCGATCTCACCCCGGCCGGGCTGAAGGACTTCGCGATCCGGACCTTCGGTGAGAACGACAAGCCGGTCCTGCTGGCGGGCATCTTCGCCGTCATGGCCGTCCTCGCCGTCGCCGTGGGCGTCTTCGCCGCCCGGGACCTCCGGTACGGCCTGGCGGGACTGGCGGCCTTCGGGGTCGTCGGCCTGGCCGCCGTGCTGACCCGTCCCGATGCCGGCCCGGTGGATGCGATCCCCACCGTCGCCGGGGTCGCGGTGGGCGCGATCGCGCTACGGGCCCTGCTCAGACGCGCCTCCGCCGCCCGGGACGACGGCACCCGGGACGACGGCACCCGGGACGGTGACGCCCGGGACGGTGACGCCCGGGACGACGGCGTCCGGGACGGCGACGCCCGTCCTGAGGAGACGGGGCCGCCGGTCATGCGGGCCGGGCGCGACCGGTACGCGGTGAACCGGCGCGGGCTGCTGACCGGCGTGCTCGGCGGCGCCGCCGTCGCCGGGGTGAGCGGCCTGGCCGGCCGGGCGCTGTCGGGCCGGTCGGAGGTGAGCGCCGCCCGGGTGGGCCTGGCGCTGCCCCGCCCGGCCGTGCCGGCGAAGCCGCTCCCGGCCGGGACGGATCTGCGGATCAGGGGCCTGACGCCGTTCGTCACCCCCAACCGCGACTTCTACCGGGTGGACACCGCGATCGTCGTGCCGCAGGTCGATCCGCGCGACTGGACGCTGCGGATCGGCGGCATGGTGGACCGGCCGGTCGAGCTCACCCTGGCCGACCTGCTCAAGCGGCCCCTGGTGGAGGAGGACGTCACACTGTGCTGCGTCTCCAACCCGGTCGGCGGTCACTACACCGGCAACGCCCGCTGGCTGGGCGCGCGGCTGGCCGACGTGCTGCGCGACGCGGGGGTGCGGAGCGGAGCCGACATGCTGCTCAGCACCTCCGCCGACGGCTGGACCTGCGGCACGCCGCTCGACGTCGTCCTCGACGGCCGCGACGCCCTGCTGGCCGTCGCCATGAACGGCGAGGCGCTCCCGGTCGACCACGGTTTCCCGGTCCGTCAGGTCGTGCCCGGCCTGTACGGGTACGTCTCGGCGACCAAGTGGGTCACCGAGATCAAGGTGACCCGCTTCGACCAGGACACGGCCTACTGGACGACCCGGGGGTGGGCGGAGAAGGGGCCGATCAAGACGCAGTCGCGCATCGACCTGCCGAGGGACGGCGGGAGCGTCCCGGCGGGCCGTACCGTGATCGCGGGTGTCGCCTGGGCGCAGCACCGGGGGGTGGACGCCGTCGAGGTGCGGGTCGACGGCGGGTCGTGGCTCCAGGCCAGGCTGGCCGAGGCGCCGACCGCCGACACCTGGCGTCAGTGGGTCGTCGACGACTGGGACGCCGTCCCGGGTCGGCACACCATCGAGGTGCGGGCCACGGACGCCACCGGCCACACCCAGACCGCCCAGCGGGCCCCGGTCACGCCCGACGGCGCCACCGGCTGGCACGCCGTCACGGTCACCGTCACCTGAGCCTTCCGGCCTCAGGCGGGCCTCACGACGGCCTGTACGAGACGGCCCGCACGGGACGGCCCAGGGCGATGACGGGACCGGTCCGGGCCGGGCCCTCGGCGCGGCGCCGGGCGCGGCACCTGCCCGAGTTCCTGGCCCGCGGGCAGGGCTTGGCGGCCTTGAACTGCGAGGTCACCGTGGAGAGCAGCCCGGCCGGCCCCGGGAGGCCGCCGAGCGCGCCCGGCGCCACCGCCGGAACGGCGAGGAGGGAGGCGAACATCGCCCCCGCCGAGAGGGCATGCTTGATCGTCGTCATGGGGTCACTCCCTGCCGTCAGTCGTTGATCCCGCCGGGACCTCCGGGACCGCCGGGCTGCAGGTTGTCGCCGTATCCGATGCCGGGCGGCTTCGGCGGCCTGCCGCGCTTCTCCTTCGGCGGGCGGGGCCGGTCCAGGCCGGGTCCGTAGGAGACCGCGGAGAAACCGCGGTGCCTGATGCACCTGCTGGCCTTGCGCCTGCTCGGGCAGGTGCCGTCGTCCCGTGTGAGGGCCGGGGCGGTGACCGGGGCGGCCCGCACGGCGGAGCCGGCCGATGCGGTCCCGGCCATGGCGGCCCCGGCCGCCGGGACGGCGAGCAGGGAGGCGAGCACCGTCCCCGTGAAGAGGGTGTGCCTGATCGTCATGGACATCACTCCGTCCGGCCCTCGGGTCCGGGTGCGGCCCGGACCGGCGAACCGCCGGGCCGCCGCCTCAACCGACGCCGTCCCGGCCTGGGAACCTCGTGTCCCACGGTAGGCACGGCGGGCCCCGGAGGTCGTCCAGGGGAGATCAAAGCCTTGCGCACGGCTTATTACCATCGAGTAACCACCTGTGACCGAAGGCATCGTTTCCATCACGGAAGGTGACATGGGCCACGCGGGGCATCGGCGCCGTCGCGCGCCGGGCCGGGGGCGCGGGTAACGCCCCGGTAGGTCGCCCCGTCGCCGTCCGGCCGCGGAACGTCCCGGTGCGCGTCCCCCGGTTCGGTCAACTCGCCCGCCGGTCTGGTCAACTCCCCCGCGCGGCAGGCGGGGCGGCCCTAGCATCGGGCCCGGACGGATGGGCGAGGGGGACGCATGACGCGGTTGTTTCTGCCCGAGGGGGTCTACAACCCCGTCGTGGCCGCGGACGGGCGGCGGTGGCGCGACTTCGAACTGGACGGCTCGCAGCCGCTCCCGGTTCCGGCCGCGCCGCCACGGGAGCCGGAGCCGGCGCGCTGGCGGCCGCTGCTGCTCGACCGGTGCCGGCCGTACGGCGTGGCGGGCGGGCTGGCGATGCCCGACCCGCAGACCCAGGAGGACGTGACGCGGGCGGTGCCGCTGACCGAACGGGGCGTGCCGCGGCGCTTCCCCGACCCGCGCGGCATGTGGATCAGGCTGGTCAACGGCTCCGGTCCCGCAGAGGACCCGTTCCGGGCGACCAACGCGGTGGACTGCGCGCTGGCGGTGCTGTCCACCTGGTACGGCGCGCCCGCGGTGGCGGCCCCCCGGCGGCCCGAGTACGACCGCGCCGGAAAGCCGCTGCTCACCGGGGAGGCCGGGGGGGTGGCCCGCGCCGAGCGGTGGCTGGGCCAGCGCTTCCGGTACGTCGGGCAGGGGCGGCAGGCCTACGTCCCGATCGCGCAGGCGCTGCTGTCCGGCGGGCACGGATCGTGCGCGGTCATCATGAACCGGTGGCCGGGCGGCGGCAGCCACGCCTGGAACGCGGTCAACTTCTCGGGCGAGGTGATCTGGATCGACGCGCAGCGGGGCCACATGTCGGTGGAGCCGCCGTACGGGTCGGTCGCCGGGGTCTTCTGCGTGGTGGTCGACGCGGAGGGGCGGCGGCTGTGAACCCCATCGATGTCATCGACGCGGAGGAGGGGCCGTGAACCTCGACCAGGCCAGGGCGATCGCCGAGGAGTACTTCAACGGCGTCCGCCGTCCCGGCTCCGCCGTGGAGATCCGGCTCCACGGCTTCGGCGGCGGCTACGTCGCCTGGGCGGCGGAGCCCGAGCCCGACGACCCCGGGGTGCTGCCCGACACCGTCGGCGGAGGCTGCGTGGTGATCGACAAGTACACCGGGGAACTCGCCATCCGGCCGCTGCTCCACCCCGAGGCGGTCGCCGAACAGTGGCCGGGCCCCCGCCTCCGATAAGATCGCTGCTTTTAGGAGTACGATACTTATAAATGTACTCCTAAAAATGGAGGGCCCGTGCGGCTGAACAAGCCTCCGGACATGTTCGACCGCGACTGGGAGTGGCGGCAGCTCACCCGCTTCGCCCGGGACGAGGGTGCGGGCGCCACCCTGGGGGTCGTCTCGGGACGTAGGAGGCAGGGCAAGTCCTTCCTCTTGGAGTCGCTCTGCGAGGCCGGCGGCGGCTTCTACTACGCGGCGACGGAAGCCGTGCCACGACAGGAGGCGCTCAGGCAGCTCGGTGACGCGGTGGCGGCCTACACCGGCGCACCGGGGACGGTCCGCTTCGGCGACTGGGCGCAGGCCGTCGACGGGCTGCTGGCCCTGGCGGCGGACCGTCCGCTCCCCGTCGTCCTCGACGAGTTCCCCTACCTGGTCAGGGAGGCCAAGGATCTTCCCTCGGTCATCCAGAAGGCGCTGTCGCCGCGTCGCGCCGAACGGCTGGCCTCCAGGGCGCGGATCCTGCTGTGCGGATCCTCGATCTCCTTCATGGGGGGCCTGCTCACCGGCGCCGCCCCGCTCCGCGGCAGGGCGGGCCTCGAACTGGTGGTGCCGACCTTCGACTTCCGGACGGCCGCCGGGTTCTGGGGCATCACCGACCACCGGCTCGCGGCCATGCTGTACTTCGTGCTCGGCGGCACGCCCGCCTACCGCACCGAGTATCTCCGAGGCGAAGCGCCGGCGAGCCTCGGCGACTTCGACGCGTGGATCGTCGAGCACGTGCTCAATCCGGCGAGCCCCCTCTTCCGTGAGGTGCGCGCTCTCCTTGCGGAGGATCCGACCCTCCGTGACACCGGCCTCTATCACACGGTTCTCGCCGCCGTGGCCGAGGGGAACGCCACCCGGGGCGGTATAGCGACCCGGATCGAGCGCAAGGCCACCGACATCTCCCACCACCTGACGGTCCTGGAGGACGCGGGTCTCCTCGTCACCGAACCGGACGCCTTCCGATCCAACAGGTCGGAGTACCGCATCACCGAGCCGCTGGTCCGCTTCTACCATGTGATCATGCGCCCGTACTGGGCGCAGCTGGAGCAGGTACGGCCCGGCCGTACCGAACGCATCTGGAAGGCGTCCGCGCCGAAGTTCCTCAGCAACGTCGCCGGGCCGGTGTTCGAGCGGATGTGTCGCGTCTGGGCGTCGAACATGGCCGCCGACGACACCTTCGGGGGCTTCCCCGCGAGGATCCTCTCGGGAGTCGTCTATGACCAGGCCACGCGCACGGGACACGAGGTCGACCTCGCCGCGTTCGACCCCGAGGGCGGATTGCTCGCCATCGGCGAGATCAAGTGGGGAGACGTCGTCGGTCTCGGCCACCTGAACAGGCTTGAGAAGATCGCCTCCTTGCTGGCCGCCCGGGGACAGGCGCCCGGAGTGCTCGTCATGTTCAGCGGAGCGGGGTTCACCGACGATCTCCGGACGGCGGCCGCCTCCGGTGACGGCCGAATCCAGTTGGTGGACCTCCGCAGGCTCTACACGGGGGAGTGAGGGAACGGCCGGGGCGCCGCCCCCGCGGACGGCCCCGGCCGTTCCCTGCGCGCACTCCGTCCGGCGCGCCGCCCGCCGCCCCTCGCGGACGCCCGGACGCGTTGGCGGCCGGTCAGCCCGTGGCGAGGGAGCCGACGATGGAGGCGCGGGCGGCCCGGCGGGCCGGCAGCACGGCGGCGACGACCCCGGCCAGGCCGGACAGCGCCACGAACGCCAGGACCTGCGTGACCGGCACCTGGAAGGCGACGTCGTCGGCCATCGTCCGCGTCGCGGCCCAGCCGAACCCGACGCCGAGCCCCACGCCGACCAGCGCGCCGATGAGCCCCAGGATCAGCGCCTCCACGGTGAGCATCCGCCGCAGCTGGGGCCGGGTCAGGCCGAGCGCCCGCAGGAGTGCCGACTCGCGGGTCCGTTCGTGGACCGACAGTGAGAGCGTGTTGGCGATGCCCAGCAGGGAGATGAGCACCGCCAGGCCCAGCAGGCCGGTGATGATCATCACCATCATGTCGAGCGACTCCTCGAACTCGCCGCGGACGTCGGCCGCGCTGGCGACCTTCGCCGTCGGGTACGGCCGCGCCGCCGCCTCGACCACCCGGCGGCCCACGTCGGCGCCGACGCCGTCCCGGGCGTTGATCATCAGCCGACTGTCGCCGACCGCGCCGAAGTAGCGGTCGAAGTCACCCGCCGGAACGGTGACCGGCGGCAGGACGCCCGAGTCGGGGTCGAAGGTGGCCACGACCCGCAGGCTCACCGTGCCGGCCTCGGCGGTCCGCACGCCGATCCGGTCGCCGGTCTTCAGCTTCAGGCTGGTGGCGACGTTCCGGTTGACGACCGCCGTCCCGGGCGTGAGCAGGGCGATCGACCCCTCGTCGAGCTTCGGCCGGAAGTCCGGCGCCGGGGTGAAGGTCCCCACCCGGAACTCGGCGCCGCGGTCCCCGACTTCGGCGATCTTCTCGCGGAACGCCGCGACCGAGGCGAGCTCGGGCCGCTTCCGGAGGCCCTCGCCCAGGGCGCGGGGCATCGTGGAGTCACGGTCCTGCGGCTGGACCAGGTAGTCCACCGGGAACTGCTCGTCGAGCCGCTCGGTGAAGGTCACCCGTATGGTGCCGGTGATGACGGCGATGAGGGTCATCAGCGTCACGCCCACGGTGAGCGCCACGGTCGTGGTGGCCGACCGGCGGGGGTTGCGGCCGGAGTTGTCCACCGCGAGCCTGCCGGGCACCCCGGCGAGCTTCGCGGGCAGCCAGCCGACCAGCGCGCCGAGCGGCCTGACGAGCACCGGGCCGATGATCAGCACGCCCAGGAAGAAGACCGTGCCGCCGCCCATGACGACGAACAGCGCGGACTCGCCGGGGCCCATGGCGACCCCGGCCGCGGTGACGCCCGCTCCGGCGAGCAGGAACAGCGCCGCCAGGGCCGTCCGGACGACGCCGGTCCGGAAGACGTGCTCCTCGGCCTGCGAACGCAGCGCCGCGATCGGCGCGACCCGCGTCGCCGTCCGGGCCGGCAGCAGCGCCGAGCCCACCGTGACGACGACGCCCAGGGCCACGGCCAGCCCGATCGTGCGCGGCGACAGCGCCGGTGCCGTGCCGGTGGGCAGCGGCGCGCCGAACGAGGTCAGCGCGGCGAGCGCTCCCAGGCTCAGGCCGTAGCCGAGCAGCAGCCCGAGGGCCGAGGAGATCAGGCCGACCACCGTCGACTCCAGCAGGACCGAGCCGAAGACCTGCCGGCGGGTGGCGCCGATGCAGCGCAGCAGCGCCATCTCCCTGGTCCGCTGGGCGACGAGGATGGTGAAGGTGTTGTAGATCACCAGGGCGGCCACGAACATCGCCACCAGGCCGAACAGCAGCAGGCCCGTCTTGAGGACCCCGGTGTCCGCGCCGTTCCGCTTCACCAGGTCGTCGGCGAACCTCTCCCCGGTCATGACCTGGTAGCCGGATCCCAGGGCGGCGGCGACCGCCGCGCGGGCCCGCTCCTGGGAGACGCCCTCGACGGCCGCGACGTCGATCTCGGTGAAGGCGCGCTGCCCGGTCATCCGCTGCGCCATGGCGGTGGTGTAGCCGACCGCGCCGGTGTAGCCGAGCTCCTGGTCGAGGCCGACGTCGAACAGGCCGACCAGCGTGAACTCGTGCCGGGCCTCGCGCGAGTCGAGCACCGTGATCCGGTCGCCGACCTTGAAGCCGCGGGTCCTGGCGGTGTTCTCGTCGAGTACGGCCTGCGCGTCGGTCCTCGGCGCCGTGCCGCTGGTGATCTCGGTGCGGTTCAGCGGGCCCTCGACGACGGAGACGCCGGAGGTCGGGTAGTCGCCGGCGGCCTTGCCGTCCTTGCCGATCAGGGCGGAGGTGCCCCGCACCAGCCCCTGGGCGTCGGCGACCCCGCCGGTGGCGCGGATCTTCTCCAGAACCGCCGCCGGGACGCGCTTCGGCTCCCGGCCGTCCGTGCCGGGGCCGGGCAGCACGGCGACGTCGATCCTGTCGGCCGCCGCGCCGAACCGCTGACCGAAGCCCGCGTCGATGGTGTCGGTGAGCACGAACGTGCCCGCGATGAAGCCCACGCCCAGCGCGATCGCCAGCGAGGTGAGCAGCAGGCGCAGCCGGTGCGCCAGCAGCCCGGCCAGTGTCGCCTTGATCATCTCCTCAGGCCTCCAGCTTCATCAGCGTGTCCAGCACGCTCTGCGGCGTCGGCCGGTGGATCTCGCTGACCAGCAGGCCGTCGCGGAGGAACACCACGCGGTCGGCGTAGGAGGCGGCCACCGGGTCATGGGTGACCATCACGATCGTCTGGCCGAGCTCGCGCACCGACGTGCGCAGGAAGGCCAGCACCTCGGCGCCGCTGCGGGAGTCGAGGTTGCCGGTCGGCTCGTCGGCGAAGATGACCTGCGGCTTGCTGATCAGCGCCCTGGCCACGGCCACCCGCTGCTGCTGGCCGCCGGACAGCTCCGCCGGGCGGTGCCCGAGCCGGTCGCGCAGGCCCACGGTCTCCACCACGCGGTCGAACAGGTCCCGGTCGGCCTGGCGTCCGGCGATGTCCAGCGGGAGCCGGATGTTCTGCTCGGCGGTCAGCGTCGGCAGCAGGTTGAACGCCTGGAAGATGAAGCCGATCCGTTCGCGGCGCAGCAGGGTGAGCCGCTTGTCGTCCAAGCCGGTCAGCTCGACGTCGCCGATGTGCACCTGTCCGTCGCTGACCGTGTCGAGGCCCGCCAGGCAGTGCATCAGCGTGGACTTCCCGGACCCGGACGGCCCCATGATCGCGGTGAAGGCGCCGGTCGCGAAGGAGACGTCCACCCCGCGCAGCGCGTGCACCGCCGCGTCCCCCCGGCCGTAGCTCTTCGTCAGCCCCTTCGCGACCACGGCGGGCGCCGCGTTCTCCCGCGCGCCCCGCGCGCCGACCTCTCCACCGGTGAGGGTCACGTCAACTCTCCTTGCGACAACAGCGTTCATTACCGGGAAAACGCTATTGCCAGGAGAAACGCCCGCCATCGGACTGCGGGACGGACCTGTCCTCCACCGGAGGGCTCGCGCGCGGCGGCCGTTTCCCACCGCCGGAGTAGCCCGGCATCGGCCGTTCGGCCGACCCGGCCCCGCGTGACCCTCCCTGTGCCCGACCGCTCCGTGCCCGACCGGCTCGTTCCTGCCTGACCCGCTCCGGCCTGACCCGCTCCGGCCTGACCCGCTCCGGCCTGACCCGGGCACGGACCCCGGGCGGGGTCAGCCCGCCGAGTTCGGGGTGACCAGGCCGCTCTCGTAGGCGTACACCACCACCTGCGTCCGGTCCCGCAGGCCCAGCTTGGCCAGGATCCGGCCCAGGTGCGTCTTGACCGTCGCCTCGGCCAGGACCAGCCGGCCGGCGATCTCGGCGTTCGACAGCCCCCGCGCCACCAGCACCAGCACCTCGCGCTCCCGCGCGGTGAGCCCGTTCAGCGCCGCCGGCTCCGCCGTACCCGGCGAGGGGAGGTGTACGGCGAAGCGCTCCAGCAGCCGCCGCGTCGTGCTCGGCGCCACCACCGCGTCGCCGCTGTGCACCGACCGGATCGCGCTGACGAGGTCGGCGGGCGGCACGTCCTTGAGCAGGAACCCGGCCGCGCCCGCCTTCAACGCGGCGAACGCGTACTCGTCCAGGTCGAAGGTGGTGAGGATCAGCACCCGCGGCCCGTCCGGCTCGGCGCGGATCAGCCGGGTCGCCTCCACCCCGTCCATGACGGGCATCCGCACGTCCATCAGCACGACGTCCACCCCGGTCGTCCGCGCGGCCCGGACCGCCGCGGCGCCGTCGCCCGCCTCCGCGACGACCTCGATGTCGGGCTGGGCCCCGAGCACCATGCGGAACCCCGTCCGCAGCAGCTCCTGGTCGTCCACCAGCATCACGCGGATCACGCCCCGCCCACCTCCTCGCTCGACTCTCGTCCGACCCTCGATCAGCCTTTGCTCAGTTCTGCTCAACCGGCCGCGGGCTCGCCCACCGGCAGCCGCGCCGTCACCTGGAACCCGCCACCGGGCCGGGGCCGGGCGTCGACGCTCCCGCCGAACACCGCGGCCCGCTCCCGCATGCCGACCAGGCCGTGACCGTCCGGGCTGCGGGGGGCCGCGGCGCCGCGGCCGTCGTCGGTCACCCGCAGCAGCAGCTCGCGCGCGCCGTACTCCATCTCGACCATGGCCCGCGTGCCGGGACCGCCGTGTTTGAGGGTATTGGTCAGCGCCTCCTGGACGATCCGGTACACCGTCAGCTCCTCCCCCTCGGGAAGGGCCTGGCGGTCCCCGGCGATGCGCAGGTCCACCGGCAGGCCGGAGGAGCGTACCCGCGCCACCAGGTCGTCGAGCTGGGAGAGGCCGGGCTGCGGGGTGTACTCCTCGGTGGTGTCGTCGGCCCGCAGCACGCCGACCATCCTGCGCATCTCGGCCAGGGCCCGCCGTCCGGTGGCGGAGATCGTCCTCATCGCCTCGCGGGCCGTGTCGGGGTCGCCGCCGCCCAGCGCGTAGCCGGCGCCGTCGGCCTGGACGATCATCACGCTGACGTTGTGCGCGACCACGTCGTGGAGCTCGCGGGCGATCCTGGCCCGCTCGGCCGCGGCGGCCAGCCGGGCCTGCTGGTCGCGCTCGCGCTCGGCCCGCTCGGCCCGCTCCTCCAGCCCCTCCAGGTAGCGGCGGCGGGTGCTGGTGTAGATCCCGGTGATCCAGATGGCCATGACGAACACCGAGGCGCTGGCGAAGGGCTTGCCCTCGAACTCGCCGGGGAGCCGGACGAGGGCCAGGAAGATGCCCAGTTCGGAGGTGAGCAGCGCGCCGATCGCCCAGCGCGGCGCGCGGTACGCCGCCACGCCGTACATGGCGATGAGCACGGAGAGGTTGAAGAACAGCGGCTGCACGTCGGCGAGCCACTGGGCGAAGCTGACCAGCGAGACGGTCGCGAACACCGCCAGCGGGCGGCGCCGCATCCAGAACAGGGGCGCCACCAGCGCCGTCGCGAGCGCGAGGAACCCCCAGGAACCGAGGTCCCGGCCGAGCGGGCTGACGTTCCCGGAGCGGATCTGCTCCGCGTTGACGAGCGAGAGCAGCAGGAACGGCGTCAGCCACAGGAGGCCCACGACCGCCGGGTGCCGCCGGCTCCAGGAGTGCAGTCTGCCGAACACATCCCCACGATACGTACGGGCGGATCGGTCCCCTTCCGCCTCAGGGTGGAGCGCGGTGTACGACCCAGGTAGCACATTTTGTACGGCTTACGTGTGCTTTACCGCTCCTTGGGCATCATGGTGTCCGGGAGCGCCCTCCGGGGTGAGTAAAGGGAGACCGTTGGTGATGGCGGATCACAGCGCCGGGCCGCGCGATGGTGAGGACGCACCGCGCGGCCCGGCGTCTCGGGAGACGTCCGTCCGCCGGTCCGGCGACTCGGGAGAACCCGCCGGCCGGTGACGATGGGAGAGCGCGAAGCGGCCCCGGCCCCTGGGGAGGGGACCGGGGCCGTCGCGGTCACGTGACGGACGGGCCGCCACGCCGGAACCGCCGGATCAGGACTTGGTGATCTTCACGTCGTCGACACCGGCCTCGATGAGGCTCGCCGTCGAGGCGTCGGCCGTCTCGACCAGCAGGCGGACCGTCTGGCCCGCGTAGGACGACAGGTTCACCGTCGCCGTCTGCCAGGCCCCGGCCCGGTCGGAGGCCGCGCCCAGCTGCTGGAACACCACGGTGTTCGAGCTGCCGCTCACCACGCGGACCCGGAAGTAGTCGCTGCTGCTGGCGTTGTTCAGGTGCGCCAGG
Source organism: Streptosporangium sp. NPDC004379 (assembly GCF_042873875.1). NCBI lineage: Bacteria > Bacillati > Actinomycetota > Actinomycetes > Streptosporangiales > Streptosporangiaceae > Streptosporangium > Streptosporangium sp. NPDC004379. Next base: position 154,742 of record NZ_JBIAMC010000010.1, read on the forward strand.
TACCAGGAGAACGTCAGCGTCAGCGTCCCGGACGGCAGCGCGATCTCCGGCGAGCGGACGCTCGTCAGGCCGCCGTCCACGTCGTAGTCGCCCGCCGCGGTGCCCGCCAGCCGGCCGGTGACCAGGTCGTTGGACCCGCTGACGGTGGTGCCGAGCTGCAGCGTCACACCCGAGGAGGTCGCCGCCGGGTCACCGCGCTCCCACTGCCCGGTGGTGGCGGTGTCGGTGCCGCCCGCGTTCACCGTCCAGCCCAGGTCGGTCTCGAAGGTGTCGCTGAAGACGACATTGCCCGACGTGCCGACCGTGAGGGTGAACGTGGCCGTGTGGTCCACGCTGGCGCCGTCACCGGTGACGATCACGTTGTAGGTGCCCGAGGCGGTGCCCGCCGGAACCGAGATCGTCATGGTGGAGGAGGCGCCCGAGGTCACCGACGCCGGGCTGAAGGACGCGGTCGCCCCGGACGGCAGGCCGGAGGCCGAGAACGTCACGCTCTGCGCGCTGCCCGAGGTGGTCTGCGTGCCGACCGTCGAGGTCGCCTGCTGGCCGGCCTGCACACTGGCCGAGGACGGGTTCAGCGTCATCGAGAAGTCGTTGCTCGTCGAGCCGCACGAGGCGGGCTCACCCGAGGCGGCCGGGACGTTGACGGCGTTCCACGCGGCCTTGGTCGCGTTGAACTCGGTGCAGGAACCCGGGAACAGCTGGATCGCCGCCTCCAGGCTCGCCTTGCGGACGAGCTGGTGGGTCCACGTCGAGGTCTTGCGGTTCAGCGCGCCCATGAAGATCTGGCCGGCCTTCTGGATGCCGACGCCGGTGACCGCCGTGCCGTTGCAGGTCGGGCTGACCGGCTGGCCGTTGGTCGGGTTGGACCCCATCGAGAGCAGGTAGAACCAGTGGTTCTGCACGCCCGCCCCGGCGTGGACCTCCAGGTTCGGCACCGAGGAGGAGTAGCAGTCGGGGTGGCCGGAGATCTGCGACGGCTTGTGCATGTAGCGGATCGGGCCGTTGCCGACGAGGTTGACCTCCTCGCCCACACTGAGGTCCGGCGGGTCGTACTGCGCGGGCTCGTTGGCGTAGAACTCCGTCAGCGCGCCGAAGACGTCACCGGTGGACTCGTTGAGCCCGCCCTTCTCGTTGCTGCCGGTCGAACCGCCCGGCGTGGTCTGGAAGATCGCGTGCCCGAACTCGTGGGCCACCACGTCGATCGGCGTCGCCTGGCGCTGGTTGTCCTGCGAGTGGCCGAAGTTGGTGTAGCTGCCGTTCCAGTAGGCGTTGACGTCGCTCAGGCCGACCCGCGCGGGGAAACCGCTGCCGCTGCCGTTGATGCCGTCGCGGCCGAGCCAGTTCTTGAGCATGTCCCATTCCTGGGCCACCGCGTACATGGCGTCCACGCACGCGGTCTCCAGGTTGGTGCCCGAGCCGTTGCCCCAGCTGTCGTCCGTACCGGTGTAGGCGGTGCCGCCCTGGCCGCCGCAGCGGATGCCCGGGCGGGCCGGGTCGGTCATGGAGTACGACGTCCCGGAGCCGGTGGTGCCGATGGTGACCGGGCCGTTGTAGTAACTCGACCCCGAGCCGTCCCTGACCTCGTCCGACTTCTCGGCGACCTCACCGGTCACCGCGTCGACGAAGACGTGCATCTTGCTCTCGCGGCCGCGGTCGGCGCCGGTCACCAGGACCTCGTAGGCCAGCCGGCCCCGTCCCTGGGCCATCACCGAGAGCTTCGGCGCGGCCACCTCGGCGGGGTCGCTGATCTGCGTCCGGGCGATCTCGGCGGCCTTCGCCGCGTCGATCTTCGGGGTGGTCGGGACGCTCAGCGGCTCGGTCTGGGCGACCGACGTGCTCAGCACGCCGCCGGCGGCGTTCGTCACGACCACGAAGTCGCCGCCGTAGACCGGCAGGCCGGCGTAGGTGCGCTGGTAGGCGATGTAGCTGAGCCCGTCCTTGGTGGCGAGAGCGCTGTGGCGCAGGAAACGGTCCTTGGGAGAGGCCCGCAGGATCGCCGGTTCTGACTCCACCAGGCGGTCGGCGGCCTGGGCGGGAGTGTCGGGGGAGGCGGCCGGCGGAGCCTGGGCGATCAGCCCGGCGGCTCCGGCGGACGGGGCGGACAGTGCCACGGCGAGGCTTGACGCCGAGGCAACGAGCGCAAACGCGACAGAGCGTTTCACGCGGGTGCTCCTTTGCTGAGCGGCGGCCACGGGATCTTTTTGGGGGGTTGTCCGTGGTCCGCCGTGGTGCACGGTGGCGAGTCCCGGAGCGCGTTCACGCACGCTGCGCGCCTGGCGATGGTGAACGGCGGAGGGGAGAGACTCGTCGGTAGCACTGGGGCTGAGAGGATTTGACCCTGTGGAGAGATCGCCGTCAATATCTTGGTCAAAAGAGGAAATTTCACGATTTGGTGACGGAAAGCGATTGCTGCACGGAGCCCCTGTTCACAGACTCCGTCCGTCGTTCACGACCGGGTTCCGGCGTTCACAATCCCCTCCGGCCGGCGCCCCGCGCGCGGCGCGCCGGCCGGATACGGCGGGCCGTCGAACCGGCGGCGTGCGACCGGAACCATTCGCCGGGCCGCCGGGCCGGCGGCCGGGCCGTTCCGGCGGGCGTCGGACCGGCGGCGTGCGGCCGGAGCCATTCGGCGGGCCGTCAGACCGGTGGCCGGTGGCCGGAGCCATTCGGCGGGCCGTCAGACCGGTGGCCGGTGGCCGGGCCGTTCCGGCGGGCCGCCGAACCGGTAACGGGTGGCGGAAACAATCCGGTGGACCGTTAAACCGGTGGCGGAGCGCCGGAACCGCCTGGCACCATCTGCCCGATGAACCGCGACCTGATCAGCCACATCGCCCATCTCGACCATCCCGTCGCAGCCCCCGTGAGCGAGACGAACCTCGACCGCCTCCTCCGCCGGCCGCGCCTCCCCGACGGAGCACGGATCCTCGACCTCGGCTGCGGAGAGGCCCGCTGGACGCTCCGGGCGCTGGAACTCCACCCGGGGACGATCGCCGACGGCGTGGACGTCTCCCCGAGCGCCCTGGCCTCCGCCGGAGAGGAGGCCGCCCGCCGCGGCCTCACCGAGCGGCTCCGCCTCCACGAGACACCCGCCGCCGAGTTCGGCGGCGCCGCTCCCTACGACCTCGTCCTGTGCGTCGGAGCCACCCACGCCTACGGCGGGCTGCGCCCCACCCTCGACGCCGTCCGCAGCCACCTGCGCCCCGGAGGGCTCGCCCTGGTGGGGGAAGGATTCTGGGAGACCTCGCCCACACCGGCCTTCCTGGACCGGTTCGGCGCCGAACCCGACGAGTACGCCGACCTCGCGGGCACCGTGACCCGGGCGGAGGACGCCGGATACGCCACCGTCTACGCCCACACCAGCGAACTCGCCGAATGGGACGACTACGAGTGGTCCTGGACCGGCACCCTCACGAACTGGGCCCTCGACAACCCCGGCCCCGACGGCGACGCCGCCCTGGCCGCCGCCCGCGACCACCGCGACATGTGGCTCAACGGCTACCGCGGCGTCCTGGGCTTCGTCACCCTCCTGCTGCGCCGTACCGGCTGAGGTCACGACCCGGGATACGGACGGGTGCCGGCGGCGCGTTCCTCCTCCAGGGTCGTCTCACGCAGCAGTCGCAGCGCCTCACGGATGACCGCGGACCTCGACTTCGCGCCCTTCTTCTCCCGGTAGTACTCGATGAAGAAAGCGTCCTGGGGCGAGACGGTCAGGGCGGTGTCCACGGATCTCAGAACCGCCGAGTTGTTTTCGATTCTTTTGTGGGGCCGACGGGATTCGAACCCGCTCTGTACAGTACCTAAAACTGCCGCCTCCTGCCGTTGGGCTACGGCCCCTTTATTTTTTCCCGCGAAATTCTCTGTCTGAGAATGGCAGTTCGGGCAGAGAAAACGCAAGTTGTTTATTCTGTTGTCGAGCCAGTCGCCGTTGATGTGATCGACGTGCAGGGTCAGGTTCCGGCCCTGCCAGACTCCCTCGATCTTACAGCCCTCGCAGCGGTAGGGTACGCCCACTTCCTGGAGCGCCCGACGCAGCATGGGAGGCTTGATCCTGTGGGATCCGGGCGGGAGCACACGAAGGATCTGATCTGACGACAGGCGCTGGCGCGAGCGGCCTCCCCGATGGTGAGCCTGGCCGAGGAAGTGGGACGTGTCGATGCCGAAGCGCTTCAGCTGGCGGCTGATGTGGGCGTGGTTGCCTCCGGCGACCGTCACGCCCAGGCGGCGGAGGACCTCGGTGACGCTGAGGGATTCCGCCGCCGCCTCGGCCAGCATTTCGGGGGTGTATTTGTATTTGATGGGCACGTGCCGAGGATGGGCGGCGTGACCGACAATTCTCGGGGCGCGATCAAATGGCGATAAAAGGGTGAAAAGGTTATTCGTCCACGCCCAGCTCCCGGCGGAGACGCGCCACGTGGCCGGTGGCCTTCACGTTGTAGAGAGCCTTTTCGATTTTGCCGTCGGCGTCGATGACGAAGGTGGAGCGCAGCACTCCGACGATGGTCTTGCCGTACATCGTCTTCTCGCCGTGCGCGCCGTACGCCTTGTGGACCTCCAGCTGCGGGTCCGACAGCAGCGGGAAGGTCAGCGCGTCGCGCTCGGCGAACTTCGCCAGCCTGGCGGGGGAGTCCTTCGACACCCCCAGTACGGCGAAGCCGGCGGCGGCCAGCGAGTCGAGGCTGTCGCGGAAGTCGCAGGCCTGCTTGGTGCAGCCCGGGGTCATCGCGGCGGGATAGAAGTACAGGATCACCCGCCTGCCACGCAGACCCTCCAGGGAGACGGTCGTGCCGTCGGCGGCGGGAAGGGCGAAGTCCGGGGCGGCGTCGCCGGGCTCGAGTTTCATGGTGTCCCTTCGTGGAATCGTTCCCGGGTCAACTTACCGGTCGGCCCGAAGTGTCGTCGGGGGGACGGACCTGACAGACTGATCGATGTCAAGGGCGAGGAGAGGAGAGCCATGGCGGACACCGATCCCATGGAGCTGGAGCGGCGCATCGCGCGGACCCGTGCCGAGTTGGCCCAGACGGTGGATGCCATCGCCGACCGGGTGAGCCCGAAGAACGTCGCGCGCCGGACGGTCGCCAAGGCCGAGTCGGACGCCAGGCGGTTCCTGGTCTCGGTGAGCGAGCGGGTCGGCGAGGCGGTCGGGCTGAACCCGCGGCCGGTGCGGCCGGGGGAGGAATCCGAGGACCTCTGGGCGGGGGAGCAGCCGGAACTGGCGGAGCTCGGGCCGATCCTGGTGGGTGTGGGCGCGGTGCTCGCGGTCAGCGCGGCGGTCCTGCTCTGGCGGCGGCGCCGCCGCTGACCGGGCGGCGGGCCGTACGGACGGCGTCGCCGGGGAAACAAGCCGCCGGGGAAACAAGGCGTCAGGGAAACAAGCCGCCGGGGAAGCAAGGTGCCGGAGAAGTGAGTCCACGGGGACGTGAGTTGCCGGGGACGTGAGGACGTGAGGCCCGCGGGTGTGAGCCCGCGGGCCGTGTGCGTCAGAGGGGCCGGGTGCGTCAGAGGAAGGTCCGGCCCTCACCGCGGTAGGTGGGAGCCTCCTCCACGATCTCCTCGCCGTCGACGAGGTGCAGGCTCGCGAAGCGCTCGGACAGCTCGCCGGCCTTGGCGTGGCGGAACCATACGCGGTCGCCGACGCGCAGCTCCTCGGCTGCCTGGCCGAGGAGGGGGGTCTGGACCTCCCCGGCGCCCTCGTCGGGGTCGTAGCGCAGGCCGCAGGGGAGGTAGGGCTGGGGGAGGCGGTCGGGGCCGGGGGCGCCGGAGGCGTGGTAGCCGCCTCCGAGGACGGTGACGACGCCGGCGGCGGGGCGGCGGACGACCGGGAGGGCGAACAGCGCGGCGGGCCGGCCGGTGAAGCCGCGGTAGAAGTCGAACAGGCGGGGGTGGAAGAAGCCCGATCCGGCGGCCACCTCGGTGACGGCCTTCTCGCGGGCGGTCTTCTCGATGCTGCCGGTGCCGCCGCCGTTGACGAACTCCAGGTCGGCGACCTGGCGGACGGCGTGGACGATGCGGCCCCGGCGGGAGACGAGCTCGCGTCGCGACCTGGCCTGCATCCACCGGATCGCCCGGGTGCGGGCGGCGCCGCCCGGCGGGGCGTCGCCGACCCCGGCGATCTGGGACTCGTAGGCCATCAGCCCGGCGAGGCGGAAGCCGGTCCGCTTGGCGATGCCGGCGGCCAGGTCGGCGGCCTGGCCGGCCTCGCGGACGGTGGAGCGGCGGGCGCCGACCCGGAGCCGGCCGCCGAACGCGACGAACCCCGCGTCGATGTCAAGGCAGACCCGGATCTCGTGGCGGTCGCGGACGCCGGCCACGGCCGACTCGACGAGGTCCAGGTGGTCGGGGTGGTCGACCATGATCGTGATCTCCCGGGCCGCGCGGCCGTCGGCGGCCAGTTCGGCGAGCGCGGCGCGGTCGGCCGTGGGGTAGGCCACGAGCACGTCCCGCAGTCCGGTGGAGACGAGCCAGAGGGCTTCGGGGAGGGTGAAGGCCATGATCCCGGCGAAGCCGTCCATGGCGAGGATCCGTTCGAGAACGGGGCGGGAGCGGATCGACTTGCTGGCGACCCTGATCGGCTTGCCGCCGGCCCGCCGGACCATGTTCTCCGCGTTGGAGCGCATGGCCGCCAGGTCGAGGACGGCGAACGGGGGGTCCAGGTGCGCGGTGACCCGGTCGTAGCGCTGGCGGTCGTCCATGACGGCAGGATAACCCGGCGCGGCCGAACATGAGCAGTATTCATGTCCATCGGGCGGCGGTAAAGTCTCCCGCCAGGGCGATCACAAGATCATGAAAATGGCAGGTCGCGGCCCGCACGGGAGCTTCCGGCCGGTTAAGCCTGGGGGCGTGACGAGTAGCCTTCAGGAGACCTCGGCGGGGCTCGGGGGGACGACGGCCGAGGAACAGCAGCACGCCGCGCGCCGCCGGGCGGTACGGCTGTTCCGCCCGGCGAGGAGCCCGGCCGGCGTGGTGGTCGCCCTGATGACGTCCACCGCGTTGTCGGCCGCCGCCGGGGTGACGGTCGGGATGGTCACGGACCACCCGCTGGGGCGGGTGCCGTACCGGAGGATCGCCACCGGGCCCGGCGCCGCCGCCTGGTCGGACCCCTCCGTGATCCTCGTCTCGGTGGGCGCGATCGTGGCCGGCGCCGTGCTGCTCACCCTCGCGCTGCTGCCGGGGCGCACCCGGCTGGTGCCGCTGGAGACCTCCGATCCGCGGCTGTACATCGGCCTGACCAGGAGCGGGCTGCGCCGTACGCTCCGGGCGGCGGCCGAGTCGGTGGACGAGGTGACCGGCGCGCGGGTACGCCTCGGCGCGCGGGACATCGAGATCACGGTCATCAGCGGCGCCGAGCGGACCGGCCCCCTGCTCCGCCAGGTCGGCACGGTGGTGGGCGACCGGCTGGCGGGCCTGGGCGCGATCTCCGAGGGGGAGATCGTGGTACGGCTCCGCAAGCGGGGACTCTAGATGTCCGGCGGACGGGAGCGGCGGATGGGCGGAGAGCGCGGATGAGGCCGTACCGGGGCAACCGCATCGGGCTCGCCGTCGTCGGGCTGGCGCTGGCCGCGGCCGGCCTCTACGGCTTCCTGCGCGGGGAGGGCAAGCTCCCCCGGCCGCGCGGGGAGCGCCTGCTGCCCCGCGGGCTGCCCGCCCGGGTGGCCGAGCATCCGTGGGCGGGGTGGGCGGCCGCGCTGCTACTGACGGCGCTGGCGCTGCTGTCGATCCTCTGGCTGATCCGGGCCGTGGGGCTGGGACGCCTGGGGAGCCGGAGCGGCAGCGCGACCGCCATGCTGGGGGTTGCGCTTAAAGAAATCGAAGGGCTCGCCCGGATCCGCGTCCGGTGGGTCAAATGCGACCGGCTGCGGATCTCGGTGACCTGCGGGCCGTCGTCGGACCTCGCGAAGCTCGTCGCGCGGCTGAACCGCGACGCGGTCGGCAAGGTGCGCCGGACGGTCGGAGACGACGATCTCGGGGCGGTCGTCCGGCTGCACGTCGGACGGCGCTGACCCGCCGGACCACGACCCGGCCGGTACGGCGGGCGTCGGCCGGTCCGCCCACGGATCCCGGTCTCCCAGGCTCGGGTAGGCATCGCGGGACGGGCTGAAGAACGTGCCGGGACGCGCGTCGGCCGCCGCGGCGACCGGGACCGGATGCACGAGCCGGTCGCTCCGCCCGGGCGCGGGGAAGGCCGGCACCTCCGGGCCGGACGCGCCCGGGGTCTCCTCATCCGCCGCACGAGGTCTCCTGGAGGTCCGGGAGAAGGCCAGCCCGGCCGCCAGGCAGGCGAACGGCAGGGCGGGCACCACGTACCGGTGGTCGAAGGCCGCGATGAACGGCGGCAGCGCCAGCAGCGTCGCGCCGGCCGCCCACGGCAGCAGCACGGCGCCGCCGAGCCGCCGGACGCGCGCCAGGACGCCGACCAGGCCGATCAGCACGATCGCGGCGATGAACGGGCCGCGCAGGTAGCCGTACCGCTGGTAGTCGCGGAGCAGCCCGGCGTACGGCTCGGCCAGCACGGGCCGGCCCGAGACGCCCTGGTAGGCGGCGGTGATCTGCTCGGCCGTCCGGCCCCGGGAGGCGGCGCCCTCCGGGAAGGGCCTGGCCGTCTCCGGGAAGACGTAGGCGCTCTGCGGGCCGGGGGCGGGGTAGACGCGGCGGTTCCAGTCGAAGATGTGGGCCACGTCGGCCAGTCCGGTGCGCAGGAAGTCGAGGGGCTGGGCCCTGATGGCCTGGGCGGCGAAGTCGCCGGCGAGCCGGTCGCGCTCTGCCCAGCTCCCCTCGATCTCGTTCAGCGGGGAGGAGCCGTCCCAGATGTACGCCGGTGGGGCCTTGCGCTCGCTCACCGGCTCGTCCGGGCACAGGACGGCCTCCGGACCGGCCGGTCTGATCTTCGGGCAGTCGGCGAAGGTGAGCGTGCGCGCGTACAGGAAGGCGTTGCCACGGGTCAGCCCGTAGGAACCGTACTCGGAGTGGAACCAGGCGGCGTAGGCGCCCAGGCCCAGCGCGGCGGCCACGGCGGTGGCGGTGACCGCCCGCCAGCCGGCCCGGCGGATCACCAGGCAGACGAGGACGACGGCGGTCAGCGGCAGGCCGATCGTCCGGGTGACGGTCGCCGCGGCCAGCAGCAGTCCGGCGAACAGGGCGGCCGGGACGCCCGGCCGCTCCCGCCGCAGCAGCAGCGTGACGGCCAGCACCGCGAGGAACTCCATCAGGGAGTCGGCCATGACGAGGTGTTCGAGCTGGACCTGGTGGACGTCCAGCAGGACCGGCAGGGCGGCGAGCGTGGCGCCCCAGCCGGGCAGGCCGCCGGGGCGGCGCAGCACGAGGTAGACGCAGACCGCCGTGGCCAGGCCGAGGAGGTGCTGGACGACGACGACGGCCGGCACGCTGGACAGGGGGTGCAGCAGCCACAGGAACAGCGAGTATCCCGAGGGCCGCGACTCCATGGGCCGCGGGTCGAGGCCGCCGTTGAGGTAGACGAAGGAGTCGGCCCAGAACCACAGGGCCGGGCGGTAGCCGAGCACGGCCAGGGCCCGCAGCGCGCCCCCGGCGAGCAGGGCGGCCAGGAAGACCCAGTGGGCGCCGAGAAGGCGGAGAAGGCGCGGGGAACGGCGGTCCGGACGTACTCCCGCTGACACCTTCCGACCTCCGGGTCCATCTCGGGTGGAAGGCTCCTGCGGCCGGAACCTCCGCGACGAGCCAACCAGCATAGGCCGCCCGGCGGAGATCAGGTGCGGAAAGGCGGCTTTTGCGCTGATTCTGCCGATTCTGATGATTCGATGGTCATGCGCCGGAGACCTTCCCGCACGGTGACCTGCGGAGACGTGCGCGCGGCCTGCGGTGGCGGCTCAGCACTCGATGACGTTCACCGCGAGGCCGCCGCGGCTGGTCTCCTTGTACTTGTCGAGCATGTCCCGGCCGGTGTCGCGCATCGTCTTGATCGCCTTGTCCAGCGGGACGAAGTGCCGGCCGTCGCCGCGCAGCGCGATCCGGGCGGCGGTGATCGCCTTGATCGAGGCCACCGCGTTGCGCTCGATGCACGGGATCTGCACCAGTCCGCCGATCGGATCGCAGGTCAGGCCGAGGTTGTGCTCGATGCCGATCTCGGCTGCGTTCTCCACCTGCTCCGGGGTGCCGCCCAGCGCCTCGGTGAGCCCGGCCGCGGCCATCGAGCAGGCCGACCCGACCTCGCCCTGGCAGCCGACCTCGGCGCCGGAGATGGAGGCGTTCTCCTTGAACAGCACGCCGATCGCCCCGGCGGTCAGCAGGAAGCGCACCACGCCGTCCTCGCCGGGCGTCGGCGTGAACCGGTGGTAGTAGGTGAGCACGGCCGGGATGATGCCCGCCGCGCCGTTCGTCGGGGCGGTGACGATCCGGCCGCCGGCCGCGTTCTCCTCGTTCACCGCCAGCGCGAACAACGTGACCCAGTCCATCGCCTGCAGCGGGTCCTGCCCGGACGACTCGCCGCTGAGCCGCCGGTGGAGCTGGTGGGCCCGGCGGCGGACCTTCAGCCCGCCGGGCAGCACGCCCTCCTTGTCGATGCCGCGCCGCACGCACTCGCTCATGACGCGCCACAGGTTCAGCAGGTCGTCGCGGATCTCCTGCGCGGAGCGGCCGAACGCCTTCTCGTTCTCCATCATCAGCCCGGAGATCGACAGGCCGGTCTCGGCGCAGTGCGCCAGCAGCTCGGCACCGGTCGTGAAGGGGTACGGCACCGCGGTGTCGTCGGGCTTGATCCGGTCGGCGCCGGTGGCGTTCTCGTCCACCACGAACCCGCCGCCCACCGAGTAGTAGACCTTCTCACGGAGCGGGTCACCCGACTCGGAGAAGGCGGTGAAGCGCATGCCGTTGGGGTGGTGCGGCAGCGAGATCTTCCGTTCGAAGACGAGGTCCTCGCCGATCACGAAGGGGATCTCGTGCGCGCCGTACAACCGGACGGTCCCGCTCTCGCGCATGGCGGCCAGCCGCTCGTCGACGGTGTCGACGTCCACCAGCTCGGGCTTCTCACCCGACAGGCCGAGCAGGACGGCCTTGTCACTGCCGTGGCCCTTGCCGGTCAGCCCGAGCGAGCCGTACAGGATCGCCTCGACCCTCGCGGTCTTCTCCAGCAGCCCGTCCTGGGCGAGGCCGCGGGCGAACCTGTGCGCCGCGGCCATCGGGCCCCCGGTGTGCGAACTGGACGGGCCGATACCGATCTTGAAGAGATCGAAGACGCTGATCGCCATTGATCTGGTCCTTGCTTGCGTCGCCGCGACCACGCGAGCCCCCATGGCCCGCATGGTCACGGCACTGTTGGGAGGAGGTCAGGACTCACCGGAGGTGAGCACGCCGTACTCCTCGGCGGACAGGAGGTCCTCGGGCCGGCCCTCCATACGGACGCGGAAGAGCCAGCCCTCGCCGTAGGGGTCGCTGTTGACCAGCGACGGGTCGTCCACGACCAGGTCGTTGACCTCGACGATCTCGCCGCCCACCGGGGCGAAGATGTCGCTCACCGACTTGGTGGACTCGACCTCGCCGACCGCGTCACCCGCGGCGACGGTGGAGCCGACCTCGGGGACCTGCACGTAGACCACGTCACCGAGCGACTCGGCGGCGTAGGCCGTGACGCCCACGGTGAGGGTCAGGCCGTCGTCGATGCCCGCGACCCACTCGTGCTCCTTGGTGTACTGCAGGTCATCGGGAATGCTGCTCACTTTTTCCTCCTGTAGAAAGGCAGGTCGACGACCTCGACCGCTTCATGGGTACCCCGGATGCTCACGGCCAGACCCTCGGAACGGTCACCGTCCACGTAGGCCATGGCGATGGGCCTGCCCAGGGTCTGGGACGGGGCTCCGCTGGTCACCTCGCCGACGACGGCGCCGTCACCGGCGACGACCACCGGGTAGCCGTGGCGGGGCACCCTGCGGCCGGTCGCGATCAGTCCGACCAGGCGGCGCGCGGGCGGGACGTCCCTGAGAGGCTCCAGGGCGGCCCGGCCGACGAAGTCGCCCGGTTTGTCAAACCTCACCACACGGCCGAGCCCGGCGTCGAACGGGGTCAGCCCGGACGTCAGCTCGTTGCCGTACAGCGGCATGCCCGCCTCCAGGCGGAGGGTGTCGCGGGCGGACAGGCCCGCGGGGATGAGACCGTGCGGGGCGCCCGCCTCGGTCAGCGCCGACCACAGCGCCTCGGCGTCACCGGCGGCGACGAACAGCTCGAAGCCGTCCTCGCCGGTGTAGCCGGTGCGGGCGATGAGCGCCCGGACCCCGGCGACGGTCGCGGGCAGGCCGGCGTAGTACCTCAGGCCGTCGAGGTCGGCGTCCGTGAGCCCGCCGAGGATGGCGCGCGAGTTCGGGCCCTGCACCGCGACCAGCGCGTACTCCTCGGAGCGGTCGTCCACCGCGGCGTCGAAGTCCTTGGCCCGATCGGTCAGCTCGGCGGCGACCCGGGGGTAGTTGGACGCGTTGGCGACGACCATGAACTCGTCGGCGGCCAGGCGGTAGACGATCAGGTCGTCCAGCACGCCGCCGTCCGGCGAGACGATCATGGTGTAGCGGGCGCGGCCCGGCTCCAGCGCCGACAGGTGGCCGACCAGCGCGTAGTCGAGGGCCTCACCCGCCTGCGGGCCGGTCACGAAGATCTCACCCATGTGGGAGAGGTCGAACAGGCCCGCCGCCTGGCGGACAGCGTTGTGCTCGGCGGACTCGCTGCCGTAACGCAGCGGCATCAGCCACCCCGCGAAGTCGGTCAGGGTGGCGCCGAGAGCCTCGTGGACACCGCGCAGCGGCGTGGGTCGTGACATGTTCGCACCTCAGGCAGGGGACGGATGAGAGCATCCTCCCCCTCTGTCATCGTTGCCTGAGAGCTTCGCCCGATTTTTGCCGGACTTTCACCTTCGGCGAGGCCGTACGGCCTGCTTTCCAGAGGTCACCTACCCGCACGGTCCTTTGCCTTGAGAGGTTCGCGGGGAGGGCTTGCTCCTTCAGGGGTCCTGGCCTGGATGTCAGGACTCTCTCCCGCACGGGTTCATCGGTGCCGTGGCCAGCCTAACCGGCGGCACCCGCCGAGCGAAATCCCTCACGGGGACTCACCGGGAACTCACCGGGGACTCACGGGGGCTCGCGGGGGACTCGCGGGGAAACGTCCGTCTCCGCCCGGCCGTACGGCGGGGCGGCCGTGTCGCATGGGTTCCTTGCATAATCTGATGAATCGATGGACGACTTCTTCCGCGAGAGGATCCTTGAGACGGGACGGCTGCCGCTGTTCTGCTTCTTCGTCGCGCTGATCGCCGCGTTCGTGCTGACCAGGATCAACGTCCGGCTGATCCGGGCGAAGATCGGCTGGTTCGGGAACGTCAGCGTCGGTGACATGCACATCCACCACGTGGTGTTCGGCGTGGTGCTGACCCTGCTGGGCGGGGTGGCGGGGCTGGTCGTCTCGGGCCTCTCCCAGGGCTGGTACGCCGTGACGGCCGCCGTGTTCGGGGCGGGGGCCGCCCTGATACTGGACGAGTTCGCGCTGATCCTGCACCTTCGCGACGTCTACTGGGAGGAGGAGGGGCGGGCGTCGGTGGACGCGGTGTTCACCGCGATCGCGATCACCGGCCTGCTCCTCACCGGTCTGCGCCCGCTGGTCTGGGAGAACTCCGACGGCACGCCGCGTGGGGCGTGGCTCACCGCCGGCGTCATCGTGGCGAACCTCGCGCTGGCCGTGGTCACCCTCCTCAAGGGGAAGATCTGGACCGGCCTGGCCGGTCTGTTCCTGCCGCCGCTGCTGATCGTGGGCGCGTTACGGCTGGCCCGTCCGGGCTCGCCGTGGGCGCACTGGTTCATGGCGCCCGGCTCCCGGCGGCCCCGGCCCCGGAAGATGGCCACGGCGGTGCACCGGGAGAGGCGCTGGCGGCGACCGGTCATCCAGGTGAAGATCGCCTTCCAGGAGTTCGTCTCCGGCCGGCACGACCTGCCCTCCACCCGCCGCCTAGTCAGGCTCCAGGAGCGCCACGAGCACCCTGCGGGTCAGGAGCGCGTCACGGGCCGGGAACGTGCCACGGGCCGGGGACACCACGAGGGCGCCGCGGGCCGGGACGGCCGCGAGCAGAGCCGGGACGACCGCGGGCACACCACGGGCCGGGGACGCCATGAGGGCGCCGCGGGCCGGGACGGCCGTGAGCACACCGCGAGCCGGGAGTGACCCGGCCGTGAGCGGACTTCCGTCCCGCTGGGAGGGCGTGGCGCACCGGGTGCCCGACTCCCTCGCCGACCTGCGCGGCCCCGCCACCGGGGTGGTCAGCCTGCCCGTCCACCTGGCCTGGTCGGGCCTGACCGAGTTCGACCTGGGGAACCGGCTGCTGCGGATGAGCCTTTACCGGACGGTCATCACCGGCGGCGGGCGCGAGGACGCCGAGGCGTACCTCAACGCCGAGATCCTCCTCGCCGACTGGCCCCTGCTGCGCCGTGGCCTCGGGCCGAGTTACCGCGGAGCCTGGGAGGGCAAGATCTCCGCGTTGGGACGAGCGCGAGCCAGGTGGGAGTGAGCAGGGTGGACGCGATACGACTGCCCCCGTTGCAGGAACGGATGCTCCAGGCCGTCCTGCCGGTCTGCGACCGGTTCGGCCTCGTGCTGGCCGGCGGCTACGCCATGAACGCCCACGGCCTCACCGAACGCCCGAGCAACGACCTCGACTTCGCGACCGCCGCCGAGACGCCGCTGCCCGAGGTGGCCGGCGCGGTCGCCGACACGTTCCGGGAGGCCGGGCTGGACGCCACCGTGGTGGAGTCCGGGCCCCGGATGGCGCGGCTGGTGGTGAGCGACCCGGTGACCGAGCAGAGCTGCGAGTTCGACCTGCTCAGGGAGGCGCTCCAGCGCGGGCCCGTGGTCGTCGGCGACGTGTCCGTGGTCTCCCTGGACGACGCGGTCGGCCTGAAGATGCGGGCCCTGCACGAGCGCAGCCTCGCCCGCGACGTCATCGACGTCGTCTCGGTCTCCCACCTGTACGGCTTCCGCGACCTGGAGGGCCTCGCCCGCCTGCACAACGAGGAGTTCTCGCTCGCCGAGCTGGTGATGCGCCTGGAGTTCGTCGAGCTGATCGCCGACGAGGACTTCGAGGCCTATGGCCTGACCGCGGAGGAGACCGCCGCGATCCGCCGGTACTGCGCCGCCTGGGTGGAGGACGTCAAGCTCCGCCGCCCGGAGGACGGCGACGCCGAGTACGGCGCCGAGTCGGCCGACCTCCCCGACATCGGCTGATCCTCGGGGAGGCCGTCCGGCGTCGGACGGCCGAACATGTGGATCTCCGCCGCGAAAGTCTCGCCCGTGCGCGACCTGGTGTGCAAGGGGCGCCGGACGGCGGTCCTCGACGCCCGAAGCGGTCCGCCGCCCGCCGCCTGCCGCCTGCCCTCCGTCGCCCGTCGCCCGCCGTGCCAGAGCCGGGCGGCGGACCGCTTCAGTGCCGGCACGGGCCGATTCGTGGTCCGGCAGGCATATCCGGCCGCTCCCCGGGAAGCTGAAGGGCCTGCCTGCCGAAGGAGTGTGGATCGTGGGTCTGGTCGAGAAGCTCAATCTGCGTGAGATGAAGGCGAAGGCCAAGCGGAAGCTCGGCGGCCGGGTCGGCGACCGGCGGCTCGCCGCCGAGGGGCGGACCGAGGAGGCCGAGGCCAGGCTCCTCAAGACCCAGGACGAGATCCTGGACACCGTGGCCGAGATGCGCAGGGAGTACGGCGCCGCCCGCCGCGGCTGACACCCGCCTCCGCCCGGCGGCGCCGGGCGCCGGCGCTCCGCGGCCCGTGCTCCCCCTCCGGGCCGTGGAGCGCCGGCGCCCTGCGCCGCCGTCAGTCCAGGCTCTGCACCTGGTAGCGGGGCCCGAGCTCGGAGTGCCAGGGGTCGGTGGCGGCGACGACCAGGCCGGGCCCTCCGATGAGCTCCGCCAGCACCTCCTCGACGCGCCCGGGGTCCAACCCCGTCACCCGTGCGATCTCCGCCACGTGTCCCGGTCCGCCGGAGCTCTCCAGCTCCGAGACCGCCCTGAAGACCGCGGCCTGTTCCGCGGTCAGGTTCGCGTCGGCGGACGGGCCGATGTCCGCCGCGTCACCCGACACCCCTGTCATGTCCGAACCGCCGGGCAGGTTCACATCGTCCGCGTCCTTCATGCCGGTCCCCCTCCTGGCGCTTTCCGGTACTCGGCGGGCCCCCTGACCGTCACCATCCCCTCGGGTGACCGCCTCAAGCCTTCGGCGGGGATTGCGGAAAATCTGCGTAGCGGGTGGCGAGATACTTCGGAAGACCCGGCTTCCCGCTGATTCGCCGCTCCGGAAAGCGGGCACCTGGCCTGTGCGGAGCCTCTTCTTCGCAATTCGGAGCGTCCCGTGGGCGCTCCCCGGCTCACTCCTCTTCGCCCAGTCCGTGCGGGACTAGGGTCAGGGCGGGGGCCGGAGGACGGCCGGAAACGGAGGGCGTCCCGGCGGCGGCCGGGACGCCCTCCCGCACCGGGCCCCGCACACACCCTCCCGGGCGGGCCCCGCACACGGCCTCGCACATCGGGTCTCCCGGACCGGGTCTCCCGGACCGGACCTGCCGCGCCGGGTTGACCCGTGGCCTCCGGGTGACAAATATGAATGCATTCATTCATGACGATGAGGAGGCTCGGTCATGACCGGCAGCCGGACCGTGCGCGCCCCACGCGGCACCACGCTCACCGCCAGGGGATGGCCGCAGGAGGCGGCGCTCCGCATGATCCAGAACAATCTGGACCCGGAGGTGGCCGAGCATCCCGAGCAGCTCGTCGTCTACGGCGGTTCGGGGCGGGCCGCGCGCGACTGGCGCTCCTTCGACGCGATCGTCCGCACCCTGACCACGTTGGAGGGTGACGAGACGCTGCTGGTGCAGTCCGGCCGCCCGGTCGGGGTGTTCCGCACCCACGAGTGGGCGCCTCGGGTCCTCATCGCCAACTCCAACCTGGTGCCCGACTGGGCGAACTGGGAGGAGTTCCGCCGCCTGGAGGCCGCGGGCCTGACCATGTACGGGCAGATGACGGCCGGCTCCTGGATCTACATCGGCACCCAGGGCATCCTGCAGGGCACCTACGAGACCTTCGCCGCCGTCGCCGCCAAGCGGTTCGGCGGCTCGCTCGCCGGGACGATCACGCTGACCGCCGGGCTCGGCGGTATGGGCGGCGCCCAGCCGCTGGCCGTGACGATGAACGGCGGCGTGGTGATCTGCGTCGACTGCGACCCCCGGTCCATCGACCGCCGCATCGAGCACCGCTACCTGGACGTCCGCGCCGCCGACCTCGACGAGGCGCTGCGCCTGGCCTACGACGCCCGCGACCGGCGCGAGCCGCTCAGCATCGGGGTCGAGGCCAATGCCGCCGACGCCTTCCCCGAGCTGCTGCGCCGAGGCGCCGAGATCGACGTCGTCACCGACCAGACGTCGGCGCACGACCCGCTGATGTACCTGCCGTCCGGCATGGCCTTCGAGGACATGGCCGCCGAGCGCGACAAGGACCCGGCAGGCTTCACCCGCAGGGCCCGCGAGTCCATGGCCCGGCACGTCGAGGCCATGGTCGGCTTCCAGGACGCCGGCGCCGAGGTCTTCGACTACGGCAACTCCATCCGGGGCGAGGCGAAGCTGGCCGGCTTCGAGCGTGCCTTCGACTTCCCCGGCTTCGTGCCCGCCTACATCCGGCCGCTGTTCTGCGAGGGCAGAGGCCCGTTCCGCTGGGCCGCGCTGTCGGGGAACCCCGCCGACATCGCCAGGACCGACCGGGCGATCCTGGACCTGTTCCCCGACAACGAGCCGCTGGCCCGCTGGATCAGGATGGCCGGGGAGAGGGTCCACTTCCAGGGGCTGCCCGCCCGGATCTGCTGGCTCGGGTACGGCGAGCGTCACCTGGCCGGGGAGCGGTTCAACGACATGGTGGCCTCGGGGGAGATCGAGGCGCCGCTGGTCATCGGCCGCGACCACCTCGACTGCGGGTCGGTGGCGTCGCCGTACCGGGAGACCGAGGGCATGGCGGACGGCTCCGACGCGATCGCCGACTGGCCGCTGCTGAACGCCATGCTCAACGTCGCCTCCGGCGCCGCATGGGTCTCCATCCACCACGGCGGCGGCGTCGGCATCGGCCGGTCGATCCACGCCGGTCAGGTCACCGTCGCCGACGGCACCCGGCTCGGCGCGGAGAAGCTGAACCGGGTCCTGACCAACGACCCCGGGACCGGCGTGATGCGCCACGTCGACGCCGGCTACGACGAGGCCGTCACGGTGGCGGAGGAGCGCGGCGTCCGCGTCCCGATGCGCGAGTCCTGACCGGCCTGCGGGCCCGAGGGCCCGCGCCGGAACACGGGCGGGCCCGCCTGGCAGCCGGGCCCGTCCGACGGCCGGGCCCGCCGGAGAACCGGGCCCGCCGGCCAGGGCGCGTACGGGTCCCGTCCGGGCGGGTACGCGCCGGTCGTGCGGCGGTCACGTGCCGGACGCGCGGTGGACGCACACCGGATGCGCGGCGGGTGCGGGAATGCCCGTGCGCGGCCCGGCGGTTGGAGGGGACGTGGGGCACGGACTCGATCGACTTCTTGAAGGCCGGCGGCTGTCGCCCGTGCAGCGGCGGATCGCCCGTTACCTCGGCGACCACCTGGACGAGGCGATCTTCCTGTCCAGCGTGGAACTGGCCGACCGGGCCGGGGTGAGCCAGCCGTCGGTCACCAGGTTCGCCGTCGGGCTCGGCTTCGCCGGGTATCCCGAGCTGCGGCAGGCGCTGCGGCCCCTCGTGGTGGGCGACCGGGTCCCGCCGCGCGCCGGCGACCCGCGGAACGCCAACGATCTGCAGACCGCCATCGACGTCGAGATCGGCAACCTGCGCGGCGTGCGCGAGGGCCTGGCCGACCCGTCGCCGGTCGCCGAGCT
This sequence comes from Streptosporangium sp. NPDC004379, assembly GCF_042873875.1. Classification (NCBI taxonomy): domain Bacteria; kingdom Bacillati; phylum Actinomycetota; class Actinomycetes; order Streptosporangiales; family Streptosporangiaceae; genus Streptosporangium; species Streptosporangium sp. NPDC004379. Next base: position 173,606 of record NZ_JBIAMC010000010.1, read on the forward strand.
GGGCGCCGCGCTCGCCGGGTGCGAGCCGCTGCCCGTGCTGGGGCTGCGCGTCTCCAGCGGGCTGGCCACCACGTTCGCCTACTTCGCCCGCCGCATCCACCCCGACGTCCGCCTGATGGTCCACGGCGGCTCCGAGCTGGCCGACGGCCTGCACGCCGCGCGCCGGGCCGGGGCGGGCTGGCTGGTCGCGGTGGTCCTGCCCCGCTACCCCGCCGAGGCGGTCGCCGCCCTGAACCAGGCACGCGAGCTGGGCCTGCGGACCGCGGTGATCACCGACCGGCGCGACGTGCCGTTCGAGGCCGACGTCCTGCTGGACGCGCCGGTCGGCGAGCGGCTGGTGTTCGACTCGCACGCGGCACCGCTCGCCCTGGCCATGGTGCTGGTGGAGGCCATGGCCGACGCCGCGCCGCTGCGCACCCAGGCCCGCCTGGAGGAGTACGAGCGGATGACCGACCAGGGCGGGGTCTTCGTCGAGTGACGGCCCCACGGCCTCCCAGACCCCGGCCCGTCGCCCGGCCCCACCACCTCCCCGGCTCCACCACCTCCCCGGCCCCGCCACCTCCCCGGCCCCGCCACCGGGAGGCGGGAGCCGGGGTCGCGGGAGGACCGGGGAGCGGGCGGGCGCCGGGGCCGGGGGAGCGGGCTGCGCGGGTCAGCCGGCCAGCTTGCGCAGCGAGCGGACCGACCAGGTCAGGGTGAGGACGCCCAGGACCAGGAACAGCGCGAAGGCGGTCGGGATCGTGCCGCTGGAGAAGTCCCCCGCGAACAGCGCCCGGCCCGCCTCGACCGCGTAGTACAGCGGGTTGAACTTCGCGGCCGCCTGCATCCAGTCCGGGCCGAGGGAGATCGGCAGCATCAGGCCGGACAGCAGCATCAGCGGCAGGAGGAAGAACTGCACGATCTGCGACATGCCGTTCTCGTCGCGGATCGACAGCGCCAGGCCGTACGACAGGTTCGCGGCGAACAGACCGGTGACGGCCATGAGCAGCAGCATGAGGCCCATCGCGGCCAGGGAGATCCGCAGGCCCATCAGCGCGGCCACGCCGAGGACCAGGAGCGACTGCAGGACCAGCATGATCATGTCCTTGGCGACCCTGCCGAGGACGATCGAGGGCCGCCACGCCCGGCTGACCGCCAGCCGCTCCAGCACCCCGTTGCGGGTCTCGTTGATCATGCCGAACCCGGTGAACATCGAGCCGAACAGGGCGATCATCACCAGGGCGGCGGGGGTGAACACGACCAGGGCCTCGGACAGCGTCCCGCCCGGGGTCAGTTTGGTCAGCAGCGGGGCGAACAGCAGCAGGTAGAGGACGGGCTGCATGATGCCGAGCAGGGGCCAGGCGGGGTTGCGGCGGAGGTTGCCGAGTTCGTAGCCCAGAAAGAGCATGGTGTGCCGGAGCATCGGGGGGTTCCTTCTTCGGTCGGGGGTCGGAGGCCGCACGGCCGGGCGGCGGGTGCCGGGTGGCGTCGTGCGGTGACGGCCGGGCGGCGGGTGGCGTCGCGCAGGGAACGGCCGGGCGGCGGGTGTCAGGCGGCGTCGCGCAGGGAGCGGCCGGTGTGCTTGAGGAAGACGTCGTCGAGCGTGGCCCGGTCGAGGGAGATGGAGCCGATCGTCACGCCTCCGGACTCCAGGGCGCGCAGCAGCGCGGGCAGGCTGTGCTCGCCGTCGTCGAGGTAGGCGCGCAGGACCTCCCCCTCCAGACGCGTCTCGGCGATGTACGGCTGCGCGGCCAGCAGTTCCCGGGCCGCGGCCGGGTCGCCGGTCCGCAGGGTGACGACGTCGCCCGCGACCTCCTTCTTCAGCCCGGCGGGGGTGCCCTCGGCGACGATCCGGCCGTGGTCGATGATGACCAGCCGGTCGCACAGCGCGTCGGCCTCGTCGAGGTAGTGGGTGGTCAGCAGCACGCTGGTGCCCGCGTCGCGCAGGGCGCGGATCTCGTCCCACAGGTTAGCGCGGTTCTGCGGGTCCAGTCCGGTGGTGGGCTCGTCCAGGAAGACCAGCGGCGGCCGGTTGACCAGGCCGATGGCCAGGGCGAAGCGGCGCTTCTGCCCGCCGGAGAGGGTCCGCGCCGGGCGGTTCGCGACCTCGGTCAGACTGAAGGTCTCCAGCAGTTCGCCGGCGCGGGCCAGCGCGTCCCTGCGGGAGGCCCCCGCGAGGCGGGCGGCCAGCACCAGGCTCTCCAGGCCGGGGGCGTTGTCGTCCACGCCGCCGGCCTGGCTGACGTAGCCGATCCGCTCGCGGACCTTGGCCGCCTCGGTGACCACGTCGTGTCCGGCGACCCGGGCGGTCCCGGCGGTGGGGACGGTGAAGGTGGCGAGCATCCGGACCGTGGTGGTCTTGCCCGCGCCGTTGGGGCCGAGCGCGGCGAAGATCTCGCCCTCGCCGACGCTCAGGTCGATGCCCCGGACGGCCTCCACCTCCTCGGCCTTGCCGCGCCCGCGCCGGGCGGTGAAGGTCTTGCGCAGCCCCTGCGCCTCAATGATCATGATTCTCCGTTCGGGGATGGGGGGTCGTGCGGTGCTCCGGGGTGTTCGCCGGAGAAGAGTGGCGAACGCAGGGACGTGCCCTTCCGGAGGGCGTGGCTGGAAGGTCCGGAAGGCGCGCCAGGACGTTTCACGGCGCGTCCCAAGAAGAGGGTGAACCCTCCGGTGGGGTGAGGCTCAACCGGTTTTTCAGGGCAACTCGCCGTTCCTGACCTTCTCGGCGGCCTCCTCCACCCAGGTGAGCTGGGCCTGGAGCTGGAGGAGGTTCAGCCGCAGGCACTCGTCGATGTGCGGGGGAGCGCCGTAGGCCTGCTTGCCGCCCATCGCCCGCCGGACCATCTCGACGGAGAACCGGAGCTGGGCGGCCCTGGCGTCCAGCGCCGAGGTCAGTTCGGCCGGCGCCAGCCGGTCCATGAAGGTGAGCGCCACCTGGAACGGGTCGACGATCGGCTTGATCTCCCACCAGTTCGACAGCAGCAGGCGGTTGAACTCCTCCCGGCCGGTCTCGGTGATCGCGTAGACGGTCCTGCCGCCCCTGCCCTCCTCCGCCCGCTCCAGCAGGCCCTCGTCGGCCATCTTGGCCAGCCCGTGGTAGATCGAGCCGTAGGCCACGTTGGCCCAGTGGTGGGTGCCCATGACTTCGAGGCGGCGCCGTACCTCGTAGCCGTGGAGCGGGCCGTCGAGCAGCACGCCGAGCAGGAGAACGCGGGTGGAGGACATATACAAGTTTGTATTCAAGTTTGTATATGGTGTCAACCGTGAGAGAGATCAGACGCGACGACGACGGCGCCCTCCTGGGCTACCTGCGGCAGAACGGCGACGGCTGGGAGCCGCTGACCGTGTTCGGCTACCCCCTCGGCGAGACCGGGTCCGAGGACCAGGCCGACGAGGAGGTCCGGCGGTCCGGGCTGGAGGTGCTCATGGGGCACTGGGAGCTCCTGCGGGACGGCGAGTGGTACCGCTGCGTCATCCTGGAGGCCGCCGCCGGGGAGGTCCGGGTCCGCCCGGACGACCACCGCTACCCGCACGACGAGTACGCCCTGACCCTGGAGCGGCCCGGCCCCGCGACCTTCCGCCCGTACCGGTAGCCGTGCCGGTGGCACCCCGGCGGTGAGCCGGTGGCGACCCGGTGGCGGCCCGCGGACGGGCGGTGACCTGGGCGGCGCCGCCCGGAGGGGGTGACGGCGGGCCGGCGGGCCCGGAGTAACGTGGCCCGCATGTCCGCACGACCGACCGCACTGGTCACAGGAGCCTCCCGGGGAGTCGGGGCCGCCGTCGCCCGTGCCCTCGCCCCCACCCACGATCTGCTGCTCGGCGGCCGCGACGCCGAGGCGCTCGGCAAGCTGTGCGCCGAGCTGCCCGGCGCGCGGCCCTGGCCGGTGGAGCTCACCGCCGTCACCGAGGCCGACGTCGCCGGGATCGACCGGCTCGACGTGCTGGTGCACAGCGCGGGCGTGGTGACGCTGGGCCGGATCGAGGAGACGCCCGCCGAGGTGTGGCGCCGCACGATGGAGGTCAACGTCGTCGCGGTGGCCGAGCTGACCCGGCTGCTGCTGCCCGCGCTGCGCGCCGCCCACGGCCAGGTGGTGGCGATCAACTCGGGGTCCGGGCTGAACGCCAACCCCACCTGGGGGTCCTACGCCGCCAGCAAGTTCGCGCTGCGCGCCTTCGCCGACGTGCTCCGGCAGGAGGAGCCCGCCCTGCGGGTGACCACCGTCTACCCCGGGCGCATCGACACCGAGATGCAGCGCGGGGTCCGGGCCCAGGAGAACGGGGCCTACGAGCCGGAGAGATACCTGACGCCGGAGTCGGTGGCCCGCGCGGTGCTGGCGGCGGTGACCGCCTCGCCCGACGCGCACCTCACCGACATCACCCTCCGCCCGGCGGTCCGCCCCGTCGCCTGACGCCTCGCGAGCCGCCTGGGGAGATCGGGCCGCCCGGGGGAGATGAGGGCTCGCAAATGAATGGCTTCATTCACATAATGGGATGGTGTTCGACGAGATGTGGGGTGCCATCGAGCACCTCGGACGTGACGGCCGCACCGGCGGGTACCTGCGCGACGCGTGGTCGCCCGCCGACCGGGAGCTGCGCGAGTGGTTCCGCCAGGAGGCGGAGCGGCGCGGCCTCGACCTGCGCCAGGACCGCAACGGCAACCTCTGGGCCTGGTGGGGCGACCCGTCCGCCCGTCCCGGCGTCGTCACCGGCAGCCACCTGGACTCGGTGCGGCAGGGCGGTGCCTTCGACGGCCCCCTCGGCGTCGTCTCCGCCTTCGCCGCCCTCGACACGCTGCGCGCCAGGGGCGCCGAACCCGCCCGCCCGCTGGGCGTCGCCTGCTTCACCGACGAGGAGGGCGCCAGGTTCGGCGTTCCCTGCGTGGGATCCCGGCTCCTCACCGGTGTCCTCGACCCCGACCGCGCCCGCGGACTGACCGACGACGAGGGCGACTCGCTGGCCGAGGTGCTGCGCCGGGCCGGACGCGACCCCGGAGCCCTCGGCCGGGACGACGAGACGCTCCGGCACATCGGGGTCTTCGTGGAGCTGCACGTCGAGCAGGGCCGCGGCCTGGTCGACGCCGGAGCCCCGGTCGGCGTGGCCTCGGCCATCTGGCCGCACGGCCGCTGGCGCTTCGACTTCCGCGGACGGGCCGACCACGCCGGCACCACCCGCCTGGCCGACCGCGACGACCCCATGCTGCCCTTCGCCCGGACCGTCCTGCTGGCCCGCGAGGCCGCCGAACGCGCCGGGGTGCTCGCCACCTTCGGCAAGGTGCGCGTCTCGCCCGGCAACGCCAACGCCGTGCCCGGCCTGGTCAGCGCCTGGCTCGACGCCCGGGGCGAGACGGAGGACGCCGTCCGGGCGCTGGTCGCCGAACTGGCCGGCTCCTCCGGCGCCGAGGTGAGCGCCGAGTCGTGGACCCCCGTCGTCGACTTCGACACGGACCTGCGCGACCGCCTCGCCGCGGTCCTCGGCGGCGCCCCCGCGCTGCCGACCGGCGCCGGGCACGACGCCGGGATCCTCGCCGCCGCGGGCGTTCCCAGCGCCATGGTGTTCGTGCGCAATCCGACGGGAATCTCACACTCCCCGGACGAACACGCCGAGACGTCCGACTGCCACGCGGGGGTCGCCGCCCTCGCCGACGTGCTGGAGGACCTGTGCCGGAGCTGAACTACTGGTGCGAGCTGGCCTGGCTGCCCCCGGGAGAGGCGGTGAAGGGCGTGCTCGTCACCGTCACCGGCTCGATGATCTCCGATGTCGTCCCCGGCGTGGCCGAGCCGCCCGCCGGGGCCGTCCGCCTCACCGGGCTGACCCTCCCCGGCCTGGCCAACGCCCACTCCCACGCCTTCCACCGCGCCCTGCGCGGGAGCACCCAGCGGGAGAAGGGCAGCTTCTGGACCTGGCGCGAACAGATGTACGCCCTGGCCGCGGCGCTCGACCCCGACTCCTACCTCGCCCTGGCCAGGGCGGTGTACGCCGAGATGGCGCTGGCCGGGATCACCTGCGTCGGGGAGTTCCACTACCTGCACCACGCGCCCGGCGGCAGGCCGTACGAAGACCCCAACGTCATGGGGCACGCCCTCGTGCGGGCGGCGCGGGAGGCGGGCCTGCGCATCGCGCTGCTGGACACCTGCTACCTGACCGGCGGCATCGGCACCCCGCTGACCGGAGTCCAGCAGCGGTTCGGGGACGGCGACGCCGAAGGGTGGGCGGCGCGGGCCGAGGCGCTGCTCGCCGCCTACCGCGGCGAGAAGGACGTGGAGATCGGCGTGGCCGTCCACTCGGTGCGCGCCGTCCCCGCCGAGCAGATGCCGGTGATCGGCGCGTTCTCGGCGCACCACGCGGTCCCGGCCCACGCCCACGTCTCCGAGCAGCGCGGCGAGAACTCCGCCTGCGTGGAGACCTACGCCGCCACCCCGGTCGAGGTCCTGTGCGAGCACGACGTCCTCGGACCCCGCTCGACCGCCGTGCACGCCACCCACCTGTCCGACGTCGACATCGCGCTGCTCGGCCAGTCCGGCACCCACGTCTGCATGTGCCCCACCACCGAGCGCGACCTGGCCGACGGCGTCGGGCCCGCCCGGAGGCTGCGCGACGCGGGATCGCCGATCACCCTCGGCTCCGACAGCCACGCCGTCATCGACCTGTTCGAGGAGGCGCGCGCCGTGGAACTGGACGAACGGCTGGTCAGCGAACAGCGCGGCCACTGGACGGCCGCCGAGCTGCTGTGCGCCGCCACCGCCGACGGCCACTCCTCGCTCGGCTTCGCCGACGCGGGCATGCTCGTGCCGGGCGCGTGGGCCGACCTGGTGTCGGTCCGCCTCGACTCGGTCCGTACGGCGGGCACGCCCGCGCGCGACCTGGCGGAGACCGTGGTCTTCGCCGCGTCGGCCGCGGACGTCCACTCGGTGGTGTCGGGCGGCCGCCGCGTCGTCGAGGACGGCCGGCACGTCCTGGGCGACGTCGGCGCGATGCTGGGCGAGGCTATCGCGGCGGCCCGCGGGGAGGGGGCGTGAAGGGCGTGCGCGGGTCGGCGGGTACGGGCGGCGGAGCGGATCGGGGGAGCGGCGTGGCGGGAACGGAGCGGGTGGACGGTACGGCGGGGGAGGGGCGGAGCACGCTTTTCCACCGGATCGGGCTGCTCTACACCGGCGACCCCGATCGGGAGGAGATCACGGACGCCGCGCTGGTCGTCGAGGACGGCCGGGTGGCGTGGATCGGAGCCTCCGGTGAGGCGCCCGCCGCCGACGAACGCGTGGACGCCGGCGGGCGCTGCGTCGTCCCCGGATTCGTCGACAGCCACGCCCATCTCGTCTTCGCCGGGGACCGCACCGCCGAGTTCGCCGCCCGCATGTCGGGCGAGCGCTACACCGCCGGGGGCATCCGCACCACGGTCGCGGCGACCCGCGCCGCCACCGACGCCACGCTGGCCGGGCGGGCGGCCGCCCTGGTCGCCGAGATGCTCGCCCAGGGGACCACCACCGTCGAGATCAAGAGCGGCTACGGCCTCACGGTCGACGACGAACGCCGGTCCCTGGAGATCGCCCGGCGGTTCACGGCCGAGACCACCTTCCTGGGTGCCCACGTCGTGCCGCCGGACGCCCCGTCCGCCGACGACTACGTCCGCGTCGTCACCGGGGAGATGCTCGCGGCCTGCGCGCCGTACGCCAGGTGGGTAGACGTGTTCTGCGAGCGCGGCGCGTTCGACGCCGAACAGAGCCGGGAGATCCTGCTGGCGGGCATGAAGTCCGGGCTGCTGCCGCGCGTCCACGCCAACCAGCTCGGCGAGGGGCCCGGAGCGCGGCTCGCCGCCGAGGTGGGCGCCGCCTCGGCCGACCACTGCACCCACCTGACGGCCGGGGACGTCGATGCCCTGGCCGCGGCGGGGGTCGTCGCCACCCTGCTGCCGGGTGCGGAGTTCTCGACCCGCTCGCCGTACCCGGACGCTCGGCGGCTGCTCGCGGCCGGGGTGACCGTCGCGCTGGCCACCGACTGCAACCCCGGCTCCTCCTTCACCTCGTCCATGCCGTTCTGCGTCGCGCTGGCCGTACGGGAGATGCGGATGACGCCGCTGGAGGCGGTCCGGGCCGCCACGTACGGCGGAGCCAGGGCCCTGCGCCGCGACGACGTCGGGGTACTGCGGACGGGAGCCGCCGGTGACCTGGTGATCATGGACGCCCCGTCCTACGTCCACCTCGCCTACCGGCCCGGGGTGCCGCTGGTGGCACAGGTCTGGAAGGAGGGGCGTCGTCTGGTTTGAGGCCTCGGTCGTCTGGTTTGAGACCCGTGAGACGTGGGCAGCGGCGGGGGGTGTGACACCACGCGCGCGGACGTCCTTCCCGGGGAAGGCATCCTCCTTGAGGAGGAAATCCAAAACCATTCTCCAGGCGTACTTCTTTAGGGAATCTTTGCTCCGGTCCGAGCGTTGATCAGACAAGCGGTGTGTCCGTGCACGCGGGGCGTTGAGCGAATGCGTGGGCACGCCATAAGCAGGCGGAGCGAGGTGCCATCGGATGGCAAGGCCGACGGGGAATCGGACGCAGGAGCAGCAGGTCTCGGATCGGGACCTGCTCGGGACCTACCTGGCTGAGATCGGGCGGGTCCCCCTGCTCACCGCGGAGGAGGAGGTGGAGCTCGCCAAGCGCATCGAGGCGGGCCTCTTCGCGGAGCAGTTGCTGGACGGCGGGCTGCCGGAACCGCGGATCGGGGACGCGGCCGACGAGGAGCTGGAACGGATCGCCGTTTCCGGGCAGCGGGCCAAGGACGAATTCATCCAGGCCAATCTACGTCTTGTGGTGGCGGTCGCGCGCAAATACTCCGGCCGGGGAATGCCGTTGATCGATTTGGTCCAGGAAGGAAACCTGGGCCTGGTGCGGGCGGTCGAGAAATTCGACTACCGCCGGGGTTACAAGTTCTCCACCTACGCCACGTGGTGGATCCGCCAGTCGGTGGGGCGCGCCATCCACGAGCAGGCCCGCCCGGTCCGGCTGCCCACCCACGCGGGCGAGCAGATGACCCGGCTGATGAGGGTCCGGCGCGACATGCTGGCCGAGTTCGACCAGGAGCCGACCGACGCCGATCTGGCCACCGTGCTGGAGCTGCCGATCGAGCGCGTCCGCGAGCTGCGCCGCTGGGCCTCCGAGCCGGTGTCCCTGCAGCTCGGCGTGGGCGACGAGGACGAGACCGAGCTGGGCGACATGATCGCCGACGAGACGTGGGCCGACCCCGAGCAGCAGGCCATGGACATCCTGGAGCGCGAGCGCCTGGAGCAGTGGCTGACCGGTCTGGAGGGGCAGACCCGGGAGATGCTCCGCTGGCGGTACGGCCTCATGGACGGCCGTGAGCACACCCTCACCGAGGTCGGCGAGCGCTACGGCATCGGCCGCGACCGCGCCCGCCGCATCGAGCGCGACGCCCTGGCCCGCCTGCGGAAGATGGCCACGGCGGCCTGATCCCGTTTCCACCAGGCCCGGCTCTTCGGAGCCGGGCCTTCCGTTTTCCGGGTGATGAAGGCGGGGCGGGGGTTTCCTCGGGCTGGGGCTTTTCCGCCGGGTGGCCGGGCGCCGTGGTCTCTCGCTTTCGGGCCGCTCACGGTTCCCGCCGTGGTCGTCACCGGGGCCGGCCCGCCGGGATCATGACCCCCAGGTGACGGGGAGTTCGTGGACTCCGAAAATCATCATGTCGTCGCGGAGGGGGACCTTCTCCGGTGGTACGGCCAGCCTCAGGTCGGGGAAGCGCCGGAACAGCGCGGAGAAGCCGGCCCGGATCTCGACCCGCGCGAGCTGCTGGCCCAGGCACTGGTGGACGCCGTGCCCGAAGGCCAGGTGGCTGGTGGAGGGTCTGGTCAGGTCGAGGGTGTCGGGGTCGGGGAAGCGCTCGGGGTCGCGGTTGCCGCCGGGGATCGAGACCATGACGCTCTCGCCCGCCCGGACGAGGACGCCTTCGATCTCGATGTCCTCCAGGGCGGCGCGGATCGTCCCCGGGACGATCGGGAGATAGCGCAGGAGCTCTTCCACGGCGCCGTCGGCGGTCTCCGGGTCGGTGAGCGCCGGAATCCGCCCGGGGTTCAGCAGCAGGGCGAAGGCGCCGAGCCCCAGGACGTTCGTCGTGGTGTCGAAGCCCGCGCCCAGCAGCATGAACGCGATGTTGGCCAGCTCCTCGTCGGTCAGCCCGGCATCCGCGACGAGCCCGCCGAGTATGTCGTCGGTGGGCTCGGCCCGCTTGCGCCGTACCAGCTCACCGAGGTGGCCGCCGACGTCGGCCATCGCCCGCTGCCGGTCCTCCTGGGTGGCGTCCTTCCGGATCATCTCCGTGACGTCCGCCTGGAACCGTTCGCGGTAGTCGTACGGCACACCCAGCAGTTCGCAGATCACCAGGGCGGGAACCGGCGCGGCGTACTCCCGTACCAGGTCGGCCGGAGGGCCGGCCGCCTCCATCCGGTCGAGCCGTTCCTCGGCGATCTGCTCGACGCGGGCGGCGAGCCGCCGCATCCGGCGTACGGTGAACTGCCCGGTGAGCAGGCGCCGGTAGCGGGCGTGGTCCGGGTCGTCCATTCCGATGAACATGCCGGGAAGGGCAGGCGGGATCTCCGCGGCGCTGAACGGGCTGTTGCGCAGCTCCTGCCGGGCGCTGAACCGGGGGTCGGCGAGGACCGCGCGGATGGTCGCGTGCCGGGTGACCATCCAGCCGAGCCTGCCGTCCGGGAAGCGGACCCGGGCGATCGGCCGCTCGCCGCGCATCGCCAGGATCTCCCGCGCCGGGTCGAACGGACCGGCGGCGGTCATGGGGAACGTCAGGGGCTCTGTCGGCATCTTCGCCGTCCTCACCGGGCGACAGGGGTCGCCCACGTCGTCTCTCGGGGCTGTCGTGTTCCGGCCTCCGCGATCTCATGAAACTACATCAAGTGTAAGAATACAATGAGGGTAAGGATAGTTTGCATGTAAAGTGAGTTCGTGGACGATTCACGGCGCGAGCGGAAGAAGCGGCAGACCAGGCAGCTGATCGCGGAGACGGCGATCAGGCTGTTCGGCGAGCAGGGATACGAGCAGACGACCGTCGCGCAGATCGCGGCCGCCGCGGACGTGGCCACGAAGACGTTCTTCAACCACTTCCCCAGTAAGGAGGACGTGCTGTTCGCCGACGCCCGGGAGCGCAACGCGGTCCTGCTGGAGGTGCTCGCCGGCCGTCGTCCGGGGGAGAGCCTCCCCGACCTGTTGACCCGGATGTACGACAGGCTGCTGGCCGACTACCTGGTGGCGGGTGCGGACGACCCCGAGCTGATGGAGACCTACACCCGCCTGGTCATGACGGTGCCCGCCCTCCAGGCGAAGGCGTTGCACATGATGTTCGAGCTGCAGAAGGAGATGGCGGCGGTCCTGGTGAAGGTCTATCCCGACGAGCTCGACCCGGTCGGCGCCGCCGCGGCGGTCGGCTCGGTGATAGGCGCCGTCCAGGGGGCCGCGCTGGCCAGTATGGACCTGGGCGAGCCGGAGGAGCGGTTCTGGGTGTCGATGCGCCGTGGCTTCGACCTCGCCCTGCGTGCCCTGCGCGCTCCCTGAGTCGTTTTCGCCCGTGGAGACCCGGGTGTAGGCCCGGGTCTCCCGTGGCCTCATTCCGGATACGCGGGGCGACCGAGGCGGTCACCGGCCCTGTGGAGCAGGTCGCCGAACGTCTTCCGGGTGCCGTCCTCGAATCCCGCGAAGAAGCGGTTGGCCATGGGCACGGCCCAGCGGCTCCGCCGTGCCACGTTGAGGACGCGGTGGACGAGACGGGTTCCCCGGGGGTGGGGCTGGAGGAGATACTCGCCGCGGTACCACCAGTTGCCCTGCAGCGCGAGGGCGTTCCGGCTCACCTCGACCGTCATCGTGTGGCCGGGGGCGTGGAGCGTGAACCGCTCCGGACCGCCGGACAGTCTCCCCTCGTGCGAGCCGTCCAGCAGCCACAGGTTGTCCGGGCCGACCGGGCCGGGCCGTACGGCGAGCAGCAGCCCGGCCACCTCGGCGACGGGGGCCTCGATCACCCCCGCCACCTCGCAGATCGGAGATCTCACCGGCTGGGCCCGGCCGGTGCCGACGGGTTCGTCCGCCGGGTGTTCTGGAAGGAGGCGAAGCGCCAGGCGTCGGGTTCCCGTACGGCCGTCAGGGTGATGACGGAGTCGCGCCCGGGGTCGGGCGTCCCGTCGAGGGACGAACCTCCGCCGGCGACCACGACCGCGACGTCCGGTCGCAGGAAGCGGATCGAGGGGGACGCCAGGCCGGTCAGCCTGGAGCCCTTCAACGGCCCCTCGAAGAGCGCGCGGTGGGAGTCCTCGATGGCCTTTCGGCCCGTCATGTGCAGGCCGAAGAACGTGACGTAGTCCGCGTCCTCGGTGAACTGCCCGGCGTAGGCGACGGCGTCGCCGTCGTTCCAGGCGGCGGTCATCCGCCCCAGCAGCTCTCCGACCTCCTCGATGGCTTCCACGGCGTGGTCGGTCATGTGCTCCTCCTCAGGAATCGGGCCCGTACGGGCTCTGGTCCGGTCCGTGAGGCGGCCTATCCTTGGAGACTGCGAGTCCTGGACGGCCGCATCGCGGATCCGGTTCGGGGTCATCCGTCGGCCGGGTGTTGGCGCACCCGGCCGGCGGTCTCTCACTCCTGTGGCGGCTCCTCGTCGAGGAGGCCGTCCAGCAGGGTGCTCTTGACGGAGGCGGGCCAGGCGAGCTCGCCCGACTCCAGGCGTGCGACCACCCCGCGCACCCAGCCGAGTTCGGCGGCCCTGAGCGCCCGGTCGCACTCCACCTCCAGCGTCAGGATCGCGGGCAGCCCGGAGGCCGCCAGCCCGCTGATGTGGGCGTCGGCGGCCACGACCATGCCTTCGAGGGTGGCGGCCCGGGTTCGCAGGCACCGGCCGGCGTCCTCGGGCGACAGGCAGCCCATGAGGGAGACGGCCGCCGTGAACGCGCCGCCGTCGGCCCCGGCCTCCTCCAGGAGCCTCCGGAGCCGGCTGCGCAGCTCGGCCCCGCCCTCCGGGGTGATCTCGTACACCGTGCGCTCGGGCCGGCGGCCCTCCCTCGTCGTCCCGGCGGGCGTGATGAGCTCCTCCGCCGCCAGCCGGTCCACCGCGTGGTAGAGGCTGCGGGGCAGGCCGGTGACGTAGTCCTTGTGGGTCTCGACGATGAGGCGGTGCAGCTCGTAGGGGTGGCTGGGCCGTACGGACAGCAACGCGAGCACGGTCAGCCCGACCAGATCCGGTTCATGTCTCCGCCGCGCCGCCATCCCCGCCTGCCTTCGATATGCAACTCTCTATATTGCATATTGCACTATCGCGACATGCGCGTCCAGACGGAGTCGGGATCCGGCGGCCGCCGTCCCTTTCGCGCGCCCGGTCATCCCGCGCCTCAAGTCGCTGAAAGTGATCACACGGCTCCCAGGGTCTACGCTGTCGGCCACGGTCGATGAATCAATGATCATGGGACGGTCGTCTTCACGACGCCTGGCCGGACATCGTGAAGCCTTGATGGAGTACCGGGGGGTCTGCCAGGTGTCCGAAATCGACAACAGGGCCTTGCTGGAGGAGGTCTTCGCCGAGACCGCGAAGGGGAACGGGCGGCCGTTCGTCGACGCGCTGGCCGACGACCTCCGCTGGACGATCATCGGGCGGACCGCGTGGTCGCGCGTCTACGAGGGGAAGCGCGCCGTACTGGACGAGCTGCTCCGTCCGCTCTCGGAGCAGCTCGGCGGACGCAACGTCGTCAGCGCCGAGCGTTTCGTGGCCGACGGCGACGTGGTCGTCGTCGAAGCCCGCAACCACGGTGTCACGACGTCGGGGCATGACTACCCGAACCGTTACTGCTGGATCTTCGTCATGCGCGACGGCGAGATCGCCGAGATCACCGAGTACACCGACACCCAACTGATCGCCGAGGTGCTCGCCCCGCCTCCGGCGGCCCGGTGACCGTCCGAGCGCCGGGTGAAGTCTGACGCGGTCGTCGCTCCCCGGCGCCGGCGCGCCGGGGAGCAGGGGGCTTCCGCCGGTCAGTGCCGGGCGCCGGCGATCGCGCCGAGCACCGGCAGCTTCACCAGCCAGTCCCCGGCGTGTGCCGCGGCGAGCCGCCACGGGGTGTTCTCGTGGAGGATCGCGCCGGTCCACAGCACCGCGGGAAAGCCGAGCCACAGGACCAGCCCCAGCAGCAGGCCGCCGGTCCAGGTGCCGGTTCCGGTCCATACGGCGAGGCCGGTCACCGCGCAGGCCAATGCGAGGCAACGCCCGAACTCGGCCGCGAACGTCCGCGGCGAGGCGGGGGCCGCCGAGGTCACCACCCGGCCGCCGAGGACGGCGTAGTAGAGGCCGCCCAGCACGAACGCCGTGACGGTCATGACCGGGACGAGGAGGAAGAGGGACTCAGGCATCGGCGGCACCGCCCGCGAAGTCCGCGGCGAGCGAGGTCAGGCGGTCACGCCACCACCGCTTCGCCCGTTCGGCCGCCTCGGCGTCCGCGAGGCGGGCGTGCTCGACCGTCACGGTGCCGCGGTTCTCACTCTTGGCGGTGAACGTGACGTGGACCCGGGTTCCGTCCTCATCCCAGTCGAAACGCGCCGACCTGGGCCGGGTGGCCGTACGTTCGCGCAGCCGCCCGTCGGGCAGCCAGCGGCCCCGTTCGGTCTCGTCCGCGAAGGCGGTGAAGAGCCGGTCGGCGGAGGCGTCCATGGTCCGCGACACGGTGACGGCGAACCCGTCCGCGCGCTGACCGACGGCGCGCCCGCGGGCCCGCTCATAACTCCCGGTCACCGCCTGCGGCTCCCACGCCAGCGGGACGGCGCCCAGCGACCCGGCGACCCAGCGGGCGATCTCCCGATGCGGTCGTCCCGCCATCCCGGCGGCGTCGAGGAGGTCGAACCACTCCTCCCAGCCGCGCCCGGTCCGCCGCCGGATCGTCTCGTCGGAGGCCGCCAGCACGGGGGCCGCGCCGGGGCCGTCCGGCTCGCGGGCCGCGAGCAGCGCGGCGCGCGCCGCGGCGTAACGTTCGCCCGTCTTGGCCATCCGCAGCCGGACGAGCTGTTTGAAGGATCGCTGCACGGTCAAGGTCCGCTCCCTGTCCACGGCGGCGATCCGCGACCCACGCTCGCGCGACCCCGCCGGAAGGGGCATGACAGACCGGCGCCCCGAGGGCTCGGGCCCCCTTTGCCCCCGCTGGGCCGGTGGCGTGAGCACCGGAACCGGGGGTTGGGCGCAGGACGGCGCCGCACACCGAGATTACACCGCCGATACCGGCTTGCCGATCGATATGTTCCGATCGAGGGGAAAGACCGAGGTATGAAGGGTTCCTCGGGAACACACATGACCGGCACCCCCGGAGGCGCGTGATGCGTATGGACGTCAACGGCGTGGAGCTTGAAGTCCAGGTCAGCGGGGAGGGGCCGGACGTCGTGCTGCTGCACGGCTACCCGGACACCCACGCCTGCTGGCGGCACCAGGTGGCCGCGCTGAACGCCGCCGGATACCGCACGATAGCCCCCGACCTGCGGGGCTTCGGAGCCTCGGCCAAACCGGAGGGGCTGGAGAACTACCGCCTCTCCCGCTACGTGGCGGACCTGCTCGGGATCCTGGACCACCTCGGCGTGGAGCGGGCCCATCTCGTCGGCCACGACTGGGGGTCGCCCATCGTGCAGCTCACCGCCGTCGCGGCGCCGCAGAGGACGCTCAGCCTCACCTGCATGTCGGTGGGTCACCCCGCCACGCTGGCGGCGGCGGGCCCGGCGCAGTGGAGGCGCTCCTGGTACATGCTGCTGTTCCAGCTCCCGGGCGTCGCCGAGCGGTGGCTCAGCCGCGACGACTTCGCGGCCATGCGGCGGTGGATGGGGCACCCCGAGGCGGAGGAGGTCGTCGCGCGCATGCGTGACCCCCGCGCGCTCACCTCCTCGCTGGCGATCTACCGTACGGGGCTGCGCCGCATGCCGTCCGGCAGGATCGCCAAGCTGCCGCCGGTGCCCGTCATGGGCGTGTGGAGCAGCGGCGACCGGTTCCTCACCGAAAGGGCGATGCTCCTCACCCAGGAGCACGTCACCGGACCGTGGCGCTACGAGCGGGTCGACGGCGCGGGCCACTGGATGCAGCTGGAGGCCCCGGACAGGGTCAACGCCCTGCTCCTCGACTTCCTCTCCACCGCCGCCCCGCCCCGCTGACCTCGCCGGCTCCCCTGCCTGGCCCCAGGGCCGGTGGAGGGGGAGCGGCGACTCCCCTCAGGCGAGGTCCGCGTCGTGCACGAGGATCGCCGCCTGCACCCGGTTGGTCAGGCCCAGCTTGGCGAGCACCCGGCTGACGTGTGCCTTCACCGTCGCTTCGGCCAGCCGGAGCTCCCGTCCGATCTCGGCGTTCGACAGGCCGCGGGCCAGCGCCCTGATCACGTCCTCCTCCCTGGCGGTCAGCGACGCGAGCCGGTCGCGAGCGGTCTCGGCGCGTGAGGGCGCCCGGTCGACGAAGGAGGTGATCAACCGTTTGGTGACGGTGGGGGACAGCATGGCCTGGCCCGCCGCGACCGTGCGGACGGCGGCGGCCAGCTCCCGGGGCGGGGTGTCCTTGAGCAGGAACCCGACCGCGCCCAGCCGCAGCGCCTCGTGGACGTACTCGTCCAGGTCGAAGGTGGTGAGCATGACCACCTTGGGCGCGCCGGGCGCGGCCAGGACGCGTGCCGCGGCGGTCAGGCCGTCGGTGCCGGGCATGCGCACGTCCATCAGCACCACCTCGGGCCTGAGCCTGGCGACGGCGGTGACCGCCTCGTCGCCGCCGCGGGCCTCGCCGACGACCACGATGTCGCCCGCCGCCTCCAGGATCATCCGGAGCCCGGACCTGACCAACGCCTCGTCGTCGGCGATCAGCACGCGGATCATGCGGCGGGGATCCTGGCCAGGACCTGGAAGCCGTCTCCGTCCCGCGGACCGGTCTCCAGCCGCCCGCCGGCCAGCTCGACGCGCTCCCGCAGACCGACCAGCCCCCATCCGGAGCCGGGCAGGCCGCGGCCCGGCTCCGCCGAGGGTCCGTTGCGCACGACGACCTCCAGTGCGGCGGGCAGGTAGCGGACGAACACGTCGGTCTCGGCGTCGCCCGCGTGCCTGTGCACGTTGGTGAGCGCCTCCTGGACCACACGGTAGGCGGTGCGTTCCGCGGTGGGCCCGAGCGGGCGCGCCTCGCCCTCGTCGTGACGGCTGACCGTGAGGCCCAGCGCCCGGGTCTGGTCGAGCAGCCGGTCGAGGTCGGCCAGCGTGGGCTGAGGATCGCGTGCGGGGTCCTGTGAGCGCAGCACGCCCAGCACCTCGCGCAGGTCGCTCAGCGCCTCCCTGCCGATGCCGCCGATCAGCGCCGCGGCCTCGGCGGTGCGGTCGTCGGTGGCTCCGACCTCCAGGGCACCCGCGTGCAGGACCATCAGCGACACCCGGTGCGCGACGACGTCGTGCATCTCCCGCGCGATGCGGGCGCGTTCCTGGCCGCGAGCCCGCTCCGCGCGCAGCGCCTGCTCGCGGCGCAGCTGCCGCGCCTGTTCGCGCGCCGCCTCCAGCACCTGCCGTCTGGAGCGGATCCACATCCCCACGACGAGGGGGAGCCCCAGCAGCGCGGCGCCGAGGAGGAACACGTTGGCCGGGGTGCCCGCGACGATTTCCCGGTACCCGCCGCCCCACCGGGAGACGAGGCCGCCGAGCAGCCACACCACGACGGCGACGGCCCCGTAGAGCCGCAGGTGGCGGCGATGCAGGCGCGTGCCCGCGTAGTAGGAGGCCACGGCGGCGGCGGGCCACATCACCAGCCAGACGTAGGTGACGGCCCCCACCGCGGCGAGCGGCCACGGCGAACGCCTGGCGTGGACCGCGGCCGCCCCGGAGACGGCGGCGACGCCCGCGAGCACGGGGACGGGCAGCTCGGATCCGACCCCCACCGAACCGGTCGCGGACGCCATGGAGAGGAGGAACACCGCCGCGCCGAGCGCCCACGGCGTGATCCGCTCGACGATCCCGGCGTCGCCGTACGTCATGAGCCGAGGTTATCCGGCCGTCCGGGCGGCGCCCCGCTACGAAAGTAGCGGGTGCCGGGAGACTTCCGCCGGGGACGGTACGGCAGGACCGCCCGGCAGGGTGGCGGCATGAGAAAAACGATCATCGCGAGCGCGCTCGCCCTCTGCGCGTTCACCGACGCCGGCACGGCGCACGCCGCGTCGCCCACATCCGCACCCACCATGCCCGCGCCCGTCCTGCCCGCGCCGACCGGCGACCACCCCGTCGGACGGACGGTCGTCCACCTGGTCGACTCCACCCGCCCCGACCCGTGGGTCGAGGGGAGGAAACGCGAGCTGATGGTCTCGATCTGGTATCCGGCGCGCAAGGCCGTGGGGAAGCGGGCCCCGTACGTCACGCCCCGGGAGTCGGAGCTGATCATCAAGAGCGTGCCGCAGCTGAAGGACGTGCCGCCGGACACACTCGCCAGGACGAGGACGTACGCCCACGTCGACGCGCCCCCGCTGAAGCGCAAGGGCGGGTGGCCGCTGGTGGTCATGTCACCCGGCATGACGCTGCCCCGCGCCACGCTGACCTCGCTGGCCGAGGACTTCGCCGGCAGGGGTTACCTGGTGGCGGGCATCGAGCACACCTACGAGTCGGTGGCCACCACGTTCCCGGACGGCAGGACCGTCACGTTCGAGGCGGGCAGGGGCGGCCAGACGCCGGAACTGGGGGAGAAGGTCGCCCGGGTCCGGGCCGCCGACACGGCGTTCGTGCTGAATGAGCTTGAGAAGGACAGGCGCTGGAACCGGCTGGTCGACGAGACCAGGACCGCGATGGTGGGACATTCGGTCGGCGGGCAGAGCGCCGCGCATCTCCTGCAGGGGAACCGGCGGATCCGGGCCGCGGTCAACCTGGACGGCACCTACAACCCGAAGACGCCGGCCGAGCCCGTCCGCAAGCCCTTCATGATGATCGGCAACCCGCGGCACGAGCCGGCCGGTGACGGGGAGGACGGGTCCTGGAACCTGTTCTGGCCGCATGTGACCGGCGACTGGAAGCGCTGGCTGACCGTCACCGGCGCCGAGCACATGAGCTTCGTCGACTACGCGGTGCTCCAGCCGCAGCTGGGACTGCCGGCCGCCCCCCTCGACGGCGAGCGCTCCCTGGCGATCACCCGTGCGTACGTCGGCGCCTTCCTCGACCTGCACCTGAAAGGCGAGCGCAGACCGCTGCTTGACGGCCCGTCGGACGACTACCCCGAGGTGAGGTTCTGGTAACCGGAGAGCCGCTCCCGCCCCCCCAGGCCCTGTTTCTCCCGATGCCGGGGCCACGGGGAGGAACGGCCACGGCGAACTCCATGAGCGACCCGAGGGGGTCGGGTACGGCGGGTACGGTGGGCGGTCCGTAAGTGAGGGGCTACGGCGCCCGGCCCTGCGCTCTCCCCTGTCAGTGTGGCCGCAAGGCTACGGCGACCAGCCCTGAGTGGGGAAGCAGGGTGGCTTCAGCATCGGTGAGGACCGTGGGCCGCCCGAAAGCAAGAAGCTACGGTGAGCTGGCCGTACGGACGAAGCGGTCTTGGCGCGGAGGTGGGCGGGTGTTCCGGCCGGCTTCAAAACGCCAGAAACCGTCGCGCCCGGGACCAGGCCGGAGGCCGGGAAACACCAGAGCCCGGCCACAGCGCCGGCCGGAACACCCGCCCACCGCAGCGCGCACCGTCGTCCAGCCCGGGAAGGGGCCGGAACACCCACCCACCGCAGCGCGCGCGACCGCTCACCCGGTAAGCGCCGACCCGCACAGACCCAGGGAAACGCCCCGAGCCTCGAAACAGGCGGTGACCGTTCCGAGCCCAAGACCGTCACGGTCGAAGACCCGTCTTGGCCCCGCCCGGGGTTCGAGGTCGTTTCAGGTCGAAGCGCCGTTCGAGGACCGAAGCGTCGTACGGGATCAGGGCTTGGCGTACTTCTCCAGGTCGTCGAGGATCTTCCCGGCCGCGGTGACGCCGATCCCGGTCATCCAGATCTCGTCGTCCACGTTGTGAGCCGTGCCGTTCTCGACCGCCTTCAGGTTCTTCCAGAGCGGCCCGGCCGTCACCGACGCCTGCGCCTGCGCGGCCTGCTCGCCGTACGCGCAGTAGAAGAGGACGTCGCCGTCGGCCTGGGAGAGGTTCTCCTGGCTCAGCTCGGCGAAGCGCCGGTCGGCGACGCCGTTCAGCTGCTGGGGCTCGGGGCGGGCGAAGCCCGCGTCGCCGACGACGATGCCGCTGAACGACGTGGGACCGTACATCCGGATCGTGCCGGGGATGAAGCGGATGATGCTCACCGTGCCCGCGTCCGAGCCGTTCAGAGAGCGCGCCCGGGCCTGGTAGTCGGCGAGGAGCTTCTCGGCCTGGGCCTTCTTCCCCAGCGCTTCGGCGTCGAGGAGGAAGTTCTCCTTCCAGGTGGATCCCACCTTCTCGGTGAACACCGTCGGTGCGATCCGGCTGAGCTTGGCGTAGAACTGCTCCTGGCGGAACTTCGAGCCCAGGATGAGGTCGGGCTTGAGGGCGGCGATGGCCTCCATGTTGGGCGCCTGCAGGGTGCCGACCGCCTTCGTCGCGTCCAGGGCGGAGCCCAGGTACTTCGGCCATTTCTGGCTCGCGTCCGACTGGGCCGCGCCGACCGGGGAGAGGCCGAGGGAGACCATGCTGTCCAGCTTGTCGGTGTCGAGCACGACGACCCGCTTGGGCGTCTCGGGCACCTTCGTCTCGCCCATCGCGTGTTTGACCGTCCGGGTGGGGCCCTCGGCGGTCTGATCCCCGCTGCCGGAGGAGCCGCAGGCGGCGAGGGCGGCGGTCGAGAGCAGAACCGCGGCGGCGGCTCTGACCAGGCGGAAGGACATGGGTTCCCCTCGGTTCATAAGGTAAGGCAAGCCTAACTATAGATGCGGTCATCTCCCGGTCAGGAACCCGCCTGCCCGAAACGCGACCGAAACACCGCGCGCCCGGGTTTCACAGGCCCGAAACACCCGTGCACGAGCGCTGAAACCGTGCGCCACCAGGCTGTGGGCCAACGTCAGTGCGCGGCCGGTCAACGAAGCCCAGAAGCGTCCACTGCGACCTTGAGACGGCCATACGCCATGTGTAAGGGAGGGTCGCGTCGAATGAAGATCGATAGCGGCACCACTGCCTGGATGCTCACAGCCGCCGCCCTGGTGCTGCTGATGACTCCGGGCCTCGCGTTCTTCTACGGGGGCATGACCAGGGCCAAGAGCGTTCTCAACATGATGATGATGTCGTGGGTCAGCATCATCGTCGCGACGATCGCCTGGGTCCTCTACGGCCACTCGCTGGCCTTCGACGAGGCCGGCTCCGGCGTCGTCAACAAGATCGTCGGCGGCCTCGACAACCTTGGGCTGGCCGGCCTGGCGGACACCGCCACCAAGGACGACGGCACCGGCATGCCGAGCCTCGTCTTCTCCATGTTCCAGATGACCTTCGCGATCATCACTGTGGCCCTGATCAGCGGCGGGCTCGCCGACCGTGTCAAGTTCGGCGCCTGGGTCGTCTTCGCGACCGTCTGGGTGAGCATCGTCTACTTCCCCGTGGCCCACTGGGTGTGGGGCGGCGGCTGGCTGAGCAACCTCGGCATCGAGGACTTCGCCGGCGGCACGGTCGTCCACATCAACGCCGGAGCCGCGGCCCTGGCGGTGGTGCTCGTGATCGGCAAGCGGGTCGGCTGGGGCAGGGAGCCGATGCGGCCGCACAACCTCCCGCTCGTCCTGCTGGGCGCCGGGCTGCTGTGGTTCGGCTGGTTCGGCTTCAACGCCGGCTCCGAGCTCGCCGTGGACGGCACCACCGGCCTGGCGTTCATCAACACCCAGATCGCCACCGCGGCCGCCGCCGGCGCCTGGATCGTGGCCGAGAAGCTCCGCGACGGCCACTCCACCAGCCTGGGCATCGCCTCCGGCGCCGTCGCGGGCCTGGTCGCCATCACCCCGGCCTGCGGTTTCGTCGACCCCTGGGCGGCATTCGTCATCGGCGCGATCGCCGGCGCCGTCTGCGCCTACGCGGTCGGCCTGAAGCACAGGCTGGGCTACGACGACTCCCTGGACGTGGTCGGCGTGCACCTGGTGGGCGGTGTCATCGGCGCCGTGGCGCTCGGTTTCGTCGCGGCCTACCCGTTCGCCGACGGCCAGGCCAAGGGCATCCTGCTGGGCGGGCCGATCTCCCAGCTCGGCGTCCAGGTGCTCGGCCCGGTCGCCGTCGGCCTGTACTCCTTCGTCGTCTCGTGGATCCTCGCCAAGGTCATCGACAGGACGATGGGCTTCCGCGTCACGCAGGAGCAGGAGGTCGCGGGCGTCGACGTCACCACCCACGCCGAGACCGGGTACGACCTCGGCACCATCCACTCCTCCGGCGTGGCCTCCCCCAACGGCGCGGCCACCGCCCCGGTGTCCAAGAAGGTGGACGCATGAGACTCATCACCGCCGTGATCAAGCCCTTCAAGCTCGACGACGTGAAGGCCGCCCTCGAACAGTTCGGCATCAAGGGCATGACGGTCAGCGAGGCCAGCGGGTACGGCCGGCAGCGCGGCCACACCGAGGTCTACCGGGGCGCCGAGTACCAGGTGGACCTGGTGCCCAAGGTCCGCCTGGAGGTGCTCGCCGAGGAGGACGACGCCGAGGACGTCATCGACGTGATCGTCAAGGCCGCGCAGACCGGGAAGATCGGCGACGGCAAGGTCTGGTCGGTCCCGGTGGACGCCGTCGTGCGGGTGCGCACCGGCGAGCGCGGCCCCGAGGCGCTCTGACCCGTGAGGGGTGACGCCCGCTCCTACGCCGCGGTCCGCAGGGACCGGGCGGCGGACATCGACCGCTGGCTCGCGGACCTGCTCCGGGCGGCCTGCGGCACACCGTACGGCGCCGCCGCCGGGAACACCGGCGGGGACGGCGGCCCGTACGGGATGTCCGGAAGGAGCACGCCGTACGAGGTCCAGGACGCTTCGCGGGGGGTCGCGCACAGGGCTTCGAACGGTTCCCCGCACGGCGCTTTCAACGGTGTCACGCGCGGCGCCCGGCGCGGCCCCTCGCGCGGGGCGCCGGGCGGCGGGATCCCCGAGGGCGTAGCGCTGGTCGCGGTGGGCAGCCTGGGGCGCGGGGAACTCGCCCCGGGCAGTGACCTGGACCTGGTCCTGCTGCACGACGGCAGACAGGACGTGGCGCGGGTCGCGGACCGCCTCTGGTACCCGGTCTGGGACGCGGGGGTGGGCCTGGACCACTCGGTGCGCACGGTGGAGGAGGCCGCCGCCGTGGCCCGGGACGACCTCAAGGCCGTGCTGGGCCTCATCCAGGCCCGGCACGTGGCCGGGGACCCGGAGCTGACCCGGGCGGCGCGCGAGGCGGTGCTCGCCGACTGGCGGGCCGACGCCAGGCGGCGGCTGGGCGAGCTGCGGGAGGCGTCCGAGGGGCGGGCGGAGGCGTACGGGGAGCTGGCGTTCCTCCTGGAGCCCGATCTGAAGGACGCCCGCGGCGGTCTCCGCGACGTGCAGGCGATGCAGGCCGTGGCCGCGGCCTGGGTGGCCCCGGCCCCGGGGCCCCGCTCCCGCGAGGCCTACGAGCTGCTGCTCGACGTGCGGCACGCCCTGCACCTGGTCACCGCCCGCGGGGCCGACCGGCTGGTGCTCCAGGAGCAGGACGCGGTGGCCGGGACGCTGGGCCTGCTCGACGCCGAGGCGCTGATGCGCCGGCTGGCCGAGGCGGGCCGTACGGTGGCGCACGCCCTCGACGCCACCTGGCGCGCCGCCGACCGGCTGCTCACCGGTCCCGCGCCGCGGGGCCGCCGTCCGCTGGCCGACGGCGTCGTCGAGCACGGCGGCGAGGTGGCGCTCGCCCGCGGGGTGAGCCCCCGCACCGACCCCGTGCTCGTGCTCCGCGCCGCCGCCGCGGCGGCGCAGGCCGGGTTGCCGCTGGCCCCCGCCGCGGTCACCGCGCTGGCGGCCCAGTCGCCGCCGATGCCGGTCCCGTGGCCGCCCGCGGCGCGTGACGCGCTGGTGGCGCTGCTCGGCGCGGGACGCGCGGCGGTGCCGGTCTGGGAGGAGCTGGACCAGGCGGGGGTGCTGGTCCGGCTCCTGCCGGACTGGGAGCGGGTACGGCACCGTCCGCAGCGCAACCCGGTGCACCGCTACACCGTGGACCGGCACCTCATCGAGACCGCGGCCGCGGCGGCCGCGCACACCCGGGACGTCTCCCGCCCCGACCTGCTGCTCATCGCCGCGCTCCTGCACGATGTCGGCAAGGGCTGGCCCGGCGACCACTCCTCCACCGGCGCGGTGGTGGCCCGCGACATCGGGACCCGCATCGGGCTGCCGCCCGCCGACGTCGCCGTCCTGGAGCGGGTGGTCCGGCACCATCTGCTGCTGCCGGAGACCGCGACCCGCCGCGACCTGGACGACCCGGTGACGATCTCCCGGGTGGCCGGGGCGGTCGGCTCGCGGGAGGTCCTGGAACTGCTGGCCGCGCTCGCCGTGGCCGACGGCGCCGCCACCGGCCCGGCCGCCTGGAACGCCTGGAAGGCGTCGCTGGTGGCCGACCTCGTGCGCCGGACGCGCTCGGTGCTGGCCGGCGCGCAGCCGCCCCCGGCGCCCACGCTGTCCGCGGAGCGGGCGTCCCTGGCCCGGCACGACGGCTGCGCCGTGCGGGTCGGCGGGGGAGCGGTCACCGTGGTGGCCCCCGACCGCGCCGGGCTGCTGTGGCGGGCGGCCGGGGTGCTCGCCGCCCACCGGATGGTGGTGCGCGCCGCCTCCGCCGCCTCGGCGGGCGGCACGGCCGTCATCGAGTTCGCGGTCGTGCCCGAGTACGGCTCGCCGCCGGACCCCGCGACCCTGGAGGCCGATCTGCGGCTGGTGCTGGCGGGGCGGCTCGACATCGAGGAACGCCTGGCCAGGAGGGCCAGATCGATGCGCCCGTCCCGGGTGCCGGTGGCTCCGCCCCGGGTCGCGCTGCTGGACGACGCGTCCGCCACGGCCACGGTGATCGAAGTGCGTGCGCACGATAGACCCGGACTATTGTGGCGAATCGGCAGGGCTTTCGGAGACTGTGGTCTTGACGTACGCGCCGCGCGTGTGGAGACTCTCGGCGCGGAGGCGGTGGACGTTTTCTACGTCGTCGACAGGGCCGGACGTCCGCTGACCGACGCGGTTCAGCGAGTACAGGTGCGGGACCAGGTGCTCGCCGCTCTGCGGTAACCGTAGCCAATCGTTCCTTTGTCACCTTCGTAACGATTAAGGCCGGTTTGTCGGCTATGCCGATTGCGTCCCGTGACCTTGTGGTCTCATTGTGGCCACGTACGTCGGTTAGGTGAGAGGTGTCGAGAGCGTGACGACGGCGACAACCGACAGCGGCCGTCATCCGGCGCGCGATCGCGGCAAGCGGGCCGGTGGCAGGTTCAGCCTGCGCAACTGGCGCGTGCGATCCCGCCTCACGGCCCTGATCCTGGTGCCCACCGTGGTGGGCGTCCTACTCGCCGGAACCCGGGTGTACGCCTCCGTCGAGAGTGTGGCCGGCTACCAGCGGGCGGCTTCGGCCGCCGAGTACGGCAACCGGATCCGCGACCTCGCGCAGGCCCTCGGCCTGGAGCGCGACCGGGTCGCCTGGGCGTCGTTCCAGCCGGGCAACAAGGGGCTGAAGTCGAGCGCCGAGGCGCAGATGGAGACCGTGGACGGCAAGGTCACCAAGGTCCTGGCCGACCTGGGCGCCATCGACGACTCCTACGGCCGGCGGGCGACGGACGCCGCCAGGGACGTGCGCTACCAGCTGTCCGGGCTGAAAGAGCTGCGCCGGCTCTCCGGGACGATCCGTGTGGAACGGTACAGCACCATGGTCGCCCCGCTGCTGCAGCTCCACGAGGAGCTCACGGCGGTCAGCGACGACCCGGAGATCGTGGGCAACACGCGCGCGCTCAGCGCGCTGTCCTACGCCAAGGAGGAGGTCTCCAGGCAGCGCGCCCGCCTGCTGTCCGGCTACTACGCGCCCTGGCTGATCAACGCCCAGGAGCTGGAGAAGTTCATCGCCTCCCGCTCGCGCATGCAGGACTACGTGGCCGACTTCACCGTCGAGGCGACCCCGGCCAACGCCCAGCTCCTGTCCAACGCCCTGATCGACGAGCGGGTGTACCGGGCCGAGCTGACCAAGGCCAGGGCGATCGTGCTGGCCAGCGACCCCCGCCACCAGGGCCGGCTGCTGACCGACTTCGCCGACGTCAAGCAGTGGTTCTCCGACAACGCCGTGACCATCGACAAGATCGCCAAGGTCGAGTCCAAGGTCGCTGCGGACGTGGTCACCCGCGCCCGCGACCTGGAGGAGACCGAGCAGCGCAACGCGATCATCACTTCCGCGCTCATCCTGCTCCTGCTGGCGCTGGTCATCGGTCTCACCGTCCTCATCGCCCGGTCGATGGTCCAGCCGCTGCGCCGCCTGCGGGCCGAGGCACTGGACGTCGCCGGGCACCGGCTGCCCGAGGTGGTGCGCAACCTGCGGGTCTCCGGCGACAGCCGGGTCCCCGAGGTCGACCCCATCCCCGTCGACTCCAAGGACGAGATCGGAGAGGTCGCCAAGGCCTTCGACGAGGTCCACCGCCAGGCCGTACGGCTGGCCGCGGAGGAGTCGGAGCTGCGCTCCAACATCAGCGCGATGTTCGTCAACCTCTCGCGCCGCACCCAGACCCTCGTGGAACGGCAGATCTCGCTGATCGACGGTCTGGAGAAGGGCGAGGAGGACGGCGGGCGCCTGGGCGACCTGTTCAAGCTCGACCACCTGGCCACCCGCATGCGCCGCAACTCCGAGAACCTCCTGGTCCTCGCGGGCCACGAGCCGACCCGCCGGCGCAGCCAGCCCGCCAAGCTCGTCGATGTCGTACGCGCCTCCCTGTCGGAGGTCGAGGACTACGAGCGGGTGCAGGTCAAGGTGCACCGGACGATCTCGGTGGCCGGGATCGCCGCCAACGACATCGTCCACCTGGTCGCCGAGCTGGTGGAGAACGCCATCCAGTTCTCCCCCCGGGCCAGCCAGGTCGTGGTCTCCAGCAGCATGGTCGAGGGCGGCGCCGCGCTGCTCGCGGTCAGCGACTCCGGCATCGGCATGACCACCGAGGAACTGGTCGAGACGAACCGCCGCCTGGCCGATCCGCCCGTCGTGGACGTCTCGGTGTCGCGGCGGATGGGCCTGTTCGTGGTCGGCCGGCTGGCCCTGCGGCACGGCATCCGCGTCCAGCTCCGGCCGCAGGAGGGCGGCGGCCTGATCGCCATGGTGCTCTTCCCGCCGGAGCTCATCGTCCAGCAGGTCCAGCCGGGTCAGACCCCCTCGTGGGGCGGCGAGTCGCAGGCCGGGCGGCAGTCCCCCTTCGACCAGCCGTCGTTCGGCCAGTCGCCGGCGTCCCAGCCGTCGTTCGGACAGTCGTCCTTCGGGCAGCCGTCGTTCGGCCAGTCGCCGGTGTCGCAGCCGTCCTTCGGGCAGCCGTCGTTCGGTCAGTCGTCCTTCGGCCAGTCCTCCTTCGACCGGCCGATGGCCGGGCGGCCCGCCCCGGCGCCGAGCCCGGCGGCGGGACCGAACGGCGAGTCCCCGCTGCCGCGGCGACAGCCCCGGGCGGCCGCCCAGCCGCAGGCGGGCGAAGCGTCCTGGGAGCAGGCGTCCGCCTGGGAGCAGCCGCCTCCCTCCTTCGACCGGCCGCCTGCCTCCTTCGACCAGTCGCCCCCTTCCTTCGAGCAGCCGCTCCCCTCCTGGGATCAGCCGCCCGCCTCCTGGGGGCAGGCGTCCTACGAGGAGCCGGTGAACACCCCGATGCCGGCAGTGGAGGTCTCCCCGCTCGAACCCGAGCAGGAGGAATACCTGCCGATCTTCGCCTCCGTCGAGTCCGCCTGGTTCCGCCGGCCGGACGCCTCGGAGCCGCACCCGGCCGCCGGGGCCTCCCCGGCCGACCGGCCCGCGCCGTACGACCCCCTGGCCGCGGGGCCCACGCCCCCGGCCGGAATGCCCGCCGCCGAGCCGGTCGCCGCCGAGCCGGCCCTCGCCGAGCCGGTCACCGCGGGCGGGGGCTGGCACAGTCCCGCCGACGCCGGATGGCAGGCGGCCAGGGCCGCGAGCGAGCCTGCTCTCGGCGGGCTGACCGCGGCCGGCCTGCCCAAGCGGACGCCCAAGGCCAACCTGGTGCCGGGCGCCGCGACGAGCACGCCCGCGCCGGCCGCTCCGATGGCGCCGGTCTCGGCCGAGCGGGTCCGCAACCGTCTGTCGAGCTTCCAGCAGGGGATCCGGCGCGGTCGCGCCGAACTGTACGAGGACACCGCCGGGAACACGGCGGATAAGGAGGAGCGCTCGTGACGACCCTGAGCCATGAGGCACGCAGGTTCGACTGGCTGATCACCGAGTTCGTCCGCGGCACCCCCGGCGTCGCGCACGCGGTGTGCGTCTCGGCCGACGGACTGCGGCTCGCCAGCTCCGAAGGGTTCCCCGACGACCGCGCGGACCAGCTCTCCGCGGTGGCGGCCGGGTTGCTCAGTCTCACCGTGGGCGCGTCCCGCGTCTTCGACGGCGGGTCCGTCACCCAGACGGTGGTCGAGATGGAGCGCGGACTGCTGCTGGTCATGGCGATCAGCGACGGCTCCTGCCTGGCGGTACTGGCCTCCGCCGAGTGCGACATGGGTCTGGTGGCCTACCAGATGACCCTGCTCGTCGACCGGGCCGGCCAGGTGCTCACCCCCGCCCTGCGGGCCGAGCTGCAGTCCACCCGGGGGCGTTGATGAGCGCGCGCGTCACGGGAGAGGTCCATGATCGGTAACGACGGGATCGGGGACGAGGAGCCCCTGTTCCGTCCGTACGCGATGACCGGCGGCCGCGCCGAGCCCCGTTACCACCTGGCGCTGGAGACGCTGGTCTCGTCCTCGTTCGTCACGGACGAGGAACTCGTCCTGCTCACCCCCGAGCAGGACGCCATCATCAGATTGTGCCGGTCCTTCCGGTCGGTCGCCGAGATCTCCGCCCTGCTGCGGGTCCCCCTGGGCGTGGCCCGGGTGATCGTCGCGGACATGGCGGACGAGGGCCTCGTCCGCCTGCACCAGCCGCAGCTGGACAAGGGGCAGCCGGATCTCGACATGCTCGAAAGGGTGCTCAGTGGACTTCGCAGGCTCTAACCCCGGCGGCCTGACCTCGACGAAGATCGTCGTCGCCGGCGGGTTCGGCGTCGGGAAGACCACGTTCGTGGGGTCGGTCTCGGAGATCCTCCCGCTGACCACCGAGGCGGTGATGACCGACGCCAGCGCCGGCATCGACGACCTGGGACTGACGCCCAACAAGACGACGACCACGGTGGCCATGGACTTCGGCCGGGTCTCGCTGGACCAGGACCTGATCCTGTACCTGTTCGGCACGCCGGGTCAGCACCGGTTCTGGTTCATGTGGGACGACCTGGTGCGCGGCGCCCTCGGCGCGGTGGTCCTGGTCGACACCCGCAGGCTGGCCGACGGGTTCCCCGCGATCGACTACTTCGAGGAGGCGGGACTGCCCTTCGTGGTCGCCATCAACGGCTGGGACGGGCAGTTCATGCACTCCCAGGACCAGGTGCGCGAGGCGCTGGCGCTGGCGCCGTACGTCCCGGTGGTGACCACCGACGCGCGCTCGCGCGACTCCGTCAAGAGCACGCTCATCACGCTGGTCGAGCACGTCCTGCGGGTCCGCACGGGCCACGGCATGCCCGCCTGACCGGTTCCCGCCGCGCCTGACCGGCCCGTCGCCGGGGCCGATCAAGGCGTCGGGGCCGGGCCGGCGCCGTGTGGCCCGGCCTCCGTACGGCCCGCGGGACCGCCCCGGGCGGCCGGCGTCCCGCGGTGCGGTGCCGGCGGGGGGCGGTCCTCAGCCGATCCACCACCGGGCGGCGACCAGTTCGGCCACCAGCGTCTCGGTGAGCAGGGCGACGCCGGGGTCGTCGTCGTGGCGGTAGCGGACGGAGTCCCGGGCCCCGGACAGCTCTCCGCCGACGGTGAGCACGGTGGAGCCCCGCTGCCGGATCCAGTCCATGGCCTGCTCGTCGTAGGCGGACCCGGGGAAGAGGATCGCGCGGTAGTCGAGGGTCTTGGTCAGGTAGACGTCCACGTGGGCCCAGTCGCCGGTCTCGCAGGCGTCGGCCGCGCGGCGCGGGCCCTCGCGGAACATCAGCGCCGACTGCTCCGCCGACGACAGCCGCTCGGCGGGGGCGATCGTGTACACACCGTGCGGGCCGTCGAGCAGCTCCGCGGCCCGCTCCAGCCACTCGCCGCGCCGCTCCAGCAGGTCGGCGGCGGCCTCGGCGGAGCGGCGCAGCAGGGCGGGCACGTCGGGTCCCGAGCCGGTCAGGCGGCCGTGCAGGGCCAGCAGCAGCGCGATCGTGTGCTGGAAGGTACGGCAGGACACCCCGCCGCGCTCCTCGCCGGCGGACATCGGGACCGTCAGGTCGGCGCCCTCGGTGACGGGCGAGCCCTCCCGGTTGGTCATCGCCAGGACGAACGACCGGCCCCGGTGGCGGGCGACCGCGTCGAGGGTCTCCCGGCTGCCGCCGGTCGCGGAGATCGCCACGACGAGCGTGCCGGGGTCCGGCGGGTAGGAGGCGGCGGCGGAGGCGTACTCGGCGACCGCGTCGATCCCCGCCGCCCGCAGGCGCGCCGCGGCGACCCCGGCGGCGTAGCGGGAGCTGCCCATGCCGAGGAGGAGGACCCGCCGTACGGCGGGCGGCAGGGCGCCGAACGGGTCGCCTGCCTCCAGGGCGTCCGCCAGCCCGGTCAGCGCGGCCGGCTTGGCCTCCAGGTCGGCGAGGTACAGCTCGGGGTTCACGTTCTCTTCTCTCCTTCGGCGGGTGTTCCCCGGGGTCCGGGGTGACTTCGGCGGTGGGGACGGCGGGGGCGGAGTCCGGGTGCGCGGCTTCCCGGGCTCCGCTCCGCGGGCTTCCCGGGCTCCGCGGGTTTCGCGGGGATCTCTCAGGGGCGCGGCGGCTCAGCCGTACCAGGACCGCAGGACCCCCATCGGCGCGTAGCGCCAGCGCGGCAGGTGCCGGGCGGCGTAGACGAGCTCCCGGCACTCCTGCTCGATCTCGAAGGGCCGCAGCAGGAAGTCGTCCAGCAGGTCCGGCCGGCCGTGCTCGGCGAGGCGGGCGCGGTAGGCCGTCTCCAGCGCGGTGCGGGCCGCCGTCGCCCAGGCGCCGGCCGCGGACGGGTCGGCCCCACGGCGCCTGATCGCGACCTGGGCGACGTGGTCGACGCTGGCGGTCAGCTGGGCGAGGTCGCGGGCGGCCGGCTGGAAGGGGTCCGCTCCGGTGACCGTGGGGTTCCCGTCGAAGTCGATCACCGCGTAGCCGCCGCGCCAACGCAGGATCTGGCCGACGTGCAGGTCGCCGTGGATACGGATCAGCGGGGTGGGGCCCGCGCCGGCCAGCGGAGCGAGCCCGGTGCGCAGTGCGCCGGCGCGGGCGGCGAGCCAGTCGCCGTCCTCGCCGCCGGTCAGCGCGAGCGCCTCCTCCAGCGCCGCCAGTGCCCGCCCGTGCGGCTCGGGACTGATCGGGGCGTGCCGTACCGGGCCGGGGACGGCGGACGAGGGGGTGGCCAGGGCCGCGTGCAGGTCGGCCGCCAGCGTCCCCAGTTCGGCGGCGAAGGCCGTCCCGCCGCCCGCGGCCTCGTCCACGCACCACTCCCAGCCGTCCGAGGCGTCGGGGAGGTAGGCGGTGACCAGGGCGAGGAGCACCTCGCCGTCACCCCCGTCTCCGTTTTCGCGCCGGGTCACCGCCGCGTACGGCGTGGCGGTGGCGGTGAAACCGACCTCGGTCAGATGGGCGAACATCTCGGGTGCCGGCTGGGGAAGCGGGGCGGGGGGTGTGAGCCACTTCACGACCACGCTCTCGCCGACGATCACCGAGTGATTCGTCTGGTCGGCGTCGAAGCCCCGCTCCACCGGCGGGCACCCGGCGGAAACAGGTGTCGACTGAATAAGCGATGAAAAGCTTCCGACATCCGTCCCGGGAAGCGGCCGGAACTGTCTCACGGCGAACGGCGAAGGAATTTCGCTGGTCAGAGCCTTGATGAGTTCACCGCTGCGCCCATCACCGGCACGCGGCGGAGCTCCGAGCCGCTCCCAGATTGAACGTGGATTTAACAAACTGATCAAACTTCCCTGGGACGTTGTCGGGCAAAGTCTTGCTCAAGATATTCTTGCCTGCAACACTCCTGCTTTGGTCTGCCGTGTCCGTTACGGCCGGTCTACCCCCCTTAACCTGAATTCCGAAGGAGTAGCGGCCGTGTTCCGTGCTCGGTCCCCCCGTTCCCTCTCCGCTGCCGCGCTGGTCACAGGCCTGGCCCTCGCCGTCTCCGCCTGCGGCGGAGGTTCCGGTGAGACCACCGCCGCGGACGCCGGCGGCCCCACCGCCGCGGCCGCGCAGCTCGACCCGAACGCCGACCTGACGAAGCAGAGCGTCACCCTCACCGTATGGGAGGGCTACACGCCCAAGGAGCTTCCCGAGAAGGTCAAGGAGAAGCTCAAGTTCGACCTCAAGGTGACGCCGCACGACACCAACGAGACCGCCATGGCCAAGCTGACCTCGGGCGCCGACAGCGGCATCGACGTGGCGTTCGTCTCCGGCCAGTACGCCCAGGCGCTCAACGAGGCCGGGCTGCTGGAGCCGCTCCACCCCGAGCTCATCCCCAACCTCGCCAACCTCTACCCCGAGGCCAAGGAACTGGCCTACGACAAGGGCAACGTCTTCTCCGTCCCCTACACCTGGGGCACCACCGGCATCTGCTACCGCACCGACCTGGTGAAGACCCCGCCGGCGAGCTGGAACGACATCCTCAGCCCGGCCCCGGACGCCGAGAAGAAGGTCACGATGATGACCACCGAGCGCTGGCTGGCCCTGCCCGCCATCAAGGCGCTCGGCTACTCGGTCAACACCCGCAGCGACGAGGAGCTGGCCAAGGTCAAGGAGAAGCTGCTGGAGGCCAAGCCCCACCTGCTCGGCTACGACGACGTCACCTTCGGCGACAAGCTCAAGTCGGGCGAGGCCGTGATGGTCGAGGCGTGGGACGGCTGGTGCCCCACCACCGAGAAGAACATCAAGTTCGTGGTGCCCAAGGAGGGCAGCGACCTGTGGGTGGACACCATGGTGATCCTGAAGTCCTCCAAGAACAAGGAGGCCGCCCACGCGCTGATCAACTACATCCTCGACCCGGAGATCCACGGCTGGGCCGCGGAGAACATCCTGTACAAGGTCCCGAACAAGGCCGCCATGGACCGGGTGGACGCCAAGCTCAAGGCCGACAACACCCCGCTGCAGATGACCCCCTCCCAGCTCCTGCAGGGTGAGTCGATCGTCGACCTGGGCGAGGACTCGACCAAGTTCAGCCGCCTCCAGACCGAGGTCAAGGCAGCGAAGTGACATCTTCCACCGTCTCCGGTGCGGCCGCGGGTCCGCGGCCGCACCGGTCGCGTGTGATCGGACGGCTGACCTTCCTCGGCCCCGGCCTGGCCTACCTGGTCGTCTTCCTGCTGGTGCCGCTGGCGCTGGTGCTGAGCTACACGCTGTTCCGCCGGGGACGGTTCGGCGGAGTCGTCCACGAGGTCACGGGGGAGAACTTCACCCGGCTCCTCGACCCGCTCTACCTCGACGTGGTCGTCGGCTCACTGCGGCTGGCCGCGCTCGCCACGCTGATCGCGCTGCTCGTCGGCTACCCCACGGCCTACCTGATCGCGCAGCTGCCGCGGAGATGGAAGACGATCGCGCTGGTGGCGATCGTGCTTCCCTTCTGGACCAACTTCCTGGTCCGCATCTACGCCTGGATCATCCTGCTGAGCGGTCCCGGCCTGGTCAACTCCGCGCTGACGAAACTCGGCCTGGTCGAAAAGCCGCTGGAACTGCTGTACAACGAGGGCACCATCGTCACCGGCCTGGTCTACTCCTACCTGCCGCTGATGGTGCTCCCGCTGTACGCCGCGATCGAACGGCTCGACCCGCAGCTCCGCGAGGCGTCGGCCAACCTCGGCGCCCGGCCGGCCCGCACGTTCGTGTCGGTGACGCTGCCGCTGACCCTGCCGGGCGTGCTCAGCGGCTGCCTGTTCGTCTTCGTGCCGAGCTTCGGCAACTTCGTCATCCCCGAGCTGCTCGGCGGCGGACGCTCGATCATGGTCGGCAACCTGATCCGCGACCAGTTCCTCAACGCGCGCGACTGGCCGTTCGGCGCCACGCTCTCGCTGGCGCTGCTCGCCGTACTGATCGTCCTGCTGCTGCTGCAGGCATGGAGTTCCCGCCGTGCGTAGACCGCGCCTGCTGTACGTCCCCTTCTGGGCGACCTACGTCTTCCTCTACACCCCGATCGTGGTGCTCGTCGCCATGTCGTTCAACGCCGGGAAGTCGCCCTACGTCTTCGCCGGTTTCAGCCTGAAGTGGTACGGCGAGCTCGCCGGCGACGCGACCATCCGCGACGGCCTGGTCAACACGCTGATCGTGGCCGCGGGGTCCACGGCGCTGTCCACCGTCCTCGGCACCCTGCTCGCGGTGGGCCTGGCCCGCCACACCAGGTCGCGGGTGCTGGACGCGCTGGGCGTGCTGCCCGCCGTGCTGCCCGACCTGGTGCTGGCCATCGGCCTGCTGGTGTTCTACGCCGCGGTCAAGATGACGCTCGGGCTGCACTCGGTGCTGCTGGCCCACACCGTGTTCGGCATGGCG
Organism: Streptosporangium sp. NPDC004379; assembly: GCF_042873875.1. Lineage (NCBI taxonomy): Bacteria > Bacillati > Actinomycetota > Actinomycetes > Streptosporangiales > Streptosporangiaceae > Streptosporangium > Streptosporangium sp. NPDC004379. The sequence goes on from NZ_JBIAMC010000010.1 coordinate 208,253, forward strand.
TTCGTCACCGCGGTGGTCCGCACCCGGCTCAGCCACGCCGACACCTCCCTGGAGGAGGCCTCCCGGGACCTCGGCGCCACGCCGTTCGCCACGTTCTTCCGCGTCACGCTGCCGCAGCTCGCGCCCGGCGTGGCCGCGGGCGCGCTGCTGGCGTTCACACTGTCGGTCGACGAGTTCGTCATCGCGTTCTTCACCGCGGCGCCGACCGCGCCGACCCTGCCCATCGTCATCTACTCAATGGTCCGCTTCGGGGTCACCCCGGAGATCAACGCGCTGGCGACCCTGCTGCTGGCGGTGAGCTTCACCGTGGTGATCGTGGCCCAGCGGATGACCCGACTGACGGAGTCCCTGTCGTAATGCTGCAGATCACAGGTGTCAGCCGCCGGTTCGGCGAGATCACGGCGCTGTCGGAGGTCTCCCTGGACATCCGGCAGGGGGAGTTCTTCGCGCTGCTCGGCCCCAGCGGCTGCGGCAAGACCACGCTGCTGCGGATCCTCGCCGGATTCGAGACCCCCGACTCCGGAGCCGTCACCCTCGACGGCTCCGACCTGCTCGCGCTGCCCGCGCACCGCCGCCCGGTCAACCTGATGTTCCAGTCGTACGCGCTGTTCCCGCACATGACCGTGGCGAAGAACGTCGCCTACGGCCTGGAGCGGGAGCGGCTGCCCCGGGCCGAGGTCCGCGAGCGCGTCGAGGAGGTCCTCGCGAAGGTCGGCCTGGCCGAGATGGCCGGACGCCGGCCGCAGCAGCTGTCCGGCGGCCAGCGGCAGCGGGTCGCGCTGGCCCGCGCGATCGTGAAGCGGCCCCGGATGCTGCTGCTCGACGAGCCGCTGTCCGCGCTGGACAAGAAGGTCCGCGCGGAGATGCAGCTGGAGCTGAAGCGGCTCCAGCACGAGGTCGGCATCACCTTCGTCGTGGTCACCCACGACCAGGAGGAGGCCATGTCGCTGGCCGACCGGATCGCGGTCTTCAACGCGGGCCGCGTCGAGCAGGTGGACGAGCCGGTGGCGCTGTACGAGCGGCCCCGCACGCCGTTCGTCGCCGGGTTCGTGGGAGCCGCCAACCTCTTCGAGGGCGAGGTCCGCGCGGGAGGCCTGGACGGCGGGCCGCTGGGCGTCCTGCCGGGTGCGGGGGACCTGCCCGAGGGGGCCTCCGCGCTGCTGGCCGTACGGCCGGAGCGGATCCGCCTGGCGGACTTCGGCGTGCCGGAGGAGCCGGCGGGCTCGGGGGAGACGTCCCCGGAACCCGTGGAGGAGGCCCCGGCGGAGCTCACGGAGCAGTCCCCGGAGTCCCCGGAGTCCCCGGCGGAGGCGGCGGCGGAGCCGGTGGGGGAGCGGGGCGTGCTGCGGGGGAAGGTGGCCGACGTCAGCTTCTACGGCGGCGTCTCGCACGTCTCCGTCGTCGTGCCGGGACGCCCGGCGCCGGTCCTGGTGGCCGTCCAGGGGGCCACCAGGGTCCGGACCGGATCGGCGGTGGCCCTCCGCTGGACGGCGGACGACGGGGTGCTGGTGCCTCAGTGAGACGTCTTGAGCGGGTTGTCCGTCGCGGTCCGGGCGTAGGCCAGGATGAGCTCCGCCGCCTCCTCCGGGCCGATCACCGGGTGGCGGGCCGTTATGCGGTAACCGTACGCGTCCTCGAGCGCGACGAGGTTGCGCGCGACGACCAGGGAGTCGTCGGCCAGAGTGAAGGCCCCCAGGGCGGCCCCGGTCTCCAGGACGCTCTGGTACAGCGAGACCTGGCGGTCGTAGAGCGTGGTGAGCAGCAGGGCGTACATCCGGTTGCGCGGCGCCGCCCCGCCCAGCTCGTTGAGGAGCCGCACGTCGGGGTCGTCCGGCCCGTGCGGCAGACCGGAGCGGATGGTGACGACGAGCTTCTCGACGGGGTCGCGCATGCCCGCGATCCGCTTCAGCCTCTGCTCGTAGAAGCGCTCCATCCCCGCGTGGTGGGCGTCGACCAGCAGGTCCCCGAGCTGGGGGTAGTGGTAGAGCACCGCCCCGGAGGTCAGCCCGGCCTCCTCGGCGACGTGGTTGAGGTGGACTCCGTCGGTGCCGTGCCGGATTATCGCCCGGTGCGCGGCCGCTATGAGATCGAGCCGCCTGTCCGCCCGGTTCTTGCGCGTCATGATACCCCGCTCGTTGAAAAGAAATCCGTGACCCCGGGGTCCATGGTGGCCCCTTTCCGGCGATTTAGCCAGACACAGAATTGAACCACTCTTCAAAGCCCAGAACACCACAACATACGGAGGCGTGATGTCGCTCACGATCCTGTTCATGCCGGAGAGCGCTTACGGGCCGACGAACAACTGCATCGGCATCGGTGACATTCTCCGCAAGCGCGGTCACCGGGTCGTCTTCGCAGCTGAGGCCTCCTGGAAGGGCAAATTGGAAGCGCTCGGATTCGAGGAGGACCTGGTCGACCTCGCGCCTCCGTCCGAAGAGGAGCAGGACGCCGGGCAGTTCTGGAAGGATTTCATCCGCGACACCGCGCCGGAATACCGCAAGACGACCGCCGAGCAGCTGGAGACGGTGACCAAGCCGATCTGGGAAGCGCTGATCGACGGTGTGAAGTACTGCGAGCCGCAGCTGAGGGAAATCATCGGGCGGGTCAGGCCGGATGTGATCGTCGAGGACAATGTGATCACTTTCCCGGCGCTGCTGACCGCGGGAAAGCCGTTCGTCCGCATCGTCTCGTGCAACCCGCTGGAGGTCCGCGGCGAGAACGTCCCGCCGGTCTTCTCCGGACTGCCCGCCGACGACCGCTCGGAGTGGGACGCCTTCCGCGCCGAGTACGACCGCACCCACCGTGAGCTGTGGAGCGCCTTCAACGAGTGGTGCGTCGCGCAGGGCACCGAGCCGCTGCCCGACCTGGACTTCATCCACGAGGGCGACCTGAACCTCTACCTCTATCCGGAGATCGCCGACTACACCGACGCCCGGCCGCTGGACGAGCGCTGGCACCGCCTGGACTCCTCGGTCCGCGAGACCGACGCCGAGTTCGAGCTGCCCGAGCCGCTGGCGTCCCGGGACGGCGCGCTGGTCTACTTCTCGCTGGGCTCGCTCGGCTCGGCCGACGTCGCGCTGATGCAGCGCGTCATCGACGTGCTGGCCACCACCCCGCACCGCTTCATCGTCTCCAAGGGCCCGCTGCACGAGGAGATCAAGCTCGCCGACAACATGTGGGGCGCCGAGACCCTCCCGCAGACCACGATCCTGCCGATGGTGGACCTGGTCATCACCCACGGCGGCAACAACACCACCACCGAGGCGCTGCACTTCGGCAAGCCGATGATCCTGCTGCCCCTGTTCTGGGACCAGTACGACAACGCGCAGCGCGTCCACGAGCTCGGCTACGGCGTGCGGCTCGGCACCTACACCTTCACCGACGCCGAGCTGACCGGCGCGCTGGAGCGGCTGCTCGGCGACACCGCGCTGCGCGAGCGGCTGGCCGCGGCCGGCGAGGAGATCCGCCGCCGCGACGGCCTGCGCAGGGCCGCCGACCTGATCGAGCGGGCCGGAGCCCCCGGAGCCTGACGTCCGCCCCCGCGGGTTCCTCCCGGTCCCCGCGGGATCTCCACCGGGCGGGACGCCGCCGTCCGCCCCGGCCCGGCCCCTCCGCCGCGAGAGGCCCGGCCGGGGCGGACGAGGAACCCCGCCCACCACCACGAGGGAACGACCATGGGCAAGTTGATCAACCCGGCGACCGGCGGGCTCCTGCGGGAGGTCGCCGACACCCCCGTCGCGGAGGTGGCCGCCGCCGTACGGCGGGCGCGGGCCGCGTTCGCGGAGTGGGGCGAGGCCACCCCGGCGGAGCGGGCGAAGGTGCTGCTGCGCCTGGCCGACCTCGTCGAGGCCGACGCCGAGGAGCTCACCCGGCTGGAGGTCGCCGAGACCGGCAAGCCCGCGGCGGTGTTCCGCGACGGCGAACTGCCGTTCGCGGCCGACAACCTCCGTTTCTTCGCCGGCGCGGCCCGCTCCCTGGACGGCACCGGGGCGGGGGTGTTCAGCTCCGGCTACACCTCGGTGATGGTCCGCCGCCCGGTCGGCGTGGTCGCGTCGATCTCCCCGTGGAACTTCCCCCTCGTGATGGCGGTGTGGAAGATCGGCCCCGCCCTGGCCGCGGGCAACGGCGTGGTCATCAAGCCCGCGCCGCAGACGCCGGGCACCACACTGCGGCTGGCCGAGCTGTTCGCCCGGGCCGGAGCGCCCGAGGGACTGCTCCAGGTCGTCCTCGGCGACGCCGAGGTGGGCGGGGCGCTGGTCGGCGACCCGGGCGTGGACATGGTGAGCGTCACCGGCTCCACCGAGACCGGCCGCGCCGTCATGCGCGGGGCGGCCGGCTCGCTCAAGCGGGTCCACCTGGAGCTCGGCGGCAAGGCCCCGGCGCTGGTCTTCGGCGACGCCGACCTGACCGAGATGGCGCGCGGGGTGGCCATGGGCGCCACCTACAACAGCGGGCAGGACTGCACGGCCGCGACCCGCGTCTACGTCTCCCGCGAGGTGTACGGCGAGGCCGTCGAGGCGCTCCGCGCGACGCTCACGCGGGTCACGGTGGGCGACCCCTGGGACGACGCCACCGACATCGGCCCGCTGGTCTCCGCGGGGCACCGGGACCGGGTCCACGGGTTCGTCGAGCGGGCGGTCGCCGAGGGCGCCTCGGTGCTCTGCGGCGGCGCGCCCCTCGACGGTCCCGGCTCCTACTACCCGCCGACGCTCGTCGCCGGCGCCCGCCAGGACAGCGAGATCGTGCGGGGCGAGCTTTTCGGTCCGGTGCTGGTGGTTCTGCCCTTCGACGGCGAGGACGAGGCGGTCCGCCTGGCCAACGACACCCCCTACGGCCTGGCCTCGTCGGTCTGGTCACGGGACGTGGCCCGGGCGCTGCGCGTGTCGCACCGGCTCGACGTGGGCGTGACGTGGGTCAACGACCACCTGCCGATCGCCTCGGAGGCGCCGCACGGCGGGGTCAAGCAGAGCGGCTTCGGCAAGGACATGAGCCAGGAGGCCGTTCAGGAGTATTCGGTCACCCGCCACCTTATGATCAAGCATCAGGACCCCGAGGCCAGGGCCTCTTTCCGGCCCGCATGACAGCCTGGTGTTATGTCCTTTTTATGGCGGTTTGACGATATTTACGCCATTCGAAGTGAAATAAAGGATGTGTTCAAATTGTCTGCGCCGCATCCGAATCCGGCGAGGGGTTACGTAGGCCAGTGAAGACAAAAGACCGCCGGAGCCGCCGCGCGCCGAACGCCGGGAGCAGACTGCTGCCGTCGAACTGGCGAGTACGCCCGCGACTGGTCGCTCTGATCATGCTTCCCACGGCCGCCGCCGTGCTGCTGGGCGGGCTCCAGCTCTCCGGTTCGCTGTCCGGCGCGAACACGTACCGCAGGATGACCGAGGTCGCCGCGCTCGTCGACAAGCTCGGCACCCTGTCCTACGAGCTGGCCGAGGAGCGCGACCTCACCTCCTGGTACATCGCCGACCGCCGCAACAGCCGCAGGCTCGCCAAGGTCCGGGAGCAGCGCGAGGAGGTCGACCGTACCCGCGCCGACGTGCTCGCCGCGATCGACGCCCTCAGCCCCGACCAGCCGGCCCGCGTCCGCGCCGAGACGACGCGGATGCGCAACTGGCTGCGCGGCCTCCCCGGCCTGCGCAAGCCGCTCACCGAGGGCGGCGTCCTGCCGCGAGCGGCCCTCGACATGTACTCGGACATGATCGACGACCTGACCACCCTCTACGACGACCTCGGCCGGAGCGGCGGCGACGAGCGCCTGATCGGTGACGCGCTCGCGCTGGGCGCGCTGACCCAGGCCAGGGAGCAGTCGTCCCGGCTGCGCGGCATCCTGCTCGTCGGCCGCATCGAGGGACGCTTCGACTTCGACGACCCGGCGCAGTTCCTGGGCGCCTGGCAGGACCAGCTGAACCAGGTGGCCGCCTTCCGCGCGGCCGCCTCGCCCACCGACATCAAGCGCTTCGACAACGCCACCGACACCGTCAAGGCCGCCCGGGCCGACGCCTCGCGCGCCCTGGTCATGTCCCGGATGCGGGAGAACCGCGGTCTGCCGCGGACGCTGCGCATCAACGACTGGTTCGACACCTCCTCGGCGCTGGTGGACGGCATGCGCACGGTCGAGCGCGGAATGTCCACGGCCGTCGTCGCCCGAAGCCAGGAGCTGGAGGCCGCCGAGCGGCGCAGCGCCATCATCTTCGGCGCCGCGATCGCCGTCCTGCTGGTCCTGATCCTGCTGATCACCGCCTGGGTGGCCGGCACGCTGGTGCGGCCGCTGCGCAGGCTGCGGTCCGAGGCGCTGGAGGTGGCCGACACCCGGCTGCCCGAGACGGTCCGCACGCTGCGCGAGTCCGGCGACCACGCCCCGGACGTCGAGGTGCCCTCCATCGGGGTGGTCTCCCGCGACGAGATCGGGGAAGTGGCACGGGCGTTCGACGAGGTCCACCGCGAGGCGATCCGGCTGGCGGGCGACGAGGCCCGGCTGCGGAGCAACGTCAACTCGATGTTCGTCAACCTCTCCCGGCGCACCCAGTCGCTCGTGGAGCGGCAGATCGACCTCATCGACGACCTGGAGCAGGGCGAGCAGGACGAGGGCCGGCTCGCCAACCTCTTCAAGCTCGACCACCTGGCCACCCGCATGCGCCGCAACTCCGAGAACCTGCTGGTCCTCGCGGGTCAGGAGCAGAGCCGCCGGTGGAGCGAGCCGGTCCCGCTGAGCGACGTGGTCCGCGCCTCCCTCTCGGAGGTCGAGAACTACGAGCGTGTGGCGCTGCGGGTCGAGGGCGGCATCTCGATCATCGGCTCGGCCGTCAACGACATCGTCCACCTGATCGCCGAGCTGGTCGAGAACGCCATCTTCTTCTCGCCGCAGGACACCAAGATCACGGTGGGCGGCAACGTCAACGAGACGGGCGCCGTCATCCTGGCGGTCACCGACGCCGGCATCGGCATGAGCGACGAGGAACTCGGCGAGGCCAACCGCAGGCTGGCCGAGCCCCCCGCCGTGGACCTGTCGGTGTCCCGCCGGATGGGCCTGTTCGTGGTCGGCCGCCTGGCCATGCGCCACGGCATCCGCGTCCAGCTCCGCAGCCCGGAGAGCGGCGGCCTGAGCGCCGTCGTCATGCTGCCCCCGCAGGTGGTGGCCCAGGGCTCGCCGGAGCTGGCCCTGACCGGTCCGGGCGCCTCCCAGTCGTCGTTCGCCGGCTCGTCCTTCTCCGACGCCTTCGGCGGAGCCTCGTTCGGCGGCACGCCCGCAGCCACGGACTCGTTCGGCGGCAGGTCCAACGCCGGTCCGTTCGGCGGCGCGCCCGCAGCCGCGGACCCGTTCGGCGGCGCGCCCGCCGGCGGCTCGTTCGACCGTTCCTCCTCGGTCTTCGGCTCGCCCGGGGACGACGGCCCCGACCCCTTCGGGTCCGGCTGGGGAGACTCCCCCCGCAGGCCCGCCGCGCCCGAGCGGCCCTCCACCCCGGAGCGGCCGCCGGCCGTCGCGCAGCCGCCCGCGGCCTCCCCGACGGCCGATCTGTGGTCGTCGCCCGTGGTCCCGGCCTCCGCGGTGGAGGACCTGTGGTCGTCGCCGCTGACGTCCGTACCGCCGGCCTTCCCGTCGGCGCGGCCCGACCCGGCGCCCGGGGAGACCTCCGGGCCCGGCCGGGGCGGGCCGGGACGGCCCGGGACCGGGCAGCCGTCCGGAACGCCCGCGGGTCCCTCGGCGCCCTCGCCGTCCTGGCCGGAGATGCCGCCCGCCGACCCCTGGACCCCGCCGCGCAGGGAGCCCGCGCAGAGCAGCCCGTCTCTGCCCGCGGTCGAGGTGTCGGCCACGGAGCCGGAGCCGGAGGAGTTCCTGCCGATCTTCGCGGCGGTGGGGTCCGACTGGTTCCGCAGCAGTGCCTCCGTCGAGCAGGCGGCCCCGCCCGACCTCGGCGACGCCCGCCCGGAGCCGGAGCCGGAGGCGGCGGCGGATCGTCGGCCGGAACCCTCCGTGGAGGAGCCGCTGCCCGTCCGGCAGCCCAGGCCGGTCGAGAGAGCGCCGTGGAGCAGCCCCGCGGACGAGGGCTGGGCCGCGGCCAAGGCGGCGAAGGAGCCGTCGCTGGGCGGGGTCACCGGCTCGGGCCTGCCCAAGCGGGTGCCGAAGGCCAACCTCGTCCCCGGATCCGCCACTCCCGCCCAGGCTTCGCCTCCGCCCATCCCTCCGCTCTCCGCGGAGCGGGTGCGCAGCCGACTTTCCAGTTTCCAGCAGGGCATCCGCCAGGGCCGTGCTGAGATGAACGAGCGGCTGAACGCCGCCGAAAGAGAGAAGCAGTGAACCACCAACTCAGTCAGGCCGCTCGGGGCTTCAATTGGCTGATCACCGAGTTCGTCAAGGAGATGCCCGGGGTCGCCCACGCCGTGATCGTCTCGGCGGACGGCCTCCCGCTGGCCTACTCCCAGGGATTCCCCAAGGACCGCGCCGACCAGCTCGCCGCGATCACCGCCGGCCTCATCAGCCTGACGCAGGGAGCCTCCCGGGTCTTCGAGGGCGGCCCGGTCGTCCAGACCGTGATCGAGATGCAGCGGGGCCTCCTGCTGACGATGTCGATCAGCGACGGGTCCGCGCTGGCCGTACTGGCCTCGCCGGACTGCGACATGGGCCTGGTGGCCTACCAGATGACGTTGCTGGCTGAGCGTGCCGGACAGGCGCTCACGCCCGCGCTGCGGGCCGAGCTCCAGTCGGCCCAGCGATAGGGAGGTGATATGGACGCACCAGGTTGGCGCGGCCAGGGAGACGATTCTCCCGCCCCGCCCCAGGCCAAGAGCGGGCGGAACCGGCTGATCCGCCCGTACGCTGTGACCGGTGGGAGAACCGCGCCCCGGATGCAGCTCGCGCTCGAGGCACTGGTCTCCTCGGCGACATTCGTGAGCGTGGATTCGGCTACGCTCTCCACGGAGTATCAGGCGATCATCTCGTTGTCCCAGCAGGTGCGCTCGGTCGCGGAGCTGTCGGCTCTGCTGCGCATGCCGCTGGGCGTCACCCGAGTCCTGATCGCGGACATGGCGGCCGAGGGCCTGGTGCAGATCCACCAGCCGTCGCTGGATGCCGGAAAGCCGGATCTCAACTTGCTTGAAAGGGTGCTCAGTGGGCTTCGCAGGCTCTGACGCCGGAATGACGTCAACGAAGATCGTCGTGGCCGGAGGATTCGGCGTCGGCAAGACGACCTTCGTCGGCGCGGTCTCCGAGATCATGCCGCTGACCACGGAAGCGGTGATGACGGAGGCCAGCGCGGAGGTCGACGACCTCTCGCACATCCCGACCAAGCGGACCACCACGGTGGCCATGGACTTCGGCCGGGTCTCGCTGGACCGTGACCTGATCCTGTACCTGTTCGGTACGCCGGGTCAGCACCGGTTCTGGTTCATGTGGGACGACCTCGTCAAGGGCGCCATCGGCGCGATCGTGCTGGTCGACACCCGGAGGCTGGCCGACAGCTTCCCGGCGATCGACTACTTCGAGGAGGCCGGGCTTCCCTTCGTCGTCGCCCTCAACGGCTTCAACGGCTCGCACATCCACGCCGAGGAGGAGGTGCGGGAGGCCCTGACGATCTCCCCGCACATCCCCGTCGTCCGGACCGACGCCCGGTCACGGGACGCGGTGAAGACGACCCTGATCACCCTGGTGGAGCACGTCCTCACACTGAGGGTCTGAACACCGAGGGGCTGACAACGGGGCAAGGGCCCCGTCCCCGCCGCCGGGCCGTACGGCTCCGCGGCGGGGACGGGGCCCTTGTCGTGACCCCGTGGAGCGGGGTCCGCGCCGGTTCCTTCGAACGGCTTCTCCGCCGGAGCCGGATCCTCGACGAGGGAGCCGGGCTCTCGGTGAGAGGGTTCGATCGCAAGGCTGAATCCTCCGTCAGGAGGATCCCTCTGCCCGGAGAGAGCCCCGACGTGGTCCCCGGACATCGGAGAGAGGGCTCCGGTCGCGGATGTTGAATCATTCTTCAAAATGTCTCTGGCTTTCGGCGCCCCCTTTCAGATTTCCGTTCCGCCCGCCGGAGCCGTTCCGGCGGGCCGCGCCCGCCGGTTTCCGGGGGTCGATTCTCCTGCCGTCCGGTGGAATCCGCCTCGCCCCGCCTCTCTCGACGGCCTTTTCGGGAAGTGCTTTCCCTGAGGGGAAGCCCGGATAAGGCATCGAAGTATGCTGTAGCCACAATTCGCGATCTTGACGGAAAATCGCCATGGATTTCCGGCGTGGGTGGAGGACGTATGCGGGTGTTGGTCGTCGGCGGAGGAATCGGTGGTCTCACCACGGCTCTCAGCCTGCACGCCGCGGGGATCGAATGCGTGGTCGCGGAGTCGGTGCGGGAATTGCGGCCTCTCGGGGTCGGAATCAATCTCCAGCCGCACGCGGTCAGGGAGCTGACCGAGCTCGGAATGGGCGACGAGCTCGCGGGCCTCGGCGTGCCCACCAGCTTCCAGACCTTCACCGACCGCTTCGGCAACACGATCCTGTCGCTGCCCAGGGGCAAGGCCGCCGGCTACCGATGGCCGCAGTACTCCGTGCACCGGGGCGCGCTGCAGATGTCACTGCTCGGCGCGGTGCGCGAGCGGCTCGGTCACGCGGCGGTCAGGACCGGCCTGACCTTTGAGAACCTCACCGAGGAGCGCGGAGGCGTCGTCGCCTCGTTGCGGGACGCGAGCACCGGCGGGCTCGTCGAGATCGGCGCCGACGTCCTGGTCGGCGCCGACGGCCTGCACTCGACCGTGCGCGCCCGGCTGCACCCGGACGAGGGGCCCCCGCTGTGGAGCGGAGTCCGGATGTGGCGGGGCATCACCGAGAGCCGCCCGTTCCTGGACGGCTCCACTCTGCTGATCGCCGGCTCCAACCACTCGTGCAAACTCGTCGCCTACCCCGTATCGCCGGATCGGACCCGGATCAACTGGGTCGCGGAGGTGAAGGTGGCCGAGGGCGGGACGGCTCCGGCCGCCGACTGGTCGCGGCGAGGGCGGCTGGAGGACGTGCTGCCGCACTTCGCGGACTGGAAACTTCCCTGGTTCGACGTGCCCGAGCTGCTGTCGAACGCCGGGCGGATCCTGGACTACCCCATGGTCGACAGGGAGCCGCTGCCATCGTGGGGACGGGGCAGGACGACCCTGCTGGGCGACGCCGCCCATCCGATGTACCCCGTGGGGTCCAACGGCGGCTCGCAGGCCGTTCTCGACGCGCGGGCGCTGGCGCGCTGCCTGGCCGCCGCGGGACCGGTCGACGGGCCGGCCGCGTACGAGGAGGAACGCAGGCCGGCCACCGCGCCGTTGGTCCTGGCCAACCGGGAGATGCCTATGGAGCGGACGATCCAGCTGGTCACCGAGCGGGCGCCCCTCGGCTTCGGCGACGTCTCCGAGGTGCTCACCCCGGCGGAGCTGGCGGAGATGGCCGCGGGGCATCGGCGTACCACCGACATGGACGTCGCCTTCCTCAACGGACGCCCCTCCTGGAACGCCGGCGGCCGGTGACGTGGGCCTCCACGTCACCGGCCGCCGCGCCGGACCGGTCAGGCGGGCAGTGCCTCGACGATGGAGGCCCCGCCGCCCAGCTCGATCTGGCGGCTGAACCGCAGGCCCGCCTTGGCCAGCAGTTCGCCGTAGTGCGAGAGGCCGCGCTCCATGCCCTCACCGAAGAGGGCGAGCATCCGCATGTCCAGGTCCTTGCTGATGTGAGGGGCGTCGTCGTCGGGCACGACGAACTCCACCAGCAGCACCCGGCCGTCCTCCGCCATGGCCTCCCTGACGTTGCGCAGGATCCGCGTCGCGTCCTCGTCCGACCAGTTGTGCACCACGCTGCCCAGCAGGTACGCGTCCGCCCCGGAGGGCACGGAGACGAAGAAGTCGCCGCCGACGAATTCGCATCGGTCTTCAAGACCGGCCTCGGCCATGAGCTGCCGCGCCCCGGGGACCACGTGCTCCAGGTCGAACAGCACGCCACGCGTATTTGAATGAGCGTTCAGGACGGCGGCCAGGATGTGTCCTTTGCCGCCGGCCACGTCCACCAGGGTCCGCACGCCGGAGAAGTCGTAGCGGGAGGCCACAGCCCGGGCGACCGGCCAGGCCCTGGACACCATGTAGTCGTCGAACAGCCGACCCACCTCGGGGTTGTCCCGGTATCGGGTGTACATCGGGCCGAAGCGCTCGACGAACGCCGACCGGCCGGTCCGGGTGGTCCGGGGGACGTTGCCCATGCCGTACCAGAAACCCTCCTCGGCGATCATCCGTACGGCGGGGCGCAGCGACTCGGGCGCGTCCTCGCGCAGGGTGGCGCCCACCTCGGTCAGCTCGTAGACACCGGGGGCCGTGGTCGCCACCACGCCCATGGCCGCGAGCTGGCGCAGCACCCTGCCGAGCGCGGCGGGGTCGGCCTGGCAGCGCAGCGCGAGCTCGTCGACGCTCAGCGGCCCCTCGTGCAGGTGGTCCGCGCAGCCCAGCTCCGCCATGGTGGCCAGGGCGGCGAAGCGGGAAACCCCGCCGATCGCGTCCCAGATCGGCGCCTGCGGGTCGTTCATCGAATACCTCCAGCGTGGGCCCCGCCTCCGGGCGGGGGAGACGCGGCGTGACGCCGCACGGAATGTTCTCGGACGCCTGCGCGGTCCGGTCCTCACGGCCGCCCCTCCTCGGCCGGGGCGGCCGGTTCTCACCGGGCGGAGGCCGACGGGCTCCGCATGCCACGGACGAGGCGGCCGACCTCGGCGCGCAGGTGCACGAAGTCGGGGTGCTCCCTGGTGGTGATCTGGTCACGTGGGCCGGGCAGATCCACCCGCAGGTCGCCGACGACCTCGGCGGGCGCTTTGGACAGGACCACGACACGGTCGCCGACGTAGACGCTCTCGTCGATGTCGTGGGTGATGAGCAGGATGGTCATGTTGTGGTGGCCGCGGACCCTCAGCGTGAGGTCCTCCAGATCCTCGCGGGTCTGGGCGTCCACCGAGCCGAAGGGCTCGTCCATCAGCAGCAGGGCGGGCCGGTAGGCGAGCGCGCGGGCGATGGACACCCGCTGCTGCATTCCGCCGGAGAGCTGCCACGGATACTTGGTGGCGGCGGCCTCCAGCCCGACCTGCGCCAGGGCCTCCGCGGCGGCCTCCGCACGCCCCTTCTTGTCCATTCCTCTGCGGCGCAGCGGAAGGGAGACGTTGTCGGCCACCGACATCCAGGGGAACAGCGAGCGGCTGTAGTCCTGGAAGACCACGGCCAGGTTGTCAGGCGTCCGCTCGACGGGGACGCCGTTCAGCGCGACCCGGCCACCGGTGGGGCGCAGGAGCCCGGCGATGGAGCGCAGCAGTGTCGACTTGCCGCACCCGGAGGGGCCGACGATGCACACCAGTTCGCCCTCCGCGACCGACAGGTCGACGCCGCCCAGGGCGTGGTGGGCGGACGGGCCCGTGCCGTAGGTGTGGGTCAGGTTCGAGATCTCAAGCACGGCAGGTCCTCAGCTCGTCTGCTTGGCGGTCCGGTGCCACGACAGGATGCGCCGTTCGGCCGTGAGGAACATCGCGTTCAACACATATCCCAGGACACCGAGTACGACGATGGTCCCCCACACGCCGGGCAGGTCGTAGGACCTCTGGGCGTCCAGGAGCTGGAAGCCGATCCCGTCGGTGCTGCCCACCAGTTCGGAGATGACCATCAGGATCAGCGCCAGGGAGAGGCTGACCCGCAGGCCGGCGAAGATGTTCGGCAGCGCCGAGGGCAGGACGACCCGCAGCAGGCGCCGGCCGCGCGTCAGACCGAACACCGCGGCGGTCTCCAGGTGCAGGCGGTCGACCTGCCGGGCGCCCTCGGCGGCGTTGATCAGGATCGGCCAGACGACGCCGAACGCGATCACGTTGATCTGCATCCGGGGGCCGATGGCGAACAGGGCCATGAAGAACGGCAGCAGCATGGGCGGGGGGATGGCGCGAGCGAACTGGATGAGCGGGTCGAGGAAACGGAAGAGCACCGGGGAACGGCCGATCGCCAGTCCCAGGGCCGTTCCGGCCACCCCGGCCAGCAGCCACCCGGCCAGCAGCCGGCCGATGCTCGCGGGGATGTTCGTCAGGGCCGCGTCGTTGAGCCACAGCCGCCCGGCCGGGCCGGTCAGCCACATCCGCTGTATTCCGGCGGCGATCTCGGTCGGCGGGGGGAAGGACAGGTCACCCGCGGCGCGGGCGGCCAGCTCCCAGCCGGCCAGGACGACCGGGACCGGCCACAGGTGGACGGCGGCGCGCAGCGGCCGGCTCATCGGGCCGTCCCCGTCCGGGCGGTGTGCCAGCGGAAGATCCGCCGCTCCACGAGGACCAGGAGCGCGTTGACGACGAAGCCGAGGATCCCGGCCCAGATCGCCGCGGCGATGATGTACTCCAGCGCGTCGGCGCTGCCGCCGGCCTCGATGACGAACGTCCCGATGCCGCTGGCGCCCCCGGCGAGCAGTTCCGCGCTGATCGCCACGATGAGCGCGATCGAGGCGGCCAGCCGTACCCCGGTGGCGATGAACGGTGCGGTGCTGGGCAGCGAGACCCGCCACAGCACGGCCAGCGGGCCGAACCCGAAGCTGCGAAGGGTCTCCTTGGCCAGCGGGTCGACGTCCTTGAGGCCGTACATGGTGTTGATCAGTACCGGCCAGCTCGCCGCGTAGACGATCAACATGACCTTCATGTCGGTCTTGTCAGAGAACAGCACCAGCGCCAGGGGGATCAGCGCGACCGAGGGGATCGGCCGCAGGAACTCCAGGATGGGGCGGAACGCCCGCTCCACCCGTGGCAGGGTGCCGAGCGCGAAGCCGAGAGGCACGGCGATCACGACGGTGAGCAGGAGGCCGGCGGCCCACGCGCCGATGGTCGAGACGACATCGGCGAGGAAGTCCCCCTCGGTGGCGAGTTCGGCGGCGCGGCCGAGCACGGTCGAGGCGAGCGGGAAGACGACCGGGCTGATCAGGCCGGTGCGGCCGGCGGCCTCCATGGCGCAGAACAGCCCTGCGACGCCGAGGGCGCCGCAGAGCAGTCTGCTGTCCAGCGGACGTCGGCCAATCACCCGAGGTTGCCCGGCAGGATGCTCTTGGCGTCGACCTTGCTCTTCAGGTAGCCCTGCTCCAGCATCAGGTCGGCCACGCGCTGGAGGCGGGTCTCGTCGAGGCTGGTCGGGAAGGAGCCCATGGTGATGACGGCGGCCGTGGCCGCGTCGATCTTGGTGTAGGTGGGCAGGATCTCCTCCACCACCTTGCGGTTGGAGGCCGCCAGCTTCTGGGCCTTGTCCAGCGCCCGCTGGAAGGCCGCCACCGTCTTGGGGTTCTCGTTCGCGAACTTCTCGGTGACCACCATGCCGGCGATGGGGAAGTCGGCGGTCGCGTCGACCATGGTGTCGGCGAGCTTACGGGCGCCGATCTTCTTCTGTGCCGCGGTCAGGTGCGGCTCGGTCATCCAGGCCGCGTCGACCACGCCCTGCTCCAGCTTCCCGGCCATGTCGGGGAAGGGGAACTCCACGAACTCGACGTCCTTGTCCGTCAGCCCGTAGGTCTTGAGAACGGAGGTCACCGCCAGGGTGCCGATGTTCTTGAGGCTGTTGACCGCGATCTTCTTCCCCTTGAGGCCGGCCGGGTTCTCGATCGTGGAGTCCTTGGGGACCATCAGGTTGAAGGCGTTCGGGGCCGCCTGGTACATGTCAGAGATGATCTTCAGCTTGTTGCCCGCCGACACCGCGAGGAAGGCCGAGACGTAGTTGGTCTGCGTGGAGTCCAGCGAGCCGCCCAGCAGGCCCTGCTGCGCCTGTGCGCCGCCCTGGACGGTCTCGATCTTGACGGTCAGGCCCTCCTGCTGGAAGAAGCCCTGCTTGTTGGCGATGTACAGCGAGGCCGCGTCAGGAATGGGGAGGGCACCGACGACCAGGTTGGTCTTCTCCAGCCCGCCGCCCGCGCTGGCGGCCTTGGTGTCGGTGTCCGAGCCGCCGCAGGCGCTGACACCGAGCGTCAGCGTGGCGACGAGTCCTGCGATGACCGCCCGGCTCGCGAGGCTGAACCTCATGGGTCTCCTTAGCTGCAACTGATCGCTCTCGCCGGACCCGCTGGGAGTTGTCGGACGGCATGGAGATGGTCCTGGGAGGCATGCGATCGCGGGGGGTATGCCGACCGCCGATCAGAGTAGCGGAGTAGATCAGCAAAATTACAAATACCGGTCCAAAGGACCGAAGCAGACATAGGCCAGCAGGTTTCGCCCTGATTACGAAACGTGGTCGCCACGGTTTACCCAGTGATCACCTTTTTGAGCATGGAGGGAAGGCCGTTCCGAGTTCTCTCCGGCTCTTCCCGCGTAAACCCAGAGTTACTGCCCGATTACCGACGTGATGCGTTGATTCAACCGATACGGCGTATTTTGTACTGTTGGCCGAACTCATCCGCCTGTGCTCCAATAACCCCTACCCCATGGATGCGTCTGCGTCACTCCCATCATTTAGGTGACGCGATCCCCCCCAAGTGGACGATCCGAGGAGAGGCAGCGGAGGCCAGTGAGGACAGCGTCAATTTCCGGCGAGCGCGAATCCAGGCCGGCGGCCACCCGGGGGTTCGACACACAGGAGGCGCCGCCGGGCGGCTCGGCTTCGGACTCCACGGGTGAGGAACCCGGCGGGCGGAGGGGCGGCAGGTTCGCCCTGAAGAACTGGCGCGTGCGCTCGCGGCTGATCGCGATCATCATCATCCCCACCGTGGCCGCGATCGTCCTCGGCGGGTTCCGGGTGGTCGGCTCGATCAACACCGCCGCCGAGTACGAACGTGTCCGCGTCGGCACCGAGCTCGCCGCCAAGCTGAGCGAACTCGCGGACTCCCTGCAGGCCGAACGGGACGTGTCCGCCAGATTCGTCGCGCAGGGGCGCGGCGGAGCGGCCAGGCAAGCGCTGCTGGAGAAGCAGTACCGGATCGTCGACGAGGCCGCCAAGAGTGTGCGGGACCGCATCGGGCTCATCCTCGACAGCGAGGACGCGGGAGGATTCGGCGAGCGGGGCAGGAACGAGCTCACCCAGATGCGCGGCCGCGTCGACGAACTCGCGAGCATGCGCAAGACCGCGACCGACACCCAGCTCCAGGCCGAGCCCACGATCGCCATGTACTCCCGGACGATCACCGACCTGCTGGCCCTGCATGACGAGATCGTCCAAGGCGTCACCGACTCCGACCTCGCGAGCGGCGCGCTCGCGTTCGGCGCCCTCACCAGGGCGAAGGAGCAGGTCTCGCTGGAGCGGGCGAACCTCGCGGTCGCCCTGGCCACCAGGGCGTTCACCCCCGGGACCCTGAACGCCCTGCTGGCGGCCCGTGCTCAGCGCGACAGCGAGCTCGCCACCTTCCGCGCCAAGGCGTCGCTGGCCCATCGCCAGCTTTACGACGACACCGTCAGCAGTCAGGAGAAGGACCGGGCCGCGGCCATGCGCGCACGCGCCCTGGTCCTCGGCCTCCGCAACGAACCGCTGGTCCATGTCGACGTCTCCGGTGCGCGCGCGGGGGACCAGACCACCTGGTTCAACGCGTCGTCCGACGCCATAGGACGCATGCGCCAGGTCGAGAAGCAGGTGGCCGACTCCCTGATCGCGCGGAGCCGTGTCCTGCAGGAGACCGAGCAGCGCAGTGCGCTCATCACCGGTGCGCTGACCGGTTTGCTCCTCATCCTCGTGCTGATCATCACTTCGGTCATGGCGCGCTCACTGGTCAAACCGCTGCGCATGCTGCGCACCGAGGCCCTCTCGGTCGCCGGTCAGCGGCTGCCCGACACCGTGCAGCGGCTGCGGGAGAGCGGTGAGGGCGCCGCGTCCGCGGACGTCCCGCCGATCGGGGTCGACTCCGACGACGAGATCGGTGAGGTCGCCCGCGCGTTCGACGAGGTCCACCGTGAGGCCGTACGGCTGGCGGGCCAGGAGGCGACGCTGCGGAGCAACGTCAACGCGATGTTCGTCAACCTCTCCCGGCGTAGCCAGACCCTCGTCGAGCGTCAGCTCGCCCTCATCGAGAGCCTGGAGCAGGGCGAGCAGGACGAGGGCCGGCTGGGCAGCCTGTTCCGGCTCGACCACCTGGCCACCCGCATGCGCCGCAACAGCGAGAACCTCCTGGTCCTCGCCGGGCAGGAGCCCGCGCGCCGGTGGAGCCAGCCGGTCCCGCTGATCGACGTGGTCCGCGCCTCCCTGTCGGAGGTCGAGAACTACGAGCGGGTCGACCTGCGGATCTCCGGCGGCGTGTCCGTCACCGGCACGGCCGTCAACGACGTCGTCCACCTGATCGCCGAGCTCGTGGAGAACGCGATCTCCTTCTCCCCCCGGGAGACCAAGGTCGTCGTCTCCAGCAACCGTATCGACGGCGGCGGCCTGATGGTCTCCGTCACCGACATCGGCATCGGCATGACCCCGGACGAACTCGCGGAGGCCAACCACCGGCTGGCCAACCCGCCGGTGGTGGACGTCTCCGTCTCCCGCCGGATGGGCCTGTTCGTGGTCGGCCGGCTGGCCCTGCGGCACGGCGTCAGGGTGCAGCTGCGCCAGCAGGACAGCGGCGGCCTGACCGCGATGATCCTGCTGCCCGACTCGCTGGTCTCCCTGTCGGGCGTCCCGGCCAAGCCGGCGACCCCGGTGGACTGGGCCGCGTCCTCGGCGTCCCTGGAGCGGCCGGCGGTGATGGCCAGCCCGACCACGTTCGACACGGCGGCGCCGTCCTCGTTCTCCTCGTTCTCCTCCTTCGACGCCACCCAGCGGCAGCAGCCGCTCGGCTCGTTCGACTCCGCCTGGCAGTTCGGCTCGGCGGAGGCGCCGCGCTCCGCGCCGGGCGGAGACCCGGGCCGGGCGCCGCTGGACACCCCCTGGCCCGGCCACGTGCCGCCGCCCGGATCCGCCTCCGGATGGTCGGCGACCTCCCGGGCCGACGCGCCCGTGTGGCCCGAAGCCTCCGCGCGCGGCGGCGCGCCGGCGTGGCCGGACGCTCCGGCGCGCGGCGGCGACTCCGTCTGGTCCGACACCTCCGCGCGCGGCGGAGACTCGATCTGGTCCGACGCCCCGGTGCGCGGCGGAGACTCGGGCGCCTGGCCCGTCCCGCCCGCCCGGCCCGGAGACTCCGGCGGGTGGCCGCCGGCCGGAGCGGCCGGGCCGTTCGGCCGCCGCGGCCCGGAGGAGGCCGAGAACACCGGCCCGCTGCCGGCCGTCCAGGAGCCCTCGCCCATGGAGGAGGCGAAGGAGGAGTTCCTGCCGATCTTCGCCGCGGTCGAGTCCGACTGGTTCAAGAAGGCCGAGCCCGTGGCGCAGAACCCCGGGCCCGCCCGCGAGCCGGCCCGCGAGCCCGAAGCCGCCGCCACGCCGGACGCCTGGTCCTCGCCCGCGGACGCGGGCTGGCAGGCGGCCAGGGCGGCGGCCGAGCCGACGCTCGGCGGGCTCACCGGGTCCGGGCTGCCCAAGCGGGTGCCCAAGGCCAACCTCGTGCCCGGCACGGTCTCGCCCGACCTGGGCGCCCCGGCTCCCGCTCCCGCGCCCAGGCCCGCCGTCTCCCCCGAAGCGGTGCGCAACAGGCTCGCGAGCTTCCAGAAGGGCGTACGGCAGGGCCGCGCGGCGGCCAGGGGCGAAGCCGGCGAGGACAGGCCGTATCCGGACTTCGGCCGGGATGTTGAAGCTAATGAGGAGGACCGGTGAGCGAGCTCATCAAGGTCGTCGAGGAGGATGACACGTGCGTGAAATGAGCCAGGCCGCCCGGGGGGTCAATTGGCTGATCACCGACTTCGTGACCAACGTGCCGGGCGTGGCGCACACGGTCGTCGTCTCGTCCGACGGACTGCCGCTGGCGTACTCCGACGGCTTCCCCCGGGACCGGGCGGACCAGCTGGCGGCGGTCGCGGCCGGCCTCATCAGCCTGACCCAGGGCGCCTCCAGGGTCTTCGAGGGCGGCGCGGTCACCCAGACGGTGGTGGAGATGCAGCGTGGGCTGCTCCTCATCATGTCGATCAGCGACGGCTCGTGCCTCGCCGTGCTGGCCGCCGCGGACTGTGACATGGGGTTGGTGGCCTACCAGATGACCCTGCTGGTGGAGCGCGCCGGGCAGGTGCTGACACCCGCCGTGCGCGCCGAACTCCAAGCAGCCCACCCACGGTGATGACGACGACCCCAGGAGGATGCCGTGGCAAGCCGGGACTGGCCGGGTGACGGGGGCCCGCTGAGCGGGCCGCCTTCCTGGTCGATGGACGACCCCCACCGGTCGCATGGGTGGCCGGCGGACGACCCCCACCGGTCACAGGGATGGCCGGCGGACGATCCCCACCGGTCACAGGGGGTGCCCTCGCACGTCGTGCAGCCCCCGCCGGGAGAGCAGAGCTCCCTGGTGCGCCCGTACGCGATGACCGGGGGGCGGACCGCCCCCCGCATCCAGCTCGCCATGGAGGCCCTGGTCTCCTCGGCCACATCCGCACATCATGATCTGTCCAACCGCACCCCGGAGTATCAGGCGATCAGCGCGCTGTGCCGGCAGGTGCGTTCGGTCGCTGAGATCTCCGCGATGCTCCGCATCTCCCTCGGCGTCACCCGGATCCTCGTCGCCGACATGGCGGCCGAGGGTCTGGTGCAGCTGCACCAGCCGCAGCTCGACGCGGGCAAGCCGGATCTCAACCTGCTGGAAAGGGTGCTCAGTGGACTTCGCAGGCTCTAACCCCGGCGGCCTGACCTCGACGAAGATCGTCGTCGCCGGCGGGTTCGGTGTGGGCAAGACCACGTTCGTGGGGTCGGTCTCGGAGATCCTCCCGCTGACCACCGAGGCGGTGATGACCGACGCCAGCGCCGGCATCGACGACCTCGGGCTCACTCCCAACAAGACCACCACCACGGTGGCCATGGACTTCGGGCGGGTCTCGCTGGACCGTGACCTGATCCTGTACCTGTTCGGTACGCCGGGTCAGCACCGGTTCTGGTTCATGTGGGACGACCTCGTCAAGGGCGCCATCGGCGCGGTCGTGCTGGTCGACACCCGGAGGCTGGCCGACTGCTTCCCGGCGATCGACTACTTCGAGGAGGCGGGACTGCCCTTCGTCGTGGCGATCAACGGCTGGGACGGCGGCTACCCGCACGGTGAGGAGGAGGTGCGCGAGGCGCTGACACTGGCCCCGCACATCCCCATCTCGCGGACCGACGCCCGGTCGCGTGACGCGGTGAAGAGCACGCTCATCACGCTGGTCGAGCACGCGCTCACCACGCGGATGGCCGTCCCCGGCTGGGGGCGCTGAGCTCCGGGGCGTCAGTCGTGCCTCCCAGCGGATAGGCTGGGAGGTCGAGTCGCAGACCCGTAGCGCAGAGGCTGGCCAAACACGTGTTCGAGACGCTTTCCGACCGGCTCACATCGGTCTTCTCCTCCCTCCGTTCCAAGGGTCGGCTGTCCGAGGCCGACATCGACGCCACGTGCCGCGAGATCCGCATCGCGCTGCTCGAGGCCGACGTCGCCCTGCCCGTCGTCAGGACGTTCGTGGCCCAGGTCAAGGAGCGTGCCCGCGGTGCCGAGGTCTCGCAGGCCCTCAACCCGGCCCAGCAGGTCGTCAAGATCGTCAATGACGAGCTGATCGAGGTCCTCGGCGGCGAGACGCGGCGTCTCCGCTACGCCAAGAACCCGCCGACCGTCATCATGCTCGCGGGCCTTCAGGGCGCCGGAAAGACCACCCTGGCCGGCAAGCTGGCCCGCTGGCTGCGCGACCAGAACCACGTGCCGCTGCTGGTCGCCGCCGACCTCCAGCGCCCCAACGCGGTCCAGCAGCTCGCCGTCATGGCCGAGCGTGCCGGTGTGGCGGTCTACGCCCCCGAGCCGGGCAACGGCGTCGGCGACCCGATCGCCGTGGCCCGCCAGTCGATCGACCACGCCAGGCGGCAGCAGCACGACGTCGTCATCATCGACACCGCCGGCCGCCTGGGCATCGACCAGGAGCTGATGAAGCAGGCCGCCGACATCCGCGACGCGGTCTCGCCCGACGAGGTCCTGTTCGTCGTGGACGCCATGATCGGCCAGGACGCCGTCACCACGGCCCAGGCGTTCATGGAGGGCGTCGGCTTCGACGGCGTCGTGCTCACCAAGCTCGACGGCGACGCCCGGGGCGGCGCCGCCCTGTCGGTCCGCCACATCACCGGCAAGCCGATCATGTTCGCCTCCACCGGTGAGAAGCTGGAGGACTTCGACGCCTTCCACCCGGACCGGATGGCCTCCCGCATCCTCGACATGGGTGACATCCTCACCCTCATCGAGCAGGCCCAGAAGACCTTCGACGAGGCCGAGGCCGTCAAGATGGCGGGCAAGCTCACCTCGGGTGAGGGCTTCACGCTGGAGGACTTCCTCGAGCAGATGATGATGGTCCGCAGGATGGGCCCCATCAAGAACCTCCTCGGCATGATGCCCGGCATGGGGCAGATGCGCGACCAGCTCGACCAGTTCGACGAGCGCGACCTCGACCGCATCGCCGCGATCATCCGTTCGATGACCCCGGCCGAGCGCGAGAACCCGAAGATGATCGACGGCTCCCGGCGGGCCCGCATCGCCAAGGGCTCCGGCGTGACGGTGACCGAGGTCAGCGGCCTGGTCACCCGCTTCTTCGACGCCCAGAAGATGATGAAGCGGATGGCCGGCGGAATGGGCCTCCCCGGCATGCCCGGCGGCCGCAAGGCCAAGGCCGCGCAGAAGAAGGCCGGCAAGGGGCGCCGGGTCAGCGGCGACCCGCGCAAGGCGGCCCTCGGCAAGAAGGCATCCGGTGGGGCCGACGGCAAGGTCCCCGGCGGCGCCCTCGGCAACCTGGGCGCCGGGCAGCTCCCCGGTCAGCTTCCGCCGGGCCTGGAACTGCCGCCGGGCTTCGACCCCTCCAAGTTCAAGTTCCCGGGCCAGAAGTGAGCGACGGCCGGGACGGTGGCGGCTTCCACGGGCGCGCCCGGTGGATCTGGGTGGTCATCATCCTCGGTTTCATCGCGATGGCGACACTGGAGTTCCTCGGCCTCGGCCCCCGGTAGCGGGCCGGACCACCGGTGAGGAAGGGGGCGGCGGGGGAGACCCGCCGCCCCCTTCCGGTTCCGGCCCCCGGCGCTCGGCGCTCGTGCCCGGAGTCCGGCGGACGACCGTGAGGTCTTTCCGCGCCGAGGGCCCGGCGGGCGGACGGTCGTACGGCGGCGTCCGCGCTCAGGATCCGGCGAGCGGACGGTCGTACGGCGTCGTCGCCAGCGTCAGCAGCACCCGCAGCAGCGACGGCAGGTCGTCCGCCGGCGCGGCCGGCCGTACCGGGGCGGCGCCGGGGGCCGCGGCCCGGACGACCGCGTGGTCCCACCGGCCCCCTCCGGCCGGGGGCGCCTCGCCCGCGGGGGAGGCGGCCCGCATCGTGAGCACGGCGCCCAGCACGGCGATCGACCCGGCGGCGGTGAGCGTCAGAGATCTCAGGGTGGTTGCCACGGCGGCCATTTAGCGCAGCGGCGGGCCCGTCCGGCACGGCGGACACACACGGATTACCGACTCTTGCCCCGGGCTCGCCGTACGGGATGGCCCTTCGGGGCCGGGCACCCCCGCGGGTCTGGCACAATGGCATGTTGGAACACCGTGACCCTGTGGGTGCCCTCTCACCCCCGCGCGGCACGGCCTGTCCCTTGAACGGTCTTCTCCTCGTGCCCCACTCGATGAGATGCCGCTCACCCACGCTTTCGAAGCAGGAGAGACCACAGCAGTGGCAGTCAAGATCAAGCTCAAGCGGCTCGGCATGATCCGCAACCCGCAGTACCGCGTCGTCGTCGCCGACAGCCGCACCAAGCGTGACGGCCGTGCGATCGAGGAGATCGGCCTGTACCACCCGAAGGAGCACCCCTCGCGCATCGAGATCGATGCCGAGCGGGCGGCCTACTGGCTGGGTGTCGGCGCGCAGCCGACCGAGCCGGTGCTGAAGCTCCTCAAGCTCACCGGCGACTGGCAGAAGTTCAAGGGCGAGCCGGCTCCGGCCCCCCTGAAGGTCGCCGAGCCCAAGGCCGACCGCCACGCCGCCTACGAGGCCGCGGCCAAGGAGGCGCTGTCGCTCGACGCCGCCGCCGCCACCACGCCCAAGAAGAAGGCATCCAAGGCCGCCAAGGCCGAGGAGCCCGCCAAGGCCGACGAGGCCGCCGCTGAGACCCCGGCTGAGCCGGCGGCTGCGGCGGAGAAGCCGGAAGGCGAGGCCTGAGGTGCTTGAGGAGGCCCTCGAGCACCTGGTGAAGGGCATCGTCGAACATCCCGGCGATGTCCAGGTTCACGCCCGTCGCATCCGCAGCGGCCGTGTGCTCGAGGTCCGGGTCCACCCCGACGACCTCGGCAAGGTCATCGGTCGCGGTGGCCGCACGGCCAAGGCTCTGCGCACGGTCATGAACGCGCTGGGCGATGGCAAGTACGTCCGGGTCGACCTCCTCGACCTCAACGAGGCCCGTTAGGTCCCGCTCGCACCGAGCGGGACCCAGCGGTGAACGCATATCGAGCGAACGGGCCACCCGCCCAGCGTGGGTGGCCCGTTCGCCTGTCATCACACGAACCACTTGGAACCACTTGGGAGGCGGGCGTGCAGCTTGTCGTAGGCCGGATCGGCCGGCCGCACGGGCTCCGCGGCGAGGTGTCCGTGGAGGTGCGCACCGACGACCCGGAGAGCCGTTTCGCCCCGGGATCCGCCCTCTCCACCGATCCGGCGTCCGCCGGCCCGCTCGTCGTGGAGTCCCGGCGGTGGCACTCGGGGATCCTGCTGGTGAGGTTCCTGGGAGTGGCCGACCGCGACCGGGCCGAGGAGCTCCGCGGCACCATGCTCGTCATCGACTCGGAGGAGATCCCGCCGTCCGAGGACCCCGACGAGTTCCACGACCACCAGCTCATCGGCCTCGCGGTGGTCACCCCCAACCGGGAACGGGTCGGCGAGGTGACCGACGTGCTGCACCACGGCCAGGACCTCCTGGTCGTGCGGCGTGACTTCGGCGACGTCTACGTCCCGTTCGTCAAGGCGCTCGTCCCGGTGGTCGACCTGGACGAGGGCATCCTGGTCGTGGACGCCCCCGAGGGCCTGCTCGACCCCGACGCGGCCGTCTGACGGCCATCCGGACATGCGCATCGACATCATCTCGATCTTCCCCGAGTACTTCGCCCCGCTCGGCGTCTCCCTCATCGGCAAGGCACGCGAGCGCGGCATCCTCGACGTCCACCTCCACCAGCTCCGCGACTGGGCCCACGACGTGCACCGCACCGTCGACGACACGCCGTACGGCGGCGGCCCCGGCATGGTCATGAAGCCCGAGCCGTGGGGGGAGGCCGTCGACGCGGTCCTCGCCGCCGACCCGGACGCGCGGCCCAGGATCATCGTGCCGACCCCCAGCGGGGTGCCGTTCACCCAGCGCCTGGCGATGGACTACGCCGCCGAACCCTGGCTGCTGTTCACCCCGGCCCGCTACGAGGGCATCGACTCCCGGGTCATGGCCGAGTACGGCTCGCGCCTGCGCGTGGACGAGGTGAGCATCGGCGACTACGTGCTGGCCGGCGGCGAGGCGGCGGTGCTGGTGATGGTCGAGGCCGTCGGCCGGCTGCTGCCCGGCGTGCTGGGCAACGCGCGCTCGGCCGTGGACGACTCCTTCGCGCCGGGGGAGATGGAGAACCTCCTCGAAGGCCCCGTCTACACCAAGCCGCCGGAGTGGCGGGGGCACCGGGTCCCGGAGATCCTGCTCTCCGGGCATCACGGGAAGATCGCCCGGTGGCGGCGGGACGAGGCGCTGCGCCGTACCGCCCGGAACCGGGCCGAGCTGCTGGCGGCGCTCGACCCCGAGTCCCTCGACAAGCACGACCGGCGGCTCCTCACGGAGCTCGGCCTGCTTCCCTGAGGGGCCGCGGCCGGTTCCTCTGTGTCCGTTTCGCCCGTTCCAGGTCGTCCGGTCGGTTCCGCGTGATCGTTCCGTGTGGTCATGGTGGTTGATTTCCGGTC
Source organism: Streptosporangium sp. NPDC004379 (assembly GCF_042873875.1). Lineage (NCBI taxonomy): Bacteria > Bacillati > Actinomycetota > Actinomycetes > Streptosporangiales > Streptosporangiaceae > Streptosporangium > Streptosporangium sp. NPDC004379. Next base: position 234,187 of record NZ_JBIAMC010000010.1, read on the forward strand.
GGTCGCCGGGATATGGCAGACTGAAGCGTTGCCGCCGACTGCCTGCAGGCCGGCGCGCTGTCGGGCAGACGGTCCGGCTCCGCGGAAACAGGCGCGGAGGCGGGCACAGACGCATCCATTCCAGTACGCGTGTCCACCGCGACGCCGCCTCACCGCGGCCGGGTGAACCTCCGCGTGCTCGCTCAGATGAGGTACCACTGTCATGCACACGCTGATCAGCGAGCTTGAGAAGTCCACGCTCCGTTCCGACGTCCCGGCCTTCCGCCCCGGTGACACGCTCGAGGTTCACGTCCGAGTGATCGAGGGCAACCGCTCCCGTGTCCAGGTCTTCAAGGGCTTCGTCCTGCGCCGCCAGGGCGGCGGCGCCCGCGAGACCTTCACCGTCCGCAAGGTCAGCTACAGCGTCGGCGTCGAGCGCACCTTCCCGGTGCACAGCCCCGTCATCGAGAAGATCGTCCTGGTGACCCGCGGTGACGTCCGCCGCGCCAAGCTGTACTACATGCGTGACCTGCGCGGCAAGGCCGCCCGCATCCGCGAGAAGCGCGAGAGCCGCTGACGCCTCGCCGCGTCTCCGGCGCCTCCGGCCCGTGTCCCCTCACCGGGGAGGCGGGCCGTTCGCGTCCGTACAGGCTTGACCGCCTTTGAGGAAACGCATGGCATGAGGTAACCGGACTGGCGAACGTCCGGCCCCATCCATCATTTAGGCTCATCACCGATGAGTAGCGAAGACCGGGAGTCCGGCGCAGCCTCGCGTCGACCTGTCGAGGACGAGGTGCACGTGGTCGCCGAAGACACGCAGAAGACCGCCAAGGGTGACGAGGGCAAGAAGAAGGGCTCCTTCTGGAAGGAATTGCCCATCCTGGTCGTCGTCGCACTGGTCCTCGCACTGGTGATCAAGACCTTCGTGGTCCAGGCGTTCTACATCCCCTCGGAGTCGATGGAGAACACCCTCCTGGTCAACGACCGCGTCCTGGTGAACAAGCCGGTCTACCGGATCCGCGACATCGAGCGGGGCGACGTGGTGGTGTTCTCGGGCGTCGACTCCTGGGACGGCGAGGTGGAGATCCCCGAGCCGTCCAATCCCCTGTCGGCGGCCCTCCACTGGGTCGGCGGCGTGTTCGGCATGGTGCCGAACGAGAAGGACTACATCAAGCGCGTCATCGGCGTCGGCGGCGACACGGTCGAGTGCTGCGACGTCAAGGGCCGGGTGACGGTCAACGGCGTCCCGCTGGACGAGAAGACCTACCTCTACCCCGGTGACGTGCCCTCGCGGGAGCCCTTCAAGGTCAAGGTCCCCGCGGGACGGCTGTGGGTGATGGGCGACCACCGCTCGGTCTCCCTCGACTCCCGTTCCCACCTGGGTGACCCCGGCGGCGGGACGATCCCGGTGGACAAGGTGATCGGCCGTGCCTTCGTGATCGTCTGGCCGTTCTCCAGGGCGAAGGTCATCTCGATTCCGGACACCTTCGGCCAGCCGGGCCTCCAGCCGGTCGCCGCGGCGGCCGCCGGGGCCACCCCGCTCTTGGGCGGGTTCGCGCTGGCCACCCCGCTGCTGCTCTGGCGCAGGCGCAGGCGCTCCCGGAGCTGACGGCCCCTTCGGGGCACGGGGACCGTACGGGGGTCCGGGTGCCCTCCGCCCGGCGCGGACGGCCTTTCCGGGCCTTTCCGGGCGGGGAAACCGCGCGTCCCCGGGGCCCGGTGGCCTTACCCTCATGATTGTGGAACCTGACAGCGAAACGGCGAAGTCCGGCGAAGACGCACCCGGGGACGCGACGGGGAAGGGCACGGCCGGGGGCGGCGCGAAAACCGGGACGGGTGCGGCCGGGGACGGCGCGAAGGAGTCCAAGGAGTCCTCCGGCAAGGGCGGCGGCCTGCGCGAGTCGATCCTCCTGATCGCATCCGGTGTGGTGGCGGCGCTGCTGCTGCACCTGTTCGTCGTCGAGTCCTTCTCCATCCCGTCGGAGTCGATGGAGAACACCCTGAAGGACGGCGACCGGGTGATCGTCAACAAGCTGCACGGCGAGACCGAGCGCGGCGACGTCGTTGTCTTCACCGGCTGGCGGGACGAGTACACGATCAAGAGGGTCATCGCGGTCGGCGGGGACACGGTCAGGTGCTGCGACGCCCAGGGGCGGATCACCGTCAACGGCGTCCCGCTCGACGAGAAGGCATACCTGCACCCGGACGACTTCCCCTCGGGGCAGAAGTTCGAGAAGGTCGTGCCGGAGGGGCGGCTGTGGGTGATGGGCGACCACCGCTCCGCCTCGGCGGACTCCCGCTCCCACGAGAAGCAGCAGGGTGAGGGCACGATCTCCGAGGATCAGGTCGTCGGCCGCGCCTTCGCGATCTACTGGCCGTTCTCCAGGGCCACCGTGCTGTCGACCCCCGGCACCTTCGCCCGGACCTTCACCGGTACGCGATAGCGGTACCGAACGGGCCGCACAGGGCGTAACCTCTGCCCATGGTCGCTATGTCTGCCGCGGTGCCGTGACGGGCGCGCTCCGTCCCGCACCCTGTGTGGTCCGGCGCGACTCGGGGCTGTACGGCTACGAGCGGGCCCTGGAGCGTCGCGGGCTGGGGCCGGTGGCCGGGGTCGACGAGGCGGGCCGGGGCGCCTGTGCGGGGCCGCTGGTGGTCGCCGCCGTGGTGCTCGGCCGCCGGATCGACGGCCTGGGCGACTCCAAGCTCCTGACGGCCGCCCGCCGGGAGTCCCTCTACGAGCGCATCACGGCGACCGCGAAGGCGTTCGGCGTGGTGGTGATCCCCCCGGCCGAGATCGACACGCGCGGCCTCCATCGCTCCAACATCGAGGGCATGCGCCGTGCCGTCGCACGGCTGCCGTGCGCCCCCGGCTACGTGCTCGTCGACGGTTTCGCGGTCCCCGGCATGTCCGCGCCGTCCCTCGCGGTGTGGAAGGGCGACCAGGTCGCGGCCTGTGTCGCGGCCGCCTCGATCGTGGCGAAGGTGACCCGTGACAGGATGATGATCGCCCTGCACGAACGTCACCCGGATTACGGTTTCGCCGCGCACAAGGGGTATGGGACCGTGAGCCATCGCCGGGCGCTGGAGAGACACGGCCCGTGCCCGGAGCACCGGTTCTCCTTCGTCACGGTGGCGAGGGCGGAGCCGGGGCGGTCGATGGGCGAGAATGAAGTGGGGGCCGGTGTCGCCTGATCGGGCGGGCCGGGCAAGGCCTTTAACAGGAGGACCGGTATGAGCGCAGAGGATCTCGAGAAATACGAGACCGAGATGGAGCTGCAGCTTTACCGCGAGTACCGTGACGTCGTCGGGTTGTTCACCTACGTCGTCGAGACCGAACGGCGCTTCTATCTCACCAACTCCGTCGACCTGGACGTCCGCACCGCCGAGAACGGCGACGTGTTCTTCGACGTGAAGATGCAGGACGCCTGGGTGTGGGACATGTACCGCCCGGCGAGGTTCGTCAAGAACGTCCGCGTGGTCACCTTCAAGGACGTCAACGTCGAGGAACTCGCCAAGGCGGACCTCGAGATGCCCAAGGAGGGCTTCTCCGGCTGACCCCGGTTCCCGGGGGTTGTCCACAGGCGCGCCCGGCGCCCGTCGTCTGTCCACAGAACCGCGTTCGGTCCTCCGGGGCGGGGCCGGATCAGGCGAAGGTCTGGAACCGGAGGTGGTTCCATGGCCGCGAAACACGAGCTGGGCCGGTACGGCGAGCAGATCGCCGTCGACTATCTGCTGGCTCAGGGCATGCAGATCCTGGATCGCAACTGGCGGTGCCCGGACGGAGAGATCGACGTGGTCGCCCGGGAGGGACGGGCGCTCGTCGTCGTCGAGGTGAAGACCCGCTCGGGTCAGAGCCACGGCACCGCCTTCGAGGCGGTGACCGAGGCCAAGCTGGCCCGCCTGCGCCTGCTGGCGGTCAGATGGCTGGGGGCCGGGCCCCGGCGGTTCGAGTCGATCCGCGTCGACGTCGTGGCGCTGGAGCGGTTCGCCGGAGACTTCGCCATCCGGCACGAGCGGGGGGTGTGCTAGATGCGCACCACGCCGCCGCGCGCCGTCCGTCACCGGGGGGTGATGTGAGTGGCCGTCGCGCGCACCCGCTGCGTCGCCCTGATCGGGGTGAGCGGCCATCCCGTCGACGTCGAGGCCGACGTCGGAGCCGGCGTGTCGGGGCTGCACCTGATCGGCATGCTGGACACCGCGCTGAGCGAGGCGCGTGACCGCGTCCGCTCCGCCGTGGTCAACAGCCGCCACCCCTGGCCCGACACGCGGATCACCGTCAGCCTGTTCCCCGCCAGCCTGCCCAAGCGGGGGAGCCTGTTCGACCTCGCGATCGCGATCGCCCTGCTCGCGGCGGCGGGGGTCGTGCCGGCCGCCAAGGTGGCCGAGCCGTTCTTCCTCGGCGAGCTCGGCCTCGACGGCTCGGTGCGGCCGGTGCGGGGTGTGCTGCCCGCCGTCCTGGCGGCCGTCGCGGCGGGGGCCCGCACCGTCGTCGTCCCCGCACGCAACGTCGCCGAGGCGTCTCTCGTGCCGGATGTGACGGTGGTCCCGGTCGCCGCCCTTTCCGACCTGGTGAAACTCCTGCGCGGTGACGGGCCGCCGACTCCGGGAGGCGTCGCAGGCGAGGCGGAGGACACCGGGGGCGACAGGGGCCGCAGAGGTGACGCGGGTGACATGGGCGACGCAGGTGACATGGGTGACGCGGGCGACATGGGCGACACGGCCGGCGGGCCGGGGGGCGTCGCCCCCGACCTGGCCGACGTCGCCGGTCAGCCCTTCGCCCGCCGCGCGTTGGAGATCTGCGCGGCAGGAGGGCACAACTTCTGGATGCTCGGCCCGCCGGGCACCGGCAAGACGATGCTCGCCGAGCGGCTGCCCACCCTGCTGCCGCCCCTGGAGCGGGACCAGGCGCTGGAGGTGACCGCCATCCACTCCGTGGCGGGCGTCCTGCCTCCCGACCGCCCGTTGCTGACCCGCCCGCCCTTCGTCGCGCCCCACCACACCGCGACCGTCGCGGCCATCGTGGGCGGGGGAAGCGGGGCGGTCCGTCCGGGCGCCGTCTCGATCGCCCATCGCGGCGTGTTGTTCCTCGACGAGGCCCCGGAATATCCCGCGAGCGTCCTCGACTCGCTCAGGCAGCCCCTCGAGTCGGGCCGGGTGACGGTCTCCAGGGCGCAGGGCACGGTCACGTTCCCGGCCCGGTTCATGCTCGTGCTGGCCGCCAACCGCTGCCCGTGCGCGCGCCCGTCCCGGCCGGACGACCCGTGCCGGTGCTCCCCGGCGGCCCGCCGCCGCTATCTCGCCAGGCTCTCGGGCCCGCTGCTGGACCGTATCGACGTCAAGGTCACCCTCTATCCCTCGACCCGGCGGGAACTGCTCGCCGACCGGCGGTTCACCGAACCGAGCCGGGTGGTGGCCGAGCGGGTGCTGCTCGCCCGCGAGCGCGCGGCCAGGCGCCTGGCGGGCACGCCCTGGCGTTGCAACGCCGAGATCCCCGCCCGGGCGCTGCACACCGTCTACCGTCCCGCGTCGCAGGCGATGGCCCCGCTGCTCACCTGCCTCGACAGCGGCGCGTTGAGCGCGCGGGGGCTGGACCGGGTGCTCCGGCTGGCCTGGACGCTCGCCGACCTCTCCGGGAAGGCCGGCCCCGAGGTCGCCGAGACCAACGCCGCGCTCGGTCTGTGGCTGGGGGAGGAGCGGTGAACGACAGGCTCGCGCGGGTCACACTGATGCGGCTGGCGGAGCCCGGCGACACGCTGATGGGCGGGCTGGTGGCTTCGCTGGGCGCGCAGGAAGCGGTGGAGCGGGTGCGCGCCGGCCACCCGGACCCGGCGCTCGTCCGTCTGCTGACCGGTGGTGACGGCGGTGACGGTGGTGACGACGATGACGCCGGAGGCTCCGCCGGGGGTGCCGGTGGGAGCGGGACGGGCGGGTCGCGGGAGGAACGGATCGCGGGCCGGCTCGGGCGCGCGTTCGCCTCCTGGTCGGCCCGGCTGGAACCGGCCGACCCCCGGCGGGACCTGGCGGAGGGGGAGCGGAGTGGGGCCCGGCTGGTGATCCCCGGCGACCCGGAATGGCCCACCCAGCTCGACGACCTGGGGCGGAGCCGCCCCTACGCCCTCTGGCTCCACGGCGACGCCGACCTGCGATTCTCCTGTCTGCGTTCCGTCGCGATCGTGGGCTCGCGGGCCGTCACACCGTACGGCGCGCACGTGGCGGCGGAGTTCGGCGCCGGGCTGAGCGGGCGCGGCTGGAGCGTCGTCTCGGGAGGCGCCTACGGCGTCGACGGCGCGGCCCATCGGGGGGCCCTCGCCGGAGACGCGCCGACCGTAGCGGTGCTCGCCTGCGGCGCCGACGTCGCCTACCCCAGCGCGCACCACCAGCTCTTCGCCGCCGTGCGCGCTCACGGCGTGCTGGTGAGCGAGTGTCCCATGGGCTCCCATCCGACCCGCCCACGGTTCCTGATCCGTAACCGGCTCATCGCAGCGCTGTCCAGGGGCACGGTGGTCGTGGAGGCGGCCGTGCGCAGCGGGGCGCTCAGCACCGCGAGGCACGCGCTGTCACTGAACCGCGTCCTCGGGGCGGTGCCCGGGCCGGTGACGTCGGAGACGTCGGCCGGATGCCACCGGCTGATCCGGCAGGGGGCGGCAGTCTGCGTCACCACCCCCGAGGAGGCGGTCGAGCTCACCGGCATGATGGGGACCGACCTGGCCCGTGAGCCGTGCGGCCCGGTGCTGCCGCGTGACGGGCTGGAGCCCGAGACCCGGCGGGTGCTGGAAGCCGTGCCGGCCCGGGGCGGAGCCGGGCCCGCGGCGATAGCGGTGACGGCGGGCGTCGGCATGGACACCGCGCTGTCCTGCCTCGGCGGCCTGGCCGCGGCCGGCTACATCGAGCGGGTCACCCGGGGCTGGCGCCTGCGCCCGGAGGGGCCGCGGAGCCCTTCCGGGCGGTGAGGCGGTGAGGCGGTGACCGGGATTCGGACAGGCCCGGCGCCCGTCATACGCCGGGAGCGTCCGTGGCAGCAGCGCGTCGATGTCGCGGGTCGCCTCGGTGACGGCCGCGGCATCCCGCAGGTCGACTTCGCGGGCGTCGACGAGGTCGCCCCAATTCCCGCGGGCCTGTTCGGGGTGGTGGCTCAGCTCACGAAGGCCGACGGCCGTCCCCGCGCGGGCGGATGCCCGTCCTATGGAGAGCACGACGGCAAGCGCGTCCGCCGGCCGCCTCCGTGCGGGGCCGAAGGACCTTCGCCGGTCACATAGCGAGCGGGCGTGGTTCCGACGTGCCGGACGAAATGCCGGTTCAGGTGCGCCTGGTCATGGAATCCCACACTCGTGGCCACCTCGGCCGGCCGTTGGCCGTTCAGCAGGAGCCGGCGCGCCCGCTCGATGCGTCGGCCCGTGAGATAGGCGTGCGGTGGCAGGCCGTACGTCTGCTGACGGTCCAGCCCGAAGTCGACCGCGCCGTCGTCGAGGATCATCAGGTCCCACGTGTCGTGAACGTGGGCCGGATAGGCGTGGTCGGTGAAGTGCGCGTGGAAGACCTCGGCGATGCCCGGGACCGACGGTTCCCAGGCGGTGACCGCTGCCGGCGGACGGTGGGAGGTCATGCCAGGAACGTACAAGACGCGCGGGGCCTCAGCGGGCCAGGCTTGCCGTATCGGTCACCGCCCCTGTCCGGGCGGTCCACGGCAGAAAGGCGCCATCGGATGTCCGTTTCCCTGAGCCCCGTCAACATCGCGCACAGGCTCTCCCGGTTCGACGAGCTGTGGACGCAGAAGACGATCGCCGGCCTCAACGACTACGAGATCAAGCTCGCCAAGCTGAAGGGAGAGTTCGTCTGGCACACCCACCCGGAGACCGACGAGCTGTTCCTGGTCGTCAGCGGCCGACTCACCATCCGGCTCAGGGAGGGGGACGTCGCCCTCGGCCCTGGCGAGCTTTACGTGGTGCCCCGCGGTGTCGAGCACTGCCCTGTGGCGGGGGAGGAGACGGCCATCCTGCTGGTGGAACCGGCGGGCACACTCAACACCGGTGACGCGGGAGGCCCGATGACCAGGGTCGCCGAATCCCTCGATTAGCGGGCGCCGTACTCCGTCACCCGCCTGGAACCGGCCTGTGCGTTTCCGGGTCCGCCCGTGCTCCGGCGACCCGGGGACCGTCCGGCGCCGGAGCATCCGGGTGCCCGGGTGTGCGAGGGTTCCGTCGTTCTCCGTGACGAAAGGTCGTGAGCCGATGCGGAATCTGATCACCGCCCGTCTGGTGCTCGTCCCCTGGGAGCACCGTTTCCTGGACGATCTCGTCCGGCTGTCCGCCGACGAGCGGGTTATGAGGTTCGTCGGCAGCGGGCCGTGGGACGGGCGGTACGCCGGCGAACGGCACGAGTCGGCCCTCGGACAGTGGGCGACGCATGGGTTCGGGATGCGTGCCGTCACGAGCGCGGACGACGGGAGGTTTCTCGGCCTCGTCTCCCTGGGCGAGTCCCGGGCCACCGGATTCGAGACGCCTGTCTTCGAGATCGGCTGGTGGGTGGACCCGGCGGAGTGGGGACACGGCATCGCCACCGAGGCGGCGGCGTCGGTCCGGGACGAGGCGTTCAGCCGGGTGGGGGCGAGGTCGATCGTCGCCTGCTTCCACCGCGACAACACCGCCTCCGAACGCATCATGGCCAAGCTCGGAATGAGCCCTCACGGGGATGTCATCGACCGGTACGGCGAGCCCGCCCGGATGTACGCGCTGACCCGTGCCGAATGGGAACGTCTCGGGTCTCCGAAGCCCCTGAGCCCCTGAGGCCGTGATCGTCGGGTGGGGGTGCGCGGCCGGGCGCGGCGGGGTCACCGATCCCGGCGCGTGGGCCGGACCGGCAGCAGCCGTACCCGTCCCCGGCCCAGCAGGAGCAGCGGGTCGAGGTACAGCCGGTCGCGGAGCAGCCCCCAGTGCAGGCAACCGGCGGGGCAGTGACCGGGGATGTCCTGGAGGGTGCCGATCACCTGGTCCCGCTCCACGGTCTGTCCGCGCCGTACCGAGGGGGTGACGGGGAGATAGGTCGTCCGCAGACCGCCGTCGTGGAGAACGGTGACCACGCTCCGTCCGGCGAGCGGCCCCGCGTAGCCGACCGTGCCGGCGCCCGCGGAGCGGACCTCCGTGCCGGGTGGTGCGGCGAGGTCGGTTCCCCGGTGCCCGGCCAGCCAGGGCCGCGCCGGGGGCGCGAACTCCCGGAGCACACGGAGCCGTCCGGCGAGCGGCCGGCCCCACCGGGGAGAGGGCTCGACGTTCCGGGGCCGGGGCGAGGACGTCGTCTCCGGGCGGGGCGAGGACGCGGCTTCCGGGTGAGGGGAGGGCCGGCGGGAATCGGGCCGGGAGGCGGAGGCTTCCAGGCGGGTCGTCCGATCGCCCTGGTCCGGGGCTGGAGGACCTGCGGCTCCCGGCGAGGTGAGCAGCAGCGCCGGCAGCAGGAGATGTGTCCCGAAGACGCGGAAGGAGCTCATCCGCCCAGGATGGGGATCACCGCGAGGGCGGGGCCGGGCCGAACACGGTTCTGTGGACGACCGGCGTGCGCTCCCGGACGGCACGCGTCCTCGGGGAGGCGCGATGTCCCGGGCGGCACGTGTCGCCGGGGAAGCGGTTCCGGACGGCACGCGTCCTCGGGGAGGCGGCGCGACGTCATGGGCGGCCCATCTCACCGGGGAAGCGGTCCGAAGCGGTCCCGGACGGCACGTCTCATCGGGGATCATCGGGAAAGCGGCGCGGGGGAGTGGCGCAGCGGGGAGAGCCAGACCAGCGGGATGGCGAGGAGCACGATGCCCGCCGCGCCGCACCACAGCACCGAACGCAGGCCGAACAGCTCGCCGGCCACGCCGCCCGCCAGGCCGCCCGCGGCGACGACGCCGTGGATCCCGAAGGTCATCGTGGCGTTGACCCGGCCCCGCAGTTCGGCGGGCGCCTCCCGGAGGGTGATGGCCCCCATGGAGGTGGCGAAGGCGACGATCGCCGCGCCGCTGACGAGCCCGCTGGCCGCCATGACGGCGAACCTGGTCCAGACCGGCCCGGAGGCGAGCGCCGTCACCACGTAGTCGAGCGGGAACAGCAGCATCGCGTAGCGGAGGATGCGGTTCTCGCCCACCCGCCCGATGAGGCGCGCCGCGGCCAGGGCGCCGAGCAGGCCGCCCACACCGAAGCACGCGCTGACCGCGCCGACCATCCCGGCGGGCAGGTCGAGGACGGTGACGGCGTAGAGGACGAAGATCGCCATGTACGCGCCGCCGAAGAAGTTGATCGCCATCCCGGAGCCGCAGAGCGCGCGGAGCGCGGGGTCCGCCGTCACGGCGCGCAGGCCCTCGCGGATCTCGGCCCACATGCCGCGAGGGACCGCGGGCACGTGCTTCTCCGGGGCCCGGATGCCGCGGATCAGGAACGCCGAGGCGAGGAAGGACAGCGCGTCGACGAGCAGGGCGAACGGCGCGGTGGCGATCTGGACGAGCAGGCCGGACAGGCTCGGGCCGCCGATGATCGCCAGTGAGGTCGCCGACTGGAAGCCGGCCAGCGCCTGGGGTCGCCGGCTCTCGTCGACCACGGCGGTGACGTGCGGGAAGCTGCACGCCCGGAAGAGCACCGAGCAGAGGCCGACGGCGAACGTCACGGCGATCAGCCACGGCACGGTCAGCCATCCGGCGAGCCAGGCCACCGGGACCGTGGCGGTCGCCGCCGCCGCCGTCACCTCACAGCCGATCATGACGGGCCGGTGCCGCCGCATCCGGTCGGCCAGCGCGCCCGCCTGGAGCCCGGCCAGCAGGTAGGGGAGGGAGCCGGCCGCGGCGAGCACGCCCATCTGCGCGGGGGAGGCGCCGAGGAGGGTGGCGGCGGTCAGTGGTACGGCCAGCCGGGAGACCTCGGCGCCGGTCTCGGAGACGGCGCGCGCCGAGAGCAGCAGCCGGTAGTCGCGCTGCCGGCGAAGGGGGACGGGGCGAGGTCCGGAGACGGCGTCGTCAGTCTGAAGGGAATGCTTCACATCTGTGAAAGTAATCCTTCACAGATGTGAAGGCAACCCTTCAGACCTGAGCGGGTACGGTTTCCCCATGACCCAGGAGGCGCGCAGGCAGCTCACCGACCCCGTGGCGATGCGGGCGCTCGCCCACCCCGCGCGGCTGGCGATCCTGAACCGGCTGCAGGCCGAGGGGCCCGCCACCGCGACCGAGGTGGCCGAGGTCGTCGGCGTCACGCCCAGCGCCGCCAGCTACCACCTGCGGATGCTCGCCAAGTACGGCTTCGCCGAGGACGCGCCCGCACGCGGCGACGCCCGGGAGCGCATGTGGCGGCACAGCTCCGGTGGCATGGTCATCAGTCCCGAGGCCGACGACCCGCCGGAGGTGCGGGCGGCCAAGGAGCTGCTCATCAAGGCCGTGCGCGATCACGCCGCCGACGAGGCGACGCGCGCGCTGGCGAGCTTCGACCGCGAGCCCGCCGAGTGGCAGGAGGCGTCGATCTTCTACCGGACCGTCCTGTTGGTGAGCGCCGAGGAGCTCAGGGAACTGCACCGGCGGATCGACGAGTTGCTCGATCCCTACTCGATCAACAGGCGCGACCGGGCGGAGGTCCCGCCCGGCGCCCGGGTCGCGGAGGCGCAGGTGAACCTCTTTCCCCGCGCCGAGCGGCGCCCGCACGGGCTCCCGCAGGAGGGCACGCATCCCGGCCCCCTCGACGGGTAGGCCCTTTCCCGCTCGCCGGCGCGGCGGCCGTCCCCTCGCGGGAAGGGGCCGTTCGCCGGCTCCGAGCCCCGTCCCGGTCCCCTTCGCGCGGCTCCCTCGCAGGCGGGGGCCGTTCCCCCGCCTGCCGGGAGGCGGTTCCCCGTGGGCGGTCAGGATGGCTGACGCGCCGAGGTCGGGCGGAGGTCCGGCTGAGGGTACACTTTTCGATGGCCTGCACCACGCGGGCCGACTTCGCATGTCCCGCTGAGAACCGTCTCCCCCGGTCCGGGTGAGAGCCCGGCTGGAGCCGGTTCGGGACATCAGGGCGGTGGCCGAGGGCCGCCGCGTCAACCGAGAACAGCGCCCAGCGATGGGTGCCCCGACCTGGAGGACAATCACATGTCCACCCCCGTCGTCACCATGCGACAGCTGCTCGAGAGCGGCGTTCACTTCGGCCACCAGACTCGTCGCTGGAACCCGAAGATGAAGCGCTTCATCTTCACCGAGCGCAACGGCATCTACATCATCGACCTCCAGAAGTCGCTGTCCTACATCGACAGGGCCTACGACTTCGTCAAGGAGACCGTCGCCCACGGCGGCACGATCATGTTCATCGGCACGAAGAAGCAGGCGCAGGAGGCCATCGCCGAGCAGGCGGCCCGCGTCGGCATGCCGTACGTCAACCAGCGCTGGCTGGGCGGCATGCTCACCAACTTCTCCACCGTGCACAAGAGGCTCCAGCGTCTGAAGGAGCTCGAGGAGCTCGACTTCGACAACGTCGCCGCCTCGGGGCTCACCAAGAAGGAGCTCCTCATGCGTCGCCGTGAGAAGGAGAAGCTCGAGCGCACCCTCGGCGGTATCCGCGACATGGCCCGCGTTCCGAGCGCGGTGTGGGTCGTCGACACCAAGAAGGAGCACATCGGGATCAGCGAGGCCCGCAAGCTCAACATCCCGGTCGTCGCGATCCTCGACACCAACTGCGACCCGGACGAGGTCGACTACCCGATCCCGGGTAACGACGACGCCATCCGCGCCGTCGACCTGCTGACCCGGGTCGTGGCCGACGCCGTCGCCGCCGGTCTCATGGCCCGCGCCGGCGCCAACCGCGGTGACGACAAGCCGGCCGTCGCCGGTGGCGCCGAGCCGCTCGCCGAGTGGGAGCAGGAGCTGCTCGCCGGCGGTGAGAACGAGGCCAAGGCCGAGGCCGCCCCGGCTGAGGCCCCGGCCGCCGAGGCCGACGCCGACGCCGCCGAGGCCCCGGCTGCCGAGGCTGAGGCTCCGGCCGCCGACGCCGCCGAGGCTCCGGCCGCCGAGGACGGCGCCGAGGGCGAGAAGGCCTAGTTCTCATCTCGTACGGTTCGCCGTACGAACCCGCAAGGCTCTTTTCGGGTGGGCGCGCCTCCTTCAGGGGGTGTGCCCACCCGGTCCACGACGATTCCGACGAGGAAAAGACAATGGCTTCCGTGAACATGGCCGACGTCAAGCGGCTTCGCGAGCTGACCGCCGCCGGCATGATGGACTGCAAGAAGGCTCTGGAGGAGTCCGCGGGCGACTTCGACCGCGCCATCGAGATCCTGCGCCTCAAGGGCGCCAAGGACGTCGGCAAGCGCGAGGCCCGCACCGCCTCCAACGGCCTGGTCGCCCTGAAGCAGGACGGCGACTCGGCCGCCGCGCTGCTGGAGCTCAACTGCGAGACCGACTTCGTGGCCAAGGGCGAGCGCTTCCAGGAGCTGGCCGCCCAGGTCGTCGAGCACATCCTGGCGTCCCGCCCGGCCGACGTCCCGGCCCTGCTGGAGTCGGAGTTCGACGGCAAGACCGTCAAGACCCACCTCGACGAGGCCAACGCCGCGCTGGGTGAGAAGATCGAGATCCGCCGCTTCGCGGTTCTGGAGGGCGGCTACGTCGGCGCCTACATGCACAAGACCGACCCGCAGCTCCCGCCGGCGGTCGGCGTGCTCGTGCAGCTCGACGCCCCGAACGCCGAGGTCGCCAAGGACATCGCCCAGCACGCCGCCGCGATGGCTCCGAAGTACCTCAACGCGGACGCCGTCCCCGCCGACGTCATCGAGAAGGAGCGCGCGCTCTTCGAGGAGATGACCCGCGAGGAGGGCAAGCCCGAGGCCGCCATCGGCAAGATCGTCGACGGTCGCATCAACGGCTGGTTCCGTGACTTCACCCTGCTGCAGCAGGCGTTCGTCAAGGACAACAAGAAGTCCATCGGCAAGTACGCCGACGAGAACGGTGTCAAGGTCGAGGCCTTCGTCCGCTTCAAGGTCGGACAGGCTTAGTCTTAACCCAGCTTCTCTCAGCCACAGCACTACAACGAGGAGGCCGCCGTCGTGCAGGAGAACTCAGAATCCGCTACGTCGGCGGTTTCTTCGTATTCAGGTCCGCTCCGCTGGAAGCGGGTCATGCTGAAGCTGTCGGGTGAGGCGTTCGCCGGCGGAGAGCCGCTGGGCATCGACCCCGGGGTCGTCGGCCACCTGGCCGACTCGATCGCGGAGGCCGTCCGTAAGGGCGTGCAGGTCGCGGTCGTGGTCGGCGGCGGCAACATGTTCCGCGGCGCGGCCCTGTCCGAGCGCGGCATGGACCGCGCCCGGGCCGACTACATGGGCATGCTCGGCACGGTGATCAACTGTCTGGCCCTCCAGGACTTCCTGGAGAAGCGGGGCATCGACACCCGTGTCCAGACGGCGATCACCATGCAGCAGGTCGCCGAGCCCTTCCTGCCCCGTCGCGCCATCCGCCACCTGGAGAAGGGGCGCGTGGTCATCTTCGGAGCCGGGCTCGGTTCGCCGTTCTTCTCCACCGACACCTGCGCCGCGCAGCGCGCGCTGGAGATCGGTGCCGAGGCGCTGCTCAAGGGCACCCAGGTGGACGGCGTCTACGACGACGACCCCCGGAAGAACCCCGACGCCGTACGGTTCGACCACCTCGAATATGGTGAGGTCCTGACCCGTGGCCTCGGTGTGATGGACGCCACGGCCATCAGCCTCTGCATGGACAACGGCCTGCCCATCGTGGTCTTCGACCTCATGGGTGAGGGCAACATCCTGCGGGCGGTGCGTGGTGAGAAGATCGGCACGCTGGTGAGTCCGGCAGGGAAATAGGGAGCGAGCCTGACGAGCGAGCGGAGCGGTGCGCGACGCAGGAGTGTCCCGCGAAGTGAGTGAGGATGGTGAGTGACCCATGAGCGGGGAGCGAGCCTGACGAGCGAGCGGAGCGGTGCGCGACGCAGGAGTGTCCCGCGAAGTGAGTGAGGATGGTGAGTGACCGAGAAGAAGGAGTCGCTGTGATCGACGATACCCTCCTCGAAGCCGAGGAAAAGATGGACAAGGCCGTGTCGGTGGCGAGGGACGACCTCGCAGGCATCCGTACGGGCCGTGTCACCCCGTCGATGTTCAACAAGATCACCGCTGAGTACTACGGGACGCCCACTCCCATTCAGCAGCTGGCCTCGTTCCATGTCCCCGAGGCCCGCATGGTCATCATCCAGCCCTTTGACAAGAGCTCGATGGCCGCGATCGAGAAGGCGATTCGCAACTCCGACCTCGGTGTCAACCCCGGTAACGACGGTCAGGTCATCCGCGTGGCCTTCCCCGAGCTGTCGGAGGAGCGCCGCAAGGAGTACGTGAAGGTCGCCCGGACCAAGGCGGAGCAGGCCAAGGTCTCCATCCGCAACGTCCGTCGCCACGCCAAGGAGACGCTCGACAAGATGATCAAGGACGGCGAGGCGGGTGAGGACGAGGTGCGTCGCGCGGAGAAGGAGCTCGACGACCTCACCCAGAGGCACGTCGCTAAGATCGACGAGCTGCTCAAGCAGAAGGAAACCGAGCTGCTCGAAGTCTGATTCGTAATCCTTGTCCCGTCCGGATCTCCGGTACGGGACAAGGATTTTGTGTACGGAAGTGGGACCCCTTGGAAGCTGCGGCGGGCGGTAGCCGTACCGGCCGGAATCTCCCCGCCGCCATCGCGGTGGGCGTCGGCCTGGGAGCGGCCGTCATCGGCTCCCTCTATTTCGTCAAGGTGCTCTTCCTCGCCGTGGTGGTCGCGGCGGTGGGCGTCGGCGTGACGGAACTGGTCAGGTCGTTCGCGGAGAGGGACATCCGGGTTCCGCTGATCCCGTCGCTGGCCGGGATGACCGCCATGCTCGTCGGCGCCTACTACGGCGGCCCCGCCTGGATGCTCGGCCTCTTCGCGGCGACGGTCCTGACACTGATGATCTGGCGGATGTTCCAGGGCACCGAGGGGTACGTCCGTGACACCTCCGCCACCGTCCTGGTCGCGGTCTATCCGTCGTTCCTGGTCGCGTTCGTGGCGCTGCTGCTCAGTCATCCGGTCGACGGCCCGGACCGGGTGATCACCTTCATCGCCACCACGGTCGCGAGCGACATCGGCGGATACGCCGCGGGAATCCTCTTCGGCAAGCACAGGATGTCCCCGCTGATCAGCCCGAAGAAGACCTGGGAGGGTTTCGCCGGCTCGGCGGTCGCCTGCATGGCGGTGGGCGGCTGGCTGGTCTCCTGGCTGCTGGAGGCCGAGATCTGGAAGGGCGTCCTGATCGGCGCGGTGGTCGTGGTGTTCGCCACGCTCGGCGATCTCGTCGAGTCGGTGATCAAGCGGGACCTCGGCGTCAAGGACATGGGAAGCGTGCTGCCCGGCCACGGCGGCCTGATGGACCGGCTCGATTCCCTTCTCGCCGCGCTCATCCCGGTCTGGGCGCTGCTCACCCTGCTGATCTGATCGTCCCGGACGCTCCCGAGGGGCGGCCGGGAGGTCAGCCCACCCGGGTGATCCGGTCGGCCGTCAACCGGGGCAGCAGCGCGCGGTAGCCGCTCGCCGCGGCCAGGCGCAGCTCGTCGTCGGTGAGCGGCACCAGCCAGAGCCACCGTA
This sequence comes from Streptosporangium sp. NPDC004379, assembly GCF_042873875.1. Taxonomy (NCBI): domain Bacteria; kingdom Bacillati; phylum Actinomycetota; class Actinomycetes; order Streptosporangiales; family Streptosporangiaceae; genus Streptosporangium; species Streptosporangium sp. NPDC004379. Next base: position 250,739 of record NZ_JBIAMC010000010.1, read on the forward strand.
CGGCGTCGCCGCCGAAGGTGAAGCCCGACAGGTCCGGCAGGCCCGGTGGTCCGGCCAGCATGAGGACGCCGTTGTAGGCGGAGCCGAGGGGGAACGTCTCCGGCCGGTGGTACCACTTCGCCGTGTGCCCGTGACCCAGCCAGGTGACCGAGTGCCATGGGTACTGCGCCAGCCACAGGAACAGCCGGGCGGCCTCCCGGGCGTCGCCCCGGGTCGCGACGGCGAGTTCCACCCGGGCGTACGCCTCCGGGCGGTCGATGTACTGCTCCACGGTGGGCATCCGCTGGCAGCTCATCCCCACCGTGGACAGGATCGTGTGCTCCCGGCCCCGCTCCGGCGGCCGCTCGGTGATGCCGACCGTGGGCAGCCGGCCGCCGCCGGCGTCCCAGAACCTCCCCGCGGTGCCGACCGCCCGGTCCAGGTGGCCCATCACGAACTGCTGGAAGGACGCCCAGGAGCCCTCGCCGTCGCGCCATTCCCAGTAGGAGCCGGCCTTGGCCAGCCGCGGGGCCAGGGCCTCCATGGCGTCCTCAAGGGACCAGGCGAACGGTGACTCGCCCACCGCGTCGCGGGAGTATCCCGGCATGCCGCGGCTCACGTCGGCCCAGCCAGGAATGACCGCCAGCAACTCGTCGTTCTCGTACAGGGCGACGCCGTCGCCCTCCTCGAACCACAGTGACCGCAGGGTGCCCAGGGGTCGTCTGCCGCCGGGGTGCCGGGTGTTCGCCCGGGGGGCCACCGGCGGGAGTTCGGAGGCCAGCCGATCCAGGTCGATGGTCTCCGGGGCCGGGACGTGGTTGGCCAGCCACACCGCTCCGTGGACCTCGCCCTTCGGACCGCACAGGTAAGCTACCGAGGAAGTCTCGTCGCGTTCGACCACCAGGGTGCGGCTTCCGTAGGGGCCGGTGTCGCTGAGCAGGATCTCGATGCCGTCTCCCCGCTCGCCTGCGGACCGGATTGTCGCCATATCTCCGGACTTTAGATCAGAGTCGAGTGTCGCTTCGAGTAACCGTCGAGAGAAGGCTTTGGACGTGTCGACTGCCAGCCAGCCCGGGACCCCCGTACCCGGCCAGCTCACCTTCGTGGCGCCCCGCAGGGCCAAGCCCGCGCGCCACCTGGCCGACCTGACCATGGCCGAGCGTCGCGCGGCCGTCGCCGAGCTCGGCGAGAAGCCGTTCCGGGCCGACCAGCTCTCCCGGCACTACTTCGAGCGGCTCACCGCCGACCCGGGTCTGATGACCGACCTGCCGGCCGCGGCGCGTGACAGGTTCGCCGCGCTGTTCCCGACGCTGCTCACCTCCGTCCGGGAGATGACGACCGACGGCGGCACCACCCGCAAGACGCTGTGGCGGCTCTTCGACGGCGCGCTGGTCGAGTCGGTCCTCATGCGCTACCCCGACCGCGCCACCATGTGCGTATCCTCCCAGGCCGGCTGCGGCATGAACTGCCCGTTCTGCGCCACCGGCCAGGCCGGCCTGACCCGCAACATGAGCACCGCGGAGATCGTCGAGCAGGTCGTCGCCGGGGCGCGGGCCCTGGCCGCGGGCGAGGTCCCGGGCGGCCCCGGCCGGGTCAGCAACGTGGTCTTCATGGGGATGGGCGAGCCGCTGGCCAACTACAGGGCGGTGATCGGCGCCGTGCGCCGGATGGTCGAGCCCGCTCCGAACGGCCTGGGCATCTCCGCCCGCGGCGTCACCGTCTCCACCGTCGGGCTGGTCCCCGCGATCGGCAAGCTCGCCGACGAGGGCCTGCCGGTGACGCTGGCGCTGTCCCTGCACGCCCCCGACGACGAGCTCCGCGACACCCTGGTGCCGATCAACACCCGGTGGAAGGTCGCCGAGGTCCTCGACGCGGCCTGGGCGTACGCCGCCAGGACCAAGCGCCGCGTCTCCATCGAGTACGCGCTGATCAAGGACGTCAACGACCAGGAGTGGCGGGCCGACCTGCTCGGCAAGCTGGTCCGCAACAAGCTCGTGCACGTCAACCTGATCCCGCTCAACCCCACCCCCGGCTCGAAGTGGACGGCCTCGCGCCCCGAGGACGAGCGCGCCTTCGTCCGCCGCCTGCAGTTCCACGGCGTCCCGGTGACCGTCCGCGACACCCGGGGCCGCGAGATCGACGGCGCCTGCGGCCAGCTCGCCGCCGCGGAGTAGCCCACCCGTCCGGGCGGCGGCGGGAGACGTCCCGGCCCTGACGGCCGCGGAGACCGGGAGGGCCGCGGCATGCGCCCCTCCCGGTCCGGTGACGGGATCCGGAGGATCCTCAGAGAGGCCGCGAGCAGGGCAGGCCGCCGCCCGCGTGGTTGATCAGATCCTGGTAGACGACGCTCTTCCGGATCGGGGTGCGGCTGGTGACCGTCTGCACGGTCCTGCCGTCCCGGACGAGCTCGAAGACGGGGGTCGTGCCCGGCACCATCGGCACCTTGAACGACACCATGCCTGCCGAGCTCACCTCCTTGGTCTTCACGTCTTCGCCCTGCCTGACCACCAGGGTGCCCGGCGACCTGACGAAGGCGAGCAGCTCGACGTCGTCGGTGGCCGCGTCGCCGTACGGGATGGCGATGGGGCCGATGGTCTGCTTGGTCTTGTCGAACGGCGCGTCGGTGCGGTGACTGCGGTGGAAGTAGTACAGCGCGTCACGGACGACGCTCGGAGCCTTACCGGTCTTGAACCAGGTGGTGTAGTAGGCGATCACGTCCGCCGGCGCGTATCCCCGCTCCACCGAGGGCGCGAGCCAGGATTCGGCGTAGTCGTTCCAGGTGGTCAGGGAGACGATGTCCGCGTCGCCCTCCATCGCCTTGACGAAGGACTGCCGCAGCGTGCCGCTGTTGGACGGTTCCCAGTACCTCTTGTCACGCGGGCGCACATCCTCCAGGGCCGCCGGGGCCATGTAGAAGCGTCCGCGCCTGGCGGCCTCGATGCCCGCCTTGCGGTAGCCGTCGGTCGAGCTCTCCCAGCGGACGCCCCACGAGGAGTAACCCGCCACCGAGTCGTTCCACTCGGTCTTACCGCTGCCGCTCCAGTCCAGGAAGATCGGGACGAGGGAGGTCTTCATGCCCTGCGTCGCCAGCTTCGCCCGCAGGTCGTCCCACCAGGCGGGTGACTGCCGCTCGGGGTAGAACGGCGCGAGCGGGACGGTGCCGTCGGGCAGGCGGTAGAGCGAGGGGTGCCCCTTGGCGAGAAGGACGTCGGAGATCACCTTGTCCGGCGAGGCGTCCTTGGTGGTGGGGAAGTCCGGGCTCAGCATGATCCGGAATCCGGGGTCGACGGCCTTGGCCGCCGCCAGCAGGTCGGCGATGTGGTTGAAGCGCTGGTCGGTCGCCGAGGTGTGGTGCTCGTAGATGAACCCGTCGAGTCCCATCGCGATGGCCTGCCGTACCTCGACCTCGAAGTCGGCCTGGCGCCAGCCGCCTCCCGAGCGCACCGGCCGGGGGAGCGGCCTGTCCCGGGAGTGACCGCCCTGCGCGGCGTACATCCCGTTGGAACCGGCGGGGTCGAGCCAGGAGGCGTACTGGTCCTTGGCCGGGTCCTTGTTGTCGATCGACAGCGGGTAGGGCGGGAAGTAGAAGGCGAACACCTTCTTGTCGTATGAACGCAGCGCGGCGGCCGACGGCTTGTCGAACGGCAGGCACTGGTTCCCGCCGGATGTGGGGGTGGCTGTCGGGGTGGCGCTCGGCGTCGCACTCGGAGTCACACTCGGCGTGGGGGAGGGGGTGGCCGTGGCGAGGGTGTAACTGATCCTGAGGCGGGGCCCCTTGCCCGCGGTGCGCGTGGAGTACAGCACCGCCACCGGCCCGCTGGACGCGGTGAGGCCGAAGGAGTACGTCCCGTTGCCGAGGTAGGCGTCCGAGACGTCCAGGTCGGCGACGGCGTCCGCGGTGAAGCCGGTGTGCGTGCTCAGCGCCGTGCCGAAGGTGGGACGGGAGTTCCATGATGTGCCGGTCTGCGACCAGGAGCCGGTGACCTTGTGCACCGAGACCGTGGTGTCCGTCGTCCTGGTCGCCCGTACCTGCAGGGTCATGGTGACGTTCGCGGCGTTCTCCGGAATGCCGGAGACGGTGAAGCCGGTGAGCGCCCTGCGCTCGCCGGCCGTGGAGCCGCTGCAGGCCTTCGCGCACACGGAGAGCCATTCGGCGGTGCCGTACGTCGTGGCGGGGGCCGCCTGGCTGATGAAGACGTCCTTGGCGGGCTGGACCACGAGGTTCACCGGGGCCGCCCGGGCGGTCGCATGGGCGGCGCCCAGGGGGACGGCGCAGACCACGGTGATGAGGGCGGCCAGCGCCGCCCGTCTGAGGGGGAACAAGGAACCTCCTGCGGGTGCTCGGAAACGTGATCATCGCACCCGTGCCGAAAGGAGGTAATGGACATTGAATATTATTGTTCAACGTCCTCTATATTCTTTATAGGGGTACTAATCCCATTGGAGCGGGACATTTTTCGGGAGTACGCCCGCCGCCGGGACAGCCGCCTGCCCGGGCGGCGCGAACGGGCGTACCGCGTCCGAATCATCGGCGGATCCACGACCGTTCCGCCGGAGGACAGGCGACCGGTCTGTCAGCTGACCAGCGACCATCCTCTCAGGAATATGGCGGCCATCCTCTCAGCCACCCTTGAGTTGTGCCATGCTGAAGCCATGGCCGGCGCTGTACGGAGCCCTCTCGGCAGGGTCCTTCCCCATCAGGCGGGTCCCCGCCTGGTCGCGCAACCTCAGCAGTCGTGCGGTCGGAACGCCCAAGGTGGCCTTCGTCGACTCGGGGATCGCCGCGAACCTGCTGGGCGCCGACGCGCGGAGCCTGCTGCGGCCCGAAGGGGCCTTCGGGCCGCTCCTGGAGGGCTTCGTGCTGATGGAGCTGTCCCGGCAGCTCTCCTGGTCCGAGGAGCGCGTGGAGCTGTTCCACTACCGCACCAAGGACAAGGTGGAGGTGGACGCCGTCCTGGAGAACCGGCAGGGACGCGTGGTCGGCATCGAGGTGAAGGCGTCATCGACGGTGCGGCCGGACGACTTCAGAGGGCTACGCCACCTCGCCGGCCGCCTGGGGGATGACCTCGCGGTGGGAATCGTCCTCTATACGGGGACGCAGACGCTTCCCTTCGGGGAGCGCATGCGGGCCATGCCGGTGAGCGCTCTCTGGGAGGTGGCGGCGCCCCGGCGATGATCGGCTGATGCGGATCTACGGCCTGGTGCGGCGGAGCCGTGTGTAGGCGATGAGGCCGGCGGCGGACCAGAGGAGCGCCGCGGCGGCGACGGGGAGCAGGACGGTGTCGAGGACGCCGTCGTTGGCCGCGCGCATCCACGGCATGACCGGCACCGTGAACCGGCCCACCGGGGTCAGGCTGACCAGCAGCAGGGCCACGTACCCGCCGAACAGCGTCAGCATCGACGCGGCCGGGGACGGCATGATCGGCTGACTGGTCAGCGCGCCCAGCGCCGTGCCCGCGGTCAGGCCGAGCAGGTGCAGGACGGCGCCGCGCGCCACGTCGCCGGGCGCGGGCGTGGCGGCGAAGCCGTGCAGCAGCGGCGTGACGACCGCGATCGCCGCGAACGCGAGGTTGACGGCGAACGCGGCCAGCAGTCCCGCGCCGATCTCCCGCCCGGGACCGCCGGCCGCCGTCATCGAGACCAGCCGCTGCGCCGCCGGTTCGGTGTCGAGCAGGCTGCGCGCGGCCCAGGCGAAGACGACGATCAGCAGGCCGGCCGAGTCGGCGTAGGAGGACAGCTCCTTGCCGGGCGGCGTCAGCGTCGAGTAGAAGATCACCAGCATCAGGAGCAGCCCGACCGCCGGCTGGAACAGCCGGTGGGAACGGGCGTAGGCGCTCAGCTTGAACCGGATCAGACGCGTCAACGGTGCCTCCTGCCGTACGACGTGCTCTCGGGGGTCACGCGGTCCGCCGTACGGTGTAGCCGTCGGCGCGGAGCTTCTGCTCGACCTCGTCGGCCTCGCCGGGGTCCACCAGCACCTCGATGACCGCCCGGCCACCCGTGCCGGGCCCCTGCCCGGACGCCCGTCCGGCGTCCCGCGCCCGCCTGGGTCCGGGATCAGGCCCGGGGTCCGTCCCGGACGGCCGCCCGGATCCCGGCCCGGTGGAGCGGACGGTGACCGCGCCGTCGGCGACGAGCCAGTGGTCGGCGCCGGGGAACTCCCGGAGCTGGTTCTGGTGGTCGCTGACCACGACCGCGCCGCCGCGGGCGGCGATCTCACCGAGGATGACCGGGAGTTCGGCGCGGGTCTGCTCGTCCAGCCCGGCGAAGGGCTCGTCCAGGATCAGCAGGTCCGGCGGGCCCAGCAGCGACTGGATCAGCCCCACCTTCTGCGCGCTGCCCTTGGACAGGTCGCCGAGCGGCAGGCCGAGCAGGTGGACGGCGTTCAGCCGCCGCGCGAGGTCGCCGGCCGCGGCGGGGGAGACGCCCCTGACGCGGGTCATGTGGTCCAGGTAGGCGGAGACGGTGAAGGGCTGGCCGGTGGGGAAGACGTCGGGGGCGTAGCCCACGGCGCGGGGCCGGCCGGAGACCGAGCCGCGGGCCGGCGGGACGAACCCGGCGAGCAGCCGCAGCAGGGTGGACTTGCCGGCGCCGTTGCGGCCGGTGACCTCGACGACGGACCCCGGGCGGAGCGTGAGCTCGACGTCCCTGAGGATCCAGGGGCCGCGGCGGGAGTACCGGAAGGACACCTGGGAGAGCCGCATGGACCGCACCCTACCGGGATCATGCTCTTCGCGCCCCGGCCGCCGGAAACCGCCCCGGCCGCGGGCCGGTGGGACCGGCCGGTCCGCTGTCGTCGGCCGGCCGGGGGCCCCGAACCGTCCGAATCCATCCGGTCAGCCGGCCGTCCGTCCCGGTCGCGGGCCGGTGAGACCGGTCGGCCCGGGACCGTCGGTCAGCCGGTGAGGCCGAGCTGACCGGCGGCCCGGACGGCCAGCCACACCTCGGCGAACGCGCCCGTGGACGTCAGGTCCCGGCCGGTGAGCGCGGTGAACCGGCGCAGCCGGTAGGCGAGCGTGTTCGGATGGATGTGCAGCGCCGCCGCCGCGTCCTCGGTGCGGCGGTCGCGTTCCATCCAGGTGCGGACCGAGGCCAGCAGGCGGGAGTCGTGGGCGGCGTCGTACCGGATCACCTCGCCGAGCACGTGCTCGACCAGCGCCGAGAGCACCGCGGGGTCCTCCGGCAGCCATCGCCCGGCGGTGTCGTCGCCGTATCGGACGAGCGCCTGGCCCGACTCGGCCGCCCGGGAGACGGCCCACACCGCCTCCCTGCGGGCCACCCGCAGGGAGGTACCGGCGGCGAACGGCCGGCTCATCCCGGCCGCGACGCCCGGCGCTCCGGCGACGGCGGCGGCCGCTTCGGCGGTGCCGAGGACGTAGCGGTCGTCGCCCCTGCCGAGCATGAGGAACGGGCGGTCGTCCAGGGCGCGCAGCAGCCCGTCGTCGGACACGCCGCGGACGGCCAGCAGGACCAGCTCGTCGCCGGGCAGGCCCAGCCGGATCAGCCGCCGCCGGGCCGTGGCCGGGTCGAGCACGTCCTGCAGCAGCTCGGCCAGGATCTCCGCGCCCTCGCGGCGCAGGGTCTCACGCTCGTGGCGGGCCATGGCGACCTGGAGCGCGGCGACGGTGGCGATGTGCTGGGCCACCGCCAGGCCGGCCGGGCGGGCGCCCTCCCGTTCCAGGGCGACGAGGAAACCGGCCGGGCCGCCCGGCGCGGGCACCGGGAGGACGAACCCGCCGGGGATCGTCGGGGGAGCGTCCGCCGTCCTGGGCAGCAGATCCGGGTCGGGCACGGGGACGCCGGGCAGCAGTGGGCGGCCCTGCGGCGTGCACAGGTACACCGTGTAGCCGCTGAGCCGTTCCAGGCGGCGGAACAGCGTCACGGTGCCGAGGTCCTCCGAGGCCATCCAGCGCAGCGCGCCGAAGACCTGGAGCTGCGCGCCGAGCCGCTGGCGGGCGTCCTCCCGCACGGCCGCGGCGACCTCCTGGCCGACGGCGATGAACGGTACGGCCAGCGGCACCTCCAGGACCGGCATGCCGCGCTCCTCAGCGGCGGCGAGGAACGCCGGGTGCAGCGGCGGCACGTGGAGCTGGGCCGACAGGGCCAGCGCGGACACCCCGGCGTCGTCGAGCCGTTCCAGGTAGGCCCGCTGGCGGGCGGCGGATCGGGGGATCGCGATGCCGGTCGTCATGATCAGCTCGGCGCCCAGCAGCCAGGGCGTGGGATCGTCCAGTTCGCTGACGTGAGCCCAGGACACCGGGCGGCCGAGTCCCGCGCGGCCGGCGAGGACGCGCAGCCGCAGGGCCGGGAAGCGGACCAGCTCCTCGACGGTGAGCCGGTCGGCGGTGTGTTCGTGGTCGGCCACAGGAGACCCCGTCGTAGTTCGTGCTTCCCACAATACCCAAACGGGTATAAATCTCCCAGAATGTAAGGACAGCCCGCTCTGAGCCGGGCCTGCCACGCCCTCCCCCGCCGTTCCACGTCCCTCGGAAGAAGCCCCCGCAAGAAGCCTCCCGAAAGACTCTCCTCGAAAGGACCGTGCGGCATGACCGAGCCCCGGGGCCCCGTCGACTCCTCCCGCGTCCCCCGCTTCGCGGGCCCGGCGACGTTCGCGCGTCTGCCGCGCCTGGACGAGGTCGGGCGCTGCGACGTGGCCGTGGTGGGGGTGCCGTTCGACAGTGGGGTCTCCTACCGTCCCGGCGCCCGCTTCGGCCCCTCCGCGGTCCGCGAGGCCAGCCGCCTGCTCCGGCCGTACCACCCCGGCCTGGACGTCTCGCCGTTCGCCGCGGTGCAGGTGGCCGACGCCGGCGACATCGCCTGCAACCCGTTCGACATCGGCGAGGCCGTCGAGGCGATCGAGGACGCCGCGACCCGGCTCCAGGAGGACGGCGCCCGCCTGGTCACCATCGGCGGCGACCACACCATCGCGCTGCCGCTGCTGCGCTCCCTGGCCAGGCGGCACGGCCCGGTGGCCATGCTGCACTTCGACGCCCACCTCGACACCTGGGACACCTACTTCGGCGCCGAGTACACCCACGGCACGCCGTTCCGCCGGGCGGTGGAGGAGGGCATCCTCGACACCGAGGCGATCGGCCACGTCGGCACGCGCGGCCCGCTGTACGGCAGGCGGGACCTCGACGACGACCGCCGCCTCGGCTTCGGCATCATGACCTCGGCCGACGTGATGCGCCGCGGTGTGGACGAGACCGTCGACGCGCTCCGGCAGCGGATCGGCGACCGGCCGCTCTACCTGTCGATCGACATCGACGTGCTGGACCCCGCGCACGCCCCCGGCACCGGCACCCCCGAGGCGGGCGGCCTGACCAGCCGTGAGCTGCTGGAGATCCTGCGCGGCCTGGCCGGGTGCAACCTGGTCGGCGGCGACGTGGTCGAGGTGGCCCCCGCCTACGACCACGCGGAGATCACCGCGGTGGCCGCCTCCCACGTCGCCTACGACCTGGTCAGCCTGCTGGCGCTGTCCAAGCCCTCTTCCTGACGGGGCCGGGCGGTCCGCCCGCCGTACGACCCGGACCGGCCGTACGGCGGGCGGTCCCCGGAGGGCGTCAGCGGGTCCCCCAGGAGTAGGTCTGCTTGTGCAGCTTGAGGTAGACGAACGTCTCGGTGGCGCGGACCGTGGGGATGGCCCGGATCTTGCCGAGGATGTCCAGCAGGTGCAGGTCGCTCTCGCAGACCACCTCGACCATGACGTCCACCGAACCGGCGGTCAGCACGACGTAGTCGATCTCCTTTATGGCCGACAGTTCGTCGGCCACCGTCTCCAGGTCGCCCTCGCACTTGATGCCGATCATCGCCTGGCGGGAGAAGCCGAGGGTGAGCGGGTCGGTGACCCCGACGATCTGCATGACCCCGGCGTCGAGCAGGCGCTGGACCCGCTGGCGGACGGCGGCCTCGGACAGTCCCACCGCCTTGCCGATCGCGGCGTAGGGCTTGCGGCCGTCGGCCTGCAGCTGTTCGATGATCTGTTTGGAGATCTCGTCGAGGACGACCGTGCCGTGCTTCGCGTCGTTGTCGCGGCGTACCTTGGGCGGGGTCGTCATCCGCGCTCCCTGGCGTCGTGTTAAGGGGTCGTTGCGGGCGTCGCACGCCCTGCCGACATGTTGCGGCTCGCTGCGACATGCTGTCAGTTTTTATGGCTCTGTCAAGCGATTTCGTCGCGATTTGGTATCTTAACAACGAAATCCCTTGTCGCGTAGGCTCTCCTCTGTAAGAGTCCCCATAACCAAGCCACCTCACAGGAGGTCAACGGTGACCACCCGTCTGCAGAACTATGTCAACGGCGAGCTCGTGGACGCCAAGAGCGGCCGGTTCTCCGACGTCATCGACCCCTGCACCGGAGAGGCATACCTGCAGGCGCCGATCTCCGGCGCGGAGGACGTCGACGCCGCCTACGCCGCCGCGGCCGCCGCCTTCGAGTCATGGAGCCTGCTGACCCCCGGTGAGCGGGCCAACCTGCTGCTCAAGGTCGCGGACGCCCTCGACGCGCGCGCCGGGGAGATCAACGAGGCCGAGTGCCGCAACACCGGCAAGCCCCGCGCCCGGATGGCCGAGGACGAGACCCCGGTCGCGGCCGACCACTTCCGCTTCTTCGCCGGCGCCGCCCGCACCCTGGAGGGGCCGACGTCGGGTGAGTTCCTCGCCGACCACACCTCCGTGATCCGGTACGAGCCGATCGGCGTCGTCGGCCAGGTCACCCCCTGGAACTACCCGATGATGATGGCGGTCTGGAAGATCGCCCCCGCGCTCGCCGCGGGCAACACCGTCGTGCTCAAGCCGTCCGACACCACCCCGGTCTCCACCCTCAAGATGGCCGAGATCATCGGTGAGGTCCTGCCGAAGGGCGTCTTCAACGTCGTCACCGGCGACCGCGAGACCGGCGCTCTCGTGGTGGGCCACCCGACCGCCCAGATGGTCGCCATCACCGGCTCGGTCGGCGCCGGCATGGCCGTGGCCAGGACCGCCGCCGAGGACGTCAAGCGGGTCCACCTGGAGCTCGGCGGCAAGGCCCCGGTCATCGTCTTCGACGACGTCAAGGACTTCAAGGCCGCCGCCGAGGCGATCGCCATGGGCGGTTTCTACAACGCCGGCCAGGACTGCACCGCGGCCTGCCGGGTGCTGGTCCACGAGGACGCCCACGACGAGTTCGTCGCGGCCCTCGTCGAGGCGGCCACCGCCACCGTGACCGGCGACCTGTCCAACGAGGACGCCCTCTACGGCCCGCTCAACAACGCGGACCAGCTGGCGCGGGTGACCGGCTTCATCGAGCGGGCGCCCGGCCACGCCAAGGTCCTGACCGGCGGCCGGCGGATCGGTGACAAGGGATTCTTCTTCGCCCCGACCGTCGTCGACGGCCTCCAGCAGGACGACGAGATGGTGCAGAACGAGGTCTTCGGGCCCGTCATCACCGTCCAGACCTTCTCCGACGAGGCCGATGCCGTGGCCAAGGCCAACGGTGTCCGGTACGGCCTCTCCAGCTCGGTCTGGACCTCCGACCACGGCCGGGCGATGCGGGTGTCGAGGCGACTCGACTTCGGCGTCGTGTGGGTCAACACCCACATCCCGTTCGTCTCCGAGATGCCGCACGGTGGCTTCAAGCACTCCGGCTACGGCAAGGACCTGTCGGTCTTCGGGCTCCACGACTACCTGCGAGTCAAGCACGTCATGCACTACATCGGCGAATAGCCGCGAAACAAGAGGGACAGCCTGGTATGACCGAAACCCAGGCGGATGTGGAGGCGGTGGTCTCCACCGCCTCCGGCCCGCCCCCGGTGCCCGCCATCGAACTCGACGGAGTCGTCAAGGAGTACCTCGCCCACGGTGAGGTCGTCCAGGCGGTCAAGGGCGTCACCCTGACCATCGCCGAGGGCGAGTTCTTCTCGCTCCTCGGCCCCTCGGGGTGTGGCAAGACCACCACCATGCGCATGATCGCCGGGTTCGAGGACCCGTCGCGCGGCACGGTGCGGCTGCACGGCCGGGACGTGACCGACGTCCCGCCCAACAGACGCGACGTGAACATGGTGTTCCAGTCGTACGCGCTCTTCCCGCACATGAACGTCTGGGAGAACGTCGCCTTCGGCCTGCGGCGCAGGAAGGTGGCCGACGCCGAGATGAAGCGTCGCGTCGGCGAGATGCTGGAGATCGTGGACCTCGGCGGGCGCGAGAAGCGCCGCCCCCGCGAGCTGTCCGGCGGCCAGCAGCAGCGGGTGGCCCTGGCCCGGGCCCTGGTCAACCGGCCCAGCGCGCTCCTGCTGGACGAGCCGCTGGGCGCCCTCGACCTCAAGCTGCGCCAGGCCATGCAGATCGAGCTCAAGCGCATCCAGCGCGAGGTCGGCATCACGTTCGTCTACGTCACCCACGACCAGAGCGAGGCGCTCACCATGAGCGACCGCATCGCCGTCATGAACGACGGCCTGGTCGAGCAGCTCGCCGCGCCCCGCGAGATCTACGAGCGCCCCGCCAGCGCGTTCGTCGCCGGGTTCATCGGCACCTCCAACCTGATCAGCGGGACGGTGGACCGCGTCGAGGACGGCTGCGCCGTACTGCTGCTCGAAGACGGAGGACGGGTCCTCGCCGGGGAGGGCGGGCACCGGGCGGGGGACGCGATCGCGGTCACCGTACGCCCGGAGAAGATCATGATCTCCACCGAGGAGCCCGCGGCGGGTCTGAGCGCCGTGCGCGGCACCGTCGCCGAGGTCGTCTATTTGGGCCTGTACAACAGCTACGCGGTGCGCCTGCCCGGCGGCACCGAGGTAACCGTCTTCCAGCAGAACGCGCTCGACAGCACGAGCACGGCCGAGCGCGGCGACGCGGTCTGGCTGTCGTGGCGGCCGCAGCACTCTTACGTGATCGGAAGTTGAGCCACCATGCACCACGACTCCTCACTCGACACCGCCCTGCTGCGCGGCATGACCCGGCCCCGCTCGGTGACCCGCCGCGACGCCTTCCGCCTCGCCGGCCTGTCGGCCGCCGGGATGGCCCTGGCCGCCTGCGGCGTGCAGGGCAAGAAGGCCGCCCCGCCCATAAAGGACGGGATCGCCGACTACTGGGCGTCCAAGAAGAAGAACGGCGCCCTGCGGTTCGCCAACTGGACGCTGTACATCGACAAGGAGGACGGCCGCTACCCCTCCCTGGAGAAGTTCACCGCCGACACCGGCATCAAGGTGACCTACACCGAGGCCATCCAGGACACCCCCTCCTTCTTCGGGAAGATCCAGCCGCTGCTCGCCTCGAACACCGACATCGGCTACGACCTGATGGTCATCACCAACGGCCTGCACCTCAGCAAGGCCATCGCGCTGGGCTACCTGGTGCCGCTGGACCACGCCAGGCTGCCCAACTTCGCGGCCAACGCGGCGGAGAAGGTCAAGAACCCCACCTGGGACCCGGACAACACCTACACGATCCCCTGGACGGCGGGCCTGACCGGCATCGCCTACAACCCCAAGTACGTGGACGAGGTCACCAGCATCAACGACCTGTGGAACCCCAAGTACAAGGGCAAGGTCGGCATGATGCTCGACCCGCAGGAGGTCGCGAACTTCGGGATGTTCGCCGAGGGCATCGACCCGGACAAGTCCACCGAGGCCGACTGGCGCAAGGCCGCAGCGAGGCTGCAGAAGCAGCGCGACGACGGCCTGGTGCGCAAGTACTACGAGAACGACTACGTCGACGCGCTGGCCCGGGGCGACATCTGGATCACCATGGCCTGGTCGGGTGACATCTTCCAGCAGGTCGCCGAGGGCAAGGACCTCAAGTTCGTGATCCCCCAGGAGGGCGGCACGATCTGGACCGACAACATGTGCATCCCCAAGACCGCGCAGAACCCGCTCGACGCGCTCACGTACATGGACTACGTCTACCAGCCGAAGATCGCCACGATGCTGGTGGAGGCCATCAACTACATCACCCCGGTGCCGGGCACCAAGGACCTCGTCCTGGCCGACGCCGCCAAGGCGAGCGGCGACGACAGGAAGTCGCTGGAGCAGCTCGCGAAGAGCCCGATGGTCTACCCCGCCGAGGCCGACATGGCCCGGCTGCGGTCCTACAAGGCACTGAACACGGCCGAGGAGAAGATCTTCGAGTCCGTCTTCCAGCCGATCACCCAGGGCTAGGCGAACGATGAGGCGCTTCGCCCCCTACCTGCTCATCCTCCCGGGCGGGCTGTGGCTGGTGATCTTCCTGGTGGTGCCGATGGTCTTCATGGCCTCGGTGTCCACCCAGGAGGGCGACGTGGTCAACGGCTTCGTCCAGACATTCAACCTGTCGATCTACGGCGACGTCCTGTCGCAGTACGGCACGCAGTTCCTGCGCTCGGCCGGGTACGGCCTGGTGGCGACGGTCATCTCCATCGTGCTGGCCTACCCGACGGCCTACTGGATCGCCTTCAGGGGCGGCTCCCGCAAGTCGACCTACCTGCTGCTGGTGCTGCTGCCGTTCTTCGTGTCGTTCGTGCTGCGCACCGTGTCGTGGAAGTTCCTGCTGGCGGACAACGGGCTGCTGCTGTCGCCGCTGAAGTCGCTGGGCGTGGTGCCCGGCGACTTCCACGTGCTGCAGACGACGGTGGCGGTGATCGGCGGGCTGGTCTACAACTACCTGCCGTTCATGATCCTGCCGATCTACGTGGCCCTGGAGCGGGTGGACCCCCGCGTCGTGGAGGCCGCGCGGGACCTGTACGCCGCCCGCCGGCAGGCGTTCACCAAGGTCGTGCTTCCGTTGTCGCTGCCCGGTGTGTTCGCCGGGGTGCTGATGACGTTCGTCCCGATGACCGCCGACTACGTCAACGCCGAGATCCTCGGAGGCCCGGCGAACACGATGATCGGCAACATCATCCAGTCCAGGTTCCTGGTCAACAACGACTATCCGTCGGCCGCGGCGCTGTCGTTCGCGCTGATGGCGGCGATGCTGCTCGGCATCTTCGCCTACGCCAGGGCGCTGGGCACCGAGAACGTGCTGGAGGCCGCGGCCCGATGAGCACCGCCACCGCCACCGCGTCCGCGCCCGCTCCGGCGCCCGCCCGGCGCCGCCGCCACCTCCTCGACCGGCTGCTCAAGGTCTACGTCTGGCTGATCCTCGCCTGGCTGTTCCTGCCGATCGTGGTCATGATCATTTTTGGCTTCAACGACACCAGGAGCAAGTCGAACGTCACCTGGCAGGGCTTCACCTTCAAGTGGTGGGGCATGCTCGACCAGGACCCCAAGCTGATCGAGGCGGTCGTCAACTCCCTGGAGATCGCCGTGCTCGCCACGGTCATCACCACGGTCATCGGCACGCTGATGGGCCTGGCGATGGGCCGCCACAGGTTCCGCGGGCTGGGCGCCGTCAACCTGGTGCTCTTCGCCGCCATCGCCTCGCCCGAGCTGGTCATGGGCTCCTCCCTGCTGTCGCTGTTCGTCAGCGCCGGGGTGCAGCCGGGCTTCGTGACCGTGGTCATCGCGCACGTGCTGTTCTCGCTGTCGTTCGTGGCGATCACCGTACGGGCCCGGGTCGTGGGGCTCGACCCCTCGATCGAGGAGGCGGCGCGCGACCTCGGGGCGTCCACCTGGACGACGTTCTGGCGCGTCACGTTCCCGATGATCCTGCCTGGCGTCGTCTCGGGCGCGCTGCTGGCGTTCGCGCTGTCCATCGACGACTTCGTGATCACCCAGTTCACCAGCGGCGCCCTCCAGACGTTCCCGCTGTGGATCTGGGGCGCCACCCGGATCGGGGTCCCGCCGCAGGTCAACATTCTGGGGACCCTTATATTCGCGGTAGGCGTGGTGATCGCCGTGGTCAACACGGTCACCGCCCGCCGCCGCACCTAGCGTCGTCAGGCCCCCGTACCGCCAGCGGTTGGCGGCACGGGGTTTCGGCGTACCCGGAAGATGTCCCCGGCACAGAACAGGGAGGCGAGATCGGATTCAGGCGGGGGGAACCCGCGCGTGACCTCTGAGGTCACGCGATACCTAGACAACGAATTTCAACTCACCGTAGGGAAGTGAGATTTGTGGATCCGCTGAAGGCTCTTGCTGACGCGGAGCGCAAGCCGTACTGGCTCGACAGTCCGGCGAAACCCGAGCCGCTGCCGCGGCTCCTCAAGGACACGACCGCCGATCTCGCGGTGGTCGGCGGAGGCTTCTCGGGGCTGTGGACCGCCCTGATGGCCAAGGAACGCGACCCGTCCCTCGACGTGGTCCTGCTGGAAGGACGCGGGATCGGCTGGGCGGCCTCCGGCCGCAACGGCGGGTTCGCGGTGGCGTCGCTCACCCACGGCCTCGCCAACGGGCTGGAACGCTGGCCCGAGGAGATCACCACCCTGGAACGGCTGGGCCGGGCCAACCTCGACGAGATCGGCGAGACCGTCGGACGGTACGGCATCGACTGCGACTACGAGCGCACCGGCGAGCTGCACGTGGCCACCGAGCCCTGGCAGCTCGACGAGATGCACGAGAGCGTCCGGGCGGCGCGGGAGCTGGGCCTGGACCACGACGTCCTCGGCCGCGACGAGATCCGGGCGGAGGTGAACTCGCCCACCTACGTCGGCGGCTACTGGGAACGCGACGGCTGCGCCATGATCGACCCCGCCCGGCTGGCCTGGGGGCTCCGGCGGGCCTGCCTGGAGCTGGGCGTGCGCGTCCACGAGCGCACGCCGGTACGCCACATCCGGGACAACCGGGCCACCATGGACCTCGTCACCCCGCGCGGCACCGTCAGGGCCGCGAGGGTCGCGCTCGGCACCGGCGTGTTCCAGCCGCTGCTGCGCAGGCTGAAGCACTTCCTGGTGCCGGTCTACGACTACGCGCTGGTGACCGAGCCGCTGTCTCCGGAGCAGCTCGCCTCCGTCGGCTGGCGCAACCGCCAGGGCGTGGGCGACTCGGCCAACCAGTTCCACTACTACCGGCTCACCGCCGACAACCGCATCCTGTGGGGCGGCTACGACGCGGTCTACTACAACGGCGGCCGCATCAGGCCGGAGTACGAGCAGCGCGACGAGACCTTCGCCAAGCTGGCCGAGCACTTCTTCACCACCTTCCCGCAGCTCGACGGGGTGCGCTTCACCCATCGGTGGGGCGGCGTCATCGACACCTGCAGCAGGTTCAGCGCCTTCTACGGCCAGGCCCACGGCGGGCGGCTCGCCTACGCCGTCGGCTACACCGGCCTGGGGGTCGCCGCCACCCGCTTCGGGGCCAACGTCATGCTCGACCTGCTCGCCGGGGAGCCGACGGAGCGGACCGGACTGCGGATGGTCCAGGAGAAGCCGATTCCCTTTCCACCGGAACCGGTCCGCTCGGCGGGGATCCAGATGACCCGCTGGTCGCTCGCCCGGGCCGACCTGCACGAGGGCCGCCGCAACCTGTGGCTGCGCACCCTGGACCGGATGGGCCTGGGCTTCGACTCCTGAGACGTCCTCTGAGACGTCTTCCACGGCGTCCTCTGAGGCGTTCTCTCAGGCGTCCCGTCCCGGGGGGCGGGGCCCGACACGGCCCCGCCCCCCGGCGAGGTTCGCCGGGGGGCGCCGGCCGGTAATCCGATTGCGGAGTCCGGCCGATCCGGTGCAGGGTGGGCGGATGATCGTCCGCCGCGAGACCCCCGCCGACATCGACGCCGTCCACGAGGTGACGGCCGCCGCCTTCGCCAAGCCCGACCGGCCCGGCGAGACGCCCGCCGAGGAGCCCCTGCTCCGCGAGCTCCGCGGCTGCGACGAGTGGATGCCCGAGCTGTCCCTCGTCGCGATCGGCGCGGACGGCGAGGTCGCCGGGCACGTGCTGGGTAGCCGCGCCCACATCGAGGGGGCTCCCGTCGTCGCCGTCGGCCCGGTGAGCGTCCGCCCCGGCCGTCAGCGGCGCGGCGTCGGTCTCGCCCTGCTGCACACGCTCCTCGGCGCGGCGGACGCCATGGGCGAGCCGATGGCGGTGCTGCTCGGCTCGCCCGCCTACTACTCGCGCTTCGGCTTCCGGCCCGCCGCGGAGTACGGCGTCGTGCCCCCGGTGCCGGAATGGGAGCCGTTCTTCCAGGTCCGCGTCCTGTCGGCGTACGACCCGGACGACCCGCGCCTACGCGGAGCGTTCGCCTACGCCGAGCCTTTCAACCATGTCTGACACGCCGGGGCGGGAGTCGTACAGACTGGGGCGCATGACCGAGAGGGTTGAGTTCGAGGCCGACGGGATCACGCTCGTCGGCGACCTGCGGACGCCGGACGGCCCCGGCCCGCACCCGGCGCTGGTCCTCACCGGGCCGTTCACCGGCACCCGCGACCAGGTGACCGGCCTGTACGCCGAACGGCTGACCGCCGCCGGATACGTGACGCTGGCCTTCGACCACCGCAACTGGGGGGAGTCCGGCGGGACGCCGCGGCAGCACGAGGACCCGCAGGGCAAGCTGCACGACCTGCGGGCGGCGGTCTCGCTGCTGCGCTCGCGGCCCGAGTCCGACGGCGCCAGGATCGGCGCGGCCGGGATCTGCCTGGGCGCCGGCTACGCGCTGAAGTTCGCCGCCTTCGACCCCCGGGTGCGGGTCTTCGCCGGGATCGCCGGGGCCTACAACAGCCCCTACGCCATGCGCGCCGGGATGTCACCGGCCGGGTACGAGGAGGCGCTGGCCTCCTTCACCGAGGTCCTGGAGCGCCAGGACCTCGGCGGCGAGGCCGAGTACGTCCCCGCCGTGGCGGCGGAGGGGGAGGCGGCCATGCCCGGCGACGAGCCGTACGCCTACTACGGCACCGGGCGCGGCGCGTCCCCGCACTGGCGCAACCGGGTCACCCGGGCCTCGATCCGCGAGCTGGTCACCATGGACAACATGACCGGCGCCGACTTCCTGTCGCCCAAGCCCGGCCTGGTGGTGCACGGCGTCGTGGACCGCTTCTGCTCCCCGGAGGGCGCGGAGGAGGCCTACAAGCGGATGGACGAGCCCAAGCGGCTCGTCTGGCTCGACGCCCGGCTCCACATCGACCTCTACGACGCCGAGCCGCACGTGAGCCGGGCGGTGGAGGCCGTCGCCGCCTTCCTCGCCGAGCACCTCTGACGTCCCGGGGACGGTTCAGGGGTGGCTCGGGACCACCCCCGGCCGCCTCCCCGGTACGGAGCGGCCGCCGGGGACCCGGGCGCTCCGGTGTCACGCCCTTCCCGGTGTCACTCCGGCTCGATGTGCATGGCGGCCTCCTCGGCGGTGTAGCCGCCGAAGTCCGCGCCGACGTCCTCGGCGATCATGTCGGGCTCGGTGTCGGTCGCGGCGCCCTGGTCGGGCTCGACCAGCCGGCCCGCCTGGCGCGGCTCGTCGTCCCCGTATCCGCCGACCGGCCCGGACGGCTGCGACTGATAGCCGACGTCGATGTCCTCGTCACGCTCGTAGTCGGTGTTGAGGTCCGAGCCCACGCCGAGACCGCTGGTCTCGGTCACCTGCTCGTCGAGGCTGTCCGGGACGTCCGGGTCGAGGCCGTCCTCGCCGGTGGCCGCCTCGTCCTCGCCGCGGCCGGTCCTCTCGCCCTCCTCGGTCCCGAACAGCGGCTGGGGTTCGGGCTCCTCCCGGCTGAGGCGGCCGTCGAGGGGTTCCCCTGCGCTCCACTCCTCGGCCGTGGTCCCGTAGTCGTCCAGCGCGCCCGGCTGGTCGGCGGGCAGGGGCTCCTCCTGGGGGTCCACCGCCCACTGCTGTTCGGGCGTCCCCTCCTGAAGGTCAGGGATCCCTTCGTCCTCGGCCCGTGAATACGGGTCGCCCGGCATGTTCCGCCTGTCCACAGCGATCCCCCTCCGATCATCTCGCCGTCCTTGCGGTGTTCCTCCTGTCACCCGTGCCCACCCCGTCGCGGACATAACGAGACGTATGTATCCGTCCTCTCGCCTCACCCGCCGGTCGGAGGGCGACCGGTCCGCCGTTCGATGTACGCCGCGACGGTTCCGGGGGAGGATGTCCGGCCGGGCCGGGTCCGAAATCGTGGGAACGTGACGACACGACGCATCGACGCGCTGGACCTGCTCCGGGGCATCGCCATCATGGGGACGCTGGGCACCAACATCTGGATCTTCACCGGTCCGGCGGGTCCCGCCGGGGTGCTGGACGCGCTGGGCGGGACCGGCGCGGTGGAGACCTTCCTGCGTTTCCTGACCAACGGCAAGTTCCTCGCCCTGCTCACCCTGCTCTTCGGGGTCGGGCTGGAACTGCAGTACCGCTCGGCCGCGCGCCGGGGCGCGCCGTGGCCCGGCTGGTACCTCTGGCGCGCGGGGCTGCTGTTCGTCGAGGGGCTCCTGCACTACCTGCTGGTCTTCGAGTTCGACGTGCTCATGGGATACGCGGTGACCTCGGTCGTGGTGGCCTACCTGATAGGCCGGAGCGACCGGGTGATCAACGCGTGGATGACGGGCGCCGGGGCGGTGTTCGCGTCGATGGTCGGCCTGGTCACCCTCGTCCTGATGTACGGCGACGTCTCCACGCCGCCCTCCGGGCCGGTCACGCTGTTCACCGACGGCTCCTACGCGGACCAGGTCGCGACCCGGATCGAGTTCTTCGGCCTCTATCGGCTGGAGGCCGTGTTCATCGTCCCGCTCGGGATCACCCTGTTCCTGCTCGGCGCCCGGCTGATGCGCGCCGGGGCGCTGGAGGACTCCGCCCGCGGCGCCGCGCTCCGCGGGCGGCTCATGGCGGCGGGGCTCGGCGTGGGCGTGCCGCTGAACCTGCTCACCTCCTTCGCCGGGGGCGACTGGGTCCTGGTCGACCGCTACCTGCTGCCGCCCCTGGTGGCCCTCGGGCTGCTCGCCCTCGTCACCGCCGCCGCGCACCGGATGAGCCGTCTCTCCGGCGGGACCCCCGGTCCCGCGCGGCGCGGCCTGACCGCGGTCGGGCGCACCGCGCTGAGCTGCTACGTGGCCCAGAACCTGATCGCGTCGGTCCTCTGCTACGGCTGGGGCCTCGGCCTGGCCGCGAGGTTCGCGGACCTGCGGCCGTGGTGGACGGTGGCCGCCTGGGCCGCCATCTGCCTGCTGCTGGCGACGCTGTCGACGCTCTGGCTGCGCCGTTTCCAGCGGGGACCGCTGGAGTCGGTCTGGCAGTGGGTCTACGCCGCACCCCAGCGTCGTTTCGTGACAGATGATAAAATGGCGGACAATTCCCCCAAGAGTTAGGGCATGGTTTGTCGCGGAGGATCGTCGGTACGGTCGCCGCGATCCTGCTGTCCCTGTTCGCCGTCGTCCACGCCCCTCTCGCGACGCCCGGCGACCGTCACCACGCACCCGGCGTCGCCGTCATGCTGGCGGGCGGCGCCGTACTGCCTCCGGCGGCACCGCACCAGGCCGACCACTTCTCCGCGGCTCCCGAGGCCGGGCGGATCACCGGCCCCGGGCCGGGGACCCGTCTTCCGGTCCGGCCCTCACGGGTGCGCCTCGCCGTGCCCGCCGTACGCGACCTCCCCGGCCCGCGGGCGCCTCCGCCGGGCGATCTCTGACGCACCGACACCGAGATCGCTCCACAGGAGGTTTCCAATGTTCGACGAATGTGTGTTCACCATGCCCGGACTCCATCCGGAAGGCGGGCCGCATGGCACCGGGTGACGCTCTCATCGCCCTGGGCGGGTCCTTCCTGGCCGCCGGGGTCATCGCCAGGATCGGCAACCGCATCGGGCTGCCGACGATTCCGCTGTTCATGCTCGCGGGCATCGTGTTCGGCCCGCACACCCCCGGCCTCGCGCTGGTCGAGAACCCGGCGGACCTCAAGCTCATCGCCGCGCTCGGCCTGATCTTCCTGTTGTTCTACCTCGGCCTGGAGTTCTCCCTCGACGACCTGGTCGAGGGAGGCAGGCGGATGGTCCTGGCCGGGGCCCTCTACATCCTGCTCAACGTCGGAGGCGGCCTGGCCTTCGGGTTCGCCGTCGGCTGGGGGTTCCGCGAGGCGATGGTCCTGGCCGGGGTCATCGGCATCTCCTCCTCGGCCATCGTGACCAAACTGCTGATCGACCTCGGCCGGCTCGGCGACCCGGAGAGCCGCCTCATCCTGGGTGTCATCGTGGTCGAGGACGTCTTCCTCGCGCTCTATCTCGCCGTGCTGCAGCCGGTGCTCAGCGGGGCGGACTCCTTCGCCGCCGCGGCCGCCTCCTTCGGCAGGGCGTTCGCCTTCCTGATCGTGCTCACCGCGCTGGCGCGCTGGGGCTCCCGGCTGGTCAACCGGCTCGTCAGCACCAGGGACGACGAGCTGCTCGTGGTGATGTTCACCGGTCTGGCGATCTTCACCGCCGGAGTCGCCGAGGAGTTCGGCGTGTCCGACGCCATCGGGGCCTTCATGGTCGGTCTCATCCTGAGCTCGACCAAGGCGGCGCCGCGCATCCGGCAGTTCGTCCATCCGCTCAGGGACGCGTTCGCCGCGCTGTTCTTCTTCGCCTTCGGCCTGTCCATCGAGCCGGGCGACATGCTCTCGGTGGCCTGGCCGATCGCGGCCGCGGTGGCGATCACCCTGGTGCTCAACGTGGCGGCCGGGACGGCGGCCGCGAAGCTGAACTCCTTCGGCAGGAGGGAGGCGGTGAACATCTCGCTCACCGTGCTCTCACGCGGCGAGTTCGCGCTGGTCCTGGCGACGATGGCGCTCGCCGCCGGGCTGGACGCGAGGCTCGCCCCGTTCATCGCCGGGTACGTGCTCGTTCTCGCCCTGCTCGGGCCGCTGATCGCCAGCCGGTCGGAGACGATCGTCCGCCTCCTCTCCCGGCGTTCCACGAAGAAGCGGGCGAAGAAGCCGGCGGAGGACCCCCGGGAGGAACCGGCGGAGGACCCCGCGGAGAGGGAATCGCGGGATCCGGCCTGACCCTCAGGGAACGGTGATCGTTCCGGAGGTGCCGTCCACGGTGATCCGCAGGCCGGTGGAGACCCGCTCGGTCGCGTGCGCGACGCCCACGACGGCGGGGATGCCGTACTCGCGGGCCACCACCGCGCCGTGGGAGTTGGCGCCGCCCATCTCCATCACCAGGCCGCCGGCGGTCAGGAAGAGCGGTGTCCAGCCCGGATCGGTGGAAGGGCAGACCAGGATCTCGCCCGGCGCCAGGTGCGCGCCGACCGGGTCGAGCACCACCCTGGCGACGCCGGTGACGGTACCGGCCGACGCGGGGGTGCCGGTGAGCGAGCCGTCCGCCGGGGCGCCCGGCTGCCGGACGGCCTCGGGTTCGGTGCCGTCCGACAGCAGCACGCGGGGCAGGTGCCTGCGCAGCAGCTCGCGGGCGGCCTCCTGGCGCCGCTCCGCCACCACGCCGGCCGGCGTGCCGGGGTGGTGGGGCGGCGCGGTGAGGGCCGCCCTGACCTCGGGGAAGGTCAGGAGGAAGACGTCGTCCGGGCGGGACAGCAGGCCGCGGTCCGCCAGGTCGGCGCCGACGGCCGCCAGTTCGGCGCGCATGGCGGCCAGGACCGACACCAGGTGGTGCTTGGGCAGCTCGCGCAGGCCCGCCAGGGCGCGGGTCCGGCCGAGGGCGAACCGGATGACGCGACCGCGGAGGCCCCCCGCGCGGGCGGCCAGCGTCCCGATCATGCGCTCGGCCTCCGCGGCGCCCTCGGCGAAGAGGACGTCGGGGGCCAGGGCCGGGTCGTCGAGACGGAGGTAGTTGGCCAGGACCCCGATGACGTGCTCGGGATCCTCCGACCACCGGGGCACCCCGAGGTCGATCTCGGCGACGGTCCGCATGCCGTGGGCGGCGAGGAAGCCGCGCAGCCCCTCGCGCACGACGGCCGGCAGCGTCCCGTCGTGGAAGCGCGTGGCGAGCTCGGCCGCGGGGGTGTCCAGCAGGAGCGCCGCGGCGTCCGCGTCGGCGCGGATCCGGGAGGCCAGGCGCCACAGCTCCAGGTCCATCTCGGTGGTCACGTTGTGCGGGAGCCCGCGCAGGACGGTCTGCAGCTCGCCCGGCCGGGCCAGGCCGCCGAGGAGGCGGTGGGCCAGGCCGAGCATGGCGAACCCGGCGGCCGGGGCGGGCGCGATCCTCGGTATCACCTGGAAGACGCTGTCGCCGAGCCTCCGCTCGACGTGGTCGAGCCGTTCCAGGGAGGTGGCGCCCGGCGGGGACGCGAGCCGGGACCGCGTCTCCGCCGTCAGCCGTTCCACCCGCCGGCGCGCCGCCTCAGGGTTGAGCAGGGCCTGCGCGGCCCGTTCCGGAATCCGGTGACGGGCCGCGACCCGGGCCGCCCGGAGCAGGGCGGGCCGCACGGAGCGCCGGGTGACGGTGAAGCGGGGATCGTCGGCCAGGGCGCGGAGCACCTTCGCCGACCTGGCCTCCATCACGTCGAGGAGCCGGGGGAGGATCGCTCGGCCCGCCCGGCTGCGTACGACACCGGTGACGTCGGCGAACATCCGTCCGGCGGCCTCGGCGAAGACCGGGGCCCCGGCCTCGCGGTCGCGCACCGGGAAGCCCAGCGTCCCGGCGCCCGCGGCCGACAGCAGCCGGAAGGCCGACATGCCCATCGGGGTGATCGGCCGGTAGACGCCCTGGGCGACGCTGAGCGAGAAGTAGATCCGCGTGCCGCCGTCGCCGTCGGCCGTCTTCCCGCTTCCCGGGCGGTGCTCGGGGATCGGGAAGAGGGTGGTGACCGGGCGCGACTGGGTCAGCCACAGCGCTCCGGCGGCGTCGACGGCCCACTCGATGTCCTGCGGCGCGCCGTAGTGGGCCTCGACCCGGCCGCCCAGTTCGGCCAGCGCCCTGACCTGGGCGTCGGTCAGGCAGAACTCGTCCGCACCGGCTCCGGCCCGCTCGACGTGCTCGACGCCGCCGCCGGGGGCCGGCTGTACGGCCAGCCGCTTGTCCCCCGGCCGCCGCTCGGTGATCCGCCCGGTGGCGACGTCCACCACGAAGTGGTCCGGGTTGACCGCGCCGGAGACCACGGCCTCTCCGAGGCCGGGGGCGGCGTCGATCACCGCCTCGCGCCGCCTCCCGGTGACCGGGTTGGCGGTGAACATCACCCCCGCCACCTCCGGCCGGACCATTTCCTGGATCACCACGGCCAGTCGCACGCTCCGGTGGTCGATGCCGTGGGCGGCCCGGTAGGAGGTGGCCCGGTCGGTCCACAGCGAGGCCCAGCAGCGCCGGACCGCCTCCAGCGTCGCGTCCGCGCCGACCACGTTGAGGTAGGTGTCCTGCTGGCCGGCGAAGCTGGCGTGCGGCAGGTCCTCGGCGGTCGCCGAGGAGCGGACCGCGACGGGGCCGCGCGCGCCGAGCCGTACGGCGTCGGCGATGTCGGCGGGGACGGGGGCGTGGAGCACGAGGTCGCGGGCCCGGGAGGCCAGCTCGCGGAGGGATGCGACGTCGTCGGCGGGGACGGCGGCCAGGGCGTCGAGCACCTCCTCCAGGCCCGCGCCCGCGGCGACCCTGCGGTAGGCCTCGGTGGTGACGCACACGCCCGGCGGGACGGGGAACCCGGCGGCGGTGAGCACCCCGAGGTTGGCGGCCTTCCCGCCGACCTCAGGGAGCGACTCCGCGCTGACCTCGGCGAATCGGAGGACCAGCGGGGCGGATGTCTGCGGGCCGGACTCGACGCGGTCCGCGGGATCGGCGGCGTTCAACGGGCATCTCCTCGGGCCGCTGCTCGCACCTGAGGGCCGGTGCGTGCCCGTAACGCTAGGCTCGGCCCGCAAATAAGTCAACAAGTGATGAAATAAAGCGGACGGCCGGACGGCGACGGGCGGTGACAAGGCGGCGGGGCGGGCGCGGTCAGGGGCGGTGTGTGGAGCCGCGCCGGACCAGGGCCCAGCGAGGGGGCTCGGCGTCCCCGGCCGCGGGGGGCGCGCCCACGGCCACCCGCGCGCAGCGCGCGCCCTGGTCGCGCAGGGACTGGGCGACGGTGGTCAGCTCCGCGGCGGCGGCCGCCCCGGTGTCGTCCCACCCGGTGACGGCGAGGTCGCCGGGGACGGCCACTCCCAGGCGCGCCGCGGCGCGGAGCGTGCCCAGGGCCAGCTCGTCGCTCATCGCCGCGATCGCGTCGCAGGGGTCGGGGCCGGTCAGCAGCTCCGTCGCGAGCGCGTCCGCCTCGCGCGCGTCGTTGGTGGAGCAGACGGCCACCCTGACCTGCTCCCAGAGCCCGCCGGTCGCGGTCCAGGCGTCCCGGAAGCCGAGCAGGCGCTGTCTCGTGACGCGGAAGGTCGCGGAGGCGGGGTCGACGCCGGGCAGGACGCCGGCGGCTCTGACGCGGTCGAGCGGGAAGCCGAGCACCGCGGGCCGCCGCGCGTCGGCGAACGCCTCGCGCCCCGCGGCCTCGGCGGCGGCCCGGTCGTCCGCGGCCACCAGGGGGAGGTCGTCCCGGAGCGGGCCGCCGTGCACCACGGCCGGCAGTCCCAGGGCGGCGACGGCCTCGATGACGGGGTCGTCGTCCGCGGTGGTCCAGACGACGAAGCCGTCGACGGCCGCCTCGGTGACACGGTCGGCGTCGGCCGGGCCCCCGGTCACCGGGACGAGGGTCAGCCCCATGCCGTGGTCGGCGCAGACCTGGGCGACCCCCGCGAGGAATCGGGTCGCCTGCGGGTCGTCGAAGGCGTAGGTGAGGTGCTCGCCGAGGACGACGCCCAGGTTGCCGGTGCGGCCGCGGCGCAGCGATCGCGCCCCGGGGTGCGGGCCCGGGTAGCCGAGACGTTCGGCGGCCTCGCGGACCC
This sequence comes from Streptosporangium sp. NPDC004379, assembly GCF_042873875.1. Lineage (NCBI taxonomy): Bacteria > Bacillati > Actinomycetota > Actinomycetes > Streptosporangiales > Streptosporangiaceae > Streptosporangium > Streptosporangium sp. NPDC004379. The sequence continues at coordinate 277,304 of NZ_JBIAMC010000010.1, forward strand.
TGGCCCGGGTGGCGGCCGAGACCCGGTCGGGGCGGCCGTAGGCGTAGGAGACGGTCATCACCGACACCCCCGCCTCGCGGGCGACCTCCGCCATGGTCGCCCGCCGCCCGCCCGCCGTCCCCGTCATGGGAGAAGGATACCTGTGTAACGATACACACTTTCTGTGTATCGTTACACACATGTCCTCTCCTCCAAGCGCTTCAGGGGTTCGTGCCGCCTACGCGGCCTTCGCGGTCTTCGGCGCGTTCTGGGGCGTCTGGGGGGCGTCGGTACCGGCCATCCGCGACCAGGCGGGCCTGGACGACGGGCGGCTCGGCATCGCTCTGCTGTTCGTGGGCGCCGGGGCGCTGCCCGCCATGCCCGCCGCGGGCGTGGCCGTCGATCGCTGGGGGCGCCGGCCGGCCGCCCTCCTGCCCGTGCTGCTCGGCGCGGCGGGAACGGCGGTGGCGCTCACGGCGCGCGACCTGTGGAGCCTGTCGGCGGGCCTCACCCTGCTCGGTGCGGCCTCAGGGGCGGCGGATGTGGCGATCAACGCGGCCGCCGGGGCGGTTGAGCGGGCCGCGGGCCGGCCCGTCATCACCCGCGCGCACGGGTTCTTCTCCGCGGCCGTCGTGCTCGCGAGCCTCGCCACCGGCCTGCTGGCCGGCACGGGGGCACCGGTCTTCCTGCCGTTCCTGCTGGTCGCGATGGCCGCCGCGGTACTGACCCCGGTGATCGCGGCGGGAGGGCGGACCGCCGCGGCCGACCGCGGGACGGAACGCGACGCGGACGCGGCGGGGGAGCGGGCGGCGGGCGCGGGACGGCGCACGGACCCGCGCGGGGAACGGGTGGACGGCGACGGCGGCCTCACGCGGGCGCGGCCGGCGGAGGAAGGGGGTCCGGAAACGCGTCCGGGACGGCCCGCCGCCCGCCTCGCGCCGCTCCTGCTGTTCGGCGGGCTGGGCGCGCTGGCCTTCGCCACCGAGAACGCCCACCAGAGCTGGGGGGCGGTCTACCTGGCCGACGTACTCGGCGCCGGGCCGGTGCTCGCCTCGGCCGCCCCGGCCGTCTTCGCCGCCGTCGTCGCCCTCACCCGTTTCTCCGCCGGCCGGGTGGCGTCCGGGAGCGCCGCGACCGTGCTCGTCTGCGGCGCAGCGGCCGCGGCCGCCGGAAGCGCGGCGGTGGCCGTCGCCTCCTCCGTGCCGGTGGCGCTGGCCGGGCTCGTCCTGGCCGCGGCGGGGACCGCGGTGCTGTTCCCCACGTTGCTGGCCGCGGCGAACGACGGTGTCGGGCACGCCGTGCGCGGCCGGGCGACGTCCGTGGTGACCGGCGTCGCCTACCTGGGCTTCCTCGCCGGTCCCGTCTACGTCGGATGGTGGGCCGACGTGACCGGCCTGCCGGGGGCCATGGGAGCCGTGGCGGCGCTGGCCCTCGTCCTCGCGCTCGCCGCCTGGCCGGTCCTGCGGGCGGTCCACGGACCGGCGGGGAACGAGAAGTGCCCTGTTTAGGGTAAATTGTCTGCTTGGTGTGCCCGAAGCGGCGTACCCGTAATGACCGCACGGCGGCCGCGATCCCGCGGTATCCACCCCGGTCGAAGCCCACCACGACGGTGCGGCTCGCCCCGGCCGGGTGACGCCCTCCGTCTGGACCCTGGACGGAGACCCCTTGAAGTCCTACCTGGCCGTACTCGGCCTGCCCGGAGCCTGGCGCTTCCTCGCCCCCGCGTTCGTCGCCCGCCTGCCGTACGCCATGCTGCAGATCGGCATCCTGCTCCTGGTGCAGTGGTCCACCGGCTCGTACGGCGCGGCGGGGATCGCCTCGGCCGCCGCGGCCGTCGCCCAGGCGCTCGTCGGCCCGCAGACCGGGCGGCTGGCCGACCGGTACGGCCAGCCCAGGGTGCTCGTCCCGCAGGCCGTCCTGCACGCCGCCGCGCTGGGCGCGCTGCTGGCGCTGGCCGCCTCACACGCCTCACCCGTCGCGCTCACCGCCGTGGCGGCGCTGGCCGGCGGGTCGATGCCGCAGGTCGGCTCGATGGTGCGGGCCCGCTGGGCGAACGTGCTGGGCGGTTCCGGCAGGCTGGGCACGGCCTTCGCGCTGGAGTCCATGACCGACGAGCTGACCTTCACCCTCGCCCCCGTGCTGCTGGTCGCCCTGTCGACCGGTTACTCGCCCGTCTGGGCGCTGCTCGCGGCCCTCGTCATGGTGGTGGCCGGCACACTCGTGTTCGCCGGGGTCCGCGAGGGCGCCCCCGAACCGGTGCCGGTCCGCACCCGCTCCCGGCGGGGGGTGCTGCGGCTGCGGGGCGTGGCCCCGCTGGCGGCCGCCTTCGTCGCGCTCGGCGCCGTCTTCGGCAGCCTCCAGGTCGGCGTCACCTCCTCGACGGCGGCGCTCGGTCAGGCCGCCGCGGCGGGACCGGTCTACGCGACCTTCTCCGCCGCAAGCTTCGCCGGAGGGCTCCTCTACGGCGTCGTCCGCTGGAGGACCGGCGCCCCGGCCCGGCTGGCCGCCGCCCTGGGCCTGCTCTCGGCGGCCACCGTCGCGCTGTGCTTCGCCGGGTCCGTCCCCATGCTGTACGGCGGGGCCGCCGCGGCCGGTCTCCTCATCGCCCCGGCCGTCATCACCGGCTACACCCTCGCCGAGGGCCTCGTCCCGGCCGAGGTGCGGACCGAGGCGTTCACCTGGCTCAACGGCGGGATCGGCCTGGGCATCGCCACCGGCGCCGCCGTGGCGGGCCAGCTCGTGGACCGCTTCGGCGCGTCCCTGGCCTTCCTCGTCCCGCCGGTCACCACGGGCCTGGCCGCCCTGCTGGTGCTGCTCTCCCTGCGTCTCCTCCGGCCCGTGCCCGAGTCCGCCCCCGCGCGGGAACCGGTCCTGACCTCCTGAGCCTCCGCCCGCGGGCCCGTACCGGCCGGACGTCTGCGCGGGGCCGGTACGGGGGCCGTCCGGGGAGCCCGGAGGAGCCCGTCCGGCCGGACTCGGACGGCACGGCTGATCGGACACGAACAGTACGGCTGATCGGACATGGATCATGCGGCTGATCGGACACGGAGCACCCTCCCGGCGGTTCCGTGGCCGCCCCGGAGGCGGGGCGGCCACGGCCGGAAGGCGGTCAGGAGCCGGCGGCCTCGCGGGCGCGGCGGGCCTCGCGGCGCTCGACGAAGCGCGAGGCGGTCACCTCAAGGCGGTCGAGGAACTCCGACAGCTCCTGACGGGCCTTGTCGCCCTCGCCGTCCAGGTCCTCGCGCTCGAACACCGACCACTGCCGCAGGACCGGCATGATGACGTCGTCGAGGTGCAGGCGCAGGTCGTAGATCCCGGCGTGGGCGATGGTCATCGCCTTGCGGGTGAAGCCCTGGATGCCGGTGCCGGGCATCTGGAAGGTGGTGACCACGTCGGTGACGGCGCGCATGGTCTGGCCCGGGTTCAGCTCGAAGGCCGCGCCGAGCAGGTTGCGGTAGAAGAGCATGTGCAGGTTCTCGTCGGCGGCGATCCTGGCGAGCAGCCGCTCGCAGTTCGGGTCCCCCGAGGCCTTGCCCGTGTTGCGGTGGGAGATGCGGGTGGCCAGCTCCTGGAAGGAGACGTAGGCCAGCGAGTGCAGCACGCCCTCGTAGGAGTTGGTGAACCCCTCCTCCATGTGCGACATCCGGGCCCGCTCCAGGGCCACCGGGTCCACCGCCCGGGTGACCGTCAGGTAGTCGCGGATGGCGGTGCCGTGGCGGCCCTCCTCGGCGGTCCAGCGGTGCACCCAGGTGCCCCAGGCGGCGTCGCGGCCGAAGGTCGTGGCGATCTCGTGGTGGTAGCTGGGGAGGTTGTCCTCGGTCAGCAGGTTGACGATCAGGGAGGTCCGGGCCTCCTCGGGGATCGTGGAGTCGGTCTCGGACCAGGCCTCGCCACCGAAGATCCCGTCGTAGTCGCGACCCTCGGACCACGGCACGTACTCGTGCGGGAACCACTCCTTGGCCATTTTGTGGTGCCGGTCGAGTTCTCCGGCGACGACGGGCTCGAGTTCGAGTAGCAGCTCGGTCTGGCTGAACTCCCGCATAGGACCTCTTCCTCACTCTCTACGGTTCCGTAACCTACGTTAGCGTAGGTAAAAGCGGCCCCTGCGGTGGGGATATGTCTCTTTTGTTACTGTCCGGTAGGTTTCATCTCGCGCTCAAGGAACACCGGCCCCGCATCCGGAGAAGCGGCCGGCGGCCGGACCGCGTGGGCCCGGGCACCCCGCCCGCCCGCGTGCCGGGCCGCCAGGAGGACCACGGCCGCGTCGCCCAGCAGTGCCAGCCGCTCCAGCAGGCCGTGGTAGCCCGGACCGCCGACGATCTCCGCGAACGGCGATCCCGGGCGGGCCGCGAGGAACGCCGCCAGCGCCGCCACCGACAGACCGGCCGCCAGCGACAGCAGCGGTTCGCCGAACCGGCGCCCGAGCAGCCGGCCCGCACAGGGCAGCGCGGTGAGGACCACGGCCGCCGCCCAGTGGTGGACCTCACCGCCGCCGGAGACGGCCCCGGGGGCCGTCTCGACGGGGAAGACCGCGGTGAGCAGCAGGCCCAGCGCCGCCGCGACGAGCAGGACGCGCGCCGCGGCGCTGCGCGCCGGATCCACCCGGGTCAGACCGTAGGCCGTCCACACACAGCTCATCGCCAGCGCGATCGCGGAGACGGCCATCGCCCAGCCGCTCGGGCCGAACAGCGCGTAACGACCGGTCGGCTCGGTCATCGGATCCACCGATCCGGCCGCGGCCAGATGGGCGTAGGCCATCGCCGCCAGGGCCAGGCCCGCGCAGGCCGTCGCGGGCCGTCGCCACACCGGGTCCTCCTCCGCTCCCACCCGGTCATCCCTCATCGCGCGACATCCCGGTAGATCGCCTCGAACCGGGCGAGGGACACCTGGTGGTCGTGGGTGAGCGCGATCATCCGGCTCGCCGAGCCCATGGCGGCCCGCCGCTCCGGCGCTCCCAGCAGGTCGCCCAGGCGGCGCGCCAGCTCCAGCACGTCCCCGGGCCGGTAGAGGTGACCGTTCCCGCCGGGCCGTACCAGGTGGGGCAGGGCCATCGCGTCGGCGGCGACGACCGGCAGCCCCGACGCCATGGCCTCCAGCGTCGCGATGCTCTGCAGTTCGGCCACCCCCGGCATGGCGAAGACGTCGGCGGCGGCGTAGGCGTCCGGGAGCGACTCGTCCGGGACGAAACCGAGGAAGAAGACCCGGTCGCCGACCCCGATCCGGTGCGCGAGCCGGGCGAGCGACTCGCGCTGCCCGCCCGTGCCGGCCAGCGCGACCTGCGCGTCATGGTCGTTGAGCACGTGGGGCAGCGCCCGGATGAGCTCGTCCAGCCGCTTCTCCTCGTCCAGTCGCCCGACGAACAGCACGGTGTGGCGGTCCGGCAGGCCGAGCGCCTCGCGTGCCAGAGACCTGAGGCCGCCGCGCGGCTGGAACCGGCGCAGGTCGATGCCGCACGAGACCGGCTCCACCGGACGGCTGAAGCCCTTGCCCGCCAGCAGTTCGGCGGCGATCCGGGTCGGCGTGGTCACCCGGTCGGCCCGGGAGAAGACACGCCGGAAGTCCCGCCAGGCCAGTTCGCCCACCCGGTCGCGGAGTGCGCCCGGGACGTGGGCGAACTGGAAGAGGTTGTCCGGCATGAAGTGGTTGGTGGCCACCACCGGGACGTCCGCGCGCCGGGCCGCCGAGATCGCGGCCCTGCCCACCACGAAGTGCCCCTGCGCGTGGACCACGTCCGGCGAGACGGCCGCCACCAGATCGTCCAGCCGCGACGGCACCGAGATCCGCATCGTCGGGTGCACCAGCACCGGCACCGACCGCAGCCGGTGCACCGTCACCCCGTCCGCGTACTCGGTCCTGGCCGGTCCCTCGTCGGAGGCGCAGGCCACGTGGACCTCGTTGCCCCGGGCGGCCAGCCCGCAGGCCAGCCGGTGGGTGAAGGAGGCGGCGCCGTTCACGTCCGGAGGGTAGGTGTCGGTGGCGATCAGCACCCGCCGCGGCCGGACGACGGGAAGAGCGCGGCCCGGTACGGTGACCGGCGCGGCGGCGGGGGCGGGCGCGAGGGGAGCGGGAGCGGTGATCATCGATGGGACTCCGTTCGGAGGGGTTCGGGGGAAGGCCGGAGGCGGCTCGCGGAGGCGGCTCGCGGAGGCGGCTCGCGGGAGCGGGGAGCCGGCGGACGGCCGGGGACGGTCGGGTGCGGTCGGGTGCGGTCGGGACGTGGTTTCAGCGGGGCCGGGAGCGGGATCCGCGGGGTTCAGCGGGCCGGGGGGACGTGCGCGGCGGGCGGTGGACCGGTGCGGGCCAGCGCGACGGTGCCGCAGGCGGCCAGCAGCGCGGCGGCCAGCGCGGTCAGCGCGGCCGTCGCACCGGTCGGCAGCGGCTCGCCCAGCAGGACGGCCCCGAGGACGACCGCGGTCAGCGGGTCGGCCACCTGCAGGGAGGCGAAGGCGACGCCGAAGTGACCGCAGGCGTAGGCGCGCTGCAACAGGCCCAGCGCGGCCAGGGCGGGCAACGGCGCGGCGAGCAGCAGCCACGGCTCCCAGGAGCCGTCGACCAGCACCCGGGTCAGCGTGGCGGTCGCGCCGTACAGCACGCCCGCCGCCATCGCCAGCAGCCCGGCCCGCGCGGTGGGGGAGACGCGCCGGGAGACGGCCAGCAACCCCAGGGCGGCGGCGGCCGCCCCCGCGAGCAGGGCCACCGCCCCCCAGGGGCCGAGGCGGGCGTCACCGGTGTGCTCCGGCACGGTCAGCACCAGCCCGGCCAGCCCGGCGGCGACCGCCGCGGCGGCGGCCAGCTCGCGCGGCCGCGGCCTGCGGCGTTGCAGGGCCGCCGCGCAGGGCAGGGCGAACAGCAGGCTCGCCACCCCCAGCGGCTGGACCAGCGTGAGCGGCCCGTACCTCAGCGCGAGGACGTGCAGCGCGGTGCCGGCCGCGATGGCGAGGCCGCCGAGCAGCCAGCGCGGGCGCCTGGCCAGGTGACGCAGCGCGACCCGGTCCGGCCCCGTCTCCGACTGCTGCAGCGCGGCGCCGAGCGCGAAGAACAGGGACCCCAGCAACGCCAGGCCGACGGCCGCCACGCTCATGGACCCTCCTCCGTCACGCTCTTCCCGCCCCCGCCGTCCGGCGGGACACGGCTCCCTCCCGATCCCGGCTCTCCTCCGGCCCCGGGTCCTCTCCTTCCGATCACGACACGGCGAGGTGGCCGGAACGTCTCGGCGAGGCGTCCGGAGGACGTCCTCCGGCGAACCTCTCGCAGCCTCCCGCGGTCGCGGCACCCTGATCCATCGGGGTCGTCCCTGACTTCGGCGCGGATTCCCCCGGGGACGGGTCGGGGTCGGTCAGTCGTCCGAGACGGCGAGGACCGGCTCCCGCTTCGGAGCCCCGGCGGCCCGCCGCCGCACGTGCCGGACCGTCTCGGCCACCGCGGTGACCGACAGGGCGATGCCGAGACCGAGCAGCAGCCCCTTGAACGGGTCGTGCTCGAACGCCGCGCCGCCCACGTAGCCGATCAGCACCGAGTAGACCGACCAGGTGACGGCCGCGACCGCGTCGAAGAGGGCGAACGACCGCCGGGGGTAGGCGACCGCGCCCATGGTGAGGGTGCAGGCCGTACGGCCCCCGGGGATGTAGCGGGCCGCCACCAGGACGAGCCCGCCGCGTTCGGCCAGCGCGCGCCGCGCCCAGGCGAACGCCCGGCCGCCGCCGCGACCGCCCCTCCGCAGCCGGCCGTTCGCCGAGCGTCCGATGGCGTAGGAGACGTGGTCGCCCGCGAAGGCGCCCAGCGCCGCCACCGCGATCACCGCCGCGACGTCGGGCGCGCCGGTGGAGGCGGCGAACACGCCCGCCGTGATGACGGACGTCTCGGCGGGCACCACGGGGAAGAACCCGTCGAGCAGCGCCAGCGCGAACAGCGCCAGGTAGATCCAGGGGGAGGACATCGCCTGCTGTACGGCGTCGAGAATGGCCTGCGTCACGGACGCGCTCCTCATCGGTGGGGGTCGGGTGCGGGCGGATCCGGCCGGAGCCGGGGGATCCCCCCAGCACGCTGGAGGACCGCCGGACTCCGGGCATCGGGGAAGGGCCCCCGGACCTCGGGACGGCGTCCCTGAGATCTCCCGGGGACACCGCCGGAACTCGTGCGCCACCGACGCTAGGACGCCGGCCGCGGCCGGCACATCGGACGTTCCGCCCGTGCCGCCCCCTACTTTCGACGGGGGTCGGACCCGGTCCCGGGGAGGAGCCGCCCGGTTCCCGGGACTTGTAACGTCACGAAGGTGATGAGAAGGATGGGGCGGCCGGACCGGCGGGAGGCCGTGACGGCCCTGCTGCTCTGCCTGCCGGCGCTGCTGTTCCCCGCCCCTCCGCCCTGGCTGGGACCGCCCACCGCCTGGACGCCGCTGTGGACCGCGGCCGCCGAGGTGGCCGTGATCTGCGCCGCCGTGCTCGCGGGCCGCCGCGCGCCGGTGCCGGCCATGCTGGCCGTGCTGGTGGCGGGGACGTGGAACGTCGCCGAGGGAGCGGCCACCTTCCAGCTCGGGGGCCTGGACCTGCCGTCGTTCAAGGTGCTGCCGCTGAACGGCCTCACCCTCGCCGTCATCGTGCTGAGCCTCCGGGCCGGCCGTCGCGCGCCGGACGCCCGTCCCGCGCTCGGGGCGTTCGCCGCGCTCCTGGGCGTCGGAGCCGTCGCGGTCCTCGCCCTCTCCCTCCTCGGCGGCCCGCGGCCCGCCCCGGCCGTCACCGCCTTCTGGCTGCCCGCCCTGTCGGGCGTCCTGCTGTCCGGCCTGCTGCCCTGGAGCATCGGCCTGCTGCTCCGGCAGCGGGCCGAGCAGCGCCTGCGCGAACGGCGGCTGGCCGCCGGCCAGGCACGGCTGCGCGAGCGCAACCGCATCACCCAGGACATGCACGACTCCATCGGCCACGACCTCGCGCTCATCGCGCTGCGCGCCGCGGCCCTGGAGATGGCGCCCGACCTGCCCGCACGGCACCGCCGGGCCGCCGGGGAGCTCCGCGAGGCCGCGGCCGACACCACCGAACGGCTCCGCCGGGTCATCGGCGTGCTCCGCGAGGACGATCCGGCGTCGCTGACCCCGCCGGAGGAGAGCGTCTCCGACGTCGTCGAACGGGCCGCCGCCTCGGGGATGCGGGTGGAGCTGCGCGGCGACGGATCGCTGCGCGACCCCGCCGCCCGCAGGGTCGTCCAGGAGTCCCTGACCAACGCGGCCAAGCACGCCCCCGGCGCGCCCGTGACCGTGCGGGTGCTCGGCGGGCCCGCCGGGGTCACCGTCGAGGTGACCAATCCGGCGTCCCGGGCGGCGCCGGGCCGCCCGCCCGGCGCGTCCGGCGGGATGGGCCTGGAAGGGCTGCGCGAGCGGGTACGGCTGGCGGGCGGCGTGTTCGAGGCGGGCCCGGGGAACGGCGGTTTCCGGGTCACGGCCCGCCTTCCCCACGCGGAACGGCCCGGCGGTGAGCGGCTCGATGGGGAGTGGCCCGACGGTGAGCGGTCCCACGCGGGACGGTCCCGTGCGGAGCGGTCCGGTGCGGAGCGGTCCGGTGCGGAGGCCCTCCGGGAGGAACGGCTCCCCTCCCCGGGAGGGATCGAAGAGGACGTGGACGTGAACGTGGGGGACGGAACGCGATGATCAAGGTGCTGCTGGCCGACGACGAGGCCATGATCCGGGCCGGGGTGCGCGCCGTACTGGCCGTCGACCCGGAGATCGAGGTGGTCGCCGAGGCCGCCGACGGCCGGGAGGCGATCCGGCTCGCCCTCGCCCACCGCCCCGACGTCGCCCTCCTCGACATCCGGATGCCCCGGATGGACGGGCTGGCGGCCATCGCCGAGCTGCGCCGGGTCGTCCCCGGCACGGCCGTGGTGATGCTCACCACCTTCGGTGAGGACGACTACATCGCCCGGGCTCTCGGGGAGGGCGCGGACGGGTTCCTCCTGAAGTCGGGGGACCCCCGCGAACTGCTGGCCGGCCTCCACGCCGTCGCCGAGGGCGGCGCCTGCCTGTCGCCGCGCGTGGCGCGGCGGGTCGTCTCCGCGCTCGCGGACGGCAGGATGACCCGCGAGGCGGCCGCCCGCGAGCGGGTCGCGGCGCTCACCCCCCGCGAGCGCGACGTCCTCACCCTGCTGGCGGCGGGGCTGCCCAACGCGCGGATCGCCCGCCGCCTCCACCTGGTGGAGGGGACCGTCAAAGCCCACGTGAGCTCGATCCTCATCCGGCTGGGGGCCGAGAACCGGGTCCAGGCGGCGATCGTCGCCCACGAGGCCGGACTGACGGCCGGGACACCGGGGACAGAGGTCAGTTGAGCCGCCAGACGGCGAAGTTCAGCGCGGCGGCGAAGGTGACCCACAGCAGGTAGGGGACCAGGAGCCAGGCCGCCGGGCGGCTGATCCGGCGGAAGGCGACGACGGTGGCGACGATCGACGCCCAGAGCAGGACGATCTCCGCGAACGCCAGGCCGTACCGTCCGGCGCCGAAGAACAGCGGCGACCAGGCCGCGTTGAGGACGAGCTGGACCGCGTAGACGCCGAGCGCCGGCGTCCAGCCGCGCGCCGACCAGGCGAGCCAGCCGGAAACCGCGATCATGACGTAGAGCACGGTCCAGACCGGGCCGAACAGCCACGAGGGCGGCGCCCACGACGGGCGTTCCAGAGCGAGGTACTCCTCCCCGGAACCGGCCGACGCCAGCGAGCCGGCGACCGCCACCAGCGCGAGGGCGACGACGAAGACCGGGAGCCCCGCCCACCGTTTCGGTCCGTGTGTGATGACCATGTCCACCTCCTGCCCTCTCCTTCGCGCTCCTACCGGCCGCCGGTTTCCCCACCGGAGAAGCGGTCCGCCGGTCGCCGGTCCCCCAGGGCGGGGAGACGGGGCCTCTCCCGGTCGCCGGGGCCGCCGATCCCCCCGCGGGGGAGGGGATCGGGCAGTCGCGGGTTCCCCCCTCCGGGGGAGGCGGATCCCCGGCCGGCGGGAGGGACGGCGCGGCCGGAACCGGGAGGGTCGGGGTATGACACACACGATCGACGCGACCGGCGGCCCGGCCGGCGACGCGGACACGACCGGCGGCCCGGTCAGCGGTCCCGCCGACGATGCCGACACGATCCGTGGCCCGGCCGGCGCCGGGAACGGCGGGACGACGGCGAGCGCGCTCCGGCTGACGGCCGCCGCGGTGGCCATGGCGGGCATGGTCCCCTACATCACCCTCAAGGTCATCTGGCTGACCGGCGGCTCGGTCGGCATCGGGGACCCGGCCCTGCTGCGCGACGGCGGCTTCTTCGGCCTCAACCTGCTCACCCTGGGCATGGACGTGGTCGCCCTGCTGGTCGCGCTGGCGTTCGTCCGGCCCTGGGGCCTCAGGATCACCGCGGGGGCGATCCTGGCGCCCATGTGGGCCGGCACCGGCCTGCTGGTCCCCATCGCCGTCCAGGCCCCGCTCGGCGGGCTGTTCGCCCTGGTCAGCGGGGAGAAGCCGATCGGCGCGGACAGCCCGGTCGCCGGGTGGGTCTACCTCGTCGTCTACACCGGCTTCACCGCCCAGGCGTTCGGGCTGACGGCCGGGTTCGTCCACCACGCGCGCCGGCGCTGGCCGTGGGTGTTCGCCGCGCGGACCTCGGACGGCAGGCCCGGCCCGGCGCGCCAGGCACAGGTGTTCGTCGCCTGGGCCGCCCTGGCCGTAGCCGTCGTCATCGCGGTCCTCGACCTGGCCCTGCTGCCCGGCGCGGTCAGCGGCCTCCCGGCCGGCCTCTCCTTCACCGCCGGCCTGCGCGGCCTGGTGGACGCGCTGCTGCCGGTCCTCGCGGCGACCGGCCTGCTGGCGATCGTCCGCGGACGGTCCGCGCGGCCGCTGTGGAGGCCGGTGGCCCTGGCCTGGCTCGGCTCGGGCGGCATGTTCGGCTGGTCGATGTGGTCCCTGATCACCGCCCTGACGCCGAGCGCCCTCAACCCCGGCGGCTCCGGCGGCCCGGCCGCCCTGATCAGCCTGTTCACCGCGCTGACCGGCCTCGCCATCGGCCTGACCGGCATCCTCACCCTGACCGGCGCCTTCACCCCCGCCACCCGCCGGTCCTGACGGCTTCGCACCCGCTCCGCCGTACGGGGGCCGCCCGTCAGGACGTCGCGGGGAGGGCGGGGGCGGAGGTGGGGTGGAGGCGGTGCAGGACGCGGCGGAAGGCCCAGACGGAGAAGGCGATCGCCGCACCGCTGATCAGCGCCACGACCGAGGTGCGCACCAGCAGGTAGGCGCCGATCGACTGGTGCAGCAGGAGCCAGATGCTCACCGTCGAGTTCGCCAGCAGCACGAACCCCCACAGCAGGGTGATCCGCGCGAAGAACCGGCGGACCCGTTCGTGCCCGAGCACCGCCGAGGGAAGGTGGATGTAGTCGAGGGTCAGCTTCTGCGCCATCGGGCGGTTCAGCCGGACCGAGGCCAGGAAGACCACGCTGATGCAGATCGTGCCCAGCTCGGGCTGGAGGAAGTAGAACACCATGCTGCCCGTCCACAGGCCCAGCAGCGTCCGCACGGTGATCGCCACGGTGGCGAGGATCATCGTGGCCGGCACCGGGACGCGCCGCAGCAGCCGCCACCCCACCCCGATGTAGACCCAGCTCAGCGCGGCGATGAGCGCTCCGCGCTCACCGAGGACGGCCAGCGCGGCGTAGAAGACCGCCAGTGGGGCGACGACGCCCTCCAGCAGCTTCGGCGCGGCCTGGCGGGCGAGGACGGTGAGACGGGGGAGGGTGATGGACGTATGGCTCATGACGCGCTCCACGGAAAGGTGGAATGACCGGCGGTGAGGCTTCACGCCTACCCGAACAGCCGGTGAACAGACATGACGACTCGCCGTTCCGGGATACCGGGGATCACCCGGCGCCGGGGGGCGGTTTACCGTACCCGAACCCGGAGAATGCTTTCGCTTTAACCGACCGATGCCGCATGGGTCGCGGCGGATCGGCCGATACTCGGAGTGTGTCCAAGCGGTAACGGTTCGGAAACATGACTTTCCCGAACCCTTGGGGTTCGCGACGATTCGCGTATGGCAGTGCACGCGCGCACGTCCAGTCGGCCAACCGAAGGTGTCGCGCACGTCGCGACCCAGCTCTCCCACTGGCCCGCCCTCGCGCTGAAACGCACCCGCAGGGGCATCGGCTTCAGGCCCGAAGGCCGGGAGATCGTCAGGATGCGCGGGGACCACACCGCGGAACTCCTGCTCACCACCGGCGTCATCGACCGCTGGGCCCGGGTCCTCACCGACTGCCGGCGGGTCGTCCCGGGCAGCGGGGACGGCTGGGTGTCGATGGCCATCGACGGCAGGGCCGACGCCGAACTGTTCCTCTCGCTGGTCAGCGTGGCGATCAAGGCCAACCAGGACGGCCCCGGCCAGGCCTGACGACCACCGTCGGATACCCCGGCGCGGCGAGCACGCCCCCGCGCCCGGCCGCACGGCGTCCCGAACGGCCGGTGCGGCTCAGCCCGGCACGGCCGTACGGCGTCAGCCCAGCGTCGCCGTGGCCAGCCGCGCCCCGAAGCCGATGAACAGCGCGCCCACCCCCGAGGTGAGCCCGGCCGACAGCCGGTGGCGCGCCCGGAACTGGGAGGCCAGGAAGCTCCCGGCGAAGATCAGCGTCGACAGGTACAGCACGCTGAACAGCTGGCAGATCGCCCCCAGGATCAGGAACGACAGCGCCGGCCTGCCGTAGGAGGGATCCACGAACTGGATGAAGAAGGAGATGAAGAACAGGATCGCCTTCGGGTTCATCAGACTGATCGTCAGCGCCTTGCGGAACGGGTCCCTGGCGGGCCGGCCCGCCTCCGCCGCCGGGGGCCCGGCGGCGTCCGCGGCCCCGGCGGTCCCGTGGCTCCGCCACGAGCGCCACGCCCCGCGCAGCATCTGCACGCCGATCCACGCCAGGTAAGCGCCCCCGGCGTACTTGACGACGTCGAACAGCATCGGCTCGGCCCGCAGCGCCGACGCGGCCCCGGCCGCAGCCAGGACCATCAGGACGGTGTCACCGAGGAACACCCCCACGGCCCCGCGATAGCCCCGGCGCACCCCCTGCTGCGCCGCGACGCTGAGCACGTAGAGGGAGTTCGGGCCGGGCAGCAGGACGATGAAGAAGGCACCGATGACGTAGGTCCAGATGTCGGTGATGCCGAAGAACATGGGGCACTCCAGGGGGCGAAACAAGACGAACCTACGGTACTCCCCCCGAACAATCCCCAATCGCCTTACTTGATCACCCGGACGGGATCGATGGAACTCTGGGCGACATTCCATGTGCGGAGGGTAAGAATGGATGGGAATATTGCTCCATAGGTATGGCTAGCCACGTCAACGACTCCCTCCTGAAGGAGAGGGCTTCCAGGTGCGGTGATGCGTCTTGAAGCCCCGCGTTGACCAGCCTGAGTCGATCACTTGGAAGGAGGTGCATTCGATTGACGACGTTTCACGTAGGCCAGCAGACCCACCAGTCCGTGCTTCCTCAGCGGGCTGCTCTGGAATCCGCGTCAGCAGACACGCCCGAGGGTGGGCACGAAACGGGACGCGGACACCGCCTCAGCGCGGTAACCGGCGTGGAACACGGGCGAGGGGAGATCGGCGGCCTCGGCACCCGGGGCCGGCGGCGTCACCCTGACCCGGCTTCCGCCGGGAAGGGGCTGGGCGGTAACGCCTGCGTGTTCGTGCTCGACCGGAGAGGGCGGCCTTTGCAGCCGTGCTCGCCGCGCCGGGCGAAAGAACTCCTCCGCAAGGGCCGGGCGGCCGTGGTCCGGCACACCCCGTTCGTCATCCGGTTGCGCGATCGCGCCGCCGCTGATTCCACGGTCAAGGGCGTCGAGGCCGGCATCGACCCCGGTTCCAGACACACTGGCATCGCCGTGTTCACCGGTCACGGCGGAAGCCGGACCGGCGTGTACGCGCTCCAGCTCGACCATCGTGGCGGGGCGATCCGTGACAAGCTCACCACTCGAGCCGCGCTACGGCGGCGACGTCGTAGCGCGAACCTGCGTTATCGCGCGCCCCGGTTCGACAACCGCGTCAAACCGAAGGGATGGCTGGCCCCGTCCTTACGGCACCGCGTCGACACCACCATGTCGTGGGTGGCGCGCCTGAGGCGTTGGGCGCCTGTCACCGTCGTCCACGTGGAGCGGGTCTCCTTCGACACGCACGCCATGTCGGCCGGGCGGCCACTCCAAGGCGCGGAGTACCGTCAGGGCACGCTCGCCGGGTACGAGGTCCGCGAATACCTCCTGGCCACGTGGGGCCGGGCGTGCGCCTACTGCGGCGCGACGAGCGTGCCGCTGAACATCGACCACATCCACCCGCGCGCCCGGGGCGGCTCGGACCGGATCACCAACCTCACCCTGGCATGCGTGCCGTGCAACCAGGCCAAGAACGCCACCCCCGCACAGGAGTTCCTCAAGGCCAAGCCCGCTCTCCTGGCGAAGATCCTCAGGCAGGCGAAGCTTCCGCTGCGTGATGCCGCCGCCGTCAACGCCACCCGATGGGCGCTATGGCGGGCACTGGAGGCGACCGGCCTGCCGGTCACGACGGCCTCCGGCGGGCGCACGAAGTGGAACCGGTCGCGAACCGGCGCGCCGAAGTCCCACACCCTGGACGCCTTGCACGTCGGATGCCTGGAGACCGTGACCGGCTGGCCGTCGACGGTCCTGGTGGTGAAGGCGACCGGGCGTGGCACGTACTGCCGGACGCGTACCGACCGCTACGGCTTTCCCCGGTTGCGGCTGCCCCGGACCAAGACGGTGCGGGGCTTTCAGACGGGCGACCTGGTCCGGGCGAACGTCCCGACGGGCAAGAAGGCCGGGGTCCACACCGGCCGCGTCGCGGTCCGCTCCACCGGCAGTTTCAACATCACCACCCGGCACGGCACCATGCAGGGCATCGACCACCGCCACGTTCGACTGCTCCAGCGGGCGGACGGCTACGGCTACACCACCCACCCGGAAACGCGGCACGATGCCACGTTTCCTCCCCCACCTGAAGGCGGGGGTCTCCACACTGGAGGCATTTGATGGAGACGACCGTCGACATCGCGGACGGGTTGCTCCAGGAGGCCCGGCAGCTCGCCAGGTCCGAGGGAACGACTCTGCGGGCCCTTATCGAGGAGGGACTCCGGTCCGTCCTGGCGCCTCAGGCACGAGGGGTGAGGTACGCGCTGCCCGACGCGTCCGTGGGCGGTCAGGGAGTGCAACCCTCTAGGCGAGGCGCCTCCTGGGAGGACATCCGGGCACTGGCCTACGAGGACCGCCTGTGATCGCCGTCGACACCAACATTCTGGTGTACGCGCATCGCAGGGACAGCGAGTTCCTCCTCAAGGACTGACGGGGGCGAACGGGGCCGAGGTGTGAATGGGCTCAGTCGTCGGCCAGGGGCTGGACGCGGTGGGCCACCACGGTGGAGAGGGTGATCACCGTGCTGCTGCGCCGTACGCCGGGGATGGCGAGCATCCGGTCGATGACCCGCTGGATGTGCTCGTGGTCGCGGCCGGCGATCCGGCACCAGACGTCGCCGGGGCCGGTGACGATGTGCGCCTCCATGACCTCGGGGATCGCCTCCAGGGCGGAGGAGATGCCGGGCCGGGAGACCTGCTCGACCTCCAGCGTGGTGAACGCCTGAACCGGGTAGCCGAGGGCGCGGGGGGAGAGGTTGGGCCCGAAGTCGACGATCACTCCGTCGGCGACCATCCGGTCCAGCCGGGCCTGGACCGTTCCCCGGGCGACCCCGAGGATGCGGGAGATCTCCAGCAGGCCGGTGCGCGGGCGCTCCCTGACCAGGCGGAGCACCCTGCGGTCGAGTTCGTCCAGGCCGTTCCGGCCGGCCCTTCTGGCTGCCAATCTGCTCACCTCCGCGGACCCCGCGGCGACGGAGACTGACGATCTGGCAGCGTTCCGGGCGGGGTATTGCCCTATTTTTCACCGCCATTCAGACTACGCGCGCACATATGACGAATAAGGAGGCATCGTGCCGCGCGAGCACAGCTACCCGTTCATCCCCTACCGGCCCGCCCGCTACCCCGAGGACGAGATGCTGGCCCGGGGCCGGGAGTTCTACGAGCACATGGACCGGCGGCGGAGCGTGCGGTTCTTCAGCGACGAACCGGTGCCCCGCGAGTGCGTCGAACTGGCGATCCGGACCGCGAACACCGCCCCCTCCGGGGCCCACCAGCAGCCGTGGAAGTTCATCCTGGTCGGCGACGCCGGGACCAGGCGGCGGATCAGGGAGGCGGCCGAGGTCGAGGAGCGCAGGAACTACGAGGAGGGGCGGCTGACCCCGGAGTGGCGCGCCGCCCTGGCCCCCCTGGAGACCGGCCCCGGGAAGGACTACCTGGAGACCGTGCCCTGGCTGGTGGTCTGCTTCGCGGAGAAGTACGGCGTGCGTCCCGACGGCACGCGGGTCAGGCACTACTACGTCAACGAGAGCGTCGGCATCGCGTGCGGCCTCTTCATCGCGGCCCTGCACTCGATGGGGCTGTCCACCCTCACCCACACCCCCAACCCGATGGCGTTCCTGAGCGACATCTGCGGGCGGCCGGCCAACGAGCGGCCCTACATCCTCTTCCCCGTGGGCTACGCCGCCCGGGACGCGGAGGTCCCCGATCTGACCCGCAAGCCGCTGCCGGAGGTCATGGCCTGAGGGTTCGCTCCCCGTCTCGTTTCGGTCTTGTTTTGGGTCTTGTGAAGGAGGGTTGTCAAAGCTACGATCGCCACAACTCTTAGGAAACTTTCCTAAAAGATGAGTCGAACGGGACGCCGATGACCCGTTCGCCGACCCGGAACCCCTTCTGAGCAGCGTGGACGCCGCCGACCCCCGGCGGCGGCGTCCACGCCCCGCATCACCCGGAGCGGTACCGCGCCATCGCCGCTCCGAGTGGACACCCGCGTGGCGCGCCGGCGGCCCGTCCGTCTTGACCACGCCCTTGACCACGCCGGAGAACCCGGGCCGGCCGGAAAAGCCACCCGCCCCGCCCCGCGGCCCCGCCGCCGGCGGGACGCGACACCCCCCGACAGAAGGAACAGCGAATGAGACTTCGCCGAACAGCAGCCGCGGCTCTGGCCGCACTCCTGACCGCGCTCGGCGCGGCCGCGACCGCGGCGCCCGCCGGGGCGGAGGCGTCCCCCACGGCCGTCTTCACCAAGGTCTCCGACTGGGGCACCGGCTTCGAGGGCAAGTACACGATCACCAACGGCGGCGCCACCACGATCAACGGCTGGTCGGTGGCCTTCGACCTGCCCTCCGGCGCGTCCGTCGGCTCCTCCTGGGACGCCGCCATGACCCGCAGTGGACAGCGCTTCACCTTCACCAACGTCGGCTGGAACGGCACCCTGGCCCCCGGCGCGTCCGCGAGCTTCGGCTTCAACGGCAGCCCTGGCGGCGTCACCCCGTCCAACTGCACGCTCAACGGCAACCCCTGCGGCGGAGGCACCGGCAACCCCGGCGCCCCGGGCGCACCCGGGGCCGTGACCACGACCTCGACCAACACGTCGATCACCCTGTCCTGGGGCGCCTCCAGCGGCACGGTCACCGGCTACCGCGTCTACGAGGGCTCGGCGCTCAAGACCACCGTCACGGGCACCACCGCCACCGTCTCCGGCCTCGGCACCTGCGAGTCGCACACCTACACGGTCAAGGCGTACAACAACGCCGGCGAGTCGGCCGGAAGCGGCGCCACCGCCACCACCACCGGCTGCACCACCCCGCCGCCCGGCGGCAAGATGCCCGGCGCCCCCTACCTCTACATGGGCTGGGGCAACCCGCCCAGCCCGGCCACGGTCATGGGCGCCACCGGCGTCAAGTCCTTCACCATGGCCTTCATCCTGGCCCAGAACGGCTGCAACCCCGCCTGGGACGGCCAGCGTCCGCTGACCGGCGGCGCCGACCAGTCCGCCATCAACCAGATCAAGGCCGCCGGCGGCAGCGTGCAGATCTCCTTCGGCGGCTGGCAGGGCAACAAGCTCGGCCCCAACTGCTCGACCCCCCAGGCGTTCGCCGGAGCCGTGCAGAAGGTCATCGACGCCGTCGGGCCCGCGGTGGTCGACTTCGACATCGAGAACACCGACGAGTTCGAGAACTACACCGTCCAGGACCGCATCCTCAACGGCCTGAAGATCGTCAAGTCGGCCAACCCCGGCGTCAAGGTGGTCGTGACCTTCGGCACCTCCACCACCGGCCCGACCGCCCCCGGCATCCGTCTGATCAACCAGGCCAAGGCGCTGGGCGTGCCGATCGACAACTACACGATCATGCCGTTCGACTTCGGCGGCGGCGCGAACATGTACCAGAGCACGGTCAACGCCGCCGAGGGCCTGAAGAACGCGCTGAAGTCCGCCAACGGCTGGACCGACGCCCAGGCATACGCGCACATGGGCATCTCCGGCATGAACGGCCTGTCCGACCAGCAGGAGCAGACCTCCCCGGCGCAGTGGACCCAGATCCGCGACTGGGCGAACTCCAAGGGCCTGACCCGCCTCGCGTTCTGGTCGGTCAACCGCGACCGCCCCTGCCCCGGCGGCGGCGTCCAGGAGAGCTGCAGCGGGATCGCCCAGGCCGACTGGGAGTTCACCCGGATCACCGCGGGATTCTGACCCTCGCCCGCCCGGCTCGCCCGGCTGCCGGGAGGCCGTACGGCCCGCCCACCGGTGAACCGTACGGCCGCCCGCAGGGGGGCCGGCCCGCCGTCCCGGTCCGCCGTCCGGGTCCTCTCCACGGCGAGCCGGCCCCCTTCACGGCGCGGCCCCGTCCCACGAGGCGCGGGGCCGCGCCCCGGAAGACCCCAGCCCACCCCACCACCACCCTTGCGGGGCAAGAGATGAACCTCAGGAAACTCGCGGCGGCCGCCGTACTGGCCCTGGGCGCGGCGACGCTCGCCGCGCCGCCCGCGCACGCCGCCGCCCTCATGACCAACCCCGGGTTCGAGAACGGACTGACCGGCTGGACCTGCTCCGCCTCCTCGGCCGCGACGACGGTGTCGTCCCCCGTGCACGGCGGCGCCGCGGCGCTACAGGCCACCGCCCAGGGAACCGACATCGCCCGCTGCGGCCAGAAGGTCGCCGTCAAGCCGTCCTCGTCGTACTCGCTGTCGGCCTGGGTGCGCGGCGGCTACGTCTTCCTGGGCGCGACCGGCACCGGTACCACCGACCCCAGCACATGGACGTCCTCGCCGTCGTCCTACGCGCGGCTGACCACGTCGTTCACCACCGGCCCGTCCACCACCTCGGTGACCGTGTACGTCAACTCCTGGTACGGCCAGGGCGCCTACCAGGCCGACGACCTCGTCCTCGACGGGCCGCCCGGCGACGGCGTCCCGGGCGACACCGTCCCGCCCACCGTCCCGGCGAACCTCACCGTGGGCGGCGCCACCGCCACCTCGCTGGCCCTCTCCTGGTCGGCCTCCACCGACGACTCCGGCACCGTGGCCCGCTACGAGGTCTCCCGCGACGGCGGCGCACCGGTCGCCGCGGGCTCCGCCACCTCCTACACGGCCACCGGCCTCACGCCCCGCACCGCCTACTCCTTCCGGGTCCGGGCCTGCGACCCCTCGGGCAACTGCTCGGCCTACGGCCCCCAGACGAGTGGGACGACCACCGGCGACACCACCCCGCCGCCCGTCGGGGAGATCCGCTACGCCCCCTACATCGACATCACCATGCCCACGCCCTCGCTGGCGGGCGCCGCCGCCGCGACCGGGGTGAAGAACTACACCCTCGCCTTCGCCCTCGGCGACAGCACCGGCTGCAACCCGGCCTGGGGCGGCACCATCCCGATCGACGACCCGCGGATCATCGGCGACGTCCGGGCGCTCCAGGCGCAGGGCGGGCAGGTGATCGTGGCCACCGGCGGCGCCCAGGGACCGTACCTGGAGCACAACTGCGCCTCCTCCGCCGCGCTGCTCACCGCGTACAAGAAGGTGCTCGACGCGGTCGGGACGAACCACCTCGACGTCGACGTCGAGGCGTCGATCGACGCCGCCAAGGTCAACACCGCGCTCAAGCAGCTCCAGGCCGAACGCGGCACCGTGGTGAGCTACACCCTCCGGGTTCAGGGCCAGGACTACGGCGTGGACCCGTTCTCGCTGTCGATCCTGCGGGACGCGGCCTCCAGGGGCCTCGACGTGATCGTCAACCCGATGCTGATGAACTTCGGCTACACCGGCAACTGGGGTGACGCGATGATCGCCGCGGCCGAGGCGACGCTCGCGCAGATGAGGACGGTCTGGCCGGCGAAGACCGACGCCCAGCTCAAGAGGATGCTCGGCCTGACCCCGATGATCGGCAAGAACGACACCGGCATGACCACCACGCAGGCGGACGCCCGCAAGCTGCTCTCCTGGGCCAACGCCAACCACGCCGGGTTCGTCGGCTTCTGGTCCGCCGGCCGCGACAACGGCGGCTGCCCCAACGGGCAGGTATCGCCCACCTGCAGCGGAGTCGCCCAGTCGCCCTGGGAGTTCACCGGCATCTTCAAGGGGTTCACCGGCTGACGGCCGGGGCCCCGTCCAGGACGGGGCCCGACCCCCGAAAGCCCCTCGCCGCCGGGAGAGACGGACTCCCGGCGGCGAGGTCATGCCAGGAACCGGCCCGCCACCTCTTCTTCGGTGGCTGAAAGTGACGATTCGGCTTCTTTCCGTGAAGAAACCTGGGAGAGTGAACTCGTTTCGCGGCCCGAGTGGTCGCTTTCCCTCGGCTTCCGGCACTCTGGTAGACGTCATGGACTACGCAATCCAAACGGGGCTCCTCCTCGCCGCAGGTGTCGTGCTCGCACTCGTCGCCCAGTGGCGGCACTGGCGTCCGTCGCTGGCCGTGGCGCTCGCGGCCGGAATCGTGTTCCGTCTGCTGATCATGGTCGCCGCGGCGAAGAGCGAGTGGCAGCCGGTCGACTTCGTGAACAGCTTCAAACCGGCGGGCGAGGCGGTCCTGAACCGTCAGGACCCCGTCCTTGGCAGCAACGGCGGCTGGCACTTCCTGCCGACCATCCCGTACGTGTACGGCCTGCTGCTCTGGCTGGGCATCCCGTGGGAGATCGCCGGGCGGCTCGTCACCGTGGTGGCCGACATCGCGCTGATCCCGCTCGTCGGCAGGCTCGCCGGGGGACGCGACGCCTCGCTGCGCGCCTTCCAGTACGCCTGCAACCCGCTGGCCCTCCTCGTCGCGTGCATCCACGGCCAGGTCGAGCCGGTCGCGCTGGCCTTCGGCGTCGCCGCGTTCGTGGTGGCCCGCGGCCCGGGACCGGCCGAGCGCCCCGGTCTCGTCAACGACCCCATCGCCATGACCCGGCGGAGCGTCTCCGCCCTCGGGTTCCGCGGCGCCGTACGGCAGGCACTGGCGGCGGCGCCGGAGACGCTGCGCCTGGCGCTGCGTCCGGGCCCCGGCGACCGGGCCGGCCTGCGCCGCGCCCTGTTCGCCGGCCTGCTGATGGGCCTGGCCCTGTGCGCCAAGAGCTGGCCCATCTGGCTGATCCCCGGCATGCTCCTGTTCCTGCCGACCGTCCGCGCCCGCATCGTCGCCTTCGTGGCCACCGGCATCGCACCGGTGTTCTTCATCGTCACCCTGCCGATCTTCGCCGGGACCTCCCTGAGTCAGATCCCCGAGGTCATCAAGGTGATGAAGACCATCCGTCCCATCGTCGGAGAGTGGAGCTACAGCGCCCTCCTGGTCGGCGGCGACTGGACGCTCCACCAGGGGATCGCCACGTTCGGCACGTGGCTGATCTACTTCACGCTCGTGGTGGTCGCCATCCTGTGGCGCCGCGCCGACCCGGTGGACGTCACCACGGCCCTGCTGCTCGCCTTCATGGTCGCCACCCCCCGCCTCGGCGCGCAGTACCTGCTGTGGTTCATGCCGTTCCTGGTCGCCCGCCCCACCCGCTTCGCGTGGCCCGCCATCCTCGGCGTCTCCGTCTGGGCGGCGTACGGCTACCTCTACATGACGCAGTACCGCGGTCTGGCGTGGGGTGAGCTGCACTCGGTCTGGGCGCAGTGCTCCATCGTGCTCCTGCCGGTCCTCATCGCGGCCATGCCCTGGAACCGCCGCGTCTCCGCGGCGCGGGCCCCCGCGCCGAGTACGGCCCCGCAGAAGACCGCCCCGGCGGCCGTCTGAGCTATCCGGCCCCGCCCGCCCCGATCACCCGGGCGGGCGGGATTCTCCGGAAGGGCGGAGGATAGGCTCCGGTGGGCATGAGAGAAGATCTGGAGATCCTGCGCTACACCGCCTTCACGCACGACCCCGAAGGGGGCAACCCCGCCGGGATCGTCCTGGACGCCGGTGGCCTCTCCGACGCCGAGATGCTCGCCATCGCCGCCGAGGTCGGATACTCCGAGACCGCCTTCGTGACCGGCCGCGACGACGAGAGCCGCACCTTCCGGGTCCGCTACTTCGCCCCCTCCACCGAGGTGGCCTTCTGCGGGCACGCCACCATCGCCACCGCGGTGGCACTGGCCGAACGGCTCGGCGCCGGCCCGCTGGTCTTCCACACCCCGGCCGGTGAGATCGCCATGGACACCGGGATCGACGACGGCGTGCTCCGCGCCACGCTCACCAGCGTCCCCACCCGCTCCCGGCCCGCCGGGGAGGAGGAGCTCGACGCAACCCTCGACGCGCTCGGCTGGTCCCACGACGACCTCGACCCGGCCTTCCCGCCGCACGTCGCCTTCGGGGGGAACGACCACCTCGTGCTCGCCGCCGCGACCCGCGAGCGTCTGGCGGACCTCGACTACGACTTCGACGCGCTGCGGTCGATCATGACCGCCCACGGCTGGACGACGGTGCACCTCTTCTGGCGCGAGAGCGACCTGCGGTTCCACGCCCGCGACCCCTTCCCGGTGGGCGGGGTCGTTGAGGACGCCGCGACGGGGGCCGCGGCGGCCGCGTTCGGTGGCTACCTCCGCGTGCTGGGCACCGGGTCCGACGAGTTCACCGTCCTCCAGGGGGTGGACATGGGACGGCCGAGCGTCCTGAAGGTGTCGATCGCCTCCCCGGACGGCCGCAGCCGGGTGAGCGGGGGAGCCGTGGAACTGCCCACGCCGTCCCCGGCCTGACGCCTGACGCCTGACGCCTGGCGTGGCTTCGGCCCGGCGCCCGCCCCGGTCCGACGTCCGGTCCGACGTCCGGTCCGACGTCCGGTCCGACGTCCGGGGCGGCCCCGGGCCGAGGCCCGCCCCGGTTCTCATCGGGCCCGGGATCTCCGTGCCACCGGACCCCGGCCCCCGGTCCTAAGCCCGGGTCCTACGCCCGCGGCCCCTGCCGCGGGCGTCATGCCCCGTGATCGAATCAGGCCATGGAGGAATACCTGACACGAATCGGCGCGCCCCGGCCCGCGAGCCCGGACCCCGAGTCGCTACGCGAACTGCAGGCCCGCCACCTGCTGACCGTTCCGTTCGAGAACCTGAGCGTCCACCTCGGCGAACCCGTCGTGCTCGACGATCGCGCACTGGTGGAGAAGGTGGTGGACAGGCACAGGGGAGGTTTCTGCTACGAGGTCAACGGAGCCTTCGCCGCGCTGCTCCGCTCGCTGGGCTACCGGGTGTCCTTCCTCTCGGCCAGGGTCGCCGCGGACGGCGTGCCAAGGGCGCCGTTCGACCACATGGCCCTGCGTGTCGAGAGCGGCTCGGCGTCGTGGCTCGTCGACGTCGGCTTCGGCCGGCTCTCTCGGTATCCGTTCCGTCTCGACCTGCGTACCGAGCAGCCCGACCCGGAGGGGGTCTTCCGCGTGGCCGAGACCGGCGAAGGCGATCTCGACATCCTGCAGGACGACGTGCTCCAGTACCGCGTGGAACCGAGGCCGTACGCCCTGTCCGACTTCGAGATGGCCTGCTGGTGGCACCAGACCTCCCCGAAGTCGCACTTCACCCGCTCGACGGTCTGCACGATCCTCACCGAGACGGGCCGTGTCACGCTGAGCGGCGGCCGGACGCTCATCCACACGGTGGGGGGCGTCCGGGAGGAACGGGAACTGCTCACCGACACCGAGGTGCTCGCCGCCTACCGGAAACACTTCGGCATCGAGCTGAGCACGCTTCCCCCGGCGGGCCCGCGGCCGGACGGCGGGAGCCGTACGACGACCGAACCCGCCTCGCCCTGACCGATGACGCGGCGGCCTGGACGGGACCGCCCTCACCGGTCCACGGCGCCGCGGACCGGCGTCCACGGTGCTCACGGCGCCGTTTCCCACGAGGTCCTACGGCGTGGCGGGCCGGTCCTCGCCGGGATCGTGCCCGGAGACCAGCGCCGCCGCCCACTCACCGTCGGGGTCGCTGTCGATCAGCAACGCCCGGACCAGCAGGCTGAGCGGGATGGCCAGCAGCGCACCCAGCGGACCGAGTACGAACGCCCACAGCAGCAGTGACAGGAGCGTCATGGTCGTGGACAGGCCGACGGCGTCGCCGAGGAACTTGGGCTGGATCAGCGACTGCACGACGAAGTTGATCAGGATGTAGGAGAGGACCACGAAAAGCAGGGTCTTGGGCCCGCCCACGAGAAGGCCGAGCAGCGCCGGCGGTATCAGGCCGATGACGAACCCGATGTTGGGGATGTAGTTCGTGATCAGAGCCAGCACGCCCCACAGCAGCGGGAGCGGCACGCCGAGCAGCCACAGTGCGGTCGCGTCCAGCGCCGAGCAGACCAGCCCGAACATCGTCGAGACGACGAGGTAGCGGCGTGTCTTGTGGGCGAAGTCGGTGAGTGCGCCGATGAGCAGGGGACGCCGCGCGGCTCCCTTCCGGAGCAGCCGGGAGAAGGCCGGGGCGTCGAGGCACATGGCCAGCAGCAGAACGACGATGAGGACCAGCCCGGAGAAGACGCTGAGAAGGCCGGCGGCGAACCCCTGGAGCAGCTGGAAGATCTTCCCGGGGTCGAGCGTCCGTATCGCCTGGTTCATCTGATCGGTGCCGATGCCGAGCCGCGCCGCCAGCTGCTGGGCATCCACCACGAGCTGGTCGAACTGGCCGCTGTAGGTGGAGGCCAGAGTGGCCAGCTGCGCGACCGAGAGAGTCAGGATCGCCACCATGCCGAACAGCAGGAGCAGCACGATGGCCAGTGGAACCGCCACCAGCGTCCATCCGGGTGCGCCGCGCCTCTGGAGCATGCCGCGGACCGGGGCGACCGCGAGGACGAGGACCAGGGCGAGGAGCACCGGTCCGACGATCGACCCGACCTCTCGTACCCCGGCCAGTGTGATCACGGCGCTCGCGGCGCAGACCAGCACGATGAGTGCTCTGGGGAGGAGCCTTCCGTCCGTCATACCGCCACCACTACCCGCAGGGAAGGAAGGTTTCCTCTGGGGGAGGGGTTGATTTGACGGAAGGGGCGACCCTACATAGAGTTCACAGGCCCGAGAACGCCGGTGGAGATCACCGGGAGCTCGGGACCTCCTCTGATGATCCACCTCTCGGTGGGACCTTTGTGTCCTGGCGAGATTCGGTTTGACCAAGACCGAATGTTGGAGTAAGTTAGAGGGGTTGCCCTGGAGACGGGGTGGTCGAGATCCAGGTGGATCCGGCGGGTGCGGGTCGGCTGAAGCGAAAGCGACAGTTTGACACAAACCAGGCGGAACTGCTAAGATTGAGATGCGAAACGAATGCCCCGGAGGGCGGATCGATGATCCGGGCCGACGGTGAACGCGTCCGTTTCTTGAGAACTCAACAGTGTGCTAAAAGCCAGTGCATGATGCACAACCCCGTCCCACCCATCGCTTGGTGGGAGGACGGATTCCTTTGGTTGATGCAGCCGCCCTGTTGCAGGGGTGGATGCTTTCAGCCGGGAGAGACTGTTCAGACATTGTTTGGAGAG
>NZ_JBIAMC010000011.1:0-50350 GCF_042873875.1 Streptosporangium sp. NPDC004379
CCCGGGACCAGGCCGGAGGCCGGTCGGCACCGGACATCAGCCACAGCGCCGGCCGGAACACCCACCCACCGCAGCGCGAACCACCGACCAGCACGATAACCGCCGGTTCGCCCAAGCCAGAGGAGACGTCCCGGCTCAAAGGGGGTTGGAGCACCGCCTGCCGGTTCGGAAAGAACCGGTCAGCCGGTCAGCCGGTCCACCTGGCCGGGCGAAGGCGGACGTTCGTCGTTGAGGCGTTCGGCGAGTGCGGGAAGCAGCCTGCCGATCGCATTCTTGGTTCGGCTTTAACCGCCCTGTCGCGCGTATGCCTCACCCCGTAGACGGGAGCCGTCGCGAAGGACTTGCGCGGAGTCGTACGGGTTCCGCAGGCAGTCGTCCGTCATGCCGCTGGTTCAGGGTTCGGGCCGTTCCGGTCTGGTCGGCGGGAAGATCGTGTGGCAGGATCGACAAACCGAACTCTGTTCTAGTGGAGGTGGTGTGACGGTTCCGCGGAAGACGTCGATCCATCGGACATCGCCTTCCCGGGACGGCCGGCGCTGACGGACGATCACGTCGCCGCATGCCCGGCCGGGGCCGGTCCGCTTCGCTGGGGCGAAGACCGGTCGCGCCTCCCCGGACCACCTCGCCGAGAGCATCGGACGCTTCACCCGCGACTTTCGACAACCCTCCATTGACCCGATCGAGACCTGCGAAAATGATGGGCACTATGAGCGTGACGCCAGCCGAGCGGAAGCCGATCGTCTCCGCGAGCGACTTCGATCTTTCCGACTACGATTTCTGGGCCAGGCCCATGGCGGAGCGGGAGCATGCCTTCCGGTTGCTGCGCGAGCTTCCCAGTCCGGCGTTCTACCAGGAGCCGGAGGTCTCCTTCGCTCCTCGCGGTCTCGGCTACTACGCGCTGGTCAGGCACGCCGACATCCTGGAGGCCAGCCGTACGCCCGAGGTCTTCCGCTCGGGGGAGGGTGGGGCCACCAACATCCCGGACATGCCACCGGAGTTCACCGAGTACTTCGGGTCGATGATCAACATGGACGACCCGCGGCACGCCCGGCTCCGCCGGATCGTCTCCCGGGCGTTCACCCCCAAGATGATCAAGCAGTTCGAGGCCGACGTCGACGCGGCCGCCGCACGGATCGTGGACGACCTGCTCGTCACCGGCCCGGGCTGCGACTTCGTCACCGAGGTCGCGGCCAAGCTCCCGCTGAAGATCATCTGTGACATGATGGGCATCCCGGAGGACCGGTACGGCTTCGTCTTCGACCGCTCGAACACGATCCTCGGCGGCTTCGACCCCGAGTACGGCGGCGGCAACACGACCTCGGTCGCCGAGAAGCTGCTCACCGCCGGGATGGAGCTTCAGCAGCTCGTCCAGGACCTCGCCGCCTCGCGGGTCGAAGAGCCCACCGGAGATCTCACCTCGTCGCTGGTCAACGCCAACATCGACGGGGAGAAGCTCACCGCGCAGGAGCTCGGGTCGTTCTTCATCCTGCTGGTCGTGGCCGGCAACGAGACCACCCGCAACGCCATCTCGCACGGCCTGCGCCTGCTCACCCGCAATCCCGACCAGCGCGCACTGCTGCTCGCGGACCTCGACGGCCGCCTTCCCGGCGCGGTGGAGGAGATCGTCCGCCTGGCCTCACCGGTGAACTTCATGCGCCGGAAGGTGATGCGGGACCACGAGATGAACGGCCACCTCTACCGCGAGGGGGAGAAGGTGGTCCTGTACTACTGGGCGGCCAACCGCGACGAGAGCGTCTTCGCCGACCCGCTCCGCTTCGACATCACCCGCAGTCCCAACCCCCACGTGGGCTTCGGCGGTCCCGGTCCGCACTTCTGCCTCGGCGCGCACCTGGCCCGCCGCGAGATCACCGTGATGCTCCGCGAGCTGCTGCGCAGGGTGCCGGACATCGAGGGCGGCGGGCCCGAGCGCCTCCACTCCAGCTTCATCAACGGCATCAAGCACATGACCTGCGAGTTCTGACCCGGAGACCCCGGGATCGCCGGGGTCTCCCCGGATGTCAGGAGGCCGCGGGCTTGATCGACGTGAAGACGGTGTTGATGTCGGGCAGCAGTTCCTTCTTGCCGTCCGGCACCGACATGTAGACGACCGAGGGCAGCTGGGCTCCGGTGTTCACGGCCGCCACCACCATGGTGGTCTTCGTCTCCCCGGCGGTGATCTCGTAGGCGGCGAGCTGCGCCGGGTGCCCGCCGACCTTCAGCGTCTGCTGGGCGATCTTGCGGGCGGTGTTCTCCTGGGGGAAGAACTTGCCGCGGGCGGCCGAGGCCACCGCGTTGATCACCGGAGCGAGCCTGCCGTCGACGTACTTGCTCTTCATCCGGGCCGAGAGCGGACCGGACATCACCTGGGCGAACTGCGGCTTGCCCGCCGTGTCGGAGCCGGCGGGGACGTACTGGCGGGTGTCGAAGCCGTAGGAGGTCTGTACGGCCGGCCGCTGGTCCAGCCGCCAGGGGCCGCCGAGCCTGGGCACGCTGATCGCCGCGGCCTGGTCGGACAGGGTGCCGGAGACCGGGGACGCCTTGCCGGGGAAGCGCGGCAGGCGAGACGTCGACCTGCTCTTGGCGGGGTTCTTCGCGGCGGCCGAGGGCTTGGTCTGCGGGGCGGCGGTCTCGGGGTCGTCCTTGCCGGAGGCGAGCGGTCCGGCCAGGAACGCCCAGAGCACCACACCGACCAGCGCGACCACGGCGGAGCCGGCGAGCGCGTAGATCCAGACCGGCCTGCCCCGGCCTTCGAGGTCGTCCTCGTCGCCCATGGCCTGGTAGTTGTCGCCGAAGACGGTGTCCCACAGCTCCTGCTGGCGCTCCGGGGGCGGGGTCTTCGGGCCGCTGATCTGGCCCGCCGTGACGAACGGCCGGTTGGGGTCGGAGGGGTCGCGGCTGAGGTGGCCGCCCGGCTGGCCCGCGCCCTGCCGGGGGTCCTGCTGCGGACCGCCGTTACCTCCGCCGGGGAAGGGCTGGCCGGCCTGACCGGGCATCCCCTGGCCCGGCATCCCCTGGCCCGGCATGCCCTGCGGGGGCATCCCCTGGCCGGGGCCGTTCCACCCGGGCGCGGGGTGCGCGGGGGCCTCCGGCGGGGCGCCCGCGGCCTGGGCCCAGCCGCCGGGCTGGGGCCCGCTCCCCGTGGGGCCGCCCTCCGGGGAGGGGCGGAAGGGGTCTCGGGAGCCGAACGGGTCGGGGTTGGACAGCGGGTCGCGGTTGAACGGGTCGGGATCGGTGAGGGGATCCCGGCGGCCGAGGGGGCCGGGGTTCGCGCCTGGCGGATTCGTCGGGGAGGGGGAGTAGACGGGCATCGCCGCGGTGGCGCCCGGCTCGGTGTGCCAGCCGGTGCCGGACGCCGGGGACGTCGGGGACGCTGCGTTCCAGCCGTTCTCACCGGAGCCGTCACGGGACGGCGGGCCGTTGCGCCACTGCTCGCCCCCCGGGGGAGAGCCGGGGGCCTGAGGATCGGCCGGGGGCTGCGCGCCGAAGGCCTGCTGCCAGGAGCCGCTGCCGGGCACGCCGGTCCGCCAGGAGTCGCCGCCGGACGGCGAGTCGCCGCCCTGGCCGCCGGACCGCCGCGCGTCCGGGGCCTGCGGGCCGGGTGTTCGCGGGTCGGGCGCCTGCCGCCGGAAGACGTCGTCGCCCTGCGCCATCGCGGCCTGCCAGCCGTTGCCCGGCGAGGTCTGCCCGGCGCCTCCGGCCTGGGAGACGTCCTGCGGACGGGGCAGTCGCGGGCCGGTGCCGAGGGGGTCGTCCGCCCAGCCGGGAGGGTCGGCCGGTTGCGGCCACGCCGGGGGCGGGCTCGACTGGCTGGACTGCTCCGAAGCCATTGCTTCCGTACCTCCTGCGCGGGCGCCCGAATTGTGGGTATTGGGCATGGTCTCATGCGGGGCGGGATGGTTCCCAGGGAAACCAGAGAATCCCCCCCTGAACTGGAGACCGGTGGGATCGGTCGGCGGGTCCTGCAACGGCAGACCGGCCTCGGAGGGGTCCGGGCCCTGCCCCGGCTCGACTGAGTGTGCCACGGTGAGAAGAGTAAACGGGCGAGGCAGGTGAGGCCGTAACGGACGCATCGCCATCGGATCTCGGCCCACCCGTATCCGATGCCCTGGCCCATTCTGCCGGGCCGTGGCCCCGGATTCCAGGGATTCGCCGCGAGCGAAGGCATTCCGGGTCGTGAACGCCATGAACCCGGCTTGCGAACTGCGATAGTCTTGACATATGCGTGCCGCGGCCCTGCTGCTTACCGGGCCGCACCGGCCTTCCCGGGGCTAGACGCCCTGCCGGTGCGGCTGCCCTTCGCGTGAACGCGAAGGGTTTTTCTATTGGGCCGGATGGGTCAGATCACCTACGCATACGTATACCGAGGGAAGATTGACGTGAGCGAGCGAGCCGACATACAGAGCGACGAGCAGCACTACGACCCGCAGGCACTGCAGGCCAAGTGGCAGCGGCGGTGGGAGGAGCTGCAGCCCTTCCGCGCCGACGACGACCCGGCCGACACCCGCGAGCGGTACTACGTGCTCGACATGTTCCCCTATCCCTCGGGCGACCTGCACATGGGCCACGCCGAGGCGTTCGCCATCGGCGACGTTGTGGCGCGCTACCGGCTGCAGCGCGGCGACAACGTGCTGCACCCCATCGGCTGGGACTCCTTCGGCCTGCCCGCCGAGAACGCCGCGATCAAGCGGAACGCCCACCCGGCCGAGTGGACCTACGCCAACATCGACACCCAGGCGAACTCCTTCAAGCGCTACGGGATCTCCTTCGACTGGTCGCGCCGCCTGCACACCAGCGACCCGGAGTACTACCGCTGGACCCAGTGGCTGTTCAACCGCTTCTTCGAGCGCGGCCTGGCCCACCGCAAGGGCGGTCTGGTCAACTGGTGCCCCGCCGACCAGACCGTGCTGGCCAACGAGCAGGTCAAGGACGGCAGGTGCGAGCGGTGCGGCGCCGAGGTCGTCCGCCGCGAGCTGACCCAGTGGTATTTCAAGATCACTGACTACGCCGACCGGCTGCTGGACGACATGGCCCAGCTGGAGGGCCAGTGGCCCGAGCGCGTGCTGACCATGCAGCGCAACTGGATCGGCCGCTCCGAGGGCGCCGACGTCGACTTCGCGGTCGAGGGCCGCGACGAGCCGGTCACCGTGTACACCACCCGCCCCGACACCCTGTACGGCGCGACCTTCTTCGTGGTCGCCCCGGACGCCCCGCTGGCCGAGGAGATCGTCTCCGAGGAGCAGCGGGAGGCGTTCGAGGCGTACCGCGCCGAGGTGGCCAAGCTGTCGGACATCGACCGGCTGTCCACCGAGAAGGAGAAGACCGGCGTCTTCCTGGGCCGCCACGCGATCAACCCGGTCACCGGCGAGCGCATGCCGGTCTGGGCGGCCGACTACGTGCTGTCCGACTACGGCCACGGCGCCATCATGGCCGTCCCCGCGCACGACCAGCGTGACCTGGACTTCGCCCGCGCCTTCGACCTGCCGGTCCGGGTCGTCGTGCACACCGGCCTGGCCGACCCGGGTGAGACCGGCGTCGCCACCGCGGGGGAGGGCACCCTGGTCAACTCCGGCCCGCTGGACGGGCTGAGCAAGGCCGAGGCGATCAGGAAGATCATCGAGGTGCTGGCCGAGCGCGGCACCGGACGGTCCACGGTCAACTTCCGGCTGCGCGACTGGCTGCTGTCCCGCCAGCGCTTCTGGGGCTGCCCGATCCCGATCATCCACTGTCCGGACTGCGGCGAGGTGCCGGTCCCGGACGACCAGCTGCCGGTCACCCTGCCCGACCTGCGCGGCGAGGCCCTGGCGCCCAAGGGCGTCTCCCCGCTGGCCTCGGCCGACGACTGGGTCAAGGTCGCCTGCCCCAAGTGCGGCGGCTCCGCGCGGCGGGACACCGACACGATGGACACCTTCGTCGACTCCTCCTGGTACTTCCTGCGCTACGTGGACCCCTCCTACGAGGAGGGTCCGTTCGACGTGGAGAAGCTGCGCCTGTGGGGGCCGGTCGACCAGTACGTCGGCGGCGTCGAGCACGCGGTGCTGCACCTGCTGTACGCGCGGTTCTTCACCAAGGTCCTGCACGACATGGGCCTGGTCGGCTTCACCGAGCCCTTCCGGCGGCTGCTGAACCAGGGCCAGGTCATCAACCAGGGCAAGGCGATGTCGAAGTCGCTGGGCAACGGCGTGGACCTGGGCGAGCAGATCGACGCCTACGGTGTGGACGCCGTCCGGCTGACCGTGGTGTTCGCCGGCCCGCCGGAGGACGACATCGACTGGGCCGACGTCTCCCCGGCCGCGTCGCAGAAGTTCCTGGCCCGCGCCTTCCGCGTCATGGCCGAGGCCGGCACGGCCTCCGCCCCCGGCGCCGACGTCTCCACCGGTGACCTGGAGCTGCGCCGGTTCACCCACCGGACCGTCGACGAGGTCACCAAGCTGGTCGAGTCCCACCGCTTCAACGTCGCGGTGGCCCGCCTGATGGAGCTGACGAGCGCGGCCCGCAAGGCCATCGACGCCGGTCCCGGCGCCGCCGATCCGGCGGTCCGCGAGGCGGCCGAGGCGCTGGCGGTCATGCTGTCGCTGGTCGCGCCGTACACCGCCGAGGAGGGCTGGGAGCGGCTGGGCCACCCCGCGTCGGTGGCCAGGGCGGGCTGGCCCGCGGTCGACCCGGCCCTGCTGGTCCAGGAGTCGGTCACCTGCGTGGTGCAGGTCGCGGGCAAGGTCCGCGACCGGCTGGAGGTCTCCCCGGAGATCTCCGAAGCCGAGCTGGAGACGCTGGCGCTGGCCTCGGACAAGGTCCGGGCCTTCCTGGACGGTGACCCGCGCAAGGTCATCGTCCGCGCGCCGAAGCTGGTCAACATCGTCCCCTGACACGGCTCGGACCGCCCCCGGAGCGGGCGGTCCGGCACGTGTGCCTCCCGGGTGCCGCCACAGGGCCCGGGAACGGGCCCGTCGTCCTCCCGGACGGCGGGCCCGCTCGCGTTCGGCCCGGGTACCGCGACCCTCCGCCGGAGCCGCGATCCGGCCCGCCCGGATATCGCCTCGAAGATCGGGTGGATCGGTGACAGGATGGCGGCGACAGGACGGACGATCACAGGGAGCACGGCATGCGGCGCGTCTTCGGAATCTCACAGTGCCCTGTAGGACCAGAGCTCCCGAGGACTTCGACCGCCTGTGCCCACCATCAACATCGGTATCCTCGCGCACGTCGACGCGGGTAAGACCAGCCTCACCGAGCGCCTGCTGTTCGACACCGGAGTCATCGACCGTCTCGGCAGCGTCGACGGCGGCAGCACCCAGACCGACACCGGTGACATCGAACGGCAGCGCGGCATCACCATCCGTTCCGGGGTCGCCTCCTTCGGCGTCGGCGACCTGCGGATCAACCTGATCGACACCCCCGGTCACTCCGACTTCATCGCCGAGGTCGAGCGGGCCCTGCGCGTGCTCGACGGCGCGGTCCTCGTCCTGTCCGCCGTGGAGGGCGTGCAGGCACAGACCCGCGTCCTGATGAGGACGCTGCGGGAGATGCGCCTGCCAACCCTGATCTTCGTCAACAAGGTCGACAGATCCGGCGCCCGTCCCGACGGGACGACGGCGGACATCCGGCGAAGACTGGCGCCGCACGTCGTTCCGATGAGCTCCGTCCGGCGGGCGGGAACCCCCGCCGTCCGCGTCACGCCGAACTCCCTGGACGAGCCCGGTTTCCGCGCCCGGGTGGCGGAGGTCCTCGCCGAGAACGACGACGCGCTGCTCGCGGCCCTCGTCGACGGCCCGCCTCCGACGCCCGATGAGCTGGGGGTGAAGATACGCGCCCAGGTCGCCGCAGGCCTGCTCCACCCGGTCTTCTTCGGTTCGGCCCTGGCCGGTCAGGGCGTCGGGACGCTGATCGACGGGATCGCCCGTCTGCTGCCGCCCGGCTGCGACGCCGGAGGGACCGGTGCACGCGGCACCGTCTTCGCCATCGAGCGCGGAGGCGCGGGGGAGAAGATCGCCTACGTGCGGATGCACGCCGGTGAGCTGCGCGCCCGGCAACGCGTCACCCTCCACCGCGGAGAACCGGACGGTGGCGTCAGCGAGCATCCCGGCCAGGTCACCGTCCTGCGCGTCGTCGGTTCCGCGGAGCAGGGACCGCACCGGCTGACGGCGGGGGACATCGCCAAGGTATGGGGACTCTCCGGGGTGCGGGTCGGAGACCAGATCGGTTCCGCGTACGGGCTCGCCCGGCGGCCGCGCTTCGCCCCGCCCGGTCTGGAGACCGTCGTCCGGCCGGCACGGCCCGGTCAGGAGGCGCGGCTGCACGCCGCGCTGCTGAGCCTGGCCCAGCAGGATCCGCTCATCCACACGCACGTCACCCCCGAGGGGGAGACCTCGGTGCTGCTGTACGGGGAGGTCCAGAAGGAGGTGATCGCGGCGATGCTCCTGCGCGACTTCGGGGTCGAGGCCGTCTTCGAGCCGAGCCGTACGGTGTACCTGGAGCGGCCGACGGGGACGGGGGAGGCCGTCGAGGAGATCAGCCGTCACGGGCGCAACGACTTCTACGCGACCGTCGGGCTGCGCGTCGAGCCGGGCGTGACCGGATCGGGGCTCGCCTTCCGGCGGGAGGTGGAGCTCGGATCGCTCCCGCGTCCCTTCCACCGGGCGATCGAGGAGGCCGTCCGCGACACCCTCCGGCAGGGGATGCACGGCTGGGCGGTGATCGACTGCGTCGTCACCCTGACCCGGACGGGCTTCGCGCCTCCGCTCAGCACGGCCGGGGATTTCCGGCACCTCACTCCGCTCGTCCTGATGCGGGCGCTGGCCGCCGCCGGGACCCGCGTCCACGAGCCGTGTCACGCCTTCGAACTGGAGATCCCCGCCGACACGCTGAGCGCGGTCACCGCACTGCTCGCCGAGCACGGGGCGGAGACGGCGGCCTCCGCCGGGGGACCGGAGACGTGGTCGCTGAAGGGGGACATCCCCGCGCGCAGGGTGCGGGAGGTGAAGCGCCGGCTTCCCGGCCTGTCGCGGGGCGAGGGGATCTGGTGGTCGGGGCCGGCCGGTGACCGGCCGGTCACCGGCCCGCCTCCCCACCGCGCGCGGTCGGACGGCAACCCGCTCGATCGCGTGGAGTATCTCCGCCATCTCGCGCAGCGCGGCGGGGTGCGGTGAGGGCGGTGCCGAGGACGGCGGTGCCGAGGACGGCGGTGCCGAGGACGGCGGTGGCGAGGACGGCGGTGGCGAGGACGGCGGCGCCCGCCGTTCCGGCATCCGGTGACGGCGCGTGGGGCGGCGGGAGGAAGAACAGGACGCGGAGGCCGATGGGCCCGTGAAAAGGAGCGGGCCCCGGTGGAGACCGGGGCCCGCTCCTCCAGGGAAGGGTCTAAAGCTTGCGCAGCACCGCGACGACCTTGCCCAGGACGGTCGCCTCGTCGCCGGGGATCGGGTCGTAGTTCGGGTTGTGCGGGACCAGCCAGACGTGGCCGCCCTTGCGCTTGAAGGTCTTCACCGTGGCCTCGCCGTCGATCATCGCGGCGACCACGTCGCCGTTGTCGGCCACGGGCTGCTGGCGGACGACGACCCAGTCGCCGTCGGCGATGGCGGCCTCGATCATCGAGTCGCCGGCCACCTGGAGCAGGAAGAGCGTGCCCTCGCCGACGAGCTGCTTGGGCAGCGCGAAGACGTCCTCGACGCTCTCCTCGGCGAGGATCGGGCCGCCCGCGGCGATCCGGCCGACGAGCGGGACATAGGCCGCGGTGGGGCGGCTGACGCCCTCCTGGGCGGCGTCCGGGTCCACCCACAGCACCGGCTCGCCGGGGAGGCGTACCTCGAGCGCGCGGGGACGGTGCGGGTCGCGGCGCAGATAGCCCTTGCGCTGCAACGCCGTCAGCTGGTGCGACACGCTGGAGGTGCTGGTGAGCTGCACCGCCTCGCCGATCTCCCGCATGGACGGCGGGTAGCCGCGCTGCTGCACCGAGTCGCGGATCACCTCAAGGATCTTCCGCTGCCTGGGGGTGAGGCCGAGGGAGTCACGTCTGCGCACCGCCAGGTCGTTGACGGCCGAACCGTTCTCGTCGTGCTCGCTCATGCGATCTCCTTGCCTCCCGGTCTGCATTGCCCGTGTCGCCCACAGCGACCGTACCGCCGTCGAAGATCATGTTCAAACAACTGTTCGAGTCTTCCTCGAAATGACCGACGGCGTGGTGTACAACATCGTACGGGAGTTCGATCGACATCGTGTTCGATTCGCCGATCTTTCCTCGACGTGTGTTCGACCAGGTCGGAGGGGGTGGTCAATATGAAGGCGACCGCGGCGGAGATGGCGGCGCCACGATCCCGGCGGCGGCCCGGCCGCAGGCCCGGGCCGCCGGGGAACGTCCGATACCCTGGTGCGCCGGTCCGGCTCACCAGGCGGGGCAGGGTCGTCGTGCTGGCGGTCCTCACGCTCGTCACCCTGGGGGCGCTGTGGCTCGGTCCCCGTATCGACACGACCCTCGGGGTCGGCTATCCGGGGTGCGCCGACTCCTCGTCGGTCCCGGCCCGCGACGCCGGGCCCCGGCAGGCGGCGCCGTGATCACCGTGACGGCGCGTCCCGGAGGGTGACCGCGCGTCCCGGCGGCCGGCGTCCCGGCCGCCGGGACGCGGCGGCCTCAGGGTGCGGCCTCAGGGTGTGGTGGCTTCGTGGGGCGTGGGGGCGAAAGGGGCATAGGGGGTGTTACCGCCGTGACCGCCGGGGCAGGAGGGGGCGACACGCCGGGTCGGCGCGCTGATCAGCGACTTCGGCGCGCGGGGCCCGGCTGACTTGCGTTCATGGTCGGACCCTCCTACCGTTGGACCACAACATCTAGTGGCTCCACCGGTGAACTTCACCATAGATTGTGTTTTCGTTACCGCATTTCGACCCTTGGAAGACGTGCGCGCGCGCCCCTGCCATGGGGTTTGCGGGAAACACGAGGCGAAACACAGGGCGCGGGCCACCTGCAGGCCAAGGAGGCGACCCGCGTGCACTGTCCGTTCTGTCGTCACCCGGACACGCGGGTCATCGACAGCCGGTCCACCGACGACGGCGGCGCCATCCGCCGCAGGCGCACGTGCCCCGAATGCGGCCGCAGGTTCACCACGCAGGAGACCGTCCTGCTCATGGTCAGCAAGCGCAGCGGGGTCACCGAGCCGTTCTTCCGGGACAAGGTGATCGCCGGAGTGCGGCGGGCGTGCCAGGGGCGTCCGGTGAGCGAGGACTCCCTCGCCCAGCTGGGCCAGCGGGTGGAGGAGAGCATCCGCGCGACGGGAGCGGCCGAGATCGCCGCCCCCGAGGTGGGGCTGGCGATCCTGGGCCCGCTGCGCGAGCTGGACGAGGTGGCGTACCTCCGGTTCGCCTCCGTCTACCGCGGCTTCGAGACCCTGGCCGACTTCGAGGCCGAGATCGAGCAGTTGCGCGCGGAACGCTCCGCCAAGCAGGACCGAAACTGAATCCGAACCCCGGGCGCCGGGGGCCAGAGCGGCGCGTTGATGTGGTCCGACTCGTGGGTTCCGCGAAAAGGCGGGGCCCCGGAAGGGGGAAGTCATGACGGAGACGGTCAGCGGTACGGCCGCGGGCGGGGGCAGGCGGCTGCGCAAGGGGCTGAAGATGAAGCGCATCTTCACCACCCCCGGAGTGCATCCCTACGACGAGGTGTCCTGGGAACGCCGTGACGTCGTCATGACCAACTGGCGGGACGGCTCGATCAACTTCGAGCAGCGGGGCGTGGAGTTCCCCGAGTCCTGGTCGGTCAACGCCGCCAACATCGTGACCACCAAGTACTTCCGTGGCGCGGTCGGCACCCCGCAGCGCGAGTGGAGCCTCAAGCAGCTGATCGACCGCGTGGTGGGCGTCTACACCAGGACCGCGGTGGAGAACGGCTACTTCGCCACCGACGAGGACGCCGAGATCTTCGACCACGAGCTCAAGCACGCCCTGGTCAACCAGGTGTTCAGCTTCAACTCGCCGGTGTGGTTCAACGTGGGCACCGCCTCGCCGCAGCAGGTGAGCGCCTGCTTCATCCTCGCCGTCGACGACACCATGGAGTCGATCCTCGACTGGTACAAGGAAGAGGGCGTGATCTTCAAGGGCGGTTCGGGCTCCGGCGTGAACCTCTCCCGGATCCGCTCCTCCAAGGAACTGCTCTCCAGCGGTGGTACGGCCAGCGGCCCGGTCTCCTTCATGCGCGGTGCGGACGCCTCCGCGGGCACCATCAAGTCCGGCGGCGCGACCCGCCGCGCGGCCAAGATGGTCGTCCTGGACGTCGACCACCCCGACGTCGAGGAGTTCATCGAGACCAAGGCGCGCGAGGAGGACAAGGTCCGCGCGCTGCGCGACGCCGGGTTCGACATGGACCTGGGCGGCAAGGACATCGTCTCCGTCCAGTACCAGAACGCCAACAACTCCGTGCGCGTCTCCGACGAGTTCATGCGCGCGGTGGAGGACGGCGACCGGTTCGGCCTGCGCGCCCGCCTCACCGGCGAGGTCATCGAGACGATCGACGCCCGCGACCTGTTCCGCAAGATGGCCAAGGCCGCCTGGGAGTGCGCCGACCCGGGCGTCCAGTACGACGACACGATCAACGACTGGCACACCAGCCCCGAGACGGGCCGCATCACCGCCAGCAACCCGTGCTCGGAGTACCTCCACCTGGACAACTCCTCCTGCAACCTCGCCAGCATCAACCTGCTGAAGTTCCTCAAGGACGACGAGACCTTCGACGTCGCGAGCTTCGTGAAGGTGACCGAGCTGGTCATCACCGCGATGGACGTCTCCATCACGTTCGCCGACTTCCCGACCGAGAAGATCGCCGAGACCACCCGCGCCTACCGTCAGCTCGGCATCGGTTACGCCAACCTCGGCGCGCTGCTCATGGCCACCGGCCACGCCTACGACTCCGACGGCGGCCGGGCCATCGCCGGCGCCATCACCTCGCTGATGACCGGCGTCTCCTACCGCCGCAGCGCCGAGCTGGCCGGGGTCGTGGGACCGTACGACGGCTACGCCCGCAACACCGAGGCCCACAAGCGCGTCATGCGCAAGCACGCCGCGGCCAACGACGACCTGCGCACGCTGGACGCCATGGACAAGGGCCTCCACGCCGAGGCGACCCGTCAGTGGGCCGACTGCCTGAAGCTGGGGGAGAAGAACGGCTACCGCAACGCCCAGGCGTCGCTGCTGGCGCCCACCGGCACCATCGGCCTGATGATGGACTGCGACACCACCGGCATCGAGCCCGACCTCGCCCTGGTGAAGTTCAAGAAGCTCGTGGGCGGCGGCTCCATGCAGATCGTCAACCAGACGATCCCGCGGGCCCTGCGCCGCCTGGGCTACCAGGAGGAGCAGGTCGAGGCGATCGTCGAGTACATCGCCGCCAACGGCCACGTCGTGGACGCCCCCGGCCTGCGGCTCGAACACTACGAGGTGTTCGACTGCGCCATGGGCGAGCGGGCGATCGCCCCCATGGGCCACGTGCGCATGATGGCCGCCGTCCAGCCGTTCCTGTCCGGAGCCATCTCCAAGACGGTCAACCTGCCCGAGTCGGCCACGATCGAGGACATCGAGCAGGTCTACATGGCCGGCTGGAAGCTCGGCCTCAAGGCCCTGGCGGTCTACCGCGACAACTGCAAGGTCGGCCAGCCGCTGTCGGCCGGGGGGAAGAAGGCCGAGGACAAGACGGCCGGGCAGGTCGCCGAGCCGGCCGCGCAGCCGCAGGTCCAGATCGTGGAGGTGGGCCGTCCGACCCGCCGCCGGATGCCGAACCAGCGTCCCAGCACCACCACCCGCTTCACCGTGGGCGGTGCCAAGGGCTACATGACCGCCTCGTCCTACCCCGACGACGGTCTCGGCGAGGTCTTCCTGAAGATGTCCAAGCAGGGCTCGACCCTCGCCGGCGTCATGGACGCCTTCTCGGTCGCCATCTCCATCGGCCTGCAGTACGGCGTGCCGCTGGAGACCTACGTCAGCAAGTTCGTCAACATGCGGTTCGACCCGGCGGGCATGACCGACGACCCGGACATCCGCATGGCCGCCTCGGTGATGGACTACATCTTCCGCCGCCTGGCGCTGGACCACCTGCCCTACGACGAGCGGGCGGCCCTGGGCATCTTCTCCGCCTCCGAGCGGGCCGCCCAGCAGCGCGGTGAGGACCCGGCCCCGCTGCACGCCGCCGAGGTCATCGCCGAGCTGGCCACCTCGGCGCCGATCGAGCAGGCCAGGTCCGGGGAGGACACCGGCGTCGCCGACGCCGCGGACGTCCCCGCGGCCGAGGCCCGGCCGGAGCGCGGCGGCTCCCTGGAGTCCCACCAGGGCCGCACCGCCGACGCGCCGCTCTGCATGACCTGCGGCACCAAGATGCGCCCGGCCGGCAGCTGCTACGTCTGCGAGGGCTGCGGCTCCACCAGCGGCTGCAGCTGATCGCGGCACCTCCTCG
The DNA here is from genome assembly GCF_042873875.1 of Streptosporangium sp. NPDC004379. Lineage (NCBI taxonomy): Bacteria > Bacillati > Actinomycetota > Actinomycetes > Streptosporangiales > Streptosporangiaceae > Streptosporangium > Streptosporangium sp. NPDC004379. The sequence continues at coordinate 14,423 of NZ_JBIAMC010000011.1, forward strand.
CGGAGTCAGGGGGCGGTGCGCCCGGCGGACGGCCGGGTGCACCGCCCGCCTCGCGCGTGTGAGCGGTGTACGGGTCAGCAGGCGCAGGCGGCGCCGGAGACGGGAGCGGTCAGCGGGTCGGGCCGGCGGCGGGAGACGCCGGTCGCCGTCGCCACGGCGAACCCCTCCCGCACCCAGTACTCGAATCCGCCGATCATCTCCTTGACGGGGTGACCCAGCCTGGCGAACTCCAGGGCGGCACGGGTGGCGCCGTTGCAGCCCGGGCCCCAGCAGTAGGTCACCACGGTCGCGCCCGCCGGCACCACCTCGGCGGCCCGGCGGGCGATCTCGGCGGTCGGCAGGTGGACCGCGCCGTCCACGTGTCCCTGCGCCCAGCTCTCCGCGCTGCGCGAGTCCACCACGACGATGCCCGGGACTCCGGAGGCCAGGTCCGCGGCGACGTCGGACACGTCGGTCTCGAACGCCAGCCGGTTCGCGAAGTGGGCCGATGCGGCGGCCCGGCCGGCGGCGGGGACCGCGGTGACGGCGGAGGCGACGGGGGAGGCGGCTGTGGCGGCGGAGGGGGAGACGGACATTCGGCATCCTTTCTGTGGACGTCGGTACCCGCCCGGCGAGGGGCGCGACCGGACGAGAAGGGGACGGGCACGATGATGGCGTCCGCGGCTCCGGGTCCGACAGTGGCACGAATGCCGTTCCCCGCTAAGATCCCGCCATGCCGTTCCCGATTCCGATGGAGCGCCGGGGTGCCCGCCGTACCGTCTCGGTGCTCGCCTTCGACGGCATGGCTCCCTTCGAGCTGGGCTGCGTCGTGGAGATCTTCGGCCTTCCACGGCCCGAGCTGGCGGTCCCCTGGTACGAGCTGACGGTGTGCGCCGAAAGCGGTGCGGACCTGCGCATCGCCGGCGGGTTCACCATGCGGGCGGCACACGGCCTCGACGTCGCGGCCGACGCGGGCACGGTGGTCGTCCCGGCCGTGCCGGACGTTTCCGGCTCGGTGTCGCCGGAGGTGGTCGCGGCGCTGCGGACGGCGCACGCCCGGGGCGCCCGGATCGTGTCGATCTGTTCGGGGGCGTTCGCGCTCGCCCAGGCGGGACTGCTGGACGAGCGGGAGGCCACCACCCACTGGAGGTACGCCGGGCTGCTGCAGCGGCGGTTCCCCCGGGTGCGGGTCGATCCCGGCGTGCTCTACGTGGACGGCGGGGACGTGCTGACCAGCGCGGGCAGCGCGGCCGGGCTGGACCTGCTGCTGCACCTGGTCCGCAGGGACCACGGGCCGGGCGTGGCCAACGCGGTCGCGCGCAGGCTGGTCGTCTCACCTCACCGGGAGGGCGGGCAGGCGCAGTTCATCGAGGCCGCGGTGGTCCCGGCGGAGGAGGACGACGGGGTGGCCGCCGCGATGGGCTGGGCGCTGGACCACCTGACCGGGCCGATCACCGTCGGCGCCCTGGCCCGGGCCGCCCGCATGTCGCAGCGCACCTTCGTCCGGCACTTCGGCCGCCGCACCGGCACCAGCCCGCTGCGCTGGGTGACGTCCCAGCGGATCGCGGCCAGCCTCCCGCTGCTGGAGTCCACGGCCGTGCCGGTCGAGGAGGTCGGGGCCGCGGTCGGGTTCGACAGCCCGGCGACCTTCCGCCATCACTTCACCCGGGCGATGCGGACCTCCCCGTCGGCCTACCGCAGGGCCTTCCGCGCCACCCCGTGAGCGGGAACGGTCGCCGGGGTTCACCCGGGGCTCACCGCGTGGCGAAGCGGTCGAGCGCGGCGCGGATCTCGTCGCGCATGGTGTCGCTGCCGGTGTGGCCGGAGTCCTCGATGACGATCAGCTTCGCGTCCGGCCATGCCTGGGCGAGCTCCCAGGCGGTGCCGACCGGGCTGCCGAGGTCGTGGCGGCCGTGGATCAGCACGCCGGGTATCCCGGCCAGGCGGTGCGCCTCGCGCAGCAGCACACCCTCCTCCAGCCAGGCGCCGTGGGCGAAGTAGTGGGAGCAGATCCGGACGAACGCCAGCATCGCGTCGGACGGCCGGTCGCTGTAGGCGCCCCGCCTGCCGTTCGGCTCCGTGGAGATCACCGCGTCCTCCCAGGCCAGCCAGTCGGCCGCCGCTTTGGCCCGCACCTCGGCGTCGGGGTGCTCCATGAGCCGGGCGTAGGCCGCGACCAGGTCGCCGTCGCGGTCGGCCTCGGGGAGGGCGGTGCGGAACCGGTCCCACGCCTCGGGGAAGAACCGGCCGACGCCCCGGTACAGCCAGTCGGTCTCCGAGCGCCGGGTCATGGTGACGGCGGGGATGACGATCTCCGACACCCGTTCGGGGTGGCGCTCGGCGTAGGCGAGGATGAGCGTGGACGCCCAGGAGCCGCCGAACAGCAGCCAGCGGTCGACGCCCAGGTGCTCGCGCAGCCGTTCCATGTCGGCCAGCAGGTGCTCGGTGGTGTTGACGCTCATGTCGGCGGCGGGGTCGCTCGCGTGCGGGGTGCTGCGCCCGCAGCCGCGCTGGTCGAACAGGATGACCCGGTAGCGCTCCAGGTCGAAGGAGCGGGCGTGGCGGGGTGCGGACTCCGCCCCCGGGCCGCCGTGCACGACGAGGGCGGGCTTGCCCCCGGGGTTGCCGTACACCTCCCAGTGGACGAGGTTGCCGTCGCCGACGTCGAGCATGCCGTGGTCATGGGGTTCGATCGGGGCGGGGGGCTGCGTCATGTCGGGTTCCCTTCGACGGTGCGCCGTACGGTGTGACGGCACGGCCGGGCAAGGCTCCCGAAAATACAACAGCGCTGTTACATAAGCGAATCGATTTACCCGCCACCGGGCCGGAACCGCTCGGCGGCCGCCCGCGTCACCTGATCGACCTCATGGACACCGCGGCCGCCGTCCGGCCCGGCGGGACCTGGCCGCGCTCGCCCCCGGCGAGAGCGGACCGGCGCCGCCCGGGTCAGCCGGTCGTCCAGCGGCGGGTGACCTCCTCGGCGGTCGGCGGCGGGCCGGGCGGGGGAGGGGCGGAGGTCAGGCGCAGAGCGTCCAGCATCAGGGTGAGATGGCGGCGCCGTATCTGCGCGGTCCGCTCCTCGTCGCCGAGGTGGAGGGCGGCGAGCTGGTCGAAGATCAGTGACATGTCGGCGGTGTTCAGACCGGGCCGCAGGACGCCCGCCCGGGCGGCGCGGTCGAATACCTGCTCGGCGAGCCCGCCGGCGCGGGCTGCCTCGCGCCCTAGCTCCTCGGTGGGGGTGAAGGTGCCGGCGAGGTTGATCGTCAGGGAGTGGACGTCGGCGTCCACGATGCGCCGCATGAAACCGGCGAGCGCCTCCCACGGGTCGTCCCGGTTCGACAGGGCGGTCTCGGCCTCCGCGATGTAGGTCCGCAGCCCGTCGGAGCAGAGTTTGCGCAGGAGGTCCTCCTTGCCGGCGTAGCGGCGGTAGAGCGCGCTGATGCCCACCCCTGCCCGCTCGGCCACCGCCGAGATCGGGGCGCCGGGGTCGGCGACGAACACCGCCCGCGCCGCTTCGAGGATCACCTGGTCGTTCCGGGCGGCCTGGGCCTTGCGGCCGCTCATGGGGGCCGGGGTCGTCGTCTCCACCCTTCCACTATAGTCACGGAACATAATCTTCCGTTCTATTACTGGTGGCGTGGCCTCGGATGCCGGGGTGATCCGTGGTGATCCGTGGCGGTCCGTGGCGGTCCTGGAAGGACGGCCTCGGAAGGACGCCCCGGTGAGGGCGGCTTGAGGGAACGCTCCGGCGAGGAAGGCGTGAGGAGGGCGCCTCGGCAAGGAAGGTCCGGAAGGGGCGGCCTGAGAGGGACGCCTTCGTGAGGAATGCCCGAGAGGGACGGCTCGGGAAGGACGGTCCAGGGGAAACGGCTCCGGAAAGCCGGAAGACCCGCCCCGGGCGGGTCTTCCGCTGCGTCTCGGCGGGAACCCCGCCACCCCTCGGACGGATCAGGCCGCCGGTGTGGGGCCGCTCGTCCGCGGGAAGAGCACGACGTTGCGTCCGGCGTAGGCGCGGAGGTCGACGACCTTGGCGTCCCTGGAGGGCCCGCGGTCCTTCGCGGAACGGATATCCCTGATCTTGAGCCGTGCGACCTGAGGCGGCACGACCGCAAGTCTCCTCATTGAACAGCCCCCCGGCGTGATGATTCCGTTACGCGAGTTGTTTACAGAGAACCGCGTAAAACCACTGTAAAGGGACGTTCAATAAGGAAGCATGCGGCCCGACGGGGTCCGCAGGTCCGGCTCGGTGCCGACGGTGCGGCGGCGCCGGTCACGCGGCCTGATGGTCTTGCTGCGTCGCATGGTCCGCCCCCCTTTTCTTTACGCCTGGTGTGTCCGATATCACCCGGCATTCCCCGCCGCGAGCCGGTGTAAAAGGCCGGCTCGCACGGAAAGCCCGTGCGAGCCAACCTAGCCCCGGGAGACCCTCCGCATCAACCGCTTTGGTTGCGAAGAGAACCCGCGACCTTACGCGTGGTGACGCAGATCCGGTTCCAGGCGTTGATCGTCGAGATCGCCATCACGAGCGCGGCCAGGAGCGGCGGCTCGAAGTGCCGGGCGGCCTCCTCCCACACGTGGTCCGGCACCGCCTCCGCCCGGTCGCTGAGCCGGGTGGCCTCCTCGGCCAGGGCCAGGGCCGCCCGTTCGGCGTCGGTGTAGTACGGCGTCTCCCTCCAGGCGGCCACCGAGAACAACCGCTCGTCGCTCTCGCCGGCCCGCTTCGCCTCGTGGCTGTGCATGTCCACGCAGAAGCCGCAGCCGTTGATCTGGCTGGCCCGCACCTTCACCAACTCCAGCGTGGGTCTCGGCAGGCCGCTGCCGTTGAGGTACTTCTCCAGGCCCCGCATGGCCTGGTAGCCCTCGGGGGCGACTTCGGCGATGTCCATCCGTTCCTTCATGGAATGCTCCTCAGCTTCTCCGGGTTCATCACGATGTAGATCTCGGTGATCCGGCCACCGGCCGTGTTCAGCGTGTAGACGCCGTGCGGCGCGCCCCGCCGGAACCGCAGCAGCCCCGGCCAGCCGTTGACCGCGACCGGAGCGAACCCGCGGGAGGGGCCGTACCGCCTGGTGATCCCGATCAGGAAGCGGGCCACCCGGTCGGCGCCGCGGACGGGCCGCCTGGCGGCGGTGACCAGGCCGCCCCCGTCGCTGCGCAGCACCACGCCGGGGTCGAGCAGCTCCATCAGCGCGCCGATGTCGTCCCCGGAACCGGCCCGTGCGAACGCCTCGACCACCCTGCGGTGCTCGGCGGCGTCCACCTCGAACCGGGGCGCCCGCGCCGCGACGTGCCGGCGCGCCCGGGCGGCGAGCTGGCGGCAGGCGGCCGGTGAGCGCCCCACGGTCCGGCCCACCTCGTCGAACGGCATCCCGAACACGTCGTGCAGCACGAACGCGGTGCGCTCGGCCGGGCTGAGCGACTCCAGCACGACGAGCATCGCCATGCTCATCGACTCGTCCAGCGTCACCCGGTCGGCCGGGTCGCCCCCGCCCACCACCGGCTCGGGCAGCCACGGTCCGACGTACTCCTCCCGGCGCGCCCGCGCCGAGCGCAGCACGTCCAGCGCGAGCCGGGAGACCGTGACCACCAGCCAGCCCGTGACGTCCCGGATCTCCTCGCGGCCGGCGCGGCCCAACCGGAACCACGCCTCCTGGACCACGTCCTCGGCCTCGTCGAGGCTGCCGAGCAGGCCGTAGGCCACGCCCACCAGGCGGGGCCGGATCGCGGCGAACTCGGCGGCGAGATCTTCATCGGTCTTCACACATGGAGGACGGGACACCCTTCGAGTGTGTGACATCCGCCGGTCGGAGCCGCCGCCGGAGCACCCGGAAAGGCACGGAAACCCGGAGGGGGCCGGGGAAGGTGATGATTGCGCCCCCTCGCGCGGCGCGTGTTGACTTACCATGACGGAGACGCGAAAGGGCGGGGGTGAAGTGAACGTCATCGAGCCCACCCCCGTCCACGCCGCGGCCTGCGAGACCGCCTCCGAGCACTGGTGCGGGCGCGGTGCGTGCCCCGTGGCCTGTAGCGACCCGGGCTGCCCCGTCTGCCATCCCGAGCCTCCCGACTCGGTCGTCGTCTTCCGCACCCGGCCCGCGGCCACCCCCGGGACGCAGGGCGATTTCGGGATGCGGGTCGCCTCCGGGATGCATGCCCCCGCCTGACTCCGGTCCCGCGATGACGGGTCAACGTTCGACCGGCTTCGTCTGAGGCCGTCCCCGGCCGGGTAGACCCATGGCGAGGACGCCGCCGGTTTTCGGGGGGAGACATGGCTCGGTGTGAGGTCTGCGGCAACGACTACGACATGTGCTTCGAGGTGCACGCCCAGGGGGCCGTGCACGTCTTCGACAGCTTCGAGTGCGCGATCAGCGGCATGGCGCCGGTCTGCGAGCACTGCGGTGTGCGGATCGTCGGGCACGGGGTGGAGGCCGACGGGCGCTGGTACTGCTGCGCGAACTGCGCCCGGCAGGAGGGAGCCGAGGCGATCGTGGACCGGGTCGGGGTCCCGGCCCAGCAGCGCGGCCTGTAGACCGCCGTCCGGATCGGCGCGACGGGACCACAGCCGGAGCCGGTCGCGGCGGGATCTCCGTCCGGATCGGCGTGGCCGCTGCGGGGTCCGCGCCCGGGTCAGCGCGTGGCCGCGGCGGGATCGCCGAACGCGTACCGCGCGGGCGGCAGCACCGCCCGGGCGTCCGCGCCGCGGAACCACAGGCCGACCATGAACGCCATCGTCGCCTCCAGCAGCCCGGCGCGGTCCAGGCCGCCGGCCTCGACGGCCTCGCAGCCCAGGTCCTCGGCCAGGGACCGTACCGTCGCGAGCGCGCCGGGGTCGTCCCCGCACAGCGGGACGGCCAGCCGTTCGCCGTCGAAGACGGGCGGCGTCATCCGCCAGACGTCCTCGTGGCAGAGGTTGAACGCCTTGACGACGCGGGCGCCGACCGCGATCTCCGCGACGCGCCGGGCCATCGAGGGGCCGCCCTCGGCGGCGAGGACGAACTTCCCGGGGACCACGGAGTTGGTGCAGTCGATCAGCACGCGCCCGCGCAACGCCCCGTCCGCCGCGCCGGCCGCCGCCAGGACGTCGGGCACCGCCTCCGCGTGTACGGCCAGCAGCACCGCCTCCCCGAACCCGGCCGCCTCGGCCCAGGCGCCCGCTCGGGCCGCCGGTCCCAGACGCTCCGCCAGGGCCGCGGCCTTCGCCGCGTCCCGGCCGCTCACCATGAGCTCGTGGCCCGCGCGGGCCCACTGCGTGCCGAGGGCGTCGGCCATGTTGCCCGCCCCGAGGATGCCGATGCGCATCCGTCCTCCCCATGTCGTCATGCCGTCATGCCGTCGTGGCCGGCGCCCGTGGACCAGGTGACGACCCGGCCCGCGCGCCGTCCGGCCCGGCTCCGCGCCGCGGGCCGGTGGGAACGACCATAGGCAAGCCGTAAGGCACCGTTCGGTGCGCGACGGCGGCGGCATAATCGGTGACGTGGACGTGCTCCTCGCCGACTGCCGTGCCCGGCTCGCCTTCGACCTGATCGGCAACACCTGGAACGCCGTCGTGCTGTGGGCGCTGCGCTCCGGCCCGCGCAGGCCGGGGGAACTGCGAGGGGGGATCGGCGGGATCAGCCAGAAGGTGCTCACCGAGACGCTCCGCAGGCTGGAGTACAACGGCCTCGTCGGACGGCGGGCCTACCCGGAGGCGCCCCCGCGGGTCGAGTACGGCCTGACCGACCTGGGCCGCAGCCTGGTGCCGCTGATCGGGGCGTTCGGGGAGTGGGCGTTCGAGCACGGCGACGACGTCCTCGCCGCCCAGGACCGGGCCGAGGCTCTCATCCCGGGGTGTCCCCGCGACCCGCGTCCCCGGCCCGGCGAGGACCTCCGCTAGCCGCGTCCGGCGGCGCGCGGGACGGCGGCCACGGCCTCCACCTCGACGGCGAACTCGGGGGCGGCCAGGGCCGCGACCACCGCCAGCGACTGGGCGGGCCAGTCGCCGTCCGGGAACCACCTGCCGAACGCCTCTCCCATCGCCGCGCGGCAGCCCGGCAGGTGCTCGGTCCCCGCGACCATCGTGAACACCTTCACCAGGTGCGCCGGCGTCGCGCCGATCGATTCGAGCAGCAGCTCGATGTTGACGTAGACCTGCCGCGCCTGTGACTCCGCGTCCGGGCCCGCGAGGGCGCCGTCCGGCAGCACGCCGAGCTGCCCGGAGATCATCACCAGCTCGTGGCCCTCGGGCACCGCCGCGAGGTGGCTGTAGCGGCCGGCCGGGGCGGCCACGACGTCGGGATTCCAGCGGCGGATCATCGAAACTCCTTGTATCCGGACACGACGGACTGTCCGCCGCATCCTTCCACAGAGCACATCGGACGGGGCCGCTCAGTCTCCCCGGGGCTCGTCCCGCCGGGCCACCAGGACGTCGTGACTTCCGGAGGGGCCGCCGGCACCTCCGCCCGGGACGTCACGCGGATCCGCGGCGCCTCCCGGTCCGGGGGTCTTCTCCCGGGTGCCGGGCGGGTCCCCGCCGACGGTGGTCCCTCCCGTCTCTCCGGCGTTCCCGCCGTCCCGGGTGTCCCCGGTGTCCCCGTACGGGTGCGCCCGCTGCCGGGCGGGGAACTCCGCGGTGTCCCCGCCGGGCGCCGGCCCGCGCCCCGTCCCCGCCGGCCCGGCGTCTCCCGCGTCCGCGGAACCCGCGGCTCCGGCGGTGGTTCCGGCGGTCCCAGCGCCCCGGGCGGACTCCGGCTCGCGCAGCGCCGCGATCACGTCGTCGGCCTCGGTCTCGGCGGCGAAGTCCTGGGCGGCCTCGGCCTCCCGCCGCCTCATCACCAGCAGGTGGTCGACCGACAGGCGGCCCGCGCCGACGACCGCGAGGAGGACGGAGGCGGCGCCGAGCGCGATCACCAGGCTGACGTCCCCGCCGGTCAGTGGCAGGCCGTGCTCGCCGGTGGTCACGACGAACACCGCGACGGCCTCGGCGAACAGCACCAGACCGCAGGCGGGAACCGCCAGCCCGGCCACCAGGAGCACCCCGCCGACGAGCTCGATCAGCATCGTCGCGGCGGCCCAGGCTCCGGGCGCGGGCGCCCCGAGGGACGTGAACTGGTCGTTGGTGGCGGTCAGGCCCGCCTCCAGCTTGTGCCAGCCGTTCGCGAAGAAGATCCCGCCCACTCCCAGCCGGGCGGCCAGAGCGGCGAGATCGCGGAGGGTTTGTCGCACGGTTCCTCATTCTGGGGAGATTCCGCGTTCATGCCCATAGCTGACCGCGAACGGGTTTCTCAAACGCCCGGCGTGCCGCCGGAAAAAACGCCTCTCCGGCCCGGTCCGTCCTCCTTGACCGGTCCGGCCGGCTCTCCCCGACCGGCCTCGCGGCCCCGGGGCCGGCTCAGCCGGAGTCGTCCCGCCGGTCGCGCGGCACCAGCAGCGCCACGGCGGCGGCGGTGCCGGCCAGCAGGAGCAGGCTCACCAGGACCGTGGTGTGCAGGCCGGAGACGAAGGCGGCGCGGGCGGCGTTCAGCAGCGCCGTACCGGTGCCGCCGCCGACCTCCCGCGCCACGTGCGCGGCGGCGGCGAGCGACTGGCGGGCCTGGTCCATCAGCGCGGGCGGGACGCCCGGGACCCGGGCCAGCGAAGGCGCGTAGACGAGGGTGGTGACCGTGCCGAGGATCGCCACGCCCAGGCCGGCACCCAGCTCGTAGGCCGTCTCCTCGATCGCCGCGGCGCCGCCGGCGCGATCCTCGGGGGCGGACGACATGATCGTGTCGGAGGCGGCGAGCAGGGTGACCTGGATACCGAAGCCGATCCCGACGAAGCAGAGCGCGAGGACCAGGGGATGGGCCTCCGTACCCCAGGTGAGCGGGGGCGTCAGCGACAGGGCGGTCAGCGCGAGCCCGCCGCTCATCGTGGCGCGCAGCCCGAACCAGCGCAGCAGCCGAGCGCCGGCCAGCCCGCCGCAGACGGCGGCGACCATGAGCGGCAGCATGCGGATCGCCGCTCCGAGCGGGCTGTCGCCGAGCACGAGCTGGAGGTACTGGGCGAGCATCAGCTCCAGGCCCACCAGGGCGAAGACGGCCAGCAGCACCGCCGCCACGCCGACGGAGAAGGCCCGCCGCCGGAACAGATCGAGGTCGAGCAGGGGGAACGCCAGCCTTCGCTGCCGTCGCACGAACCAGACCAGCAGCCCGGCCCCGCAGACGAACGCCGCGATCCCGGCCGGATGGCCCGAGCCCGCCTCCTTCAGCCCGAAGGCCAGCGCGAGGATGCCCAGCACCGACAGCAGCGCGCTGGGCGCGTCCCACGGCTTCGGGTCACGCGGACGGCACTCGGGCAGCAGCCTGGCGGCGGTGGGCAGCAGCACCAGCAGGATCGGCACGTTGATCAGGAAGACGGCGCCCCACCAGAAGTGCTCGACGAGCAGACCGCCGATGACCGGCCCCACCGCGGCCCCGGCCGCCGCGACCGCGCTCCACACGCCCAGTGCGAGCGCGCGCTCCCGGCGGTCGGTGAAGACCTGCCGGATGATGGACAGCGTGGCCGGCATGATCATGGCTCCGCCGACGCCCAGGAGCACCCGCGCGGAGATGAGGGTGAGCGGGGTCGGCGCGAAGGCCGCCGCGGCCGAGGCGACGCCGAAGACGAGGTAACCGGCGAGCACCAGGCGCTTGCGTCCGTGGCGGTCGCCGAGCGTGCCGAAGGTCAGCAGCAGCGGCGCGACCACCAGCGAGTAGGCGTCGATGATCCACAGCAGTTCCACCGAGCTCGGCTCCAGCGCGGCGGTCAGCGCCGGGACCGCGATGTGCAGGACGGTGGCGTCCACCGCGATGAGCAGCAGACTGAAACAGAGGAGGGCGAGGACCGACCAGCGGTTCGGCTCGCCCGTCCGCCGACCCCCCTCGCGCCGCGAGGGCGCCACCGCGACCCTCATGGCGCTCATCGGCGGCGGGGGGTCTTGCCGGCCTGGACGAACATGCGACGCAGCTTAGGCGAAGTCGGGCACTGATTGAGTCGGCATCGAGGTTATCGGTTCACGGCGGTACGCCCGCGGCGGCCGCGCGCACCGGCGTGGGGCGGACCGGCGCGCGCCACCTCTCTAGAGAGATACAGGCATGTGGCCGCCGTCTAGGCAAACGCCGCCTCCGCACAGATCATGGCCATCGTGGCCGATGAGCGCGGAACCCGCGGCGAGCCCGGCGAGAGACACGACACCCACCGGACCCCCGGAGGTCGCGGCCGGTGAGAACGAGATCCGCGGAGAACGGAACCCCACCGCCGGCGGATCCCTGTGACCCGCGCGAGTGGTGCGCCCTGGCCGCGTGGCACCTGGCCGAGGACCGGCCCGAGGCCGCGCTGGAGGCCGCCCGCCGGGCGGTGGAGCGCGACCCGGGCGCCGAGTACGCGGCAGGGTGGGGCTACCGCCTGGCCAGCCTCGCGTTCGAGCGCCTCGGCCGCTCCGCCGAGGCCGTCGCCGCCGCGGAGGAGGCCGTACGGCTGGCTTCGGGGTCCTGGACGGCGCGGCTGCGCCTGGGGGCGGCCCTGCGGCACGTGCCCGGCCGCTGGCGGGAGTCGAGGGCGCAGGCGGCGCGGGCCGTGCGCTACGCGCCGCAGGAGCCCGACCCCCACGTCCTCGTCGGCGACCTCGCTCTGCTGCGCGGCGAGCACCGTGCGGCCGGGGACTCCTACCGGGAGGCGCTGCGCTGGCTGGACGGGCACCCCGGGGCGAGGGTCGGCCTGGGCCTGGCGCTGCTTCGCTGGGAGAGCCCCCGGGACCACCACGACCCGGCGTGGCCGGTGGATCCGCGCGAGACCGGGCGGGCGAGGCGGGCCCTGGAGTCGTGGGCCCGGCAGACCCGCCTGCTGCTGGCCGCGGCGCTCGTCACGGCGGCCGTCGCGGCCTTCGGAGCCGGCCTGGTGACCTGGGCGGAGATCGGCTGCGGCGCGGTGCTCGCGGCCGTCGTGGCGATCACCCTCCGCCAGGCCCGCCGGGTCAGGCTCTGGTCCTACGTCCCCGGCATGCTCGCCAGGGACGTGTGGCTCGCGGTGTCCGTGTCGGTGACCCCGGTCGCGCTCGCCGCCTACGTCGCGGCGGTCGCCACCCTGCCGCGGGCGGTCTCCCGGTCCGCGGCGGGGGATTTCGACGGCGCGTGGGCCGTCCTGGCCGGGACGGCCCTGCTCAACGGCGTCGCCGTGTTCGTGCTGCGCGTCCTGGCCGAGGCGTGGCGGGGACGGCCGGTCGCCGCTCTGGCCCAGTTCGCCGCCGCCGGCGGGGACCGTACGGCCCGGCGCGCCGCCGACGTGACCCTGTGGCTGGTGGCGGGCCGCATGTGGTCGGCGCTCGCCGTCGTCGCGGCGGCCGTCCGGATCACCGGGTACGGGCGCGGCGGGGTGGGCGATCTGGCCTGGTGGTGCGCCGTGACGGCCCTGGCGGTGTTCGCGGCGGTGTTCGCCGTCCGGTCGGCGCGGGCGTGGTGGCAGGGGTCGCCGGGCCCCTGGCGGGCGTCCCTGATCATGCACGACGGTCGTGACGGCCGGCTGCCGGGTGACGCCGGGCCCCCGGTCGGCCTCAGCGGTGACGTGCGCCGTGCCTTCGTCCACGCCCGGGAGGTGGTGCTCGCCTGCGCCGCCTCCGGTGGGCCCCGCGCGCTCGCGGTCGGCGCGGTCGGCGCGATCGGGCCGGGCGGCGAGTTGCGCCTGGTCGCCGGGGAGGACGCCTGGGAGGCGGCCGAGCGCGATCCCCGGGTGGCGGTTTTCGCCGCCGACCCCGTCGAACGCGGGTTCTGGGTCGAGGTGCGCGGCGTCGCGGTCGGCGACCCCGAGGCCGGCGTGCTGCGCGTCACCCCCGAGCACGTCACGGTCGGCGAGTTCCCCGGACGCCACCGGGGCCGGGCTCGCGCCGGCTGAACATCGAGTCCGTACGGGCTGGACACCGGGCCCGTACCGGTTGGACTCGGGCCCGCGCCGACCGGACATCGAGTCCGCGCCGACCGGACATCGAGTCCGCGCCGACCGGACATCGAGTCCGCGCCGACCGGACATCGAGTCCGCGCCGGCCGGACATCGGATCCGCGCCGGATACCGGGCCCGCACCGGCCGGACACCGGGCCCGCACACGCGGGCTTGCCGGACGGTGAGATTTCCCTGCCGGTTTGCCGTGACGCGTGGCGGGCAGGAGGCCGCCGCCCGGATCGTGGGGTTCATCCGGTCCTACCGCTTCACCCGATCATGACCGAACGGCGGCGTGGCGCGACGCCCAGGCACGCGCGAACGTCTGTCCGGTGCGGTATAACCGGGTGGCAAACCGGGGAGGCGTGATGCGGGAACCCGACATGGCCCGGCCGGCGGGACGCGCGGCGGCACGTGACGCGTTCGAGCAGGTGCGGATGCGATACTTCCGCCTCCCCCCTCCGGTGCGGCGGCTGATCCACGTCGCGGTCCTGGTCGCCGCGGCCGGGCTGGCGCTCGGCATGGGCTGGTCCCTCCTCACCGTGCTGCCCGTCACGATCGCCCTGCTCGGCTTCGTGTCACTGGCCCTGCGCTACCCCCGCGCCGCCGCCACCGTGGCGGTCGTGGCCGCCTGGATGCTGCCGGCACTCCCGATCTTCGGGTTCGTCTTCGGACCCTCCCTGGCCCCGACCGGGATGATGCTGCTGGCGCTGCCCGTGGCCGGTCTGGCGCACGTCATCCGCTGGGTCCCCCCGTGGATGACCACGCTCATGGCCCTGGCCGCGGCCGGGGTGGTGGCCGTCGCCGCCGGACTGACCGTGCCGGGCGTCGCCGTGTGGGCCGCCTACGGCGCGGCCGCCGCGGTGCTGGTGTACCGCTTCGTCCAGGCGCGCCGGGCCAAGGCCGCGCTGGACGCCGCCGACGGACACGCGCGGCCGGAACGGGCCGGCCGGGCCGAGCGGCTCCGCGGCAGGGAGGGAGGCCCGCCGGCCGCCGCGTCCGCCGGCCGTACCGCGCCGCCGCCGATCTCGGTGGAGGAGGCGCTCGGCGAGCTGGACGCCATGATCGGCCTCGCCCCGGTGAAGGAGCAGGTGCGGTCCATCGCCGCCTCGATCGAGGCGGCCCGGCTGCGCAGGGAGGCCGGATACACGACCGAGCCGCCGATGCGCCACTTCGTGTTCGCCGGTCCGCCCGGCACGGGCAAGACCAGTGTCGCCCGGACCGTCGCGAAGATCTTCTACGCCTTCGGCCTGCTGGAGACCCCGTACGTGGTGGAGGCCCAGCGGGCCGACCTGGTGGGGGAGTTCCTCGGCGCCACCGCGATCAAGACGAACGAGCTGGTCGACCGGGCGCTCGGCGGGGTGCTGTTCATCGACGAGGCCTACGGTCTGATCAACTCCGGTGACGGCCAGCCCGACCGGTTCGGCGCGGAGGCCGTGCAGACGCTGCTCAAACGGGCCGAGGACGACCGCGACCGGCTGATCATCATCCTGGCCGGCTACGAGAAGGAGATGGCCTCCTTCCTGTCGTCCAACCCCGGGCTGTCCAGCCGGTTCGCGAGCCGGATCCACTTCCCCGGCTACGCGCCCGAGGAACTGCTGCGGATCACCGAGCTGCTGCAGCGGGGACGCGGCGACCGGACGGCCCCGGACGCCGCGCCCGCGCTGCTCGCCCGGTTCGAGGACGTCCACCGGCGCGGGCTGGTCGACGAGCTGGGCAACGCCCGGTTCGCCCGCAGCCTCGTCGAGGCCGCCGCCCAGGCCCGCGACGTGCGCGTGGTGGGCGCGGGAGGCGCGCCGACCACCGAGGACCTCGTCACCGTCACCTCAGCCGACGTCGCCAAGGCGTTCGACGAGCTGACCGCCCGCTACCGCGGCTACCAGGCGGCCCCCAGCCTGGAGGAGGCGCTCGCCGACCTGGACCGGATGGCCGGCCTGGAGCCGGTCAAGCAGCAGGTGCACGCGATCACCGCGCAGCTCAGGGTGGCGAGGATGCGCCAGGAGCGCGGCCTGCCGACTCCGCCGCAGATGAGGCACTTCGTCTTCACCGGCCCGCCCGGCACGGGCAAGACCACGGTGGCCCGCATCGTCGGCCGCATCTTCGCCGCGCTGGGCCTGCTCGCCCAGCCCGACGTGGTGGAGGCCCAGCGGGCCGACCTGGTGGGACAGCACCTCGGCGCCACCGCGATCAAGACGAACGAGCTGGTCGACCGGGCGCTCGGCGGGGTGCTGTTCATCGACGAGGCGTACAGCCTGGTCAACCCGGGCTACGCCGGGGGTGACGCCTTCGGCGCCGAGGCCGTGCAGACGCTGCTCAAGCGGGCCGAGGACGACCGCGACCGGCTGGTGGTCATCCTGGCCGGCTACGAGGACGAGATGGACCGCTTCCTGGCGACCAACCCCGGCCTGGCGAGCCGGTTCAACCAGCGGGTACGGTTCCCCTCCTACGCGCCGGGCGAGCTCGCCGAGATCGCCGAGCTGCTGGCCCTCCGGGCCGGCGACCGTTTCGACGAGGCCGCCCGGCGGGACCTGTCGGAGGTCTTCACCTGGGTCTGCGACAACGGCCTGATCGACGGCCTGGGCAACGGCCGGTTCGCCCGCTCGCTGTTCGAGCGCGCCGCGATGTGCCGGGACGTCCGGCTGGCCGCCCTCGACGGCACCGCCAGCGCCGAGGAGCTGACCACCATCACCGGCGCGGACCTGCGGGCCGCCGTGGACGAGCTCGCCGGCCGCTGACCCGCGCGCCGTCTCCCGGCGCTCCCGGTTCGGAAAGGCCCGTTCCGCGGGAGCCGGGAGCCGGGGCGGGGAGCCGGGGCCGGGGGCCGCCTCGGAATCCCGGCTCCATGCTCCGGCCCGGGGCTCCGGGAGCCGGGATTCCGCGCTCCGGCCCGGGGCCCGGCCGTACCCGGGAGGCGCTTGACCGAGACCGCACCCCCGATTGGGCACGTAGCGTGTTCGTGCTGCTGCATTATGTAGCAGGATGGCTGCCGACGGCGCGCGGGAACGCGGAGGGGGACGATGGCGGGATTCCTTTTCCGCAGGCTGCTCAACTACCTGGCGTTGATCGCCGTCGCCACGAGCCTGGCCTACGCGCTGGCGGCCACCGCGCTGAACCCGCGGGCCAACTACGAGGGCCGCAACCCGCCGATCCCGCCCGCCGTGGTCGACGCCCGCCTGGCCGAGCTGAACCTCGACGATCGCACGCCGCTGCCCGAGCGTTACCTGAGGTGGGCGGGCGGGGTCGTGCGCGGCGACTTCGGCAGGACGGTCACCGGCGGGTCGGTCAACCAGGACCTCGGGCGGCGGATCGGCGTCACCCTGCGGCTGATCACCGCCGGGCTGCTGCTCGGCAGCGTCACCGGCGTGCTCGTCGGGGCCTGCGCGGCCGTCCGGCAGTACGGCCCGTTCGACCGATTGTCCACCGGCGCGTCGTTCGCCGTGCTGGCCGTCCCCACCGTCGTGCTCGCCAACGTCCTGATCATCGCCGCGGTCTGGTTCAACTACCTGGTGGGCGCCCACGTCTTCCTGGTCAGCGGTGAGGCGACGCCGGGCCTTCCCGGCGGCTTCGCCGCGCAGGCGGCCGACCGCCTGCGGCACCTGGCCCTGCCGACGCTGTCGCTGTCGCTGGGCCTGGCCGCGGTCTACAGCCGCTACCAGCGCAACATGATGCTCGACGTCCTGGGGGCCGACTTCGTGCGCACGGCCATGGCCAAGGGGCTGCGCCGCCGTACCGCGCTGGTCAGGCACGCGCTGCGCACCGCGCTGATCCCGGCGGTCACCTACTTCGCCTTCACCTTCGGCGCGCTGCTGGTCGGCACGACCTTCACCGAGAAGATCTTCGGCTGGCACGGCATGGGGGAACAGCTCGTCGACTCCATCTCCGCCAACGACGTCAACACCGTCGCGGCGATCAGCTGCTTCGCCGCCCTCGCGGTGCTGGCCGCCGCCCTGGCCTCCGACCTGATGCACGCCGTCCTCGACCCGCGGGTCCGGGTGGGGGCGGGCCGATGAGCGTCACCGGCGAGGAGCTCGCCGAGCAGCTGGAGGCGGGAGACCGGCTCGGTGCGCCGTCGCGGCTCCGGGTGGTCGCGGGCCGCTTCTTCGGCTCGTTCCAGGGCCGGGCCGGGTTCGCGCTGCTGGCGCTGATGTTCCTGCTGGCCTTCGCCGGCCCGCTGCTCGGCCGGTGGAGCTACACCGACCGCGACTTCACCGCCTTCCTCGCGCCGCCCTCGTCCGTCCACTGGTGGGGCACGCTGCAGACCGGAGCCGACGTGTACGCCGTCACGCTGCGCGGCATGCGGCGGTCGCTGGTCGTCGGCCTGCTCGCCGCGGTCGTCGGCACCGCGCTGGCGGCCGTGGTGGGAGCGTTCGCCGGATACTTCGCGGGCTGGACCGACCGGGTGCTGACCTGGTTCACCGACCTGCTGCTGGTGCTCCCGGCCTTCCTGATCCTGGCGGTCATGTCGCCGCTCTTCGCGAGCGGTCAGTGGCCGCTGTTCGTGCTGGTGCTGGCGCTGTTCCTGTGGATGGTCACCTCCAAGATCGTGCGGAGCGTGACGATCTCGCTCCGGGAGCGGGAGTTCGTGCACGCCGCCCGGTTCATGGGGGTGCGGCCCACCACGGTCGTCTTCCGGCACATCCTGCCGAACATGTCCTCGCTGCTGGTCGTGGACGCCACGCTCAACGTCAGCGCCGCGATCCTCACCGAGACCTCCCTGTCCTACTTCGGCTTCGGCATCCAGCCGCCCGACGTCTCGCTGGGCAGCCTCATCGCCGACGGCACGAAGACGGCCCTGTACGCCCCGTGGACGTTCTGGTTCTGCGCCGGGCTGCTGGTCGTGACGGTGCTCGCGGTCAACATGGTCGGAGACTCCCTGCGGGACGCCTTCGACCCGGCCTCCGGGAGAGGACGCGGATGAACCTCCGGGAGAGGACGCAGATGAAGGGGTACGGCGGGCTCCGGGCGGAGACGGCGGGCCGTCCCGGCACGGGCCGGACGCACCCGGCCGGCCCGGCGGATCGGGACGATCCGGCTGACCGGGGCGACTCGGCGGACCGCCGTGACCCGGCGGAGCGGCCAGGCCCGGTGCTGGAGGTGACCGGCCTCCACGTGACCTTCGGCGCGGGGGCCGGGGCGGTGCGCGCCGTACGGGGGGTGAGCTACGCCGTCCGGCCGGGGGAGGTGCTGGGCGTCGTCGGCGAGTCGGGGTCTGGGAAGTCGGTCACCTCGCTGGCCGTGATGGGCCTGCTGCCGCCGCACGCCCGCGTCACCGGCTCGGTGCGGCTGCGCGGCCGGGAGATCCTCGGGGCGGACGAGAAGACCCTCTCGGCCGTCCGGGGCAAGGCGATCTCGATGGTCTTCCAGGACCCGCTCTCCGCACTCACCCCGGTCTACCGGGTGGGCGACCAGATCGCCGAGGCGGTCAGGATCCACCAGCGGGTGAGCAGGGGGGACGCCGCCCGCCGGGCCGTCGAGCTGCTCGACCTGGTCGGCATCCCCGACGCCGCGCGGCGCGCCCGCGCCTTCCCGCACGAGTTCTCGGGCGGCATGCGTCAGCGCGTCATGATCGCGATGGCGATCGCCAACGACCCCGACGTGATCCTCTGCGACGAGCCCACCACCGCCCTCGACGTCACCGTCCAGGCCCAGGTGCTGGAGGTGCTGCGGCGGGCGCGGCGTGAGACCGGCGCGGCGATCGTGCTGATCACCCACGACCTGGGGGTGGTGGCCGGGTTCGCCGACCGGGTGATGGTCATGTACGCCGGGCGGCCCGTCGAGACCGGGCCGGTGGACGACGTCTACCTGCGGCCGCGCATGCCGTACACCGCGGGCCTGCTCGCCGCGGTCCCACGGCTGGACGCCGCGGAGCGGCCGGTGCCGATCGAGGGGACGCCGCCGTCGCCGGCGGCGCTGCCCCCGGGCTGCCCGTTCGAGCCGCGTTGCCCCCTGGCGGTCCCCGCCTGCGCCGCCGCCGAGCCCGCCCTGGAACAGGTCGGCTCGCCCGGCCACCTGGCCGCGTGCGTCCGCGCGGGCGAGATCGAGGCAACGGGCGGGGCCGTGCTCGCGGTCCGCCCCCCGGGCGTCCTCCCGGCGGCGGGTCTTCCGGCTGAGGCAGGCGTCCCGGCACGGATCGGTGAGACGACCGGCGGGGAAGTCCCGGAAGAACCCGGCGGGACGGCCGACGAGAGAGTCCCGGAGGGGCCCGGCGGGCGCGCGGCACGGCCGCGGCGGGACCGTGAGGTGGTCCTCGCGGTGGATGGCCTGGTCAGGCACTACCCCCTGACGAAGGGGACGCTCCTGCGGCGGCGGATCGGCACGGTCCTGGCGGTGGACGGCGTCTCCTTCGACGTCCGGGAACGCGAGACGCTGGCGCTCGTCGGGGAGTCCGGCTGCGGCAAGACGACGACGCTGATGGAGATCCTGAGGCTGGAACGGCCGCAGGGCGGCACGGTCACCGTGCTGGGCCGCGACGTCGCGGCGCTGGGGGCCCGCGACCGGATGGCGATCCGGCGCGACCTGCAGGTCGTCTTCCAGGACCCGATGGCCTCGCTCGACCCCCGGATGACGGTCTACGACATCGTCGCCGAGCCGCTGCGCACCCACGGGGTGCGGCGGCCGGGGCCGAGGGTCCGCGAGCTGCTGCGCCTGGTCGGACTGGAATCCGGCCATGCCGCGCGCCACCCGCAGGACTTCTCCGGGGGACAGCGCCAGCGCGTCGGCATCGCCCGCGCGCTCGCGCTGGAGCCCCGCCTGGTCGTGCTGGACGAGCCGGTCTCCGCGCTCGACGTGTCGGTCCGGGCGGGCGTGCTCGACCTCCTCACGGACCTCAAGGCGCGGCTGGGCCTGTCCTACCTGTTCGTCGCGCACGACCTGGCCGTGGTCCGGCACCTCGCCGACCGGGTCGCGGTCATGTACCTCGGGGTGATCGCCGAGATCGGCCGGGTCGATCGGGTCTACGCCGCGCCGCTGCACCCCTACACGCGGGCCCTGCTGTCGGCCGTGCCGGTGCCCGATCCCGTCGCGGAGCGCTCCCGCGGGCACGTCCTGCTGGAGGGCGACCTGCCCAGCCCGGCCGACCCGCCCTCCGGCTGCCGGTTCCGCACCCGTTGCCCGCTGTTCCGGATGCTCGGCGAGGCCGAGCGGGCGCGGTGCTCGGGCGAGCGGCCCCCGCTCCGGACGTTCGGCGACGACCACGCCGTCTCGTGCCACTTCGCGGAGAGATCCGGAGCCGGATGAGACCGCCGGCCGGGGGAGCACGCCGTACGGGGGTCGCGGCGGGTGGGCGGTCGCGTCACGAAGCCGGGGAGCACGCCGTACCGGGGCCGCGGCGGGTGGTCGGGCCGCGTCACGAGGCCAGAGAGGCGACGTCGGACGAACCAGTCGGACGAACCAGTCGGATCAACCAGTCGGACGAACCAGTCGGATGAACCAGGAGGAAGCGTGACATCATTCCGGCGCGCGGCCGCGTTCGCCGCCGTGCTTGCCACGGCCTGGGCGCTCGCCCTGACCGGCTGCGCCGGCGGGCGGGGAACCGGGCCGGGCGGGGACGACAGGGCCGGCCCGATCCGCGCCTACGACATCAACCCCGTCCCGCGCGAGGGGGTCAAGAACGGCGGGCGGCTCCGCTGGGGCCTCAGCGAGTATCCGGCCAACTGGAACCTCAACCACGTCGACGGCAACTCCGCGATGGTCAAGAAGGTCATCGACGGGCTGATGCCCTCCGCCTTCCGCTCCGACGAGCAGGGCCACGTGTCGGCGAACACCGACTACGTGCTCTCCGGCGAGGTCACCGCGCGCACCCCCAGGCAGGTCGTCACGCTGCGGCTCAACCCCCGGGCCCGGTGGTCCGACGGCACCCCGGTCACCTGGGAGGACTACCGCGCCCAGTGGCGGGCGCTGAACGGCTCCGATCCCGCCTACCGCGTTGCCGGAACCACCGGCTACCAGGACATCCAGGACGTCGCCAGGGGCCGGGACGACCACGAGGCCGTCGTCACCTTCGCCCGTCCCTTCGGCGACTGGCAGTCGCTGTTCGGGCCGCTGTACCCGAGGTCCACCAACGCCACCCCCCAGGCGTTCAACACCGCCTGGCTGAACCGCATCCCGGTGACCGCGGGGCCCTTCAGGCTCGGCTCGTTCGACCAGACGGCCAAGACCGTCACGCTCCTGCGGGACGACCGCTGGTGGGGCGACCGGGCCAAGCTGGACCAGATCATCTTCCGGGCGATGGAGAGCGACGCGCTGGTCGGCGCGTTCAGCAACGGCGAGCTGGACACCTTCGACGTCGGCCCGTCCGCACCCGACTACATGCGGGCCAGAAGCACTCCGGACGCGGTCGTACGGCAGGCCGCCGGCCCGGACTTCCGGCACATCACGATGAACGGCGAGAGCGCGGCGCTCTCCGACGTCCGGGTGCGCCGGGCCGTCGCGACGGGCATCGACCGGCAGGTCATCGCCCGGTCCGACCTGCAGGGCCTCGACTGGCCCATCACCCTGCTGGGCAACCACTTCCTGATGAACACCCAGGAGGGCTACCGCGACAACGCCGGAAGGACCGGCGTCTACGACCCCGCCGAGGCCGGGCGGCTGCTGGACGCCGCCGGATGGAGGCTCTCCGGCCAGACCCGCCGCAAGGACGGCCGGGACCTGAGCCTGCGTTTCGTCGTGCCGTCCGGTCTCCAGCTCACCAAGTCCGAGGCCGAGCTGGTGCAGAGCATGCTCGCCCGGATCGGCGTCAGGGTCGTCATCCAGTCGGTGCCCAGCGACGACTACTTCACGAGATACATCATCCCCGGCAACTACGACATCACCGCGTTCTCCTACGTGGGCACGCCCTTCCCCGTCTCCAGCGGCTACGGCCAGTACGCCGACGCGTCCAAGGACGCCGCCGGGCACCTCCGGTGGAACGCCAACCTGGGCCGCATCGGCTCCCCGCGGATCGACGCCGCCATGCAGAAGGCGACCGCCGAGCTCGACCCGGAGCGGGCCCTGGCCGCCACCAACGCCGCCGACCGGCTGATCTGGGAGGAGGTCAACGTGGTGACGCTCTACCAGCGCCCGCAGAACGTCGCGGTCGGCCGCGACGTGGCCAACTACGGCGCCCGCGGCTTCTACGACCTGCGCTACCAGGACATCGGTTTCACCCGCTGAATCCGCGCCGGCGTCCCCGGGGACGGGCCCGCTCGGCTCGCTCGGCTCGCCCGGTCCGCCCGGCCTGCCAATCCGCCCGGTCCGCCCGGTCCGCCCGGTCCGCCCGGTCCGCCCGGTCCGCCCGGCCTGCCAATCCGCCCGGTCCGCCCGGTCCGCCCGGTCCGCCCGGTCCGCCCGGTCCGCCCGGTCCGCCCGGCCCGCCGGTCCGGCCGGTGCCCCGGGAGCCGGGCCCCCATGCAGAACGGCGGTCGGCACAGCGGCCGGTACGGTGGCCGGCCCGCGCGGTCCGGCCGCCGGTGATCTCTGCACCGGGGCGGTGGTGTAGAACCTGATCCATGTCTGTCTCCGTGACCTGGCCGCAGGTGCTCGCCTGGCGGCTGAGGCGGCAGTTCGTCGACCCGGTGGCCGGCCCGGACGCGGTCTCGGTGGTCCGCCGCCTGACCGGGGTGCAGGCGCAGGTGGCCTCCTCCGCCGAGCTGGCCGTGGCCGTACGGCACGCCGCCCCCCGCCCCGGCGAGCTCGACGAGGCCCTGTGGCGCGACCGCACCCTGGTGAAGACCTGGACGGCGCGCGGCACCCTGCACCTGGTCCCCGCCGACGAGCTGGCCGCCCACACCTCGGTCCTCGGCTCCTTCCGCCACTGGGAGAAGGGGTCCTGGCAGCGAGGCCACGGCGTCTCCGCCGCCGAGGTCGTCGCGATCCTGGAGGCGGTGCCCGCGGCGCTCGCGGGCCGCGCGCTCACCCGCGAGGAGCTGGTCGAGGCGGTCGTCGAGACCACCGGCGACGCTCACCTGCGGGAGGCGCTCACCTCCGGCTGGGGCGCCCTGCTCAAGCCGCTCAGCTTCCTCGGCGAGCTCTGCTACGGTCCGCCGCGCGCGGGCCGGGTGACCTTCGTCAGCCCCCGCGACTGGCTGGCCGGGCACCGGCCCGGATCGCTCCCTCCCGAGGAGGGCGGCGTGCGGCTGGTCCGCTCCTTCCTCGGCGCGCACGGCCCCGCCACCCCCGAGACCTTCGACACCTGGCTCTACCGAGGGGGAGCCCGGAAGGCGGCGCTGCGTGGCTGGTTCGGCGACCTCGCCCCCGAGTTGGCCGAGGTCGAGGTCGAGGGACGGCCGATGACGATCCTCGCCGGGCACCTCGACGACCTGGCCGCGACCGTCCCCGCCGCCGGAGTCCACCTGCTGCCCGGCTTCGACCAGTACATCCTGGGCGCTCCCCGCGACCTCACGCCGCTCCTGCCCGCGGCGGCCCGGCCGAAGGTCAGCCGGGCCGCCGGCTGGATCTCCCCGGTCGTGGTCCACCGGGGCCGGGTCGCCGGGGTCTGGGAGGCGAAGGACGGCGAGATCGTCCTCGATCTCTTCGAGGACGTGCCCGCCGCCGCCCTGGCCGCCGAGACCGAACGCGTCGGGGCCCTGCTGCGGCGGGGGCGGACCGGCGCCTGAGCGGCGGGGCCCCGCCGAGCCCGGGGCCCCGCCGCGCCCGCCGCCCCGCCGCGTCCGCCCGTCCGGTGCGCCCGGCGCCCCGGCCGTGTCAGCGCCCCGGCTGTCCCGGTGGCCCGGGTGCCCCGGCCACACGGGCTCCCCGGCGGTGCCGGGGAGCGGTCACAGCGGTGGGGCGAACGTCCAGCCGCGTGCCAGCAGGGCGTCGACCGCCTCGACGGCCCGCTCCAGCCGCGCGGCCGGAGGCCCGGACACCACGACGTGCGGCAGCCCCCGCGCCCGGAGCTCCTCGCGGAAGCGGGCGTCCATCCGGTGCCGGATCGCCTCGCCGTCCCGCCAGCCGTCCTGTTCGAACGGCACGTCCTCCACGGAGGTGTGGATCCACAGGTCGTGCCGGGCCCGCGGGGGAACGGCGCAGGCCGTCCCGAGGTAGCGCTCGTGCCACAGCGAGGTGGCGAACGCGTCGGTGTCGCACACCAGCAGCGGGGAGCCCACGCGGGCGGCGGCGTCCTCCCAGGTGAGCTGGCGCTCGGCGATCTCCGTGAACTCCGCGGAGTCCCACTCCAGGCCGTCCAGCCACGGCTCGGGAAGCCCGGCCGCCTTCGCCCGGCGGCGGGCCAGGGCGAGCTTCTCCTCGCAGTACGTCCTGCCGTACTCGGGCACCCAGCGGGTCGCCGCCCAGGGCCCGCCCCGGGCGGCGTAGTGGGCGGCCAGGTCCCTGGCCAGGGTGGTGGTGCCGCTGGACTCGGCGCCGACGACCGCCACGCGGCGGGCCAGGTGGCCGCGGACCGCCGGGGACAGCCACGGCCAGCACGCCACCGGGTCGCGCCGGACCATCGTCCCGCTCACCGGGAACCGCGCCCGGGTCGCGTCGACGCTCACGTGGGCGGCGCCGAACCGGCGGGCCAGCTCCGGGCCGTACTCCTCCGAGGAGAAGACCGCGTCGATCCGCGGGACGACGCCGTGCGCCAGGGCGAGCGCGTGCCGGAACACCGCCACGTGCGCGGCCCAGATCCCCGGATCGCCGTAGTCGATCTCGACGTCGTCGACCACCGGGGCGATCGTCACGCCGGGCTGCGGGTGGGCTTCGCGCAGCCAGGCGGCGCGCAGCGCCAGCGGGACGCTCTCCGCCGACGAGGCGGTCACCACCACGCTCACCCGGGCGCACCGGG
Organism: Streptosporangium sp. NPDC004379; assembly: GCF_042873875.1. Lineage (NCBI taxonomy): Bacteria > Bacillati > Actinomycetota > Actinomycetes > Streptosporangiales > Streptosporangiaceae > Streptosporangium > Streptosporangium sp. NPDC004379. Next base: position 39,084 of record NZ_JBIAMC010000011.1, read on the forward strand.
CCGCCGCGGTGTCGACGAGGTGGTGGTGACCCGCGTGCGGAGGGTAGAACTTGCCGATCACCAGCCCGTGGGCGAAGGACCCGGCCGCGCCGTCCGCCCCGGTCGCGTCATCCGGAAGGCCCGCCCCGCTCACGTCGCCCGGACGACCCTCGCTCACATCGCCGGGACGGCCCGGCCCGCTCACGTCGCCGAAGCCGCTCATCCCGGTCACGCCGTCACCGGGACCGGCCGGGCCGCGAGCTCTCCGCGCCAGGCCCGCAGGCCCGCGACGCAGAGCGCGAGGAAGACCACGTACAGGACGGCGGTGAGGTACAGCCCCTTGTAGGCGTAGAGCGGGATGTAGACCAGGTCGGCCGCGATCCACAGCCACCACGACTCCACGAGCTTGCGCGTCTGCCCGTAGGTGGCCGTCAGCGACAGCGCGGTGGTCAGCGCGTCCCAGAAGGGCACGGTGGAGTCGGTCCAGGTCGCGAGGGCGACGGTGAGCACGGCGGTGGCGGCGGCGCCGCAGAGGGCCAGCGCGGTCCACTCGGCGCGGCGGGTCCGGCGCACCGCCGGCCGGGTGCGGCCCGCCCCGCCGTACGTCCACTGCCACCAGCCGTACGCGCCGAGCGCCACGTAGAGGACCTGCAGGGCCGCGTCGGCGTAGAGCCCGACGGCCAGGAACACCAGTCCCAGCAGGACCACGTTGGCGATCCCGATCGGCCAGTTGGCGATGTGCTGTCGGGCCACCAGCCAGACCGTGAGGATGCCGCTGGCGAAGCCCAGCAGCTCGGCCCAGCTGGTCGGCGTCCCGGCGAGGGTGAAGGCGGGCTGGAGGAGGGGGTCCAGCAGTTCGGCGAGGGACATGCGCTCTCCTTTATCGTCGATATGACGATAAAGGGTCAGCGGAGACGGAACCAGACCGGGTCCCCCGGACGCAGTTGCGCGGCCGTCGCCAGGTCGGCCGGGACGACGACGGCGATGACCGGATAGCCGCCGGTCGGGGGATGGTCGGCGAGGAAGACGATCGGCCGGCCGTCCGGCGGAACCTGAACCGCCCCGGCCACCATGCCCTCGCTGGGCAGCTCACCGTGGCGGACGCGCCGCAGGACCGTCCCCGTCAGCCGTACGCCGACCCGGTTGCTGTGCTCGCTCACCCGGTACGGCGCGGCGCACAGCGCCTCCAGCGCGTCCGGGGCGAACCAGTCGTCGCGGGGGCCGGGAAGCACCCGCAGCACGCCCCGCGGGGCCGGAGGCGGCGGCGCGGCGTCGACGACGATCGGCCGCAGGCCGGCGGCCGGGCCCAGAGGCAGGCGCAGCCCCGGGACCAGCGGTGCCGGGCCCAGGCCGGAGAGCGCGTCGGTCGAGCGGCTGCCCAGGACGGCCGGCACGTCGAGGCCGCCGCGGACCGCGACGTAGGTGCGCAGCCCCTCGGCGGGCGTCCCCACCCGCAGCTCGCCGCCGGGCGGCACCCACACCGGCGCGTACGGCCCCGCGGTTCCGGGTCGTGCCGGACCCCGTGCCGCGTCCCGCGAGGGCCCGGCGGCGGGGGAGCCGGCCGGGTCCCCCGCTCCACCGGGGACGTGGAGCGTGAGGGGGCAGGGTGCCCCGGTGACGGCGACCCAGGCGCCGGCGGGGAACCGCAGGCGGGCGCCACCGAAGGTCAGCTCGATCCCGGCGGCGTCCTCGGGGTTGCCGACCAGCCGGTTGGCCAGCCGCAGGCTCGGCGCGTCCGCGGCGCCGGAACGCGGCACCCCGAGGTGGCCGTGGCCGGGACGGCCCAGGTCCTGCACGGTGGCGTACGGGCCGGGCGCGACCACCTCGACCACGCGGGGGCCGGGAGCCGGCTCCGGGCTCATCCCGCACCGCCGGGACGGCCACCCGATCGGACCGAGAGGACGGCGGCGCTCATCCCTGTGACATCCGGAAACGGACCCGATCGAACGGAGAGGACGGCGGCGCTCATCCCGGCACCGCCCGGAAGCGGACCCTGGTGCCGGGGGTGAGCAGCGCGGGCGGGTCGGCGGCCGTGTCCCACACGGTCAGGGAGGACCGCCCGAGCAGTCGCCAGCCGCCCGGCGAGGCCGCGGGGTAGACCGCCGAGTACTCGCCGGCGATCGCCACCGCCCCGGCGGGCACCGAGGTCCGGGGCGTGGACAGGCGTGGCACGTGCAGCGCCGGGTCCAGGCCGATGAGGTAGGCGAAGCCCGGGGCGAACCCCAGCCAGCCCACCGTCAGCTCCACGCCGGTGTGCCGCTCGACGACCTCCCGCACCGGCAGCCCGCTCAGCTCGGCCACCTCGGCGAGGTCGGGGCCGTCGTAGACCACCGGGACCGTCACCGTCCCGCGCGCCCCGGAGGGGGCCGGGGCGGCGTCGCGCGCCGCGCCGAGCAGCTGGGACAACCGGGCCCGCAGGGCTCCCGGGTCGGCGCCCGGGGCGACGACGAGGACGGTGGCGGGGCCGGGCACGATCTCGGTCACCCCCGCCGGGGGGTGTTCCCGCAGCAGGGCGTCCAGCCGGTGGGACACCTCCAGCGAGCCGGTCTCCACCAGCAGCGCGGATTCCCCGGCCCGGCGGATCACCATCCGGCCTCCCGCAGGACCGGGCGGGCCGGCCGTACCCGCGCCGCGCCCGGGCCGGTGGAGCGTGTCGCCGGGGTCCTCACCGGAAGGACCGCAGCCTCACCCCGGCGGCCTCCAGCGCCTCGCGGACGGCCCGCGCCAGCGTCACCGCGCCGGGGGTGTCGCCGTGCACGCAGATGGAGCGGGCGTCCACCGCGACCTCCGAGCCGTCCGCCGCGGTGACCGTCCCGGACGTCGCCATCCGTACGGCGCGGGCCGCGACCGCGGCGGGATCGTGCAGCACCGCGCCGGGGGAGCGGCGGGGGACCAGCGCGCCGGCCGGGGTGTAGGCGCGGTCGGCGAACGCCTCGGTGACGGTGGACACGCCCGCGCGGGCCGCGACGGCGTGGACGGCCGAGCCGGGCAGCGTGAGCACCGGCAGGCCCGGGTCGTAGCCGGCCACCGCCGCCACGACGGCCTCGGCCTGCCCGGTGTCGCGGCAGATCCGGTTGTACAGCGCGCCGTGCGGCTTGACGTAGGAGACCCGGCCGCCCATCGCCCTGGCGATCCCGTCCACCGCCGCGAGCTGGTAGAGCACCTCGGCGCACAGCTCCTCGGGATCGACCTCCATCTCGCGTCGCCCGAAGCCGGCCAGGTCGTGGTAGGAGACCTGGGCGCCGATGGCCACCCCCCGGTCGGCCGCGGCCGCGCAGGTGCGGCGGATCGTACGGGGATCGCCGGCGTGGAAGCCGCAGGCGATGTTCGCGCTGGTCACGATGTCCAGCAGGGCGATGTCGTCGCCCAGCGGCCAGACGCCGAACCCCTCGCCGAGATCGGCGTTCAGGTCGATCGCCACACCGGTCGCCACGCCGGTCACCACGGTCCCTTCGTCCCCGGCGGCTCGTCGGGGATGTCGGCGATGTCGTCGAGGGCGACGGCGAGCTCCTCGGGGTCGTCGCCGATCCGCTCGACGATCTCCATCAGCACGTGCAGGACGTCGTGCCGGTCGTGGCCCAGGTCCAGCAGCCGCTGCGCGGCCTCCCACAGCTGCGGGGGGTCGCCCTCCCACAGCCGGCCGGCGATCTCCTCGTGCCAGGCGAGGTGCTCGTCGCGGTCGGGCCGGAGCAGTTCGTCCGCGTGGTCGATCTCCAGCAGGACCCGCCGGTCGGCGTCGTCGGCCGGGTTGAGCACGTCGAGCTTGACCTCGCCGTGCGTGCCCTGAAGGAAGGGGAACGCGAAGACCCGCCGGGCCAGCGCCGACAGGTCGCCGTCGGGCAGCAGCCTCTCCAGCAGGTCGCGGTCGATGCCGAAGGTGGTCGGGTCGCGGTAGGCCTCGGCGAACTTCCCCGTCGCCTCCCAGATCCCGTCCAGCGTGGCGCGCAGGCCCTCCTCCGGCAGCCCGGTCCGGCGGGCCGCGAAGCGCGCCCAGGCACCGAGCACGTGCGGCACCGCCTCCTGCTCGGCCGGGCTGAGCATCACCTTGCGCGGCAGCCAGTCGAGCAGGAACGCCTCGCACTTGGCCGGGCTGACCCGCAGGGGACGTCCGAAGTCCTGGTCGCAGCCGTAGTCGATGATGTGGTCGGCGCACCGTGAGGCCGCCGACGGGTCCGACAGGTGCTCGGCCGCGTCCGAGGAGAGGAACTCCGCGGCGAGCATCGCCCGGCGGTCGCGGCTGTAGGGGGCCTCGCTGTGCAGCGGGGCCGGGCGTTTGCGGCCGGGCGGCAACGCCTTGATCCGGGAGCGGGCGAAGGCGTGGTAGGCGCTGTAGCTGTCGCTGACCGGCGCGGTCGTCCTGCGGTCGCCGTACTCGGCGGTGGCCTTCATCGCCGACTCCAGCAGCGCCCGCGCCTGCTGCGGCTCGATCTCCTCGAACCGGAGCATCGGGTTGGCCTCCGCCTCTGCCCTGGCCTGTTCCAGCAGCTTGTCGACGTGCGAGGAGACCCAGGCGTCGCGGGCGATGCCGCGCATGTTGTAGTCGACGACCATGACCAGCGCGTGCGGCTCCTCGGCGGCCTCGGCCCCGCGGTAGCCGAAGGCGCACACGACGGTGTCCTGGTCGCCGTAGGCGTCTCGGGAGACGTAGCAGCCGGTGGGCTTGACCGCGCCCAGCCGGTCGGCCCAGCGGGGCCTGGCGACGTCGCGCTCGATGAGCGCCAGCGCCGCGCCCTCCGCCTTGGCCGCCTGGCGGGCCGTGCCGAGGTACGCCAGCGCGATCAGCAGGGTCAGCGCGGCGGGGGAGCCGGCCTTGGCGGCGTAGTCGACCAGGCCCTCGCCGAGCACCTGCTCGGCGTCGCCGCCCTTCAGACGGCGCCCCCACCAGGCCCCCACCATGTCGGAGACCATGAGCTCGGCGTCCAGCGGGCTGCGTACGGCCAGCAGTTCGCGCGCGGCCACCAGCATCTCGGAGAACACCTCGTCGGGAGACTGGTTCTCCCGAGGGTCTCGGCGGTGTCGCCGGCTCAAGCGGCCTCCCCCGTCGGCCGGATCCCGGTGCCGCCGCGCTGATCGGTTCGCTCGCTCACGCCCCAACCTTCTCGCATTCCCGGGCCAAACGGTGCGTAGGACGCGCTCCGGTGATCTCGATGTTACCGGGGACTTCGGGGCGGCGGCGCGGAGTTGACGAGCGCGAGCAGATGCTCGCGGGCGACGCGTTCCACCACCTCGGGCGTCGCGTCGATCCCCAGATGCTCCGCGCAGGCGCGGACGTCGGCCACGCACCTGCTGACGGCCGCGGAGGGGACGGTGAGGAACTCATGGGCCAGGCGGGCGCTCACCGGATCATGGAGCTTCGTTGCACCGCCGGCGAGACGGGCGACCAGAGCGGACATGTATGTCGCATTCCTCCGGGATCCCGGGGCAAACCCCCGGACGGACGGCGGGGACGTGCGTTCTCATTTCACAGCCTATCGTGCGCCTGTCAACCCCTGGGCCCGTCCGAGATGCCGGGTTGACATGATTTCTGACAGATTTGTGAGGTCGGGGAGTAAACGAATGTCCCCGAAGAGGGAGCCAAATCGGGATTGAGTCAGTAGCCTGATCTTGTTCGGGGCGCGCGCGGGGCCGAGGTGGACGGTTGTCGGGACGGTCCGGCTTGATCCTGCTAGGGTCCTGGCGGCATACGGAGGTGGACGCGGAGGGGAACGGCGCCACCATTCGGCTTCGGCGGAATGCTGGTCGGGCGATGCCCGTGCCGGGAACCCGGCGCGTCAGCGTGCGGGTTCCGGTCCCGGACCGGGGAGGGTCCGCGGGATGCGCGCTTCGCCGCATCCTGAGCGGGGCTTCCGTCCGCACGCACCCATCGCCGATGATGTACTGCAGATCCGGTCCCCCGGAGCTGCGCTACGCCGATTCGCAAGTTTGGAGATGTGCCTCGTGGGAGACCCTGGCACGCGACGGAGGTGCCGACCATGAGCGCCGAAACCTCCGTGCCCCGTCCCCGGGAGTCTGGTGTGGACATCTCGGACTCCGGTCTGCTCCATGGCCTGTTGTCGCAGTCGCCCTTCGCCTTCGCGTTCTTCGGCCCCGACGGCCGTTTCCACCGGGTGGACGAGGTCTTCGCCGACGTGGTCGGCCTTCCCGCCGAGCGGCTGGTCGGCCGGACGCCGGGCGAGCTGCTCCCGGCCGACCTCACCTCGCTTCTGGAGAGCGCGGTCCGCGGCGTCGCCGCGGGCGCCGACGTCGAGGCCGACCAGCGGATCCGGGTGCGCGCGGCCGACGGCGGCACCCGCCACTGGTCGCTGACCTTCTCCCCGGTCCACGACGACAAGGACGCGCTCCGCGCGGTCTGCCTCGTCGGGGTGGACGTCACCGGCAGCCGGCAGGTCGAGGAGGACCTGCGGCGCAGCGAGGAGCGTTACCGCTCGCTGGTCGAGGCCCAGTCGCAGCTCGTGTGGATCACCTCGCCGAGCGGGGCCGTCGTGGAGGACGCGCCGCAGTGGCGGGCCATCACCGGCCAGGGCCTGGAGGAGTATCTCGCCCACGGCTGGCTGGAGGCCGTCCATCCCGACGACCGGCCGCACACCGAGGAGGCGTGGCGCGAGGCGCTGCGCGGCCGGACCATGTTCGAGTGGAGCTACCGCGTCCGCACCCGTGCCAGCGGCTACCGCCACTTCGAGGTGCGCGCGGTCCCCATCATCCGGCACGGCCGGGTGGTCGAGTGGGTCGGCGCCAACACCGACGTCACCCCGCAGCGCGAGGCCGAGGAGATGCGCGGCCGCCTCACCGACCAGCTCGGCGCCGCCGCGCTGCGCACCGCCCGCCTCCAGGGCGCCACGGCGATGCTCGCCGAGGCGCTCACCGTCGAGCAGGTGGTCCAGGTCATCATCGACGTGGGCCGTACGGCGGTGGCGGCCGACCGGTCGGCGGTGGCCCTGCTCGACGTCGACCGGGCCGCCCTGAAGCTGGTCAACAACGGCGGCATCCCCGACGTCCCCGGCGCGCCGGGCGACGAGATCCCGCTGGCGCACTCCAGCGTGATGACCATGGCCGTCAACAGCCGCCGCCCCGTCTTCGCCGAGTCCCCGGAGAGCCTGCGCGCCCAGCTCGCCGAGGCCGGAGGCGACGAGGAGATCATCTCCGGGTTCATCGCGCACAGCGACGAGCGGGCCTGGGTGGGACTGCCGCTGCTGGCCGCAGGCCGCGCGCTCGGCGCCCTGCGGTTCTCCTTCACCCGTCCCCAGAAGATCTCCCAGGAGGACGGCGTCTTCCTGGAGGCCCTGGCCGGTCAGTGCGCCCTCGCCGTCGAGCGCGCCACGCTGTTCGAGCGGGAGCACCGCACCGCCGAGACGCTCCAGCGCAGCCTGCTGCCCGACCGCCTGCCGGTGGTGCGGGGCCTGGTGCTGGCCCAGCGGTTCCGCTCGGGCAGCCGCCACGTGCAGGTGGGCGGCGACTGGTACGACGCGTTCGTGCTGCAGGACGGCAGGGTCGCGGCGGTGGTCGGCGACGTCATGGGCAAGGGCGTCAAGGCCGCGGCCGGCATGGGCCGGATCCGCAACGCCATGCGGGCCCTGGCGCTGACCAACCCGCCGCCCGCGGCCGTCCTCACCGGCCTGGACCGGGTGTTCGAGGCGACCGAGGAGGAGGAGCAGGTCACCACCCTCGCCTACATGGTCGTGGAGCCCGGCACGGGAGAGGGGACGCTGGCCCTGGCCGGCCATCCGCCGCCCCTGCTGGTCTCGCCCCAGGGTGTGCCGATCCTGTGCGACGGCGAGCCGAGCACCCCGCTTGGCTGGCCGACGAGCCGCAGGCAGTTCCGGTTCTGCGTGCCGCCGGGACACACCGCGGTCCTGTACTCGGACGGCCTGGTGGAGAACCGCAAGCGCGGGCTGGACGCGGGACTCGCCGATCTGTGCTCCGTCGTGACCGAGGCTCCTCCGGAAGTCGTGGGAAGTCCTCACATGTTGCTCGACTTCCTCGTTGATCGCATGCTGGCGGGATATGAGCAGGATGACGACGTCACGGTACTGGCGATCCACGTCCCACCCGCCACGAAGAGTGACTGAATGAAACAGTCATAACGGTTGCTTTCGGGTATCGGTGGCGCGCTTACGTACGCACTACTCTCTTGGTCGGCCTAGGGTGGAGGACAACCGCCAGGAGGCGGCCGTATGGATCACGGTGTCATGTCACAATGCTTGACAGGTGCGTCGCGGTTCGCGCGGCCTCGTCCAGTACAACTAGAGGTATTCGCCCCTAGCGGGCATCTGGGTCCATTCTCGTCACGCTTTCCTTCGAGAGGTGTTCGTGTCGCCTGCAAGTTCGACTCGCTCGAAGCCATCCGAGCTGAACGAGCCCGTCATTCAGCAGCTGATGGAGCGGGGACGCTCGCAGGGGTTCCTCGAGTCCGAGGATGTCCGCAAGGCCGTCGAGGAAGCGGACATCCCGATGGCGCAGGTCGCTGGGATCCTGCGCAACCTCAGCAAAGAGGGCATCACCGTACGGTTGACCGCTGAGGATTCCAAGGCTCCCAAGAAGTCCCGGACTCCGGCCAAGCGCCGCACCCCCGCCGCCCCCGCCCCCGCCCCCGTCAAGAAGACCAAGACCGCCGCCGCGGCCAAGGAGCAGCCGGAGACCGTCACCGCGGTCGTCAGCGGCTCCGAGCCCGCTCCCGCGGCCAAGAAGCCCGAGCCGCCGGCCAAGAAGGCCGCCCCGGCGGCGAAGAAGCCCGTGCCCGCGCAGCCCAAGCGGCCCGCCGCCGAGGCGGTGACGCCGAAGCCCGAGCCGAAGCCCAAGTCCGCCGGCGCCGAGGACGACGAGGTCATCGACCTCGAGGACGTCGAGATCGAGGACTTCGACCTGGAGGTCGAGGAGGTCGAGGCCGAGACGGAGGGCGACGCCGAGACCGAGGTGGAGGTCGAGGCCGAGGCCGAGGCCGAGGAGCCCAAGGGCGAGGTCCTCAAGCAGACCGAGGACGAGGTCCTCATCATCTCCGATGACGACGACGACGCCCCCGTGCCGCAGGTCGCCGCCGCCGGCGCCACGGCCGACCCGGTCAAGGACTACCTCAAGCAGATCGGCAAGGTCCCCCTGCTCAACGCCGAGCAGGAGGTGGAGCTGGCCAAGCGCATCGAGGCCGGCCTGTTCGCCGAGGAGCAGCTCGCCACCGACGGTGAGACCCTCCCGGTGGACGTCCGCGCGGAGCTTGAGTGGATCGCCGAGGACGGCCGCCGGGCCAAGAACCACCTGCTGGAGGCCAACCTCCGCCTGGTGGTCTCGCTGGCCAAGCGTTACACCGGCCGCGGAATGCTGTTCCTGGACCTCATCCAGGAGGGCAACCTCGGCCTGATCCGCGCGGTGGAGAAGTTCGACTACACCAAGGGCTACAAGTTCTCCACCTACGCCACCTGGTGGATCCGGCAGGCGATCACCCGGGCCATGGCCGACCAGGCGCGGACCATCCGCATCCCGGTCCACATGGTCGAGGTGATCAACAAGCTGGCCCGTGTGCAGCGGCAGATGCTCCAGGACCTCGGTCGTGAGCCCACTCCCGAGGAACTGGCCCGCGAGCTCGACATGACCCCCGAGAAGGTCGTCGAGGTCCAGAAGTACGGCCGCGAGCCGATCTCCCTGCACACCCCCCTGGGTGAGGAGGGCGACAGCGAGTTCGGTGACCTCATCGAGGACTCCGAGGCGATCGTCCCGGCCGACGCGGTCAGCTTCACGCTCCTGCAGGAGCAGCTGCACTCGGTGCTCGACACGCTGTCGGAGCGCGAGGCGGGCGTGGTGTCCATGCGGTTCGGCCTGACCGACGGTCAGCCCAAGACGCTCGACGAGATCGGCAAGGTCTACGGCGTGACGCGCGAGCGCATCCGGCAGATCGAGTCCAAGACCATGTCGAAGCTGCGCCACCCGTCCCGGTCGCAGGTCCTTCGCGACTACCTCGACTGACCCTCGGCCGGAAGGCCGACGCGAGGGGGCTCACGCCGTACGGCGTGAGCCCCCTCGTCGTGTCGGGCACGTCGTCCCGCCGCTCCGCGAGATGACGGGACGGCATGGGGGGCCGGCACAGGCGCGCCGGGCTCCGTCGTGCCGCGAGATGACGGGACGGCATGGGCGCGCCGGGCTCCGTCATGCCGCGAGTCCCCTCGTCGTGTCACGAAACCTCGTCAGGTCCCGTCACGCGCGGCGACGTCGAGGATCCACGGCCGTCCGGCGGCCGGTTCGGGACCGAGCACGACGTCGTGGCCCATGCCGTCCAGCACCTTCGCCAGCTCCTCCGGCGTCCCGGGGTCGTCACCCGACTCCAGCAGCGAGCGGGCGACCGCGCCCCGGGTGGCCTTCGCCATGTGGCTGACGACCCTGCCGTCCCTGAGCACCCGCACCGCGACGGCCCGGTCGCCCGGACGCCAGGCCGGCGCGTAGGCGCCCGAGCGCAGGTCGACGACCAGGCCGGGTTCGGCGTCGAGGACAGGGGTCACCGGGCGGCGCCACCAGGCCGCGAGACCGCCGAGCGGGGGCAGCCGCACGGCCATGGACAGCCGGTAGGACGGGATCCGGTCGGCGGGCCGCAGCAGACCCCACAGACCGGAGAAGATCACCAGGCTTCGGGTCGCCCGGCCCGCGGCCCCCGGGGACAGCGTGGCGAGGCCGAGGTTGTCGTAGAGCACGCCGGTGTAGAGCTCGGCGGCGGGCAGCGTGGGCGCGGTCCGCAGGGCCCGGTTCCTGCCGATCTCGCCGAGCAGCCCGGGAGAAAGCCCCAGCACGGCCTGCGCCCGGGGCCCCTCGCACAGCGCGACGAGCGCGGACAGGACGGTTTCCCGCGACGGGTTGAGCGACGGGAAGCTCAGCCGGGACGGGTCGAGGGCGGGGCCTTCGGCGGGTTCGGCCTTCCCCTCCGACGGCGGCAGCAGAATCAGCACAGTCGCCGAGCGTAGTGGGCCCGGTGCGCGCGGGCGGGAGAAGGGGCGGGTCACCGTACGGCCGGGACGCGGTACGAGGGCCCGGCGATGACGGGGGCGGTCGCCGCGTGGCCGGGAAGGCTCACACGGTGAGATGGCCACGGCGGATCACCGTACGGCCGGGGCGGCGCGTGACGGTGTGGCAGGGAACACCGTGCGCCCGGGTGAGGCGGAGGTATGAGGGGTGAAGCTACCGCATGGCCGTGGGCCCCCCGGGGGGGGGGCCCCGCCCCGGCCGGGGGGGGGGGCGGGGGCCCCCCCCCGGGGGGGGGGGGCCGGGGGGGGGGCGGCTGTATAGGGTCAAACCCCACCCCGCCGCCCCCCCCC